>JAHDQY010000071.1 GCA_018433595.1 Synergistales bacterium
CCCCGGCCGTCGCCGCTGCGGATCAGGTCGATGCAGCTTCTGGACCAGCGGGCGCAGAGGGCGTCGGCCGAGCCTTGGACCGCTTCGTAGGGGCGGACCCGGTAGAGGACGTTCATGAGAAGGTCTCCGGCCAGCGTTCCCCTGAGGGCGTCGCGGAGGAGCGGCAGGGTGATCTTGAAGCCGGGATGGCGCTCCAGCGCCGTCGAGAGGGCTACGGCGACGACGGGGACCCGGTCGAAGCCCGAGTCGGCCAGGGCCTTGCGCATGAGGGCGACGTAGTTCGTCGCCCGGCAGCAGCCGCCCGTCTGGGCGAGGACGACGGCCGTCCGGTTGGGGTCGTAGCGCCCCGACTTGAGGGCCTGGAGGACCTGGCCGACGACGATGATGCTGGGGTAGCAGGCGTCGTTGTTGACGCTTTTCAGGCCCTCCTCGATGGTGGCGGCGTCGACGTGATGGAGCACTTCCATGGGGTGGCCGTTCTTTTCGAAGACGGCCTGGAGGAACTGGAAGTGGAGGGGCGACATCTGGGGGGCCAGGAGGGTGTAGTTCTCCTTCATGGAGCGGGTGAAGAGGATCTTTTTGGCCCGCTTCTCCAGCGCCTTGGCGGCCCGGATGGGGGCGGGGGTCCGGGAGGCCCGCTCTTCCAGGGCGGCCAGGAGGGAGCGGATGCGGATGCGGGCCGTGCCGAGGTTGCTGATCTCGTCGACCTTGAGGAGGGTGTAGATCTTTCCCCGATCGCCGAGGATCTCCCGGACCTGGTCGGTCGTGATGGCGTCGATGCCGCAGCCGAAGGAGGTGATCTGGACGAGCTCCAGGTCTTCCCGGGAGGCGACGCAGGCGGCAGCGCGGTAGAGGCGGCTGTGGTAGAGCCACTGGTCGACGACGCGCAGAGGGGTGCGCTCCCGGGCCAGGTGGGCCACGGAATCTTCGGTGAGGACGGCCTGTCCCAGGGAGGTGATCATTTCGGCGATGCCGTGATGGATCTCTCCGTCGACGTGGTAGGGCCGTCCGGCGAGGACGATGCCCCGCAGTCCCCGCCTTTCGATCTCGGCCAGGGCCCGCTCGCCTTCGCGGCGGGTGTCGGCCTTGAAGCGGGCCAGTTCGGCGTAGGCGGCGCCGAGAGCCCTTTCGACCTCGCCTCGGCCCAGGTCTTCCGGAGCCAGTTCTTCCAGGAGCCGGCTCGCCATCCGCTGGGGGGAGTCGAGGGGGAGGAAGGGGTGATAGAAGCGCGTTCCCGACGTTTCGAGGATCTCCATGTTGGCGGCGATCACCTCGGGGTAGGAGATGACGACGGGACAGTTGTAATGGTTGTCGGCCGAGGGGATCTCGGGGATGTTGAGGGGGATGGAGGGGTAGAAGATTTTGCGGATCCCCCGGGTGACGAGATCGGCGATGTGGCCGTGGACGAGTTTGGCCGGGTAGCAGACCGAGTCGGAGGGGATCGTGTCCATGGCCGATTCGTAGAGCCGCCGTGACGAGGGCGACGAGAGGAGGACCCGGTAGCCCAGTTCGGTGAAGAAGGTGAACCAGAAGGGGTAGTCCTCGAAGAGGTTGAGGGCCCGGGGGATGCCGATGACGCCTCGGGGGGCCTGATCCTCGGCGAGGGGACGATAGGAGAAGAGGCGCCTGATCTTCCAGGCGTAGAGGTTGGGGATGTCGTCGCGGCGGCGCTCCAGCCCCGCCCCGCGCTCGCAGCGGTTGCCCGAGACGAAGGAGCTCCCGTCGGGGAAGTGGCGGATGGTGACGGCGCAGTTGTTGCTGCAGAGGCCGCAGAGACGGCTCTCGGTTTCGCTGTGGAAGGAGGCGGTCTCTTCTTTGGAAAGAAGGCCGCTTCTTGTCCCCGGCATCCAGCCGTTCCGGGCGATGAGGGCCGCGCCGAAGGCGCCCATGAGTCCCGGCGTGGTGGGCCGGACGACCTCCCGTCCCAGGAGGTTCTCCAGGGCCCTCAGCACGGCGTCGTTTCTGAAGGTGCCGCCCTGGACGACGATGGAGGGTCCCAGCTCCCGGGGATCTTTGAGGCGGATCACCTTGTAGAGGGCGTTGCGGATGACGGAGTAGGCCAGTCCGGCGGCGAGGTCGCCCACGTCGGCCCCGTCTTTGAGGGCCTGGCGGACCTTGGAGTTCATGAAGACGGTGCAGCGGGTTCCCAGGTCGACGGGGCGCGAGGCGAAGAGGGCCCGTCTCGAGAAGTCCTGGACGGTCATCCCCAGGGTCTGGGCGAAGGTTTCGATGAAGGAGCCGCAGCCGGAGGAGCAGGCCTCGTTGAGCATGATGGCGTCGATGACGCCGTCGTGGACGAAGAGGCTCTTCATGTCCTGGCCGCCGATGTCGAGGACGAAGGTGACGTCGGGGGCGAAGAACTGGGCGCCCCGACAGTGGGCGACGGTTTCGATCTCGCCGGCGTCGGCCTTGAGGGCCGCCTTGATGATCTGCTCGCCGTAGCCGGTGACGACGGTCCGGGCGATGAAGGCGTCGTCGGGAAGTCGGTCGTAGAGCTCCCGGAGGGCCTCAAGGGCCGATTCGAGAGGTTTGCCTCCGTTGCTCCCGTAGTGGCTGTGGAGGATTTCGCCCCGCCGGGAGAGGAGAACGAGCTTGGTCGTCGTCGAGCCGGCGTCGATGCCGAGAAAGGCCGGCCCCCGATGGCGGGCGATGTCGGCCCTGGCGATGGCTTGCCGGTCGTGCCGGTCCAGGAAGGCCTCATAGTCCTTTTTTCCGGGGAAGAGGGGAGGCAGGTGATCGCCCTCCCGGTCCCGCCGGCTCGCCAGGTCGGCGAAGGCCGACCGGACCTGATCCCAGGGGCGCGCCTCCTGATCTTGCGAGGCCAGGGCGGCGCCGAGGGCGACGAAAAAGAGGGCCCCTTCGGGGAGAAGGACTCTGTCGGGAGTGAGACGCAGGGTCTCGATGAAGCGCTGTCGAAGCTGGGGGAGGAAGTGCAGCGGACCTCCGAGAAAGACGATCTTCCCCGCAAGGGGGCGCCCCTGGGCGAGACCGGTCAGCGTCTGGTTGACGACGGCCTGGAAGATGGAGGCGGCGATGTTCTCCTGGGAGGCGCCCTCGTTGAGGAGGGGCTGAATGTCGGCCTTGGCGAAGACGCCGCATCGCGAAGCGATGGGGTGGATCTGGGTGGCGCCGGCGGCGAGGATGTCCAGTCCGGCGGCGTCGGTCTTGAGAAGGGCGGCCATCTGGTCGATGAAGGCGCCCGTTCCCCCGGCGCAGACGCCGTTCATGCGCTGCTCCACGGCGCCCCGAAGGTAGGTGATCTTGGCGTCCTCCCCGCCGAGCTCGATGACGGTGTCGGCCTCGGGCAGGCGCCTTTCGACGGCCGTCGTGCAGGCGATGACTTCCTGGACAAAGGGGAGAGAGAGTTTTTCGGCGGGCCCCATGCCGCCGAAGCCTGTCAGGGAGATGGTGACATCCCGATGGGCCAGAACGGAATCGGCCTCTTCGAGAAGCAAGAGGAGCGTTCCGGGGATATCGGAGAAATGACGGCGGTAGAGGGAAAAAACGGGTGTTTCGCCTTCAAGGACCACCAGCTTTGCCGTCGTTGAGCCGAGATCGACGCCGAGATGGCAAGGGCCCTTCATTGTTATTCGGCCTCCGCGAGTTCCCTTGCCCTCCGTGCCCCTCCGATGCGGCGAGGGGGTGCGACGGTTCCGGTAGGGAGGAGACTCGATTCCAGCATAGCCGGGCCTCGATTAAAGTCAAGCCGTTATATTAAACGTGTTGCCGAACAAGCCCTCTTGACCTTACCTGGCGCCATGCTACCATAGCTACAAAGACTACAAAGAAAGGAGGCCGTTGTCATGTCTACACCGTTGTCCATCCGCCTCGACGACGAGACGGGAAAGAGGCTGGACCGTCTCTCCAGGGAAACCGGGAGGACCAAGGCCTTCTATATCCGCAAGATGATAGAAGACAGCATCGACGACATGGAGGACTACTATCTTGCGGCGGAAGTGATGGAGAAGATCCGTTCCAAAGAGATCTCCACCAGGCCATGGGACGAGGCGATGAATGAGCTGGAGGATTGAGCTTTCGGCACAGGCCGAAAAGGTCCTTTTCTCCCTGGATCGAGCCGCAATCAACAGAATCGATCGATTCATAAAGGAACGGCTGGCGACGGCGGATAATCCCAGGCTGTTGGGCAAGCCTCTTAAAGGCGCGCTCGGGGTCTTCTGGCGATACAGAGTAGGGGACTATCGCCTGATATGCTCGATCGAAGACGAGAAGGTGACCCTTCTCGTGGTCCGTATAGGGCACAGGAGAGACGTGTACAAAAAAGGATAGAGGGGCTTGGTGAGCGAGACTCCATCGTCAGCCTTCACATTCGCTGGCGATGCGGGAGACGCGGAGGCAGGAGCGCGAGGAGCGGATGTGGATGATCATGGCCGCCCGGGCGCTCCCGTCGTCTCCCCTGGCGAGGTGGCGGACGATATCCCCGTGCTCCCGGAAGGAGTCCGTCTCGTCGGGCCCGATGATGTAGAAGGGGTCCAAAAGAGAGAAGAAGGCGTTGGTCATGGTGATGTGTCTCCTGACGGTCTCCCTGAGGACGTCGTTGCCCGAGAGGGAGGCGATGAGGATGTGGAAGGCGTCGTTGATCGCCATGAAGCGCTCCAGGTCGCGGTCGCGGAAGGCCTCGACTTCCTGGTGCCGCAGCTCCTCCAGCCGGGCGATGTCGGAGGGGCTGACGTGGCGGCAGGCCATGGCGGCGGCTTCGGGCTCCAGGATCTCCCTCATGAAGTAGGTGTCCAGGACGAGTTTCTGCGACGGCTGCACGACCTGGGCCCCCAGGTTGGCGTTGAGGGCCACCATGCCGTCGGCGGCGAGGCGGCGCATGGCGTTGCGGACGGGGGTGCGGCTGATGCCGAGCTCATCGGCGATCTGCGGTTCCGACAGGCGTGTGCCGGGCTGCCAGCGCCGGGCGATGATGGCTCTGCGGATGTGATAGTAGGCCTGCTCTTCGAGGTTGCGGTTTTTGGCCATGGACGGCTCCCTCCTTCAGGGCCCGGAAGATCTTTCAGCGGTTTTGAGCTGTCTCATCTGACGGCGGAAAAAGAAGAGGGTCACCAGCGCCGAGAGCAGATCCGCGCCGGGGAAGGCGAGCCAGACGCCTTTCAGGCCCAGGAGGGGGGGCAGGAGATAGAGGAGAGGGATGAAGAGGAGGACCTGGCGGGAGAGGGAGAGAAAGAAGGCGGGCCGGGCCTTGCCAAGAGCCTGAAAGAGCGCGGCGCCGATGATCTGGAAGCCGACGCAGCAGAATCCCAGGGTCACGAGGTGCAGGGCGCGGCTGCCGAGCTCCCGCAGGGCCGGGTCGGGCGTGAAAAGGCCGAAGATGGGGCCCGGAAAGAGCTGGGTCAGGATCCAGGCCAGGGAGGACCAGATCGTGGCGAGGGTGACGGAGAGGGCGATGACCCGGTGGGTCCTGCCGTAGAGGCGGGCGCCGTAGTTGTAGCCCAGGATGGGCTGCATGCCCTGGGCGATGCCGAAGGTGGGCATGAAGGCCAGGGAGAGGGTGCGGCTGATGACGCCGTAGGCGGCGACGGCGAGGTCGCTGCCGTAGAAGGAGACGGAGCGGACGACGAGGGCGACGATGAGGCTGTTGGCCGAGAGGCGGGCGAACTCGGAGGAGCCGACGGCGAGCATTTCGGCGATGATGTCCCGGCGGGGGAGAAGATGGGCCGGTCTGAGGGTGAGGGCGCTTCGGCCGGTGAGGTAGTAGAGGCCGAGCCAGACGACGACGGCGCCCTTGGCGATGACGGTGGCCCAGGCGGCGCCGGCGATGCCCATCTTGAAGGTGAAGATGAAAAGAGGGTCCAGGACGATGTTGGTCAGGGCCGAAACGAACATGGAGATCATGGCGATGCGGGCGTTGCCCTCGGCGCGGACGGCGTTGTTGAGGCCGACGCCGAAGACCTGGAGGGGGACGCCGATGAGGATGATCGAAACGTAGGCCCTGGCGTAGGGGAAAGTTTCTTCCGTCGCTCCCAGGAGGCGGAGAAGGGGGTCGAGCTTGAGCCAGACGAAGAGGGCCCCAAGGATGCCGAAGACGGTGGCGGTGGTGATGAGGGTGCCGAGGGTCCTGTCGGCCCGCTCGATGTCGCCGGCCCCGAGGCTGCGGGAGATGAGCGAGGCCGCTCCGACGCCGCCGGTGGTGGCGATGGCGAGGGTCATGAGCTGGAAGGGAAAGGCGACGGCCGTGGCGGCCAGCCCCAGGGGGCCGACGCCGTGGCCGATGAAGAAGGCGTCGACGAGGTTGTACGAGGCCTGGACGAACATGCCGACCATGGCCGGCAGGGAAAGCCGGATAAGGAGGCGGCCGACGGCCGTCTCTGCCAGGAATCGTGTCCGTTCGTTCAACGAGATCGCTCCTTCCTGAACGAATAGGATACACGAAAGGGAAGCCTTTCGCCAGAAAGGCAGGCGCGTGTTCTTCGGAAAGCAGGCGCGCGCTTCGGGAAGATCCCGGCGGCGGTCAGATGGCGCGACCCTTTCCGACGGGCTCGTCGCCGACGATGAGGCCGTCGCGGACGGTGATGATCCGTTTGGCGTAGCGGGCCATCTCGGGTTCGTGGGTGACGAGGATGACGGTGATGCCCTCGATGTCGTTGAATTTCCGGAAGAGACCCATGATCTCCTCGCTCGTCGTCGAGTCGAGGTTTCCCGTCGGTTCGTCGGCCAGAAGGAGGGGGGCGCCGTTGACGAGGCTGCGGGCGATGGCGACTCGCTGCTGCTGGCCGCCCGAGAGCTGATGGGGGTGATGGTGCTCCCGTCCCTTGAGCCCGACGAGATGGAGGGCTTCCCGGGCCCGCCGGTGCCGTTCCCTGGGGGGAACGCCGCCGTAGAGCATGGGCAGCTCGACGTTTTCGGCGGCCGTCGTCCGGGCCAGGAGGTTGAAGCCCTGGAAGACGAAGCCGATCCGCCTGTTGCGGATCCGGGCCAGGTCGTCGCCGGAGAGGCGGGCCACGTCCTGTCCGCCCAGGCGGTATTCGCCGCGGCTCGGCGTGTCGAGGCAGCCCAGGATGTTCATGAGCGTCGATTTGCCCGACCCCGAGGCGCCCATGACGGCGACGAATTCCCCCTTGTCGATGTCGAGGCTGACGCCGCGGAGGGCGTGGACGGGGATTTCACCGAGGTGGTAGGTTTTGCGGATGTCCCGCAGCTCGATGAGGGCCATTGCCTAGAACGGTCTCCTGTTCCGTCCGCCGGAGCCTTCGGAGTCGATGACGGCGGTGACGACCTCCATCCCCTCTTCGACGTCGCCGGAGATCTCGGTGTGGCTGCCGTCACTGAGGCCCGTTTCGACGGCGATGGGCCGGAGCTCCTTCGTCCAGAGCTGCGGCGTTCTGGCGGCCTTCTCTTTCCCCTCCCCGGCCGGTTCGGGCGGCACGAAGCGCAGGGCCGCGGCGGGGACCTTCAGAACGTCCGACGCCGTGGCGGTTTCGATTTCGACGTTGGCCGTCATTCCCGGCTTGAGCTTCCTTTCGGGGTTGCCGACGCGGATGATCGTGGTGTAGGTGACGACGTGTTCCGACGATGACGGCTCAAGGCGTATCTGGTGGACGTAGCCCTTGAAGAGCTCTTCGGGGTAGGCGTCGACGGAGAAGGAGGCCTTCATCCCCTCGCCGAGGTAGCCGATGTCGGCCTCGTCCACGGCGGCTTCGACCTGCATCTGGGTCAGGTCCTCGGCGATGGTGAAGAGCGTCGGCGTCTGGTAGCTGGCGGCGACGGTCTGCCCGGCGCTGATGTTCTTGCCGACGACGACGCCGTTGACGGGAGCGACGATGCGGGTGTAGCCGAGGTTGGCCTCGGCCCGGCGGAGCGTGGCCTCGGCCTGGGCCACGGCGGCTTGGGCCGAGGCGAGGCGGGCCCGGGTGGTGGCCACGGAGCGCTGGGCGTCGTCCACTTCGGAGGCGGCGATGAAGTCCCTTTCGTAGAGGGTCGCCTTGCGCCGGTAGGTCCGGAGGGCGTCGTCGACGTTGGCCCGCGCTTCGGCGACGGCGGCTCGGGAGGCGTCGAGGTCGGCCTTGGCGCGGTCCCTTTCGGCCTCGAAGAGGGTGCTGTCGATGACGGCGATGACCTGCCCCTTGGTGACGACGGAGTTGTAGTCGGCGAAGAGCTCACGGATCGTTCCCGAGACCTGGGTCCCCACCTCGACGGTGTTGACGGCCTGGAGCCTGCCTGTGGCGGAGACGGTCTGGGTGATGTCGCCGCGGGTGATGACGGCGGTGATGAAGGACCTTTCAGGTTCGGGTTTCCTGGAGGCGTAGTAGAGCCCCCCGCCGGCGGCGCCGACGATGAGAAGCAGGAGGAGCAGTTTTTTCATGGCCTATCGGCCTCCCTGTCTGAGATGGAGATGGATGACGCCGTCGCCTTTTCCAGTCCGGCCAGGGCCAGACGGTGGTCGTAAAGGGCCTGGTTGCGGTCCTTCAGGGCCCGGCTGAAGGCTTCGGCGGCCCGGCTCGCTTCGAGGGAGCTTCCGACGCCGACGGCGTAGCGCCCCCGGGCGAGATCGAGGTTTTCCCGGGCCTGTTCCAGATTCAGCTCCGTCGTGGCGACGTTTTCTTCGGCGTCGAGCAGGGTGAGGCGGGCCTGACGGACCTCGTGGATCACCGCCAGCCTCAGCGAGGCTTCACGGGCCCGGGCCTGCTCCAGGGCGGCTTCGGCCTCGCGGGTCCTGGCTGCCGTCAGGCCGCCGTCGGCCAGGGGGAGGGAAAGAGTCACCCCTGCCCGCCACTGGCCGTCGTCGCCGTCGGACCAGTCGTAGCCGCCGAAGGTCGAAAGCTCGGGGGCGAGACCTTTTGCGGCGTAGGTCACGTCGAGCTCCGCCGCTTGGAGGGCCTTTCGTCGGGCTTCGAGGTCGGGACGGAGGGAGAGGGCCCTTTCAAGAGCCTCCTCTTCGCCGGGAGGTGCCGCCGCCGGAGAGGAGGGCTCGACGACATCATAGTCGGGGGCGGACTCGACGGCCAGAACCTTTTCCAGATCCGATTTCGCCAGTTCGAGGCCCGATGCGGCCTTCGTCCTCTCCAGCCGGGCCCGACCGAGGTCGACTCGGGCGGCTGTGACGTCCGATTTGGGGGCGAGTCCCGCCTCGTAGGTCGCCTGAGCCTGGAGGAGCTGCTCCTTGTAGAGCCTTTCCGTCTCCTCGGCGGCCTGGAGATCCCAGCGGCTGCGGAGGAGGGAGTAGAAGGCCGATTTGACGTCGTAGACGAGCCTGACGCGGGCCCAGGCGACGTTTTCGAGGGCCTCGGTGTGGCCGGCCCGGGCCGATTCAAGGGCGATACGGCTTCTGCCGCCGTCGCTCAGGAGCTGGCTGAGGCTCAATCCGGCCGAAGTGGAGTCACCGCCCTCGACGCGGCGGTGCGTCGACGAGAGAGAGAGAGAGGGTCTGAGGGGGGCCGCCCTCTGGTCGATGACGGCCTCGGCTCCGCGGGCTCCGGCCTCTTCGGCGACGAGGTCAGGGTTGGCGGAGAGGGCGATTTCGAGGCAGCGCTCCAGCGTCAGTGCCTCGCCGGGGGCGATCGCCGCCAGGGTCACCTGAGGGGAAAGGAGCAGGGCCGTCCCGAAAAGAGCGCAGAGAATTCCCCTGAGAACGTGGTTTTTCATCGCAGCCTCCTTGAGGGGTTCCGATTTCCCAAGTTGTCTTCCGAGAATGATTCTACCCGACCGGAGGAGGCGGACCAATCGGTAAAAGAGGGGAATTTCCGCCCTGGGAGCGAGCTTTCGGCTCCGATCTGCCCTTCACTGATTTCCTGTAGTAAAATTGATTTTAAAGGAACGGAAAGCGGAGGCGGGTTTTCCCCCTTGCCGTCGGCCGGTTCCCTTCATCAAGGGAGGTGGAGCTCATGAGAAGTAAAGAGAGTCCCGTTCTGATCCTGCTGCTGATGCTTTTCGTCCTCTCTGTTCCGGTCCTTGCCGAAGCGGTCAGCTTCAGCACTCACGGGGCCGACGGCGGTTCCTCGCCCCCGGCGGCCATCGTCGGCGGAAGCCCTCCCGGCTCCTCGGCATCAGGAGGAAAGAAGCTGTCTCCGACGGTGCTTCCGCTGCCTCAGGAGAGCAAGGGACGCCTTTTCGAGGCGGTCCGGCTCGTCCAGGCGACGGGTTTCCAGGCCCGGCTGGCCATGATAAGGCTTGAGAAGTTCGAGGAGACCCCCGCCGCGGGAGTGGAGATCACCGCCGGCCTGGAGCACGCCTACAAGTCCTTCGAGGCCATGGAGAAGGCGGCCAGGAAGCTGGACGATACGGTGAAGCTGACCCGGCTGGCCCTGGAAGGGCGCTTCGGGCCGGAAGAGCGGCTTGCGGCCCTGAGGGATCTTTTTTCCGTCCTTC
>JAHDQY010000065.1 GCA_018433595.1 Synergistales bacterium
CTCCTTTTCTCTTGTCCCTCGCCGGGGGAGTGGCTACAATTAAAGTTCCTTATCCTGGCAGAGCCGAAAAACCCCGAGGGGAGGCGAAGGGAAATGGGAGCGGAATTCTTCAGCCTGGCCCTTGTCGTCGGAGGGCTCGCCCTTTTTCTCCACGGCCTGGAATTCAGCGCCGAGGCCTTTCGCCGCGGGCTGGGCGGCCAGGCCCGGAAGCTCATGACGACGATGGGGAAAAGCCCGCTTCTTTCCTTCCTCTTCGGCAGCGTCATGGCCCTCCTCTCCCAGAGCACCACGGCGGCCACCTCCTTTGCCGTCGGCCTCGTCGACGTGGGAGCCCTCTCCTTTTCCAGCTCTCTTTTGGTGATGATGGGAGCCAGCGTGGGAACGACGCTGGTCGTCTTTCTCCTCAGCCTCGACCTGATCCGCTGGTCGCCCCTCCTGCTGGCCCTGGCTCTTTTGGCCGAGCGGATCGGTCCCCGGCGCTTCGCGCCTGCGGCGCGCCTTCTGTCGGGAGTGGCCCTGCTTTTGATGGGCATGCTTCTCATCGGACAGGGCGTCGAACCCCTGACGGGAACGAACGTCCTCAAGGCCCTTCTCCTCCGGGCCTCCGGGAACCCTCTCCTTCTGGGCGCGCTCTCCCTGGCCGCCACGGCCCTCTTCCAGAGCAGCGTCCCCGTCCTCGCGCTGGCCATCGCCCTGGCGACAGGCGGCTTTCTGACGGCTCAGGCCTTCCTTCCCGTCATTCTCGGCTCCCGCGTCGGCAACGCCGCGACGGTCCTCCTGGCAGGACACGGCGCCCGCCGCAACGCCCGAGCCCTGGCCCTGAGCACGCTTCTCTTCCGTCTCGTCGGCGTCGCCGCCGCCGTCCCCCTGAGCGGCCCCTTCATGGCCGTCGCCGGCCACCTTGCCGCCGCCCCGGGAGGGCAGATCGCCTGGCTCCAGTTTCTCGTGGCCTGGTTCAACGTGGCCCTGCTTCTTCCCTTCTCCGATTTTCTCGGCGCTTTCGCCCAGAGCCGGGCCACCCGACGCGACGGCGACATCGGAGAGCCACGCTTTCTCGATCCCCAGCTGGCCGAGTTCCCCCATCTGGCACTCCCCCTTCTGGCCCGGGAGATGATCGGCCTGGCCAACCACGTCGAGGAGCTGACCTTTCTCTCCCTCCACTGCCGGGGCGACAGGGAGCACATCGACCGCCTCAGCCGGGGGACGCGGGAACTGGCCCGCAACTGCATGGACTTCATCGTCGCCATGACGCCTCCGCGAAACGACGAAGCGGCCCAGGGGGAGTATGCGGTCCTCACCTACTCCATGGCGACATTGAGAGAGATCGTCGATATCGTCTCGCGGCGCCTGGCTCCCCTCGCCTGCTCCACGGGAGGGGGAATGGAGGTGCTGAGAGGGGAAGGGGCCCAATGGGCCACCTTCGTGACGACGCTGAACGAACTGATCGGCGAAGCCCTGGGCGTCCTCGCCCTGGGAGACCGGAAGGGAGCCCTCCGGGCCGCGTCCCTCTTCCGGAGCTACGGGGAACGGGAGGAGGCTCTGCGGAGGGAGTTGGTCCGGAAAGGCATTCATCCCGGCAGCCCCGGCGAGATCGAGGCCTGGAGCTTTCTCGCCGCCGCCGGAGCCCTCGCCCAGGCCGCCATGGAGCTCGTCCGGGGCGAGACACGACAGAGGGGATATCCCGACGACAGGGGGGTTTCGAAACGATGACGTTCGATTTTCTGCGAAGGACCAGGGCCGTCAGGAAAGAGGAGAACCTCCTCTTCGACAAGGACCGCCGGGAGATCCTCCAGCGCCTCGACGAGATGGGAAGGGCGACGGCTTCGGCCGTGGAACAGTCCGTCGTCTCCCTGATCGACCGGAACGACGGGCTGGCCCGGTCGGTCATCGAAGGCGACGACATCGTCGACGCCATGGAGGTGGAGATCGAGCAGATCTGCCTCCGCTCCCTGGCCCTGCGTCAGCCCGTACGGGAGGACCTGCGCTTCGTCTTCTCCGTCCTCAAGATCATCACCGACATGGAGAGGACCGCCGATCAGGCCGCCAACATCGCGAAAAGGGCCCTGGACCTGAACCGCGCCCCCCTGCTCAAGCCGCTCATCGACATCCCGCAGATGAAGGAAGTCGCCCTGACCATGCTTCGTGACGCCCTCAGGGCCTTCAGCGAGGAGAAAAGCGACCTCGCCTGCGAGGTCTTTCTTCGGGACGACGAGGTCGACCAGCTGAACCGGCAGGTCCACGACGACCTGCTGGAGATCATGGCCCAGCGGGGCTCCCTCGACGATATCGGCAAGGCGGCCGACCTGATGCTCGTCGCCCGTTCCCTGGAGCGCATCGCCGATCACGCCTCCAACATCGCCGAAAGGGCCTACTTCATGATCACCGGCGATCGCATCAAGGAGGCCCTGGGCCCAAAAAAACAGCCACGCTGAGAGGGGCTCCCCTTGCCTTTTCCCCAGCCTGACCCTATGATGCAAAAAGAGCCGACAGTCATTTCATCAAGGAAGGAGGTGTCGCCGATGAGCAAGTTCGCGGGCAAGAAACTGCTTCTGCTGGGTGAAAGAGACGGAGTTCCCGGGCCCGCCATGGAGGAAGTCTTCAAAAACCTTTCCGATGTCGAAATCATCTTCTCCGTGACGGAGTGTTTCGTCTGAACGGCCGCAGGGGCCATGGATCTGCAAAACCAGCAACGGGTAAAGGATGGAGCCGAGAAGTACGGCACCGACAAGGTCATCGTCATCCTCGGCAGCTCCGACGCCGAAGGCGCCGAAATCTACGCCGAAACGGTCAGCGCCGGAGATCCCACCTTTGCAGGTCCTTTGGCCGGAGTCTCGTTGGGACTCCCTGTCTATCACGTCTTCGAAACGGAGATCAAGGAAGAGATCGATCCTCAAGTCTGGGAAGAGCAGCTCGGCATGATGGAAATGGTCCTCGATGTCGACGCCCTGGGGGAGGCCGTCAAGGCCATCCGGGAACAGCACAGCAAATACAGCCTCTAGCTCGGACAAAGGCCCCCCTTGAAAAGGGGGGGCCTTTGATATTCGACGGCCGCATCGCTGCGAAGGAGACGAACATCATGAGACAGCTCCGGACCGCCTTGTTCAAGGCAATGGTTTTCATCAGCCACAACTGGTTTCCCGCGGTTGCCATGACGGTGGGGAGCGCCCTTGTCGCCGCCGCCATCGCCCTCTTCGTGATCCCCGCCCGCCTGCCCGACTCGGGCGTGACGGGGCTCGCCATTCTCCTCAAGTACATCTGGAACATTCCCGCCGCCATCGGCGTCTGGGGGCTCAACGCCCTCCTCTTCGCCTATGGATGGAAGGTTCTGCCCCGGCGCTTCCTGGGCTGGACCTTCTACGCCGTCGTCGTCTTCACCCTTCTCCTCGACCTCTTCAGCCGCCTGCCGGCGCCGCCCATCGCCGACCGCTTCCTCCTCGTCGTCGCGGCGGCGGCCCTCAAGGGGACGGGAGGGGCCATGGTCTTCAATGCCGGCGCCTCCCTGGCCGGGACGGACATCATCGCCTCGGCCCTGAGGCGGAAAAAGGGGATCGAGATCGGCAAGTTCACCTTCTACATCAACGCCGTCATCATCGCCGTCTCCCTCCCCGTCGTCGGCCTGGAGAACATGCTCTACGGGCTGGTGCTGCTCTACATCAACGGCTGGTTCATCGATAACGGCCTCAAGGCCTTCGACATGCGCAAGCAGGTCATCGTCATCGCCTCCGACCCCGAGGAGATCAAAAGCTATCTCATGACGGAACTCCATCGCGGGGCGACGGTCCTCAAGGGCGAGGGCGCCTTCACGGGACAGCCCAAGGACGTCCTTCTGGCCGTCCTCACCCCCCGTCAGGTCGTGGAGCTGAAGCGCCACCTGGCCCAGACCGACCCCAGGGCCTTCGTCATCCTCTCCGACGCCTCGGAAGTCGTCGGCCGGGGCTTCAAGCGGTGGAAGGCGATCTGAGACCGCCGCAAGGGGGCTTGAATTGAATTTAAGTGAAACGGCCCCGTCGACGAAGCAACGTTAAAATTGGACTTGCATTATCAGGGGGGACCCCTGTAAGATAGGCACGGATGCCATCATCTCTCCTGGAGGTATCGGCCTGTGTTTCGTATCGTTCTTCCCGTCGAGGAGTTGCAGTCCCTCTGGATCGTCGACGAGGATATCCTCGCCGAGAACGGTCAGCCTCTGGTCCGACGGGGCGCCGTCGTCACCCCCTCTCTGAAGGCGGCCATGCTTCGCCACGGCATCGAACGCGTCCGGGTCCGCCCCGACGAGGAGGTCGAAGGCCTCGACTGGACCCCCGGCGAGATCCTGCCTCCGGCCCTTGCCTTCCGGGCGCGGAGGAAGATTCAGGAGCTCTTCAGCAACACCGTCCGCAAGCGCGCCCTTTCGCCTCAGCTTTTGAGCGAGGTGGCGCAACAGACCTCGGACGTCATCGACAGGCTCTTCGAGGGAGACCTTCCCCTCTTCGCCGAGCTCCGCTCCCTCTCCGATTTCGACGGCTACACTCACGAGCACTGCTGGTCGGTCCTGCTCATCTCCATCGCCCTGGCCCGGGCCGCCCAGGAGACCGGCGTCATCGAAAACCTGCACTATCAGGACTGTCTCAGCCTCGGCCTCGGCGCCGTCCTTCACGACATCGGCAAAACGCAGCTTCCCCGGCCTCTGCTTCAGAAGGCGGGCCCCCTCGACGACGAGTGGAAACTGATGCGCCTCCACCCCCAGAAGGGGATCGATCTCCTTCGCCCCTACGATCTGCTCATGCCCCTCTCCCGGGCCATCGTCGCCTTCCACCACGAGCGGATCGACGGCGGCGGCTACGGGCTGGCCAAGGGCCACACGCTGGCCGAGGGGATCATTCCTGAAACGGTCCGCATCGTCTCCATCGCCGACGCCTACGACGCCATGGTCTCCGCCCGCCCTTACCGCCGGGCCTTTCTCCCTTACGAAGCCCTCGACATTCTCGCCGCCGAGGCGGGCCGCCAGTTCGACGACCGCCTGGTCCCGCTGATGGAAGAGATCGTCGTCGCCTTCCCCGCCGGCAGCCTTCTTCTGCTCAAAGACGGAACCGTCGCCACCGTCCGCTCCCCCGGCGACCACACGGGGAAGAGGCCGCTGCCGGAATGCCTCGTCGTCGCCGCCTTTTCCGATGCCGCCCTCAGGCACCTCGGAGCGTCGATGACTCTGGAGAGCCGCTCCCAAGTCATCCTCGGCGCGGTGAGCCCCGACGACCTCATCGCCTGCATCGCCCAGACGCAGAACCTCAATCCCGCCTCGCTCCCGCCCCCTCTCCGGGAGAACCCCTTCCGGCTTGCCGGAGCCATCCCGCTCTGGGACGAACTGCTGACCCACGAAATCAGCGAACACTTCGCCGCAACTCCGGCCCGCTGACATAACCGATCGACCCGGCACCGTCTCTTCCTTGACGCTTTCTTTTCATTGCGCTATAAAGAGAATGTGAATTCACTTTCTTGATCGGAGGTCCTCATCCTGAGCCGACAGCGAGTCGACAGCTTGACCCGACAGGAGCAGATCTTGGACGCCGCCCTGGAAATCGCCGCCGAACGAGGCCTGAAAGGCCTCAACATGACCGAAATCGCCGCTCGCGTCGGCGTCGTCCCCTCGGCCCTCTATCGCCACTTCGAGGGCCGAGAGGCCGTTATCGACGGCATCGTCGACCGGACACGCCGGACGCTCCAGGCCAACCTGGAAAGGGCCCGTCACAGCGGCGGAAACGCTCGGGAGCAGCTTCGCCTGCTGCTTCAGCTCCATCTGAATCTGCTGCGGGACCACCCGGCCATTCCCGTCGTCCTCCTCTCCGAGGAGACGGCCCTGGGCGACAGGAACCGGAGGGAGCGCCTGGGGGAAACGGTCCGTCTTTACCGGCAGGCCGTCACGGAACTGGCCCGGAAGGCCCTGGAGAACGAGGACGAAGGGCGGGCGGCCCTGGCCGCGTTCGCCCTCGTCGGCCTGGCCCAAGCCACGGCGGTCTCGGCCCTGGTCACCGGAGAGGATTCCGACGGCGCCGGATGGGCCCTCGAGCTCTGGGACCTGATGGCGCCCCTCCTTTTCGGCGCCCCTTCGGGAGCGTGACCGGTCATGGCCTTCCGAGGGAGGCGACTCCCGGCCCTCGTGGCCGCCCTTCTTTTCGTGGCCCTTCTTGCCGGTGCGGTTTTCGTCCTGCGCCAGAGGCGGGCCGATCTCGCCTCGGCACCCCGGGCCGACCGGCCCCTTCAGGCCGTGGAGACCGTCGTCGCCCGGGCCGGGTCCGTCAGGGAGGGACAAAGCTATCTGGGCCGTGTCGAGGCCGAAAAGACGGTGATCCTCGCCTCCCGCCTCCTGTCGACGGTGACGGAAAAGGCCGTCGACGAAGGCGACTCCGTGGGCGAAGGGGATCTGCTCATCGGCCTCGACGACCGGGAAATCGTCCACCGTCTGGCCGCGGCGGAGGCCGAAAAGGCGAGGCTCACCGCCGAGAGGCGGCGCCTTGAGGCCCAGTCCCGCGGAGCCGCGGCCATGAAAAGCCACTGGTCCCGCGAGGCCGAGCGCTTCGAGGCTCTGGCGAAGGAGGAGGCCGTCTCCGTAAGCCGCGCCGAGGAGGTGCGCTCCCGGGCCGAGAGCCTTGCCGCAGATCACGAGGCCTCCCGGGCCGCCCTGGACGCCGTCGACGCCGCCCTGAAGGCCCTCGACGCCGAGAGAAAGACCCTGACGGTCCAGCAGAGCTACAGCCGCGTCCGGGCCCCCTTCGCCGGGCGGATTCTCACCGTTGCCGTCGAGGCGGGCGAGACCGTCTCCGCCGGGCGGGAGCTGGTCCGCATGGAAAGCGGCGGCACCAGGAAGGTGCTTTTCGACGTGCCCCGCGAGGAAGGGGCCGCCGTCACCCTCGGCCATGCCGTCGTCGTCGACGGCCCCTCGGGGCCGGTGGAAGGGACGGTGAGCCTCGTCAGGCCCGCCGTCGACAGCCGCCAGAGGGTGACCGTCGAGGCCCGCCTCGACGGCGGCGAGGCCCTCCCGTCGGGGGCCGTCATCCCCCTCCGCCTCGAAGGTCCGGAGCGTTCGGGCGTCGTCATTCCCCGGGAGGCCCTCATCGAAAGCGACGGCGGCCAGGGTGTCTATGTCGTCCACGACGGGGCGCTGTTCTTTCTTCCCGTCCGCTCCGTCGCCGGCGACGGACGATCCCTCGTCGTCGACGGCCTGAACGGGGGCGAGCACGTCGTCGTCCGCCCCTACCTGGGCTGGTCCCGCCTTTCGCCGGGTCAGGCCGTGAGGGAGATCCCGTGAGCCTCACGGCCCGCTCCCTCCGCAATCCCTACGCCGTCATCGCCCTCGCCCTGACCGTCGTCGTCCTCGGCTTCGCCGCCTACAGGACGGCCCGGCAGGACCTCTTCCCCGAGACGGCGCCGCCCCAGATCAGCGTCACCGTCACCTGGGCCGGAGCGACGGCCGACGACATGGTCGAAGCCGTGACGGAACCGCTCGAAAAGGAGCTGGCCTCCCTCGAAGGAGTGTTGCGCCTCACCAGCAACAGCGGCGACGGCATGGCCGCCGTCACCGTCGAATTCGCCTACGGCGCCTCCCGGGGTGAGGTCCTGGCGGAAGCCGAAAACGCCCTCATGCGGGCGGCCTCCCTCTTCCCCGCCGGAGCCTCCCGGGGAGAGGTCCGCTGGATCGACGAGGCCAACCGCCCCGTCGTGCTCCTGGCCCTTTCGCCCGCTCCGGGAAGCCCCCTCTCCCTCCGGGAGATCCGCCTCCTGGCCGAGAAGGACCTGACCGAGAGCCTCCTGAACCTGCCCGGCGTGGCCCGCGTCGAGGTCTTCGGCGGCGCCTCTCCCCAAGTCACCGTCGAGGCCGACCGGAACCGCCTCGAAGCCTACGGCCTCACCCTGGCCGACGTGAGGGCGGCCCTGGCGGCAAGAAACGTCAAGAAGCCGGCGGGACGGCTCACCGCAGGGGCCGAAGAGGAGAGCTTCGCCCTGGAAGGGCGCTTCGCCTCGCCCCGGGACGTGGCCGATCTCCCCCTGGCCGCTCCGGAGGGCTCGATCCTCCGCCTGGGCGACGTGGCCTCGGTCTCCTTCGGCGACGGCCAGCGGCGCAGCCTCTTTCGGGGCAACGGCAGGCCCGCCGTGGCCCTCAGCGTCCTCCGCGGAACCGGGGCCGACACGGTCCGCACCATCGAGGCCGTCAAGGCCCACCTGAGCGAACTGGAAGCCCGTCACCGGTCGATCCTCTTTTCCGTCGTCGACGACCAGCAGCCCCTCATCGACGTCAACATCGCCGGCATGAGGGGAGCCCTCCTTCAGGCTTTGATCCTGACGGTGCTGGTCATCTTCGTCTTCCTCGCCGACTGGCGGTCGGCGCTGACGGCGTCGCTTTCCATCCCCCTTTCCTTCCTCTCGGGCTTCATCGCCCTCAAGGTGACGGGCCAGAGCCTGAACATGGTCACCCTCTCGGGACTGATCGTCTCTGTCGGCATGGTCGTCGACGCCTCCGTCGTCGTCATCGAGAACATCCACCGCCACGGCGGGGAAGGGCTGTCCGCCGCCGAAGCCGCCCGAAGGGGGACGGACGAGGTCGCCCTCTCCATCACCGGCGGCATGCTGACGACCGTCGTCGTCCTCATCCCCCTCTTCTGGGCCGGCGGCTACACAGGCCAGGTGCTGCGCCCCCTGGCTCTGGTCATCGCCACGACCCTCGTCGCCTCCCTCCTGGCGGCGTTGACCGTCATCCCCCTGGTCTCGACGGTCACGGCGGGCGGCAAGGGCCCCCGCCCCCGGCTTGAAGAGCTGACGGAGGGCTTCCTCGCGGCGACGTCCCGCCTCTACCTGGGTCTGACCGTGGCCGTCCTGCGCCGTCCCCGGCGCTCCCTGGCCCTCTTCGCCCTCTTCGCCGTGGCCACGGTCCGTCTCGTCGTCCCTCTCCTCGGGGCCGAGCTGATGCCTCCCATGGACACGGCCATCGCGACCGTCACGATCGAGACGCCTGCCGACGCCTCGCCGGAAGAGGTGGAGCGGGTTCTCGAAGAGGTCGAATCGGTCATCACGGCCACGGAGGGCATCGTCATGATGGCCTTCGCCGCCGGGGCCGAGCCGGGGGTGACGAGCGTCCGCGGCGGGAGCACACCCCAGGAGGCCAGTCTGAACGTCCATCTGGTGAACCGGACGGAGCGGCGGGAGTCGATCTGGCAGATCCAGCAGGAGTGGCGGGAGGCCCTGGCCGGTCTCGGCGGCCTCAAGAGCTTCCGCGTCAACGAATACGGGGCTACCCCTCTGGCGACGACGAAGGCCCCTCTGGACGTGATCCTCTCCGGCCCCGACGCGGCCGTCCTCAATGAGATGGGCGACGCCGTCCTGGGACGCCTCACGGAGATCGGGGGACTCACGGACCTCCGCCGGAGCTGGCATTTCGACAAGGAGGAGCTTCTCTTTTCCGTGAACGCCGACCGGGCCGCCTACGAGGGGGTCGCCTTCGCTGCCGTGGCCGAAGAGGCCTCAAGCGCCCTCGACGGAGCCCTGGCGGGCCGGCTCCGACTGGACCGCTTCCGGGACATCCCCATCCGCGTCGGCTACCGGGCCGACCAGGTCGCCGACGCCGAAGACGCGGGCCAGATCCGGATCGCCACGCCCCGGGGGCTTCAGCCGCTGAGGATTCTGGGCGATTTTTCGACCCGCCCCGTCCGCCCCGTCATCACCCGGGAAAACCTGGCCGAGACCCTCGACGTGACGGGCGCCAACCGGGGAAGGACCATCGCCGCCGTCGCCGCCGAGGTCAAAAGGGATCTCGCGACCCTTCCCCTCCCTCCCGGCTACGGCCTCGAAGTGGCCGGATCGGCCCGGGACCTGGCTTCAAGCCGAAAGACCCTCCAGGGGGCACTCCTGCTGGGGCTGGCCCTGCTCTACCTGCTTCTGGCCTGGCTCTTCCGCTCCCTCCTCCAGCCTCTGTACATCCTCTCCGTCGTCCCCCTCGCCGTGGCGGGAGGTCTCTGGGGCCTGCTTCTGCTCCACAAGCCCCTCTGTATGCCGGCGTCGATGGGCTTTATACTGTTGGTAGGAACGATCGTCAACAACAGCATCCTCATGATCGACTTCATCACCCAATCGCGCCGGAGAGGGGCCTCGCTGGCTCTGGCCATCGTCCGCTCCGTCCAGCTCCGGCTGAGGCCGATCCTCATGACGGCCTTCTCGACGGTCCTGGGAATGATGCCCCTCGTCCTGGAGCGGGCCATCGGTCTGGAGCGGATGAGCCCCCTCGGGATCGTGGCCGTCTTCGGCCTGGCCCTGGGCACGGTGCTGACGCTGGTTTTCCTGCCTCTCGTCTACGGCGCCGTCGAAGGGCTGAGGCGCCAGCCGCCGGATCCGCCCCAGCGATCCCCCTGGAGATAACGTCGTTCTCCCGTCAGGAACATCCGTCCCTTCTGACACAGCCCCGAGGGATTTATCGCATCAGGCGCAGGAAGCGCCAAAATCCACAAGGAGGTGCGTCACATGAAACAGCAGATCACGGACGGCGTCTACTGGGTAGGCGTCACCGACTGGGCCCTGACCCACTTTCACGGCCACGAACTCTCGACTCACAGGGGCTCGACCTACAACGCCTATCTCATCGTCGACGAGAAGACCGCCCTCGTCGACACCGTCTGGGGACCCTTCACCGAGGAGTTTCTCCACAAGGTGAGGGAGGTCGTCGATCCGACCAGGATCGACTACATCGTCGTCAACCACGCCGAGACGGACCACTCCGGCGCCCTGCCGGCCCTGGCCGCCCTGGCTCCCCAGGCGGAGATCCTCGTCTCCCCCAAGGGGATGGATTCCGTCCCCGGCCACTACCGCCGGGAGTGGAAACTCCGGCCCGTCAGGACGGGCGAGTCCGTCCCGCTGGGCAAGAACGACCTCGTCTTCGTCGAGGCGCCCATGCTCCACTGGCCCGACAGCATGTTCACCTACCTGACGGGCAGGAATCTCCTCATGCCCAACGACGCCTTCGGCCAGCACTACGCCTCGGCCTTCCGCTTCAACGACGAGGTGGACCAGGAGGAGCTCTACCAGGAGGCCCTCAAGTACTACGCCAACATCCTCACCCCCTTCAGCCCCCTGGTGCTCAAAAAAATCGACGAACTCCTGGCCCTGGGGCTGCCCGTCGACATGATCGCCCCCAGCCACGGCGTCATCTGGCGGAAGGACCCCCTCCAGATCGTGACCAGGTACCAGCAGTGGGCCCGCCAGGAGCCGAAGCGCAGGGCCGTCATCCTCTACGACACGATGTGGGAGGCGACGCGGAAGATGGCCGAGGCCGTCGGCGAGGGTCTGGCCGAATCGGGCGTCGACCACCGCCTTTTCCACATGTCCCTGACGGACCGCAACGACACCATCGCGGCCATCTTCGAGGCCGGGGCCGTCATCGTCGGCTCGCCCTGCCTCAACGGCGGCATCCTGCCGACGATCACGCCCATCCTGGAGGACCTGCGGGGACTGAAGTTCAAAAACAAGGTGGGTGCCGCCTTCAGCTCCTACGGCTGGAGCGGCGAGGCTCTCAAGCGGATCGAGGGGCACATGAAAGAGGCCCGGATCGACCTCGTCGCCGAAGGGGTCGCGGCCAAGTGGCAGCCCGACGGCGAGGCCCTGGAGCGCTGCCGCGACCTGGGGAGGGCCGTGGCCAAGGCCCTCCCCGCCTGAGGAGGACGTGCCGGGCCGGCGGCTAGGCCTTCGGGTCGGCCGATGCCGCCAGCCTTTTTTCGACCCACTCCGTTGCCAGGGGGAGAGCGTACTCATCGAAGAACCGTTTCAGCCGAGCTTCGTCGACGGAGACTTTTCCGTCCTTTTCCAGATAATTCCCGCTCAGAACGCACTCAAGCTGCCCTCTCCCCTCCTCCCAGGCCATCCCGAGAAGGTCGGTGATCGCCCTGTTCTCCCGGACCTCCCTCAGCGGCATCAGCAGCTTTAGTCCGAAGGACTCGAAAAAACCGCGGTAGACATCCAGCGATATCCCGAGCTGGCTCATCTTGATCCTGCCTTCGTGTGAAAGCCGTTCCCCCGCGACGACGGCGCGGCTTCCGAGTCCAAGGGCGAGGGGGATGCGCAAGGCGTGAAGATAAAGATGACAGCCTGCACAGGGGGAGTAAAATCCGTAATCGGCGAGCGAACGGAAATTGGGGCGGCCGCAAAGCTCGCGCCAGAAGAGGGGTGAACCGACGACAAGGGGCGGATAGACCCTGACCCTTCCGCCGACAAGGCTTTCGAGTCTCTCGACGGCCCTGAAGGGCGACGTCCAGTCGCCGAACTCGGTCCCGGTGAAGGCCACGGTGGTAACAAAGGCCGAAAAAAGGCCCGAACCCGCAGCCGAGACGGCGGCGGCGACGCTGTCCCTTCCGGCGATCTCGACGACGGCGAGCGACGCTTCTTGTTTCAGCGCCCGGACGCTCTCGGCCGGAAGCATCCATTCCGGCAGGGGCCATACCGTCTCGGGCTTGTCTGAAAGGAGCCTTGCGAGCTCCCCGGTCAAGACCTTCTCCTCAGGATGCGGTAGGGACCCGGGAAAAAAGGCTGGTTGAAGGGGCTGTCCATCAGCCCCTGAAGCTTCCCTCTGTCCGTCAGGTTGAGGATCATGTACATGATCTCGTGCCCGCGCATCATGCCGAGGGCGCCTCCGGCGCAATCGACCTCGTTGAAGGACCGCACCGCATCCTTCCGGGCGTACTTGCCGGCCATCACGATGGGGACGCTCTCTCCGGAATGGATCATCGTCCCCGTGCTGGCCGTCGAATGGTCCGAGGTCAGAACCAGGAGGACCTCCTCGTCGGCCAGGATATGGCTCGCCGCCCACCCCATCGCCCTGTCGAGGGACTCGATGACCCGCTTCTTCTCCATGGGATCGCCGGTATGGGCGGCCTCGTCCGGCCCCTTGGAGTGGACGTAGACGAAGTCGTGATCCCTGGAAGCGTAGGCCTTCTTCAGCCTGCCGAGAAGATCGGCCCCCCAGTCGCCGCTGTCGCCGACCCGATCCACCTCCATGCCCAGCATGGCGCACAGGCCGCGATAGATGGCTCCCGAGGCGATGCAGAGGGCCTTCATCCCCCATTTTTCCGCGAAGGGAGCCAGGTGCCGGAAACAGCCCGGGCGCTGCATCGCGACCAGGTTGAGCGGGATTTCTCCCGTGGCAACGCGTCTGAGGTTGATCGGGTTTCGGGAGAGGAGTTCATGGCTCTTCAAGGCGTAGGCGTTCAGAAAATCGGAGGTCCGGGAGGCACGGCACGGATCGGCGGCTCCCTGGAGCCGCTGGACCTCCATGATGGGGCGCCCCTCGAATATGGGGTTGGAATCGGTCACCTCGACGCTTGCCCCGCCCCGCACGACGGCGATCCCCCCGTTCCCTCCGGTGGGGAAAAGCTCCATTTCAAGACCGTCGGCGCTCCAGGGCGAGACGCTGCCGGCGAGAGCGTTCATCTCCTTCGGGTCCACCCTGATCTTTTCATCGACCAGGACGAACCCCCCGCCTGAAGGCTCCACGTGCAGAAACCTCGCCAGAAAGGCCACCTCGCCTTCCGCGACGGGAATCCCGTGGCCCAGGGCCTCGATGTAGCCCCGACCGGGGAATTCCGCCATCTCGTAGCCGAACATGATAAAGTGCGCCATCTCGCTCGGCATGGCGATGCCCTGCTGGGTGCTGTGATAGAGGCCCGTCGCGCCCGAGGCGGCGATGAAATCCATGTTCGGCGTTTCGGCGGCCTGCAGAGGGGTCCTGCCGCCCAGTTCCCCGATGCCCTTGTCTCCCAGTCCATCGAGTACCACAAAAATCGCTCTCATGGCGAGCCCCTCGACCTTCTGCGCCGCCGCTCCTGACGACCCTACCCCTGGCCCGGGTAGTAGGGCTGCCCGGAGGCCCTGGGGGCGCGGGAGCTCCTGGAGAAGAGCACCAGCGCGGCGAGGGTCACCACGTAGGGAAAACTCTTGAGAAGAAGGGGAGGGATGACCGCAAGCTGCGGGATGACCTGAGAGACGTTGGCCACGGTGGCGGCGAAGCCGAAGAAGAGGGTGGCCCCCAGGACGCCGAGGGGTTTCCACTGCCCGAAGATGAGCGCCGCCAGGGCCAGAAAGCCGAGCCCCGCCACGGAGCCGTTGAATTCGCCCGAATAGGTGACCAGAATGATCCCCCCTCCCAGCCCGGCGAAAGCCCCGGAGATCGTCACCCCCATGTAGCGCATGAAGTAGACGTTCACCCCCGCCGAGGCCGCCGAGGAGGGGTGCTCTCCGCAGGCCCTCAGGCGCAGGCCGAAGGAGGTCCTGTAGAGCAGGAACCAGGATATCGCCAGCAGAAGGAGCACCAGCCAGGTGGTCCAGTAGGTCTGGCTGAAAAGAAGCGGCCCCAGGCCCGGCACGTCGGCCAGCCAGGGGATGTCCCGGCGAAGGATGCCCGTCCGGATGCGGATGTTGCCGCTTCCGGTGAAGGTGCGTGCAAGGTAGATCGTGACGGCCGAGGCCATCATGTTGATGGCGGTGCCGCTGATGATCTGGTCGGCGTTCAGGTTGATCGAGGCGAAGGCGTGCAACAGCGAGAAGAGGGCACCCCCCAGGGCCGCCGCCAGGAGGCCGATGGGGATGGCCCCCGACGGAAGGAGGTCCTCGATCCCCTTCACGGTGACGGCGGCGGCGAAGAAGCCCATGACCATGAGTCCCTCCAGGCCGATGTTGACCACCCCGCTCCGTTCGCTGAAGAGCCCGCCGAGGGAGGTGATGAGCAGGGGCACGGTGAAGGCCACGGCGTAGGGGAATATCTGCGCCACGATGTTCCAGATCTCCATCTCAGGCTCCCTCCCCTTCGGGCGACGCTTTCGCCCGCCTCTTCGCGTTCTTTCGCCTCCAGCCGCGCCACAGCCTGCCGATGAGCACGCTCGTGGCGGTGAAGTAGATGATGGTGGCGATGATCGTGTCGGAAATCTCCGGCGGGATCTCCGTCATGGCGTTCATGAAGCCCTTTCCCGAATGGAGCACTCCGAAGAAGAGGGCCGACGCGAAGACGCCCAAAGGCTCCGTCGCGCCCAGGAGGGCCACGGCGATTCCGTCGAAACCCTGGCTGGGGAGGACGCCGATCTGCATGTTCGAGGCGTATCCCGTGTAGAAGGAGACTCCCGCCAGGCCGGCCAGACCTCCGGCGATCATCATGGAGAGCACCATGTCCCGCTCCACCCGGATTCCGGCGCTCTCCGCCGCGTGCCGGTTGTACCCCACCGCCTGGAGTTCGAAGCCGAGGGTGGTCCTCTTCAGAAGGATGTGAACGGCGAGCACCGAGACGATCGCGATGAGGATTCCCAGATTGATGTAGGACCCCTCGAAAAGGGCATCCAGCCAGCGGGTCTTCAGCGACGCCGCCGCGGGGATGAGCGCCGATTCCGTCTCCAGGTAGGCGCCCTTGAGACGGGCGGGGACGATGTAGTAGACCGTCCAGTAGGCGATCCAGTTCATCATGATGGTGGCGACGACCTCGTGCACGTTGAAACGGGCCTTGAGATAGCCCGGAAGGAAACCCCAGAGGGCCCCTCCCAGAAATCCGGCCAGGATCGTGAGGGCCAGAAGGAGCGGCCGGGGGGCAGAGACCAGGAGGGCGACGGCGGTGGAACAGAGCCCCCCTGCGAGCATCTGGCCCGCCGCGCCGATGTTGAAGAGCCCCGTCCTGAAGGCGAAGGCCACCGAAAGACCCGTCAGCGTGAGGTTG
The DNA here is from genome assembly GCA_018433595.1 of Synergistales bacterium. GTDB lineage: Bacteria > Synergistota > Synergistia > Synergistales > Aminithiophilaceae > Aminithiophilus. Next base: position 15,704 of record JAHDQY010000065.1, read on the forward strand.
GCGGCGGTGGCGAGGGTGTTGCCGATCCGCTCGATGTTCATGAGCCCGCCCTTGATCAGGAAGGTGTACCCCTCCAGGGGGTCCCCTCCGATGGCGGCCATCAGCAAGGCCCCCGCCACGAGCCCGAGCAGCACCGCAAGGAGGGACGTGACGAGGATATCGTCCCTTCTTTTCATCGGCCCCCCTCCCTTCGGACCCCCGCCATCATGAGTCCCACCTCATCCTCGTCGGTTTCCTCGACGTTCACCACGTCCATGACCTCCCCGCCGCTGACGACCACGATGCGGTCCGAGAGGTTGAAGATCTCGTCCAGCTCCAGGGAGACCAGCAGAACGGCCTTCCCCCTGTCGCGCTGCTCCACCAGGCGCCGGTGGATGTACTCGATGGCCCCCACGTCGAGCCCCCGGGTCGGCTGGACCGCGATGAGAAGATCGGGGTCGCCGTCCATCTCCCGTCCGACGATCGCCTTCTGCTGGTTCCCCCCGGAAAGGTCCCCGGCGGGAGAATCGACGCCCCGTCCGGAGCGGACGTCGAAAAGCCCGATGATCCTCTCGCCGTGTTCGCGGATCCTGTCGAAGCGCAGAAAGCCCCTCCTGGAAAAGGGGGGACGATAGTAGTTTTTGAGGATCATGTTCTCCCCCAGGGAGAACTCCAGCACCAGCCCGTGCTTCTGCCGGTCCTCGGGGATGTGGGCGATCCCCAGCTCGATCCGCTCCCTCCGGGAGAGGGGGTTCAGCCGCCTGCCCCTGAGGGCCATCGTCCCCGACAGGGGCCGCTTCAGGCCCGTAAGGGCCTCCACCAGCTCGGCCTGGCCGTTGCCCTCCACTCCCGCAAGGCCGACGATCTCCCCGCTTCTCACCTGAAGGGAGAAATCCTTCAGAGCCCGGTGCTTCCGGGAGCCGAGCACCGAAAGGTTCTCCACCTCCAGCACGACCTCCCCCGGCGAGGCCGGCTTTTTCAAGACCTTGAAGGAGACCTCGCGCCCCACCATCATGGAGGCCATCTCCTGCTGGCTCGTCTCCTTCACGTCCACCGTCCCGATGCGCTTCCCCCGGCGGATCACCGTGCAGCGATCCGCCACGGCCTGGATCTCCCGGAGCTTGTGGGTGATGAGGATGATGGATTTGCCCTCCCGGACGAGGTTCTTCATGATCCCCATGAGTTCGGCGATCTCCTGGGGGGTGAGCATCGACGTGGGCTCGTCGAAGATCAGCAGCTCCGCGTCCCGGTAGAGCATCTTGAGGATCTCCACCCGCTGCTGCATCCCCACGGAGACGTCCTCGATCCTGGCGTTCACGTCGATGTTGAGGCCGTATCGTTTTGAGAGCGCTCCTATCTTCCGGGCCGCCCCGGCGAGGTCCGGCACGAAGGAGCCTTCGTTGCCCAGGATGATGTTCTCCGTGACCGTAAAGTTGTGGACCAGCTGGAAATGCTGATGGACCATGCCGATGCCGAGGCCGTTCGCCGCATTGGGGTCGGCGATGCGCACCTCTCTGCCCCGGATGCGGATGGTGCCTCCGTCGGGGCGATAGAGCCCGAAGAGAATGCGCATGAGGGTGGTCTTCCCGGCGCCGTTCTCCCCCAGAAGGGCATGGATCTCGCCGGACCGGACCTGAAGGGTCACGTCGTCGTTGGCGACCACGCCGGGAAACTCCTTGCGGATGTTGAGCATTTCGACGATGTGCTCCACAGGCGGACCCCCCTTGAGTGTTCCGGACATGCCAGCCCCTCGGACCCATCATATCTCAAGGATCTCGAAATAAGGAGATCATTGGCGCCGACGTGAAGCCGTGGTATGATTAAATTGAAATGATCGCCGTGATCAGAACCGTCGGGGAAGGATGGAAAAAAGAGGACATTCCGGACCGCAGAAAGACAAGAAGAAAAGGAGGAGGAGTCTTCATGAAGAGAATCCGGCGCCTGGGAGGGAGAGTTTTTCTCGTGGCGGCACTGGCCTGCATGGCTTTCGGAAGCGCCGCCGCGGGAGCCGCTCTGAAGGTGGGGATGGTGACCGACGCGGGGACCATCGACGACAAATCCTTCAATCAGGGAACCTGGGAGGGCGTGCTGAAGGCCGAGAAGGAGCTGGGGGTGCAGGTCAAGTACCTGAAACCGGGAGGCACCACCGAAGCCGACTACCTCAAGGAGATCGGGAACCTCTATGATGCGGGGTACCGCTTCATCGTCACCCCCGGCTTCAAGTTCGAGACCAGCATCCACAAGGCCCAGAACAAATACCCCAATGGGAAGTTCGTCCTTCTGGACGGGACGCCCCACAAGGGGGACTACGCCCCCGAAGTCGGGGAGAACACCGTCTCCATCTTCTTCGCCGAGCACGAGGCCGGCTTCATGGCCGGCTTCGCATCGGCGCTCCAGCTCAAGGAAGGCCCCGTGGGCTTCGTGGGGGGGATGGAGATCCCTCCGGTGCAGAAATTCAACTGGGGGTTCCAGCAGGGCGTCGCCTTCGCCAATGAGCGCTACGGCACGAAGATCACCATGACGCCTGAAAACTTCGTCTACCAGGGCTCTTTCGACAACGTGGCCGCAGGACAGCAGCTCGCCGCCTCCATGTACGACCGGGGGGTAAGGGCAATCTTCGCCGCTGCGGGAGGCGTCGGCGTGGGAGTCATCAACGAGGCCAAGACCCGGGCCGCCTCGGGCAAGGAGGCCTGGGTGATCGGAGTGGACGTGGACCAGTACGCCGAGGGGATCTACGACGGTCAGAAATCCATCATCCTCACATCGGCCATGAAGAGGATCGACCAGGCCGCCTACGACCTGATCAAGACGGAGCTCGAAGGGAAGTTCCCCGGAGGGCGGACGCTGATCTTCAACGCCGCCAACAACGGTGTGGGCATCCCCGTCAGGAATCCCAACCTCGACGAAAAGACGCAGAGGACCGCCGACGAGATCTTCGCGAAACTCCAGGCCGGCGGGATCGTCGTCGCCGCCGAACAGAAAGGCCTGATCAAGTAGCTCGGGAGGACCAAAAACTCTCCCGCGGCCCGACGGCCCGCCGAGGGAAGGGCTTTCCGCCGTCAGGGACCGCCGTCGTTTCCGCCGCCGGAACCTCTTTTCAGCTGGAGGTTCCGGCGGTTTTTTCATTCTCCCGCCACCCGAGCCGCGATCTTTCCATCGCGCTTTAGAAACGTCGCCGCGGATCCGCACGTTCAATCGATATCCAAGGAGAGCTCGCAGCGGCCTTAAGGGTGTCGACTTTCCTCCGTCTGAGGCATTAAAATGAATTTGTGCAAAACCGTCTCTCATTCGGCTTTTTTCGACAGGGAGGGGACAGGATGGATCAGCAGAGTCACTTCTTTTTCGGCACCTGGGAACGGCACGGCGGAGATCTCCCCGTCGAGCGGGCCCGGCACTGGTTCGGTCCGGGACTCTTGAAGGAACGCTCGGCCTCCTTCCGCAGGGTCCCCCTGGAGCGGATTCTCAACACTCTGGAGAGGGCGGGCCGGCTCCTGACGGCCCCCGAAGGCACCTACCGCAGGCGCATCGCCGAGGCGATGCCGAAGATCACGGGCTACTCGCCCGAGCTGGTCGACCGGGCCACCGACGCCCTGGCGACCCTTCTTTCCCGGGACTTCCTCAAGGAGCGCCTCGCCTGTCTCGGCGATCCCTACACCCTTGATCACTGGGTCAAGCTCCCCCGAAGCGGCCCGGCCCGGGCCCTCCCCCTGGGGAGCATCTGCCACGTGGCGGCGGGAAACATCTTCCTCGGCTCCATCGACTCCCTCCTGCTGGGGCTGATCACGAAAAACGTCAACATCCTCAAGCTCTCCCGTCAGGATCCCGTCTTCCCCTTCCTTTTCCTCGAGGCCCTCATGGAGGCCGAAACGGAAAAAGAGATCAGCTCCCACCTGGCCTTCACCTACTGGCGGCGCTCGAATGCGGCCGTGACGGATCTGGCCAAGAGATCCTTCGACGCCGTCCTTCTCTTCGGCGGCGAGGAGGCCGTCATGGAATACAAAAGCGGCCTCGGGCCCCAGACGGAGCTGCTCGCCTTCGGACCCAAGGTGAGCTTCGGCGTCGTCGCCGACGGCCTCGACGAAACGGCCCTGGCCGAGGCGGCCCGGGGATTTGCCCTCGACATCTGCCTCTGGGAGCAGCGGGCCTGCACGAGCTGTCAGAACCTCTTCGTCGAAGGCGACGCCGAAGCCTTCGCCGAGCGCCTCTTTGAAGCCCTGGAGGAACTCTCTCCCGCCCTTCCTCCCGGAAGGGTCGATCTCGACGAGGCCGTCGAGATCCGCAAGGAGCGGGAGCTGGCCCGCTGGCGGCGCCACCGGAAAGAGGGGGGCCTCTTCGAGGGACGTCGGGGGAGCCACACCGTCATCGTCGGCCGCGGGGCCGACGTGACGCCGTCGCCGCTGAACCGCACGATCTACGTCAACGCCGTCAACAGCCTGCAGGACCTGACGGGGGGGAACCTCCGGGGAATGTCCTGGTATCTCTCGACGGCCGGCGTGGCGGCGCCTCCGCGGAGGGTCCAGCCCCTCGTGGAATCCCTGGCCGCTCTGGGCGTTCTGCGCTTCTGCAGGCCCGGGACGATGGGCCTCGGCTTCGACGGGACGGTGCCCCACGACGGCGCCCAGATCCCCCTCAGGCTCGTCCGGCTCGTCAACAGGGAGGATCTGCCTCCCGAACTGCTGGGGCAGAACCGCATCGCCGGAACGGAGCGTGAGGCCCTCCTCCTCTCCCGCCTCAACGCCATCGTCTCCAAGGCGATGAAAAGCCCCTTCTACCGGCGCCACTTCGCCGACGTCAGGCTCCCCCTGAAAAACCTCGAAGCCTTCTCCCGGCTCCCCTTCCTGGAAAAAAGCCACCTCGCCGAACACTGCCCTCCTGGCAACGTGGAGATGCTCACCGATCCCAAGGCCCCCTGCTACCTCTTCGCCTCGGGAGGCACTTCCGGCAAGCCCCGCCACGTGGCCTGGACGCCCCGGGAGTTCGCCGCCTCGGGCAAGGCGACGGGACTGGGATTCCGCGCCCTGGGCATCGGCAGGGGCGACCGGGTGGCCAACCTCCTCCGCGCCGGAGCCCTCTGGACGGGCTTTCTGGCCTTCAACCGGGCCCTGGAGGAGACGGGCTGCCAGATCCTCTCCATGACCTGCAACCAGACGCCGGAGGAGACGCTGGAGCTCCTTTCGGAGCACCGCCCCAACGTGGTCATGGCCATGTCCAGCGCCCTTCTGTCCCTGGCGGAAACGGCCCTCCGCACGGGCTGGACCGGAGAGATCGAGAAGGTCTGCTTCACCGGAGAACCCCTTCCCGAGGCGGGCCGGGAAATCCTGAAGCGCGTCTTCGGCTGCCGGGTCCTCGCCTCCCCCCTCTACGGCGCCGTCGAAATCGGCCCCATGGGATATCCCTGCGAGGGGATCGACGACCCGACGGTCTTTCACTCCGCCGAGGACTGGTGCTACACGGAGATCATCGACGACGAGATCATCGCCACCACCCTGACCCGGGAGCTCCACCCCCTGATCCGCTACCGAATCGGCGACCGGGCCGCCTGGATCGGAGGGCCCTGCTCCTGCGGCCGCAGCTGGCCCCGATTCCGCCTCCTGGGACGCACCGGCGATCACGTCCGGGTCCATTTCGGGAAGCTCTACCTCGAAGAGGTCCAGAAGGCCATCGGCCCCTTCCGGGGCCTCTCCTCGGATTTCCAGATCCGCGTCGATCCCCTGGGAACGAAGGCGCGGGTGACCTTTTCCGTCGAAGCCCTCGACGGCGGCCTCGTCGGCGACAAGGCCGCCGAAGCCGCCCTGGCCGAGGCGATCCTGGCCGGCGCCAAGGTCTACAAGGACCCCCGCAACCGGGAGCTGGAGGAGATCGTCGTCCGACTCGTCCCGGCCCAGTCGCTGGAACGGGTGGCCCGAACGGGAAAGATCCGGCGCATCATCGACGGGAGACTTCCGTCGTGAGGCGGCCGGCGCGGCTGACCCTCCCCAACGAGATGGAAGCCCTGCCCCCCCTTCAGGCCTTCGTCGCCGAAGCGGCCCGATCGAGGGGCTTCGCGGGGAAGGCTCTGGGTGAGATCGAGGTGGCGCTGGAAGAGGCCGTGACCAACGTCCTCGACCACGCCTACGAGGAGGGAGAGGAGGCCGCCTTCGACGTCACCGTCGAGTCCGTTCCGCTGGGATTGGCTCTGACCGTGGCCGACCGGGGCATCCCCTACGCCCCGGAAGCCGTCGCCGCCTACGGCGCTCCCCGCGACATCGACGAGGCCTCCAGCCGCGGTCTGGGCCTCTTCCTGATGCGGAACCTCATGGACGAAGTCTCCTTCCGCAACCTCGGTCCCGAGGGGAAGGAGACGCGTCTCGTCAAGTACCTGCCGGACCGCTCCGTGGCCGATGAGGCCTCCCTGTCCCCCCGGAAGGAAGGCCGGCCGTCCCCCGCCTCCGGCGAGGGACGCCACGAGGGCCCCCTCGCCTGGTCGATCCGCCCCATGAGGCCCGAAGAGGCCATCGAGGTCGCCCGCTGCGCCTACGAGGCCTACGGCTACTCCTACCCCAACAGCCACCTCTACTACCCCGAGCGCGTCGTCGAGCTCAACCGCAACGGGGACATCGCTTCCTTCGTGGCCGTCTCCGACGGCGACATCCTGGCCCACTGCGCCCTGGAGATCACCGCCGGAGCCGATGACGTCGAACTGGGGATGGCCTTCGTCAAACCCCGCTACCGGGGGCGGGGCCTCCTGAAGGAGATGACGATC
>JAHDQY010000011.1 GCA_018433595.1 Synergistales bacterium
GCCTTCAACTTCAACCCCAACATCGCCTTCAAGGGTGCCTACTACGTGCAGGACAACGATGTTGCCTACGGCCTCGGCGTCGAGGACAGCCCCAAGGCATGGAAGGCCATCGTCGACGTGAAGCAGGAAGCCTTCGGCTTCACCAGCTTCTGGCTCGAGTACGCCAAGCTGGATGAGGGCTTCAACGTGTGGAACGCCAACAACGACGGCGACATGTACGCTTACGACCTCTACGGCGCTTCCGTTCTCATCAACCGCAACTGGGATGAGACCGATATCCTCTTCGCCTACCTCACCCAGAAGTGGAACGACAAGTGGACCACCTTCGAGCGTTATCTCCAGGCCGAGTACGACACCGTCGGCGTCGACGATGCCAAGAACTGGACCTTCGGCGTCAAGTACCAGTACACCCCGGCCATCAGCTTCGAGCTGGCCTACGACGATGTCGACTGGGGCAACAGCACGCTTCCGGGTGCTCGCGTCAACGACGATCACCTCATCCGCTTCCGTACCCACGTCAAGTTCTAAGCTGATCTAATCTGCATCACGTAAAGGGGAGCCTTCGGGCTCCCCTTTTTCTGTGGCTTCATTCAGGCGGGGTAAGGTATAATGACAACGTCCGACAAGACCGAAAACACGGGAGGCAATGCCATGAGACGAATCGCAACGGGCCTGACGCTTCTTCTGCTCTGCCTATTTGCCCTGCCCGCCTGGGCCGGCCGTTTCGAAGAGGTCGCCAGGCAGTGGGGGCGGATCGAAACGCTGGCCGATCACGAGTACGCCAATTACACCGACATCACCGCCACCTACTGCTCGGCCCAGTACGTCGAGGCCCTGATTCAGGCCGAGGCCGACAAAAACCTCTGGACGGCCGACGAGACGGACCAGTACCGCTATCAGCTTCTGAAGACGCTGAACCTTCAGGAGCAGGTGGCCATCCATCTGGCCTTCGACAACCGCGGCTCGGCTCTGCGCATGGCGCCCTTCGACAAGCAGGTCAAGCTCTGGATCGGCAAGAAGTCCTACGAGCCCGTCGATTACGACCGGCGCTTCAACTTCAAGCTCAACGGGAAGTTCGAGGGTTACGTCTATTTCCCCCGCTATGACGAGAAGGGCAACGATCTGCTCGCGGGGATCAAGACGATCCGTTTCGATATCGACGGCGGCGTCATCCCGGCCCGCAAGAGCGGAGGCCGCATCAGTTTCCTGTGGGACATCGACAAGGACGACCCCGGCGCCCTCTACACGAGCAAGGCGATGGGGCGTCTGGAGATCGACCGCCTGCTGAAGCGCATCGAGAAGCTCTCGGGCGAGCGCAAGGACCTGCAGGCCCGGCTGGCGGAGATCGAGCAGGAGATCCGGGAGATCTCGGCCCGCGTCGAGGAGCTGCAGAAGCAGGAATAAAGGCGAAGAGCGGGGTCAGGATCGGGGTCAGCCAAGACCAAGAGCGGGGTCAGGTCCACACATTTGACAAGGTGAATCTCCTTGTCAAATGTGTGGACCTGACCCCGCTCTCGCTGGCCCTAAAGATAAAACCGGTAGACGAAGAGTCCCAGACGCTCTCTGAGGGCGATCATGGACTGGAAGAGAGCTCCGGCGTCGGGGAGCCAGTCCGGGGCCGAAGGCCGGACCCGGTCGGCCAGGTGTCCCACCGGCCAGGGGTGAAGGGTGCTTTCGGGAAGGGCCTTCTTCGCGCAGAGGAGGGCCCTTTTCATGTGGTAGGCGTGGGTGACGATGACGATGTCGGTGATTCCTTCGGCTTTGAGGAGCGGCGCCGTCTGGGCCAGGTTTTCCCAGGTCGTCCGCGATCGGTTTTCGAGGAGGATCTTTCCCTCGAAGCCCCATCGGGCGAGTTGTTCGGCCATGGCTTCGGCGACGATGAGAGGCCAGTCCCGTTCCCGCGCGAGCTCCCAGCCTCCGACGAGACGCTGGAGGCTGTGGGGCTTGAGCTCCCGTCTGCCGTCGTCGCTCTCCCGGATGCCGGCGGCGAGGACGACGACGGCGGCTTTCAGGTCGCCTTCCGGTAGGGAGGGCGTGACGCTTTCAAGGGGGCCGACGAGGCGGCGGCTTGAGGCCGGGGCCGAGAGCAGGTAGAGACAGAGGGCGACGAGGAAAAGTTCCGTCCCCAGAAGGGTTTTTCGGGGTCTGCGGAAGGCCTGGTGGGCGAGGAGAAGGAGGATGACGACGATGAGGCCCGGCGGCGCGGCAAGGCTTCCGGCCAGTTTGTAGAAGAAGAAGGCCACGAGGTGATTCCTCCCTTGACGTCGGGATGTCCGGGGCGCCGCCATGGCGGCGCCCCGGCTTTCGGCTCAGGCGGTCAGGGTCGCTCTTTCTGATGGATTTCGAGGAATTTGACGAGGGCGTCGCGGGAGCGGTCGAGGTGTTCCCTGAGTGCGACGATGGCCTTGTCGCAGTCGCAGGCCAGCATGGCCTCGATGATGGCGACGTGCTCCTGGGAAGAGGTGCCCAGGGGCAGGTTTTCGACGGAGTAGTGGCGGCAGAGGTTGATCTGATCGGCGATGTTCTGAAGCACTTCCTGGAGGTAGCGGTTGTTCGAGGCGGCGCTGATGGCGGCGTGGAACCTCCGGTCCCCTTCGAGGAAGACGGTGACGGAGATGTCGTCGGTGGCGTTTTTGAAGAGTTCCAGGCATTCGAGGAGCTCTTCCTTGGGCGGGTTTTTGCAGGCCCGCTCCATGGCGATGAGTTCCAGCCCCGACCGGAGTTCGTAGAGGTCGATGGCGTCTTGGACGGTGGGGAGGGTGACGTAGGCGCCGCGTCGGGGGATGAGGGTGACGAGCCCCGTCTGGGAGAGCTGACGGATGGCCTCCCGCACGGGGGTGCGGGAGACGGCGAGCTGGTCCGCCAGTTCCACTTCGCTGAGGCGCTGTCCCGGTGGAATGACGCCGTTGACGATGGCTTCCTTGATCTTTTCATAGACGATCTGTCTCAGGTCGGTGTTCCGTGCGGGCGAAAGCAGGCTATCCATGGGACTTTCCCTCCTTAGGCTTTATCCTGATTCCGGCAGACATGGTCTGTCCAGAGGGAGAGTGCGTAGATGGCGTCGGAGAGGCGGTTGATGTAGGCGAAGGTCTGTTCGCTGAGCTCTCCGTCCCTCAGGAGGGGAACGGCGAGCCGTTCGGCCCGGCGGGAGATGGTGCGGGCCAGATGAAGGGCGGCTCCGGAGAGGCTGTCTCCGGGGCGGACGAACTGAAAGCGGGTGCCGACGATGTTCTTGACGTTGAGGACGACGGCATCGAGCGTTTCGGGGTCGGGTTCCTTCTGGCGGGGAAAGAGGGCCAGGTAGCCCATGACGCCGTAGAGGCTCGTCTCCAGCTTGAGGATGCTTTCGGACAGCTCAGGGGCGCAGGCCGTGGCGCGGGCCAGTCCCAGGGCGGCCTGACATTCGTCGATCGTGCCGTAAAGCTCGACTCTCGGGTGGTCCTTGCCGACGCGGGTCCCGTCGCCGAGACTGGTCGTTCCGCTGTCGCCTCCGCGGGTGGTGATCCAGATCTCCTTATCGCTCATGTCGGTTCCCTCTCTTCGTTTCCGCAATAAAGGCGCGAGCCTTTCCGCGAAGGGGTCTTGCCTCGAAAGGCGGTGTCTCTTGCTTTCGCCTATTCCTGCCGGGCATCAGGCCGTTTCACCGATGAATCACGACAATACGTTATGATGTATCTTTTTTTTGTGTAAAGCATACGCCAAATGCGCCGAGAGGGCAATGGGGACTTAAAATCGAAGGACAAAAAAGGAGTTCCGACGGATGTCGAAACCCCCTTTTTCAATCTGTTCTTAAGACGGCCGTCGACGACGGTCGTTTCCTAGACTCCTCAGCCGCCGCCGCAACCGCCGCAGCTCGAACCGTCGCCCCCCTCAAGGATGGAGAAGGCGGCTCGGATCATCCCGTCGGCGATGAGGCCGGAGGGGAGTGTCCGGAAGGGCCGGTTCTCGAAGATGAGGGTGCGGCAGCCGCCGCCCTCGGCGTCGTGGCGCACTTCAAGGCCGAGAACCTCCTCAAGGGCGATTTCCTTCATTTCGGCCTCTTCGCAGGTGAAGGTGATCTGGTTGGCCCGGCGGAGGTTTTCCTCCGTCGCCTCGGCCATCTCGGCCTCCTGGAGCTTGAGCTCCAGGCCCAGCGGGGCCAGGCGAGGCGCCATCTGGGTGCCCAGGTTGCGGAGGGTCTCAGCCGTTTCACGGCAAGGTTCACAGTCGTGATCCTTGACGGTGTAGTGCCTCATGATCAGTTCTGCCATTGTGTATTCCCCCTGAACGTGGAAAGGGTGGGTACTTCTGTTGCTCCCATACTATAGAGGGTATTTTGCGGGAAGTCAAAAGACATTTTCACCGAAGCGGCGTGTGGGAAGACAAATCGTTTGCTATAATGAGACAAAAGGACCTCTTTTGTAGGGCGTTTAGGGGGGTGTCTGTCATGAAGGTTGTCACGACCCGCGATATCAAGACCAATCCGGCTCTCCTGTACGGGACCGGTGAAGCCAAGGTTCTGATGGTCCGCAACAGGCCGCGGGCCCTTTGTTTCTCCCTTCAGGAGGACGAAGATCCTGTCGCCCTGCTCGATGCCTTTCAGCGGATGCGTGCGACGATGGCCCTGGAGACGATGCGGCGTCTGTCCCGGGCCCGGGGCGTTTCCGATCTCACCGACGAAGAGATCGACGACGAGATCACCGCCTACCGCAGGCGATGAGTCCCCTCGCCTTGAGCCCGGCGCGTGTGGTCATCGATACGAATGTGCTGGTCTCGGCGCTGCTTTCGCCCGATGGGGCTCCTGCCCGGGTGGCCAACGCCGTCGTTCAGGGGCGGCTTGCTTTCGTTGCCGATGTCCGTATCTTGACGGAGTATGTCGACGTGCTGACTCGGCCGAAGTTTCGTTTCACCAAGGAGGAGGTCAACGCTTTCGCCGCCGCCTTCTTCCCTCTCTGCGAACAGGTGACGCCGGCTCTTTTGCCCGTCCGTCTCCACCTGCCCGATGCCGGAGATGTCCTTTTTGTCGAGGCGGCCTTGGGCGCGGGAGGCGTGCCCATCGTGACAGGGAACAGGCGCCACTTTCCGGAGAAGGAGGCGCTGGGGCTTTTGGGGATTGATGTTCTTTCTTCCTCTGAGCTGGTGAAGCTCCTGGGTTAGGGCCGCAGGCTCTTTTCGTCGACTTCGATGAAGAGGGCCTTGAACTGGGCCAGGATGATGCCGTCGCCGTCGACGATCTCCGCTTCCGTCGAGATTTTTCGTCCTTTGCGGGCGACGACCCTGCCGAGGACGCGGCAGGGTTTTTTCATGGGGACGGGTTTCCGGTAGGTCGCTTCCATGCGGGCCGTGACGGACCAGGTCCCCTCGCCCCGACGGATGGCCCAGGCCATGGCGTCGTCGGCCAGGGCGGCCTGGATCCCGCCGTGGACGACGCCCTCGTAGCCGCACCAGCTCCGTTCGGCCTCGAAGGGGATGACGGTCCGCCGGGCCGCGTCGTCCCAGAAGATCGTGACGGCGAGCCCCCGGGGGTTTTCCTCCTTCGTGCCGCAGACGAAGCAGCCTGACGAGTTGGGAAGACGCTCCATCTTTTGCCTCCTTTGTTCGGCCGACGCCGGCCGTCGATGACAAAGACGATTTTTCTGTCATAATTATCTGAAACATCACGTGAATTAAACGGCCCCTTCAAGCAAGGGATCTGAAAAGAGGTTATTCTTGTCCCTGAAGGCACGTCGCTGCATCGTCGTTGCTGAGATCACGGCTCATTCAATCTTCCGACCGGCCTTCTTCGCACCTTCCGCCGCACTTCAGATCCGTTTTCGTCGCTCTTCATCTGCAGCAGGTTCGCACCTTTCGTCGTGCTATCGCATCTCTTTGATCGCTCCTTCCCGTCGCTGTTCTGTCGCACTTCATCTTCGTCACTTTTCGTCGCGGCCTTTGAAAGACGTGCCTTCTCTTTTTCCGGTTCAACCCGATTCACTTTAACGCTTTCCTTTCATTTCGCCTATCGTTCAACCAGGGGCCGTCCTCGCAGGGACGGCCCTTTCGTTATCCGATTTTTTGAAAAAAAGGGGGAATCCGCTTTGTGGGGCGCGATCGTGGGTGATGTCGTGGGGTCGGCCTACGAGAGGGCAGGGCTGAAGAGCGTCGATTTCGAGCTCTTCACGGACCGGACGCGCTTTACCGATGATACGGTCCTGACGGTGGCCGTGGCCGACGCGCTGCTGTCGGGCAGGGAGTATGGCCCGGTGCTGGTCGATTACGGGAGGCGCTATTTCGAGGCGGGCTTCAGCTCACGCTTCCGCTCCTGGATTCTTTCGGGAGGGATGGAGTGGAAGGACAGTTGGGGAAACGGTTCGGCCATGCGGGTGAGCCCCGTAGGGTGGGCCTTCCAGTCGATGGAGGAGGTCCTCGATGCGGCCGAGGCGAGCGCCGTCGTTTCCCACGGCCATCCCGAGGGGGTTCGGGCGGCCCAGGCCGTGGCGGCGGCGGTCTTCATGGCCCGCCGAGGGGAGTGCCGCCGCGGAATGGTCTCTTTCATCGAGGGGCGTTTCGGCTACGATCTCTCAAGGAGCCTTGAGGCGATCCGGCCGACCTACGCCTTTTCGGCGGCTGCGGCCGAGAGCGTCCCCGAGGCGCTGATCGCCTTCCTCGAGTCGACGGATTACGAGGATGCCCTCCGAAAGGCGGTCTCCCTGGGAGGCGACGCCGACACCCAGGCGGCCATCGCGGGAGCCGTGGCCGAGGCCTTTTACGGCGGCGTCCCTTCCTCCCTGAAGGAGCGGGCCCGGGGCTATCTGACGGAGGATCTCCTGGCCGTCGTCGACGCCTTCGTCGAACGCTACGGTCCGTCGATTTCCTCTTCCTAGCCGAGGGGGCTGTGCGAGGCGGGGCTTTCGCTCTCCATCGCCCGATGGGCGACGGAGAGCATGAGTTTGAGGCGGTTTCTCTGGTTGACCTCGCTGGCGCCGGGGTCGAAGTCGATGGGGACGATGTTGGCCCGGGGGAAGGCCCGGCGGAGGTCGCGGATCATGCCCTTGCCGAAGATGTGGTTGGGGAGGCAGGCGAAGGGCTGGATGCAGACGATGTTGTCGACGCCCGATTCGAGGAGTCTGACCATTTCTCCGACGAGGAACCAGCCCTCGCCGGACTGGTTGCCCAGGGAGAGGTGGCGTTCGGCGTAGCGGGCGATCGTGTCGATCGTTGCGGGCGGTGAGAAACGGCGGCTTGAGGCGAGGGCGCGGCGGAGGCCGCGCCTTTTCCATTCGAAGAGGGAGATGAGCGCTTGGGCGGCGAGGCTCGATCCGAGATAGCCCGAGAGGATGTCGTAACTGACCTTGTGGTCGTAGAGACAGTAGAGGCCGAAGTCGAGGAGGCCGGGAACGACGACTTCGGCTCCCTCCGATTCGAGGAACCGGACGATGTCGTTGTTGGCGCCGGGATGGTATTTCACGAGGATCTCCCCGACGATGCCGACGCGGGGACGGGGCTTTTCGACGATGGGAAGGGCGTCGAAGTCGGCGACGATGGCTTCGAAGGCGTTGCGGAGACCCCGGCCGTCGCCGCTGCGGATCAGGTCGATGCAGCTTCTGGACCAGCGGGCGCAGAGGGCGTCGGCCGAGCCTTGGACCGCTTCGTAGGGGCGGACCCGGTAGAGGACGTTCATGAGAAGGTCTCCGGCCAGCGTTCCC
>JAHDQY010000023.1 GCA_018433595.1 Synergistales bacterium
ACAGCATGTCCATGTAGCGCTTCCCCTCGGGGTCTTCGACCCAGATCCCTTCCGCCCTGGAGATGACGACTTCGAGAGGGTGGTAGTTGTGCGCCCCGTACTGATGCTCCATCTCCATGAGCTCTTTCGACGTGTAACTTGTCATCCTGATCCTTCTCCTTTCTGTGACCTTTGCATGATTAAACGTTTACTATACAGACGGTCGAAGAATCCCATCTGTTCCGTAGAGAAGTCTCCTTCTGGGATTTTAAACACCCCACCTCGCCCTGTCAATAATCCGAACGGCCAATATGACTGCATCTGTGAGCTTCCTACATCTGACGAGCGTCGCGGAGAAAATAAAAAATGGGATTGACTCCCTTGGTTTATATTTAATGCCGCGACTCCGGCACGCCAAAAAGTAAACTCTTAATAATTTGTGATTTACACATCTTTCTTTCGGAGCCCGAAAAAAACGCCCGGGGCAACCCCGGGCGGAAAATAGAGAACGAATCGATCGGAGGCCGATTCAGATCGACTGATCCTGGGCGATGGCCTGCAGGGCGTCAAGGAGAGCTTCCGCGCCCTCTCCTTCGGCCTGGAGACGGATGGTCTCCCCCGGTTCGATGCCGAGGCTCATGACGCTTAAGATGCTTTTGGCATTCACCTCTTTGCCGCCTTTGGCAACGAGAACCACACCCTCGTGGGAAGCGGCTTTCTGCACGAAAAGAGCCGCCGGCCGGGCGTGAAGACCGTGGGGGTTTCTGACTTCGACGACGCGCTCGATCACGCCGATTCCTCCTTGGCTTTCAGATCGCGGGTGGCGACGATGTCAACGCCGGTCCCGCAGACATCAGGCAGGATGACTTGCCCGATGTCGACGGGAGCAGGAACGACAAGACGCGCCACTTCTTTGGAAATATCGAAAAGGCGCTCCTTGGGAACGGCTTGTCGGCTTCTTACGGGACAGACAGGGAGCTTGCCGCCCGACACACGGACCGTCGTGGCGAAAACCCGCGTCGGATTGGCCACCTCCGCTTCGGCAAAGTCGATTCCGCGGGGACAGGAGTGTCCTTCGACATCGAGGACCTTCTTGCCCTGAACTCGGACCCGGAGATCACATCCGACAGGGCAGCTGACACAGATCATGCTCAAGACGCGCTCTTCCATGAGGATCAGACCTCCTCGGCATCAAGGGTGATCGTCGTGACGGTCTCGGGCAAAGCCTGAAGGGCCGCCCCCTTGAGATGGATTTCGTTCATTTCGCCGGGGCGGACATAGCGCTGTCTGCGCTCGAAAAGACCGGGTTCGGCAAAAATGCGGCAGCGTTTTTCGATGGGCCTGAGGACACGGAAATAGACGGTCACATCGCCGCTGCCCACAATGTTTTGGGGCGAAAAGAGGCGGACGTTCCTTCCTCCTCGAACCTCGATTCTCCGGACCGGTTTTTCAAGAATACCGGCAGCGTAAAGCGCGGCATTCCGGCCGGCGGCAACTCCCTCCTGACTGACCCAGTCAGCCAGGTCGTAGACGATGACGACATTCCCTGCGGCGAAGATGGAGGGACGGCTGGTCTGGTAGAACTCGTTCAGCACCGGACCTCCCGTTGCGGCGTGAATGTCGACGCCAGCCATGCGGGAAAGCTCGTTCTCCGGAATGAGGCCGACGGCCAGCAACAGGCAGTCACAGGCGATGTACCGCTCCGTTCCGGCGACGGGCCGGCGCTTTTCGTCCACTCCGGCCACGGTGACGCCTTCGAGGCGATCCCTGCCGTGAACCTGGATCACCGTCTGGCTCAGATAGAAGGGGATGCCGTAATCGTTGAGGCACTGGGCGATATTGCGGCGCAGCCCTCCGGCCCAGGGCATGAGTTCAAAGACGCCTTCGACACGGGCCCCCTCCCAGACGAGGCGACGGGCCATGATGAGGCCGATGTCGCCCGACCCCAGGATGACCGTCCGGTGACCGGGCATGTAGCCCTCCATGTTGACGAATCGTTGGGCCGTTCCCGCCGTGAAGATGCCCGAAGGGCGGCTGCCCGGCACGTTGATGGCTCCCAGGGGCCGTTCGCGGCACCCCATTGCCAGAACGGTCGCTTTGGCGGTGACGTGAAAAACGCCCTTTTCGGGGTTCATGACCCAGAGACTGCCGTCGGACTCCATTTTGAAGACCATCGAGTTGGTGAGAAAGGCCACGCCTGCCTTGTGGGCCCTCTCGATCCAGCGATGCATGTATTCGGGACCGGTGAGCTCCTCCTTGAAGGCGTGAAGGCCGAAGCCGGGATGAATGCACTGCTGCAGGATCCCGCCGAGATCCCAATCTCTTTCGAGCACGAGAACGTCTTCCGCTCCGGCCTCCCTGGCTCCGATGCCGGCGGCAACGCCGGCCGGACCGGCTCCGATGATCGCAACGTCGACCTGCATATCGGCCATCAGTTTTCCCCCCTGAACCAGTAGTCCTTCGTCTTGCCGACGAGATAGCGCGAGTGCCCGCCGTGGCGCGTGATCTCCTCGCAAGAGACGCCGAGTTCCCTGGCCAAGATGTCGACAACCCGGGGCCCGCAAAATCCGCCCTGGCAACGCCCGGCTCCCGCTCGAGTCCAGATTTTGACGGCCGCCACGGTACGGGCGCCTCGAGTGATCGCCTCGACAATCTGGCCTTCCGTGACCATCTCGCAACGGCAGACGATCTGGGCATACCGGGGATCAGCCTCGGCAAGCCGCCTCTTTTCCTCCAGGGAGAGCATCTCGAAGCGGGGAGTGTGCTTCCGCTCGGGAATAAAGGTCGGATCAGGGATGAAGGAGATCCGTTTGGCCAAACGATCTTTCATGAGCTCCACCAGATGACAGGCAATGGCCGGAGCGCTGGTGAACCCCGGCGATTTGATGCCGGCGGCGTTGACAAATCCTAGCGGTCGCTCCAAGACGTTGACGATGAAGTCCTTCGTGTCGGGGTTCGCCCGCAAGCCCGAAAAAGCCGTGATGGCCATGTTGAGGGGAATCGAGGGAATCAGGCGTCGGGCACCGTCAATGACCTCGGCAAGGCCGTCAGCAGTCGTCGAGGTGTCATCCCTGCCGGGCTGAACGATCGACGTGGGGCCGATGAGAAGGTTGTTCTCCGCCGTGGGAGCGACGGTGATTCCCTTCCCCTTGGGCGTGGGGCAAGCGAAGAAGAAGCTGTTGACAAGACTCCCGATACGCTTGTCCATGATGTAGTACTCTCCACGGGTGGGACGGATGAAAAAACTGTCGTCGCCGGCCATGCGGGCGACGAGGTCGCTGTAGACGCCGGCGGCATTGACGACGACGGGAGCGAAAAGACGCCCTCTGTTGGTGGCCACACCGACCACTTCGGCGCCGTCAGCCGAAAGGAGAAGATCTTTCAGCTCCGTCTCCAGGAAGAGTTCGACGCCGTTTTGCTGGGCATTGTCAATGAAAGCGAGGACCGCCTCGAAATTGTTGATGACGGCTCCCGTCGGAGCCCGGAGGGCATGGGTGATGTCACCGCTGGCGTAGGGTTCGCGGCGGCGCAAGGTCTCCCCGCTGATGATCTCCAGCCCCGGGACACGGTTAGCGCGTCCTTGTTCGAGAAGTTTTTCCAGGTGTATCCGGTCATCGTCGTCAAAACCGCAGACGTAGGAGCCGCACTCTTTGAGAGTGAAATCAAGAGGGGCTGCGAGCTCGTGATAGAGCCTGTTCCCGATGGGACAGAAATCGGCCTTGATCGTACCGGGTTGGTCGTCATAACCGGCGTGGATCATGGCACTGTTGGCCCGGCTGGCTCCGGAGGGAATATCCGAGGCCTTGTCGATGACGGCGACCCGAAGAGAATAGGCCGAGAGCTCCCGTGCCAGAGTGGCTCCGACGATGCCGGCACCGACAATGACGATGTCAAAGGTCTTATCGGTCAACTGCTGAACACCTCCATCATGCCACGACAGGACTTCGGCGCCGATTTTTCGACCCCGGAAGACGGTAAAAAAAGAGGGAGAAAGGCGCACGCCGATAGCGGCGAGCGACCTCTCTCCCTCTGTCGCGCAACATCAGAAAGTTCAATATGGCATTATATCAGCAACGGAACGGAACCTCCATCAGGCAGCTTCGACGTCAGTCGACCCAGCCCTTGGCCTTGCTGATGGCCTTTTTCCAGCCGGCGTAGTGCTCCTCCCGCTTTTCGGCGGCAAGGAGGGGGTCGAAGGTCTTGTCGACTTTCCAATGCTTGCGCAGCTCGTCGAGGCTTTTCCAGAGACCCGTCGCCAGACCTGCGGCATAGGCGGCACCAAGAGCCGTCGTCTCGCTGATAACGGGACGGACAACGGGAACGCCGAGGATATCGGCCTGCATCTGCATGAGAAGGCTGTTTTTGACGGCCCCTCCGTCGACCTTGAGAGCCGTCAGGGGAACACCGGAGTCGGCATCCATGGCGGCCTGGACGTCGCGGGTCTGGTAGCAGATGCTCTCCAGGGTGGCTCTGATGACATGCTCTTTGGTGATGTAGCGGGTGAGACCGACGATTGCACCGCGGGCGCTCATGTCCCAGTAGGGGGCATAGAGGCCGGAGAAGGCGGGGACGAAGTAGATACCGCCGCTGTCGGCAACCTTGCGGGCAAACCACTCCGAGTCGGGGGCATCGTCGAAGAGACGCAGATTGTCGCGAAGCCACTGAACAGCGGCGCCGGTGATGGCGATGGAGCCTTCCAGGGCATAGGTGGCCTTGCCCTCCTCAAGGCCGTAGGCGACGGTCGTCAGGAGGCCGTTTTTCGAGCGGACCGGCTTTTCGCCGATGTTGAGGAGCATGAAGCAGCCCGTGCCGTAGGTGTTTTTCGCCTCGCCGACGTCGTAGCAGGTCTGGCCGAAGAGGGCCGCCTGCTGATCGCCCAGGTCTCCCGCCACGGGGATCTCCATGCCGAAGGGGCCACTCTTGGCCGTCATGCCGTAGACGTAGCTGCTGGGCTTGATGGCCGGCAGCATGGCCTTGGGGACACCGAGGAACTCCATCATCTCCTTGTCCCACTGAAGGGTCTCGATGTTCATGAGGAGAGTCCGCGAAGCGTTGGTCACGTCGGTGACGTGAACGCCGCCGTTGGGGCCGCCGGTGAGGTTCCAGATGACCCAGGTGTCGATGTTGCCGAAGAGGATCTCGCCTCTCTGGGCCCTCTCTCGGGCACCGGGAACGTTGTCGAGAATCCACTTGATCTTGGTTCCCGAGAAGTAGGGGCTGATGACAAGACCGGTGCGATCGTTGACCTTTTTCTCCCAGCCCGCCATCTTCTGCCATTCGGAGCAGAAATTCTGGGTCCTCATGCACTGCCAGACGATGGCGTTATAGATGGGTTTGCCCGTGGCCTTCTCCCAGACGACCGTCGTCTCCCGCTGATTGGTGATCCCGATGGCGCCGATTTCGGCGGGTTTGACGCCGTTGGTGTTGACGGCCTCGCGGATGACGTCCTGAGTGCGGGACCAGATCTCCATGGGGTTGTGTTCGACCCATCCAGGTTTGGGATAGATCTGCTCATGTTCCATCTGATGGGAGCTGACAGGTGCCCCCTCGAGGTCGAAAACGATGCAGCGGGTACTCGTCGTTCCCTGATCGATAGCCACGACATATTTCTTTTCGGACATTACGATCCCTCCTGCATTTTCATCGGTCGAGGCATGAAACCGCCTCAGTCCTGAAGCTTCCTCAGATCTCTCGCTTCTCCGACGACCTGCGCGACACGATCAAGATCGGCGCCGATGCTGGCTTCGACGGACGCCATGAGGGCTCCCTCCAGAATAGGCCCATCGGCGATGACGATCTTGCCGATATCACTGTCCACAAGCTCCATGGCTGTACGAGCCGCCAGAACGGCGCTCCCCAGATCGGGAATGACAACGACCCCGTCGGAACGGGCAAGGAGACCCTCGATCGCAGCGACAATGGCCGGAACGGAGGTCCCCAGCCCTCCCTCATCGGTTCCGCCGCAGCCGTCGAGGGGAACCCCATCTCCCGCCATCTGACCGGCGATGGCGACGATGCCTCTGGCCGCCTCGGCGCTGTGGGAGACGACGAGGATGCCGACCATTCAGACCCTCTCCTTCAGAGAGGTCAGAAGGGTGGAGAGGATCAGATAGGTCGAAGTCGCTCCCGGGTCCTGATGACCGGCGGAGCGCTCGCCGAGATAGCTGGCCCGGCCCTTGCGCGCCACAAGGGGCGTCGTCGCCTCCATGCCCGCCCGGGCGGCGGCGACGGCCGACTCAAGAGCGGCGGCAAGAGCGGCGCCGTTTCCGGAGGCCTTTTTCAGTGCCTCCACCGCAGGCGTCAGGGCATCCACCATGGTCTTGTCCTCCAGCTGGGCCTTGCCGAGGGCAACGATGCCCTTGAGGCCCTCCTCCATCGCCTCCGCCAGGGAGGAGGTATCAGCCGCCTGGAGCCCGGCGAGTTTCATCGACATGCGCATGAAGAAGGTTCCGTAGAGAGGCCCGGCGGCCCCGCCGACGCTGGACATGAGGGTCATGCCCACATCTTTGAGGACGGCCCCGAGGTCGACGTAGGTCCCCGCGGAAAGCTTCTCACGGACCTTGTGAAAACCGCGGTTCATGTTGATCCCGTGGTCGGCGTCGCCGATGGCCGAATCGAGTTCCGTCAGATAGTCCTTGTGCATCTCCAACGTTTCGCCGATGGCGTCGATAGCCTTGAGCATTCCCTGGACGTCGAGGGTCATCGCGTGTCTTCCTACCTCCCCCACCGAAGGCCCGCCGTCTCAACGGGGGCGTCCCAAAGCACCTTGAGTTCCTCATCGAGTTTGAGCAGGGTGATGGAAAATCCCTGCATCTCCAGGCTGGTGATGTAGTTTCCGACGAGAGAGCGGGCTATCACGAGGCCCCTGTCCCTGAGATAGGCGGCCAGGTCGTTGAAGACCAGGAAGAGCTCCATCTGAGGCGTTCCGCCCATGCCGTTGACGAAGGCCAGCACCTCGTCGCCGGGTTTGAAGGGAAGGTCATCGACGATGGCCTTGGCCATCATTTCGACGATCTGTCCGGCGGGCTTGAGCTTCATGCGCTCCCGGCCCGGTTCACCGTGAATGCCGATGCCGATCTCCATTTCATCTTCCGCCAGGGAGAAGGTCGGCTTGCCGGCGGCGGGAACGGTGCAGGGGGTGAGGGCCATTCCCATGGAACGGACCCGGCTGTTGACCTTCTCGCAGAGAGCCTTGACCTCCTCCAGGCTCCCGCCGGCCTCGGCCTTGGCGCCGACGATCTTTTCGGCCAGGACGGTCCCGCCGACGCCACGGCGGCCCGCCGTGTAGAGCGAATCCTGGACGGCCACGTCGTCGTCGATGACGACCTGGGCGACGTTGACGCCCTCGCCGGCGAGCATGTCGGCGGCCATCTGAAAGTTCATGACGTCGCCGGTGTAGTTCTTGACGATGAACAGGACGCCCTTGCCGCCTTCGACGGCCTTGGCCGCCTCATACATCTGATCCGGCGTCGGGGAGGTGAAAACCTCACCGGGACAGGCGGCATCAAGCATACCGTAACCGACATAACCGCCGTGCAGTGGCTCGTGACCGCTGCCGCCGCCGGAGATGACGGCCACCTTCACCCTGGGGGCATCGGCCCGGAGAACGGCCTTGACTGAAGGGTGGAGCCTGACCAGCGTCGGGTGGGAAGCGGCCAGTCCCGCCAGGGATTCGACGACGACGTCGTCGATTTTGTTCAGAAGCTTCTTCACAGAGAACGCCTCCTTCCTGCCAGAGACAACAGAAACCGAGGAACCGGCAGGGGAGAAGGATTCCTCCTCCCCTGCCCGAGGAGAGAGGATCACATCACGCCGAGAGCACGGGCGATGACAAAGGCGATGGCGCCGCCCACAAGAGGGGCGATGACGGGAACCCAGCTGTACCCCCAGTCGGAATCACCTTTGCCGGCGATGGGGAGGACGGCGTGGGCGATGCGGGGACCGAGGTCACGGGCGGGGTTGATGGCATATCCCGTAGGGCCGCCGAGGGCCATGCCGATAACCATGACGAGCCAGCCGACGAGGAAGGGGCCGAAGCCGGGGGCCAGACCGCCGACGTTCCTGGAGAAGATGAACATGATGGGAACAACGAGGAAGACGGTGCCGATGGCCTCAGTGATGAAGTTGTGAGTGGCGTTGCGAATGGCGGGTCCCGTCGAGAAAACGGCAAGCTTGAGGCCGGGATCGGCCGTCTCATCCCAGTGGCCCAGATAGGCCAGCCAGACGATGACGCCGGCGCAGAAACCGCCGGCCACCTGAGCGGCCATGGTCATGACGGCATGAGGCATAGAGTAGGTACCAGCCAGCATTTTGGCCAGCGTGACGGCAGGGTTGATGTCCGCCTGGGGGGCACCGCAGGCGATGGCCGCGAAGACGCCCATGACAACGGCGGCTCCCCATCCGACGGTGATGTGGATCCAGCCGGCGTTCTGTCCCTTTGACTTGTTGAGAAGAGCATTGGCAACGACACCGTCACCAAAGGTCACCAGCACCAGAGTTCCGATAAATTCACCCAGAAGATTCGTCATTGCCTTTCAGACCTCCTTCGCAAATAAACTAGAGACAACACACAGAAAGCCGCCTTGTCTTTTCCGACGCCAGCTATCCCCTCCCTCAACAGGTTTCGAGAAACCTCAGGGCAGACACGACAAAAGCACCGCAGGACAGACGCCTCCGGTACCTCTCTCTTGATCTCTAGGGGCCGGGTATTGGGAAAAGCGAGTTACAGCTGCACTGTGGCGGAAATCACCAGAGGGACGTGTCGCTTGTCGAGACCGCGGTGACTCCCTTCCGAAGGATGGAGTGAACTTGGCTGAGTTCCGTGATCAGCCCCCCGCCGATGAGGGGTACGGAGAAATCACGAATATGGCGTTCATCAACCGTTGTGAGCGCCACGCCGGGGAGGAGTTCTGCGAAATCAGGCTTGACGGCGGCCACGAGCTCCCTCCCCTTGCGCACAGCCTCGGAGTCAAGGACGAAGATGCGCAGGATTCGGAGCAGGCTTGCCTTCTTGGCAAGATCAATGACGGCCTTGTGGGTGCTGATGACACCCTCCGGAGGGGCCGAGGCGAGGAGGTAATCGAGAGCGGCTCCATCAGCCCGGAGGCCTTCAATCAGGTCGAAATGGATGAAGACGACATGGCCCGCATCCTGAAGGGCCTGCACCTTCCCGGCGAAATCAAGCACGGAGGCACCGAGAAGGAAAACCACTCTCGGTGCCAGCTTCAACGCCCGATCGACATCCTTCCCCGTCCTGAGAGCGGGAATGACGGGATAGGCCTTGAAGAGATCCCGGACCGTCTGGGCGGACTTTACCTGAGCCATGTCTCCTCCTTTACTGGAACGGCCAAGTGATTAAAACATGCAAACAGCTCTTCACTGACTATCATACTGCATGTGCAGTATTTCGACAACCGGCAAGAAGCCTTAAGATTAAACACTCTCGTAACGTTCGGGCCCAATCGCCGCGGTCAGGCTCCAGTCCGACCAAGGAGAACGGAAGTGGCGGAAAAAAACCTCCCCTTCCCGGGCCTCCCAATAACCTTGAGCAGCCACAAGGGCTTCCCTGACGGTCAGGCCGTCACGGCGTCGGAGGTTTTCCCAAAGCGGAACCGAGAAAAAGGTCCAGAGCCGTCTTTCCACACCGTCCTTTCCCGAAGGGAAAGGAGAACGCTGTTTCAGGAGGACACCCCATTGAGAGCGATGGATGGAAGGATTGTCGGGAGAACGGAAATCGGTGATCTGCTCGTCGCTGAAGCCGAGGGATCCCAACATTTCAAAGGCATGACGGCCCGGGTTGTCGCAAGGAGAGGCCCAGAAAAGAGGAAGCCCCTGAGCGTCGTCGAAGGAACGCCGGGCGCGCCTTAGCCAGAAGGAGAGTTTCTCGACGGACTCCTCATCGTTACGGAAGAGGGCGAAACGAAGCCCCCAGTAGGCGCGCTGAAGAAGGCCATCTCCTGCCAGGAGTTCCTCGAAGGGACTTCCTGTGGTCGAAGCGGGAAGCTGCCGTCCCTCCCCGGCAAGCAAGGGCATCAGTACGCTCAGCGTTCGCTGGTGATCGCCCGGCGGCAGCGCCTCGGCAAGCAGGAGACGCCGCAATCGGGCGACAATGCCTGTCGGAAGGACGATCGGGCTCAGGCCTTCGACGGAGAGTTTTTTGGGAGAATCATCGTAAAGGGAAATCTCTTCCCAAGGGAAATGTTCGAGTCTGCCGAAACGCCAGCGCTCATAACCGCAGAACACGTCGCCGATCAGGGCTCTGCCGTAAGGGAGAAGGACGACTAGGACCTTGCGTGCCCCCGGAGGCAATCCCGAGAGTTCCATCGATTCAGGCAGGGGTACGAGCCTCGCGGAGGAGAGGAATTCGAGGATCATGACCTCACCCCCCCTTCTCAAATAGAGTCTAAATCTTTACTCTAGGAAAGACAAGGAGATTTCCGTCATCGAAAGGAGAGATCGATTTTGCCCATTCTTCAGATACACCTGCTTCAGGGGAGGACGCTGGAACAGAAAAAACGTCTCGTCAAAGAGGTCACGGAAGCCGTATGCCGATCTCTGGATGCTCAGCCGGAGCAGGTCCGCATCATCCTTGCCGAGATGGCCCGGGAGGAGTACAGCATCGCCGGAACACTGCTTTCCGATCGGCCGTAAACGCAAGTCCTTCGGAAGCAGCCGAAGGAGAAGGGTCCTCCACTTGAGGAGGACCCTTCTTCATCGCCAGCGACGATGAAGCCAGAGCCACTGTTCCGGGTGAAGACGTATGAGGGACTCGAGGATCTCGTTCGCCTGCCTGGTGAGAGCCTTGATCTGGAAGGCGCGCTCTCCTTCCGGAGCGACGAGGGGGGGAAGGACGACGACCTCGTGCCGGAAGGGAGCGCGGCGAAAGGAGACGACGGGGACGATGGGAGCCCCCGTCAGGAGGGAGAAGGCGGCGGGCCCGGAAAAGGTCTTCGCCCGGCGCCCCATGAAATCGATCAGGAGATCGCCGCCGTGCTGATCGGCGAGAAGAGCCACGACAGCCCCCTTCTTGAGCGCCTGAAGGACCCCTCTCATGCCGAAAGATTTGGAAAGGGTCTTGAGTCCGATGCGACAACGGCTCTCTTCAATCAGTCTCTCCGTCTCGGGGTTCTCGTTCCGCTGGACGACGGCGTACATGGGATAGCCTTTTCGGCAGAGCCAGGCTCCGAGGAGTTCCCAATTTCCGATATGCCCGGTGAGCAAAACGATGCCCCGCCCTTTCGCCAAGGCCTGTTCGAAGTGCTCCAGCCCCGAAACCTCTTCAACCCAGTCCAGGGCCTGATCAGGGTCCTTCTGTGTCACCAGGAATTCAACGAGGGAGAGGGCGAGGTGGTCATAGATGCGGCGCACTTGAACCCGCCTCCAACCCTCGCTGCTCTCAGGAAAGGCCAGGGCCAGGTTTTGCAGAGCCACCTCTCTCCTGGGACCGATGAGGCGGGCCGAGGCGCCGATCATCGCAGCGACGACCCGGCCTCGGATGCCCGTGGAAAGGAGGGCCTGCAACGTCCCAAGAAACGTTTTTTTCCACCTCACCGCGAAGCCTCGACAATCTGACCGTAAAGAGCCAACAGCCTGTCGACGGCCGTGGGCCCCGAGAAGCGCCCCTCCACCCAACGGCGGGCCGCGGCCGCTGCCGGAGGCCCGTCAGGATCCCCGGATGCCTCAAGGGCCGACCGCCAGCCGACATCGTCACTACCCCTGACGGCGACGTACCCCTCGCTTCCAAGGCACTCATCAAGGAAAGAGCTGCGCCGGGCAAGGGTCGGAACACCGAGAAGGGCCCCGTGGACGGCAAGCCAGGCGAGGTCGGCCGTTACCCAGGGAAGAAGAAGGGCTCCGCCGCGCTCGCGCCAGCGGGAGAGAATCTCCCGCTCAAGAAGCCCTCGTCTCTCTCCCCTCGCGTCACTGCCCAGGGGAACCGGGGTCAGATGCAGGCCGTCACTCCAGTCAGGAAGGGAACGCCCCATCGGCAACGCCAGAATGGCGAGAGGCTCTCCTCCTGCGGAGGGCGACGTTCCCTCTTCGGAAAGCCAGAGGGAGCGGGAGCGGAAAAGAGGCGACAGCCTGGCCGCTCCCCCTTCGGGCGAAACCGGAAGCATCGTCGACATCGATCCCCGCCAGGGACCGAAGTCACGCCACTGGGTGTGGACCACTCCCGCCCGCAAGGCAAGGGCACGAGCCCAGGAAGGAGCCTGGCCCCAGAAATGCCAAAGCCTTCCCTCGGTGAAAAGGGTTCTTCCCAGGCTGAGCAGATCACGATTTTTCCAGGAAAGAACGGAGAAGGCCCCCTCCCATCCCTGGGCGTCGGCAGCGTAGACTTTCAGAGAGGCAACGGCAGGAGCCAGGGCCTCGGCAAGATCGAGAAGCACCTTTTTTTCCCACGGCCTCAGGCCCGATGAGGCGTACCAGACCACGTTCAACGACATGAGAGATCACCTTCCAAAATAACCTCTTTGACACCGCCGCCCCAGCCGGGAGGAACCGTCCAGCGGGAAATCTCCCGCCAGCGACGATGCAGACGGATCGACCGCGTTCCCTCCTGGCTCCAGAGGGGGAGATCTTCAGGGGTCGCGCCCTGTTCGAGAACCTGAATGACGTACTTCCCGGCGGCAAGCCCCACATCTTCCGGAGCGATATCGGGAGCCACCGTCCCTCCCCATCCTTCCTGGACCCAAGCGGAGGTGACATAGACAGGAAAGGGCTCTTCCCGCTCTTTCATGAGCCGCCCCAAAGCCGGCAAGGCACGGTAGACCTCGGGAAGAGAGGGAACGATGAGAACCGGCCGGCCTTCCCCTCTCGACGCCGCCACGAGGCCCTCAAGCATCAGCCTGGCCTTCGCTTCCTCGTCAAAAACCGACTTGATCGGGAGAAGGATCATCTCCATCTCCGCCATCGTCATCTCCCGATAGAGGTTATCCGTTTCGCTCCTTTCCGTCGAGGGGAAGGGCAATGCAAGGATAAAGGTCCGATCACGGCCGAAAAGGTTCTTCAGAATAGGGGGGTGCTCTTTCGGCGCCAGGAGGAAGGTGCTGCCCGTCATCGGTCGGTCTTGAGGGAGAACGTCAAAACCGGCAAGCCCAGCCCCCGTGAAAACGATGGGCAAAAGCGGCGGGAAATCCAGAGCTTTTTTGAGAGACTCGTCACCGATTGCAACGACCAAGTCCGCCTTGTCGGCCATTTCCGACAGAAGGCTCGCTGAACGCCTTGGGGGGCCGTCGACATCAGTCATCATGAGATCGTAGTTACTTCTGCTCTGACGCAGTGCTGTAACGACGCCCTCGATAAAGGAGCGGTTGGAAAGGACGGACGAGCAGAGAAGGCCGATGGAACGGTAGGACCGGCTCTCGGGATCGTTTTCAATTCGCAATGACGGGAGCAGGCTGCCGTCGTCGGCATACCACCTCATCCCGTTCGACGATCTCCAGACCCTGGACGGCTCAACCATCATCAGTCGGGGAATGGCGATGCCCAGCCGCCGGGCGCTGGCAAGGTTGACGGCGAAGTGAGTCTCTGAGCAGAAAACGTAGGGGAGAGATGAAGCCCGCTCTCCCCCGAGAACGGCCGCGACAAGGCGAGCCGTCTCCTGACCGACGTGGATCGGATCGACGTAGAGACCGGCGACGGCACCGGAAGCGACACCCTCTTCGAAAAGGGCAAAAACCGGCTTCCCTTCCGCCCACTGGGAAAAGGCAACGGCCTGTTCGGAAAGTCTTCTGTTCGTCCCGACAAGAAAGGCGTCGATACCTGAGGTCCGGCGAATGAAATCCTCCTTTTTCCTCATGGCTCTCTCGACAGCTACCGGTCGGACGTAAAGGCCGAACGCCGATTTGGTCGGGGAGAGGCCAACCAACTCTTCAAAAAAACCATCGGGGTTTTTCCCGTCGTAAACGAACCCGACGACGGAGACAGCCGGAGAAAGATACTTCAGAAGGGAGAGATTCTCCTCCAGCGGCATAACAGCGACAACGCCCGTCATATCGGGGGAAACCGCAGAAAGAGACTCATCAAGCCCGAGATGGTGCGGATCGGCGATGGCCGATGCGACAAGAGGGAAATGGCGCCACCACCGACCCTCACGGGCCATCCGGGCCGCCCTGCTGCCCATGACGACGGCACAGGCCACGCCGCGGCGTCGGAATTCTTCCATGTGCGATTGGAAACGCTCCGCAGAAAGACCGCTGTCACGACGCAACAGCAGCACCTCGCCATGAAGGTCCTTAAGCCTGTCGACAAAAGCCGCGATAACCTTTTCCGTCGATTGATCCTGATTCCACGTCAAAAGCCCGACCTCTACGACGGCTTCCGCCGCAGGAAGGGTCAATAGAAAAAGGGACAGAGCCCCGACGAAAAGCCCTAGAGCAAATGACGATCGAAACGACAGGCCGATCCTCCCCCTCACCTGCCTTGGGAGGGGAACCCCCAAGGGCGCCTCTTTAGTCCGTGAGCGCAAAACGGGCATGATGAATCGTCCCTACTTCAAATAGCTTACACAATAAAAGGACATCGAGAAAGGCCCCGCCTCGAGGCGGGGCCTTTCTCGATGTCCTTTCAGGCCCTAATGGGCCTCTTCAGCCGTTCAATCCGTAGGGCCAGCCGATGACGCCGCCTTCGAGGACGGCGATCTTTTCGAAGCCGTGCCCCCTGAGAATGCTGACGGCATCCCATCCGCGGAGGGAGATCTTGCAGAAGACGATGATCTCCCGATCGCGGGGCAGCTCGGCGGCTTTCTCCCAGAGAGCCCCCAGGGGGACATTGATTTGGCTTTCGAAGGGCAGTCTGCCCTGAACATCAAGCTCGGAACCCATTCGGACATCGACGAGAAGGTAGGGCTCGCCGGATTGGGCTCGGCGCAGAAACTCACCCGGCGAGTAACCGGGCATAAGCCCTTCCATCTTGTTTCTCAGGGCGTTGGCCGCCTGAGTGAGAGGATCGAGGGCCGTGGCATAAGGCGGGGCGTAGGCGAGGTCGGCGTCGGCGAGGTCGTCGACGGTCTGTCCGCCGGTGATGGCGCTCACCAGGGCGTCAAGGCGCTTGTCGACGACGCCGGGGCCGAAGAACTGGCCGCCCAAAAGGCGCTTTGTCCTTTTGTCGGCGACGAGCTTGATCACCATCCAGGCCGCCCCGGGCATGAAGTGAGGGATATCGGCGGCGGTGACCGTCACCGTGACGGGGTCGAAACCCTTCTCGCGGGCGACATCCTCGTTGAGACCCGTCCGACCGACGGTGTGATCGAAAAAGCGCATGATCGACGTGCCCATGACGCCCCCGAAGGTGGAGCCTCTCCCGGCGATGTTGTCGGCGATGACCCGCCCTTCTCGATTGGCCGACGACCCCATCGGCTGGCGGACCTTCTCTCC
This sequence comes from Synergistales bacterium, assembly GCA_018433595.1. Lineage (GTDB taxonomy): Bacteria > Synergistota > Synergistia > Synergistales > Aminithiophilaceae > Aminithiophilus. Next base: position 15,354 of record JAHDQY010000023.1, read on the forward strand.
GGTAATGCGATGACGGACTTCGACGCAGTCGCCTCCGGCGAAGACGGCCGGATCGCTGGTACGCATCGCCTCGTCCACGACGATCCCCCGAGACGGGCCGATTTCCAGGCCGGCGTCGACGGCGAGCTGGGTATTGGCCCGGACGCCGACGGCAAGAAGGACCATATCGGCGGGCAACTCCCGCTTGTCGGTACGGACGGCCTTGATGCGCGACCCCTCGCCGACGATCTCAAGGACCTTCTCCCCTCCGTGAAAAGCAGCCCCCCGTTGGGCCATGACCTTGACAAGGCGGGAACCGAACTCCTCGTCAATCATGTTCGGAAGCGGTCTTTCCAGAAGGTCGACGACATCGACCTTGATTCCTCGGGAAAGAAGGGCCTCGACGACCTCGATGCCGATGAGCCCGCCGCCGACGATGACGGCCCGCTTCACCGATCCGCCGTCGATGGCGGCCCTCATGGCCAGGGCGTCGTCGAGAGTCCAGAGGGTGAAGACCTTGTCCAGATCGACGCCGGGAATGGGGGGACGGATCGGCGAAGAGCCCGTGGCGATGACGAGGTTGTCGTAGGGGAAGGTCTTCTCCTGCTGCGACTCCAGGTCAAGAGCCGTCACTGTCCTGGCCTCCCGGTCGATGGCCGTCGCCAAGTGACGGGTCAGGACGTCGACCTTCTTCACCTTCCGGAAGAAGTTGGCGTCGCGGACGACGCCGGCGGGCGTGCACATCAGCTCCCGGTATTCCTCGACGACCCCGCCGACATAATAGGGAAGACCACAGCCGGCGTAGCTCAGGTAGGGCCCCTTTTCCAGGACAAGAATCTCCGCCTCGGGATCGAGCCTTCTCAGTCTCGCCGCCGCCTTGCCGCCGCAGGCCACCCCACCGATGACGACCACTCTTTTAGCCATGTCATAGCCTCCCGGTCATTGCAGGATAAATAGCCATACCTCTATAGGTATTTAAACTCAAATGACTTTCTTTGTCCAGCCTGGACGACAAAAGAAAAACCGAGGCCCCGATTTCACATCGGTGCCTCGGCAATCCGGTCCTGGTCGGCAGTTCAAGGGGTTGCGAAAGAGACTTCGCTCAGTTGAGACGGACGAGGTGAAACCGTCTCTTCCCGAGCTTGAGGAGGAGATAGCCTCCGTCGAGAAGATCGGAAGGAGCGATGTCGATCGTTTCGTCGTCCCGGCGGCTGCCGTTGAGAGAGAAGCCGCCGCCCCGCAGCAGGCGTTTGGCCTCGCCTCGGCTGGCACAGGCACCGCAGTCGACGAGAAGATCGACGAGGGCATAGCCTTCGCGACGGGGACGCTCGCTGAACGGAACCTCTCTTTCGAGAAGCCTCAGAAGCTCTCCGTCGAGTTCGGAGGCTTCGAAGCCGCCGCCGAAGAGGATCTCGCTGGCTCTTTCGACCCTCCTGGCCGCCGCCTCGCCGTGAACGGTGGCCGTGATCTGCCGGGCCAGGACGCGCTGGGCCTCCCGCCTTTCGGGGTGTTTCCCGTGATCGGCCATGAGAGTCCCGATCTCCTCCAGGGGAAGGAAGGTGTAGAGCTTGAGGAGTTTTTCCACCTGGCCGTCGTCGCTGTTGATCCAGAACTGGTAGAAGCGGTAGGGTGACGTCCGTTCCGCCGAAAGCCAGACGGCTCCCCCGGCCGTTTTGCCGAACTTGTTCCCCGCCGAGTCGAGGAGGAGGGGGTAGGTGACGCCGTAAGCCTCGGCGACGTTCGTTTTCCGGATCAGGTCGAGGCCGGAGATGATGTTCCCCTGCTGGTCGTTGCCGCCCATCTGAAGCTTGCAGCCGTAGGTCTCAAAAAGATGCTGGAAGTCTCGGGCCTGAAGAAGGGCGTAGGAGAATTCGGTGAAGGAAATCGATTTTTCCGGATCCTCCAGGCGGCTGCGGACGTATTCCCGGCCGACAAGGTAGTTGACGGTGAAGTGCTTCCCCGTATCGCGGAGGAAATCGAGAAGCCCGATCCTGCCGAGCCAATCGTAGTTGTTGACGAGCAGAGCGCCGTTCTCCTCGGATTCGAAGTCGAGGAAGTGAGTCAGCTGCCGCCCTACGGCTTCGACGTTCTCCCGGACCTTTTCGAGGGTCAGGAGCGTCCGTTCCGCCGTCTTTCCCGAGGGGTCACCGATCATGCCCGTCCCTCCTCCGGCGAGGGCGATGGGGCGATGGCCCAGCCTCTGGAGCCAGGCCAGCCCCATGATGGGGATCAGATGGCCCACATGAAGGCTGTCGGCCGTCGGGTCAAAACCGATGTAGGCCGTAACGCGTTCGGTGCGGAAGAGACCGCTCAGGGCCTCGGGGTGACTGCACCATTCGACGAAGCCTCTTTGTTGAAGAACTTCCAACGCATCTTGAAACATGGACTGAAGAACCTCCTCGCTGCCTCTATTCGATTGATGTCGACGGCCGAGTCCAGGTGACCCAGCCGCTGTCGAGCCTTGGAAGGACGACGACGATCCGTCCCAGAGGGGCAAGTTCCCGCAGGGTCCGGATCAGGCGGAAGGGGAGCGGCAAGCGGCCGAAGCGGGAAAGGAGCCTGCCCAGGGCCTCCGGAGTCTGAAGCCGCTCCGCAAGGCGAGGAAGGTCGACGACGGCCCAGAGGCGCTCTTCGCCGGCAAGGCCCGGGAAGAAGGCGGCCAAGGGGCGCCGCGGCGGCAGCAAACCTCCGTCGACGATGCCCCAGAGAGCCAGTTCTTCGTCGGCCACCGCCGTCAGGGTCAGGGGAAAGGCGACGGTTCCGCCCCGAGGAAACCCCGCAACCTCCGAAGGGGAGATCCCCGCTCCCGCCAGGCGAAGATGCCAGAACTTTTCGATCCCGTCCTCGCCGCTCTTCCTGCGGCTCTGGACGAAAATCCCCGGGACGGGGAATCCGAGAAGCGCCGCGGGAGCTCCCATGGCGGCGACAGAGGGACCCGTCGACAGTGCAGGAGAACAAACCTCTTTCATTTCGACCGGGAGGGAGACGGGACCGCCGCAGAGCCCCTCAAGAACCTCGCCGAGGAATCGGCCCTCTTCAGGAGAGAGGCGCCAGCCGAAGACCAGCTCGGGATCCGGGGGCAGATGGAACTCCCCTTCGTCCCAGCGGCCGCACCGAGGCTCTTCCAACGACGGCAGCGGATCGATGCGCCAGACGAGTTCGTTGGGCATGCCGTCACAGCGCCAGGCTGCGGAAAACTCCAGAGAGCCGGTTTCCCGGGTCAGGCGGAAGGCAAGGTGAGCCGGCCATTGAGGGCGAAGGGTCCAGCGGAAAGGCCCCCTTCCTTTCTCTGTGGAGAGGGCCTTTTCGAAGCGGGCCATCGTCGCCTCTCCGTCAGCCAGAAGGACGAAATCCGATTCGAAACGCCCCTGAAGCGGTTTGGCCCAGGGACCTTCCAGGACAAACGAACTTCCCCTTCCGCCGTCGCAAAGGGCAAACCCCGGTTCCGCCCACGAAGGGGGGAGACGGCCTCCTTGAAGAGCCTGCAAGGAGACGTCGTCAAGCCTGAGGACGGCGTAATGAGTGGGTCCCTCCGCCTCCACGGCAAGGACAAACTCTTCGGATCGGCGCAGCAGGGGGAGGAGGGAGTCGACGATGGTCGCCGCAGGCGCAAGAGCCGGAAGTTCCAGGAGAAGCGGCGGGAGGTTTTCAGGAAGCTCCCCCGCCTTGCCCTGAAGGAGGAGCCGATCCCCCTCCACGGCAAGCCCCGGCAGGCAGTGAAGCAGCTCATTCGAGGAGGAGGGCTTGCCCAGCATCCGAAAGCCTCCGGCGACAAGCAGGGCCGAGAGGAGTATGGCGGACCAGAAGGCAAGGCTTCGCTTCATGACGATCTCCTCCTTCGGTAAAACCGTTCAGGCAACACAGAGCGACTCCAGGCAAACCGCCCCGCCGGGTCGGGAAAGGATGACAGGCCGGAGCGGTCAGGCCGCCTTCCTCTAGGTTAGCCTAAGGGGAGACGGATGGGAACAGGCCTATCCTTTTCCCGCCGTCACTTTCTCTCTTTCCTTCCCCGGAAGGCCGAGGCGCTCTCCGGCCGTCTCCAGGAGTGTTTTCGCCGACAGGAAGAGGGGAAGGACGGAGGCGATGTCGCCGGTCATCTCCTCGCTCATGGCGACAGCCAGGGAAGCGACTTCCGAGAGCAGCCCCTCCGCCTCCTCCCGGTCGGAGAAGCCGAAGGCGGGAACGACGAGAGCACGCTCAAATCCCCTTTCGGCCGAAATGAGCTGGAATTCCTCGCCGAGACGAGGGACGACGGCGCGGTAGCCTCGCTCTTCGAGGGCCGAGGCGAGGGCCGTCGCCGAACGGGGTTCACCGTGAGTGACGAGAAACATGGGACCGTTGGCGAAATTCGTCGCCCAGGCGAGAAGATCCGTTCTGTCGGCATGAGCCGAGAAGCCGTTGACGGTATGAAGCTGCGACTTGACGGCGACTTCTTCTCCGGCGATGCGAAGAAGCTTGTCTCCTTCGACAAGGCGGCGCCCCAGGGTCCCCTGGGCCTGGTAGCCGACGAAGACGACGTGGCTCTTTTCGTCCCAGATGTTGTGCTTGAGGTGATGGACGATGCGACCGCCGTTGGCCATGCCGCTGCCGGCGAGAACGACGGCGTGCCGGACCCCGTTGATGGCCCGCGACTCGTCGACGCCGTCGACGAAATGGAGCTGATGGGGAGCGAAGGGGTCTCTGCCGTTTTTAATCTGTTTCTGAATCTCCGCCGAGAGAAGCGGCAGGTGGCGGCGGTAGATCTCCGTGGCGCGGACGCCCATGGGAGAATCGAAGTAGATGGGGACGTTGTCCTTGAGAACTCCCTCCTTCTGGAGAAGCATCAGCTCGTAGAGAACCCGCTGGGCCCTGTCGACGACGAAGGTCGGAATCATGACCTTCGACCGGTCTTTCAGGGCCTGCTCCATGATCTGGCGGAACTCGAGGCGGGTTTCCTCGTTGGAGCGGTGTTCCCGGTCCCCGTAGGTCGACTCGATGATGACGTAGTCGGCCTCCTCGATGAAGGCGGGGTTCCTCTCCATGACCGTCCGCTGCGGTCCCAGATCGCCTGAGAAGACGATCTTGACCTGTCTGCCGTCATCCTTGGCCCAGAGCTCGATGACGGCGCTTCCCAGGATATGGCCGGCATCCCGGAAACGGACTTTCACTCCCGGCGCGATTTCAAAGACATCGTCATAGCTGAGGGGTTCCAGATAGTCCAAAGCCTTTTCGACGTCGGCCTCCTCGTAGAGAGGCTCGACGGGAGGCAGACCGCGACGTTTGTTCTTGCGGTTGCGCCATTCGGCCTCCTCCTTCATGATGTGAGCCGAGTCGCTCCAGAGAACGCCGACAAGTTCGACGGTAGGGGTTGTCGCCCAGACCTTGCCTTTGAAACCCTGGCGAACCAGAAGCGGGACTCGGCCCGTATGGTCCAGGTGGGCATGGGTAAGCAGCACGGCGTCGATCGAGGCGGGCTCGAAGGGGAAAGGTTCGCGGTTACGCCGGTCCTCGTCTTTCCCCTGATGGAGGCCGACATCGATCAGGACACGGCTCTGGCCCACTTCGACGAGATAGTTGGACCCCGTCACCTCTCCCGCGGCTCCAAGGACTCTTAGCAGCATCATGGCGCCCTAGAGGGCTTCCCTCCTTTTGAGTGTTTCTCCCGTCCATTCTAAGAAGTTCTAAAGTGTTTGTACAGGAAAGGCGGCTTCCGTCCGGCGAGGATCCGGCGATAGAGAGTTTCGATCCGATCGAAGACGGCAGGCCAGGTGAAGGCCTCCAGGGCGGCCGTCTCCCGGGGAGGGCCTTCACGAAGGCAGAGACGGATCGTCTCCGCCAGAGCTTCGGCCAGGTCGGTCCGGAAGCGCTCCTCGTCATCGGCATGGGGGGAATCGATACCGGCAAGCCGGGGAAGAGGGACGAGGCGAAGCGCTCCACCGGCGCTTGCGACAAGCTCCCGAGGCAGGCCGGGGAGGGCCGTCGAAACGACGCGGCAGCCCGAAGCCAGGGCCTGAAGAAGCACCAGCGGCAACCCCTCGAAAAGAGAGGGAAGGACAAAAAGATGGACCCGCCCCATGAGCTCGGCCAGATCCTTCTGAGGGAGGGCACCGTGGAAGAGAACGCGTCCTCCGAAAGGGAGACCGAGGCGGCGGCAGAGGGCCCCCTCGTCGCCGCTCCCCTCTCCGGCGAGATGAAGCTTCCAGGGAAGATCGACCACTCTTTCCAGGGCCTTCAGAAGCCACGGGACCCCCTTGGCGCGGCTCAGCTTGCCCGCGTAGAGGATTTCGACGGGAGGAGGCACCTCCTTTCGGGACGTACGGAAAAGGGAGCGGTCAAAGCCGGCGCCGACGACGTGGACGGCCTCGGGAGGGATGCCGTAGAGATCGACGACCTCACTGGCCTGGACATCGTTGAGTGCCGCGACGGCATCGAGCCTCGCCAGGGCGGGACGCACCTTTCCGGCCAGGGCGGGGCCGTTTCGGAACTGGCGCAGGTCCGAACCGTGGCAGTGCGCCAGGAGGGGCAGGCCGGGAAAGGCTTCGGCGACGACTGCCGCACCGATCCAGAGGTGATGAAGGTGAATCAGGTGGGGGCGGTAAGCCGCGACGGCCTCCCTCACCCTGAGGGAAAAGGCTCTTTCGTACCGCTCCAGCTCGCCTGGCAAGAGATCTCTGAAGCAGCGGCTCCGATAGGGCATGACGTCGCTCATGCCGACGACGGCGCCGGCTACGTCTCGACCTTCGAAGAGCACCGGGTGGCAGGGAGCTGGAAGGGCCTCCCGGCACCGACTCTCTTCACCGCAGGGGATGCCCACGACGACCCGTGAGGAGAGCCCTTTTTTCCGGGCCTCGCCGACAAGGGCCTGGAGCGTCACGCCGCTTCCCGTTCCGTCGGGGCGCTGGGTCAGTACGTGCAGGATACGGAGTTTTTTCACGGAATCTCCCCTTCCCGGACGGGGAAGACGACACGGATCGTCGTCCCCTCTCCGGGAGCTGACCGGATCGCGAGACGGCCCCCGATGAGGCGGGCCCGCTCCTCCATGTTGGCCAGGCCCCGATGACCGGCGAGGCGGAATCGGACAAGGTCGTCGGGCGGTTCGAATCCTCGGCCGTCGTCGACGACCTGGACTTCCCAGAGGAGATCCGATTCCGGAACGATTCGGACGTCGATCCTGCCGGCGCCTCCGTGGCGCACCGCGTTGTTGAGGGCCTCCTGGATGATGCGGAAAAGGGAGAGGACCTTCTCGTGAGAGAGTCCTTCGAGACGGACGTCGACTTCATAGTCGATCTCGACGTCGAAGTGACGGCAGAATCGTTCCGTCAGCTCCGCCAGGGCCTGGGAGAGCCCGAGCTCCAGCCAGGGAGGAGCCAGTTCGTCACAGAGGGCCCGAAGCTCCCTCACGGCGAGGGAGGCCCCCTCCTCGGCCAGATCGAAATGACGGCTCCGCGCTTCGGCCGAGGCGGCGTTCTTGGCGAGACGGATCTGCTGGACCAGGGCCGTCACATCCTGAACGGGACCGTCGTGAATCTCCCGGGCCAGGGAGGAGCGCTCCAGCTCCTGAACGCCGACAAGGTCCGAGACGTACCGTCGCGTCAGATCGGCCCGGTCGACGGCGGTTCGGGCCAGTTCATGGAGGACCTCCCGGAGGCGGCGCACCTGGTAGACGGCCACGGGATCATCGCGACGAGGCAGGTCCCTCCCCCACTGCAACGTCGACACCTCTTCCTCGAGGCGTCTCAAGGGCCGGGCGAGCCATCTCCAGAGGGGGATGACGGCCAGCAGTCCGGCCACTCCCAACAGGGCCACGAGCAGGGCCCAGAGATGGGAGAAATGAACCATCGGCCCCAGAAGCTGTTTCCAGGAGACGGCGGCGACGACGAAAAAACCGCTCCCGACGGGGTAGGCGGCGACGGTGTAAGTGTCCTCGGCGGGACGCCGGACCTCGAAGGCCCGCCCCAGGGGGAACTCGGGACGCCAGATCTTGGAGAGGATCTCCACCCCCGGCGAGGCCGTCAGGACAGCTCCCTCGGCATTGACGACGGCCACCCACCCCGGCATGGAGAGCCCCGCCGTAAAGAGCCGAAGCCCCATGAGCCGCATCGTCGGCGAGAGGTACCCGTTGCCCCGGAGACCGTCTTCCATGCGGGAGGCGACGGTCTGGGCGAGGTCCTCCACATAGGAGCGCGCCACCATCTCCATGGCCCGCTCGTGCTGGAAGAGGCTGACGCCGGAGACGACGAGGACGGCCAGAGAGGGGATGAGGATGGAGACGACAAGCAGGGCCAGAAGGTGCCGCCTCACTCCTCGAGCAGCTCCTCGAGGGTGACGACGCCGTACTTGAGGGCCAGGAGCATGGCCTCCGTCTTGTTGCGGGCGCCCAACTTGTCATAGATCGAGGCCAGGTGGGTCTGGACGGTCCGCTCGCTGATGAAGAGCCTTTCGGCCACCTCCTTGCTGGAAAGGCCTCGCGCCGCTAGCTCCAGGACCTCCCGCTCCCGTGCCGAAAGGCTCTCGGGGAGGAAGTCGTGATCGCCGACGGCCGTCGCCACCTCGCTGTCGAGATAGAGCCCCCCGGCGGCGACGACACGGATCGCCTGGGCCAGCTCCCCCGGCGTCGTCGTCTTGAGGATGTATCCCTTGGCCCCCGCCCGAAGGGAGGCGATGACATACTGCTTCGAGTCGTAGGAGGTGAGCATCAGGGGAGCCGAAGGAAGGCCTTGAGCCTTGATGCGCCGGGCAATGGCAACGCCGTCGGTCCCGGGCATGCGGATGTCGAGGAGGGCCACGTCCGGCGAGAGGGACTCGATGAGCTGCCAGGCACCGTCGCCGTCGACGGCCTGCCCGACCAGCTCGATGTCGGGCTCTCCCTCCAGATAGGCCACCAGACCGGCCCGGGTCATGGGATGGTCATCAGCAAGAATCACGCGAATCGCCATGGTTTTTCCTCCTGGGCGTCTGAACGCCGTCGTTTGATCCTATCCTACCTGCTGAGCCCCTTGCCTTTCATCAGCCACTTTACCGAGGAGACCGGTAGGAATTCCCTTCGCCTTCCTCCCCCTCCCTCCCCAAAAGCCGGGAAAGGCCCTTGACGGCTTCATCGGCGGCGACGAGCAGGAGAGGCTCCTTGAGACGCCGCGACGGGAACTGATCCCAAAGGGCCGACACGGCCCCTGAGGGATCGCCCGTCGTTTCGATCTCGACGGCGGCGCCACCGGAAAGAGGGCGGAAGGAGGCCCGGCGAAGGGAGAGGGCGAAGGCCGATGCGGCCTCTTCCAATCGTTCGGCCAGAGATCTATCGAGAGGCCACCGGCGTTTAAGACGCCCGAGCGGTTTCCGCGGAAGATCGAGGAAAGCCTCCAGGCGCTCCTGGTCGATCCACATCCCCGGCGGGAGAAGCTTCGAGAGCAGGGCCCTGTCGCTTACAGGAAAGGGCAGATCGAGATAGTCCCGAAGGAGAGATCTCGCCGTCAGCTTGGGGAGGGCCGCGATCTTCCCTCTCCCCCGGGCCAGCTTCTCCAGGGCTTCGATCCAGGGCGGCAGACGGTCGAAGACGAGAGAGGCCACGGCGCCGTCGGCTCCGTCGAGCCGGTCGACGGCCTGGCGGACGGCGACGAGACCGCTGCTGAAGGAACCGTCCAAAAGGGTCCAGCCGTCGTCACCGGCACACTCTCCGGCGGCGATAAGCTCCTCCATCGACAGGCGGGCTCGGACCAGGATCTCCCCCGAGGGGTCATGGGAGAAACGGAGCAGCTCCCCCTTGGCCCGGGGACGCCCCTCCGCCGGTGCTGCCGCCACAGCGAGGAGAACCACGACGTCACCGAAACGCCGACGTCGGGCCAGCCCGCCGTCGATCCCCCAGAGGGCCCTCTCTCCGGCACGCACCCCGTCGAAACAGCCTTGGGCACTCATCTCCCGACCCAGTTCGAGAAGGGGAAGCGTCAGAAGGTCCTCTTCCCTTTCGTCGGCATCGGCGAGGCGAGCCTGATCAGCCAGCAGGGCCGAGACGGCCTCGCCGTAGGGGCGGAATCCCTCTCTCATGGCCTCTCTCCCAGGTCGTTGGCTTCGAGGAAGAGCGCCACCGAAGAGAAAGCCGAGAGGAAAAGAGGCTGTCCTGAAAAGGCCAGAGGGGAGAGGGGCCCCAGCAGCATGAAATTGAAGCTGCGATAGCCGTCGGAAGGGGCGCTCTGCGGGTCGGGGAAGCGCTGGTAGATGGAAAGAGCCTCTCCGTCACCGCCGGCAAGGTCGCGAAGGCTTGCGAGCTCGCTTCCTCCAGTGAGGCCGAAGCCGACGAAGAGAGCCCGGAGCTGGCCGACGACTTCAGGATGGAGGCTGGCCAGGGTCTGGCTCACGAAAAGCCAGCCCAGACCGTATTTACGGGTCTCCCGGCTGGCCGAGACGAGGAGATCCCGCACCCGCCCCTTCTGCCCCTCCAGAGTTCCCCGGGGGACAAAGCGGTGGGCCTCGTCGAGGACGACAAGGGTGTTGAGGCGCTCTCCCTCGAGATAGGCCTCTTCCCCTCGGCGCCGGAGCGCCTCGAGGAGGCGCCAGACGACGAGGCCCTGGATCTCTTCATCCCAGATCATGTCGGCCCCTCCGGCGGCGATGGAGACGCCGCGGTCGAGCCCCTCCCGGGAGAGGTTGACAACGACGATCCGATCCCCCCGAGAGGACTCCTCGACGAGGCGGGAGACCGAGACCGTCCCTTTGCGGCGATCATCGAAGAGAATCGTCATGGCCCGCCAGAGACGGCGGATCTGCTCCTTCTGAGAGGGGTCGCTCCAGTAGTCGCGGGCCTTGCGGAGGTGACGCTCCACGGAGTCGTCGGTCATGTAGACCCGCTTGACGAAGACCTCGTCGGAGACGATCTCGCCTACGGCCTCGAAGGCCGCGTCGCCGCTCAGCGCCGTCAGGTCGATATGGCGCTCCCGAAGCTCCCGGCTCAGCTGTTCGGCGGCGAGGTCGCGCTTTTCCCCCCGGGGGTAGCCGAGCCACTGGAAGACGAGGGCCTTGCCGACGACGTCCTCGAAAAGCTCCCAGCTGTCGAGGACGAGACTGCGCAGCGGAACGGCCTGGACCTTCTTTCCGAACCGCTCCTCGGCGACGCGGCCCCAGTCGAAGAGGAAGCCCTCCTGATCGGAGGGGCCTCCGAGGTCTCGGCTGAACTCCCCCTGAGGATCGAAGACGAAAAGGGACGTCCCCCGATGACGGGCGAAACCCGTGAGAACCATCTTGGCCAGAACGGACTTGCCCGACCCGGTTCGGCCGAAGATGCCCATGTGGTAGGTGTCGCCGGCGCCTCCCGGACCCTTTCGGAAATGGCGGATCCAGGTCGGCAGGAGGAGATCGCGCCCCCTGGGGCCGTAAGCCGTCCCGAGGTAGAAAAGGTCGGGGCTGTTTTTCCGGAGCAGCCCTCGAAGGAAGTCGTCGCTGACGATAAAAGCGGGACTCCCCGAGGGGGGAACCGTTCCCAGAAGAGAGGGGACGGCGGTCTCTTCGGCCCCCCGCAGGGCGAAGACGGCGCTCAGGACCAGATCGGCCCGATAGAGATCCTCCGAAGCCGAGGGAGGCAGGCTGCCGACGGAGCTGATGACCGATCGGGCCGTGGCGCCGGAGAAGAGTTCGTTCTCCATGGCGACGCGGCGCACCTGTCCTACGGCGAAGGTGCACTCCCCGTCCTGGCGGAAGGGGATGACGACCCAACGGCCCAGGAGGGCACGGGATCTCGCTCCGGCCAGAAGATCGACGGCAAGGGCATCCGTCGAGCTCGGGGCGGCGACGATTCCGAAGAGCAAGGCCTCTCCGTCGAAGGGAAGATCCCTTTCCGGAGGCTTTCCGGCGGCAGGAGTTCCTTCGACGCCGGGCATGGGAGTCTCTTCGTCGACGTCGCTCCAGCTGAGAGGGTCAAAGGTTTCGGTCATGGTCGTTCCTCCTCTACGGAGAGGCGCCCCTCTTCCAGACGCCATTGCCTGGGAAAAGAGGCGGCCACGTCGGGGTCATGTGTGATCACGGCGACGAAGGCCTCCCGCCCCAACGTTCCCAGAAGGTCGATGACGCGGTCCAGATGACGGTCGTCAAGCATGGCCAATCCCTCGTCGATGAAGAGCACCTCCTGGAAACCGACGTGGGAGGCGAGGCGCCGAAGCATGAGAAGGGCAATGAAGGAGCGTTCCCCGCCGGAGAGGCTGGAGGCGGGACGGACTCCTTCGGCCTCGACGACTTCGATGATTCCTCCGCGGGCGCGAAGGTGCCAGCCCTTGTCAGGGAGAGCCCCGTTGACGGACTGAAGAAGCCTCTCCATCAGGTAGTCGCCGACGAAGCGGGGGAAGCTTCTTCCGTCGGTGAGGCGGAAGAGGCGCCGGGCGCCATCGGCGGCCGGAAGAAGTTCCCGCGATCGGCCTTCGGCCTCCCGGAACCGCCTTTCCAGCCCCTTCCGCTCGGAATGCATCTCCTCCAGACGGGCCCTGAGAGCCCAGGCTTCTTTCATCTTCTCTTCGGCCTCGTCGAGACGATCGGCCAGATCCTGCAGCGGAGGGGGATCGGAAGGCAGGGCGGCACGATAGGAATCGACAGCCCGTCGGGCGTTTTCGTCCGCCCTTCGCGATCCTTCCTCGCGTGCCAGGGCCGCCTCGAACGCTCCCGCCGGAAGCGTCCCCTCCCCGAGAGAGAGGGCCTCCCGGAGTTCCTCGACATTCCAGCGGTGGTGCCGGGAGGCCTCTCGCCACTCACGGCGCGCTTCAGCCAGTCCCGAGAGCGCCTCTTCAAGGCGTTCCCGGGCCGAAACCCTCTCCGCCTCAAGGCGCGTCGCCTCCATCTTCAGCCGCTCCGCTTCATCGCGCATCGCCTCGCCGCGGCGGCGGAGATCCTCGCGAAGGAGGAGAAGCTCTTCCCGACGACGGCGGGCCGCGAAGAAGCGCTCCAGCTCCTTGTCGTCGGGGAAGCCCAGAGCCTCGTCACGGGCCTGTCTTCGCCGGGTGACGGCCTCCAGCTGGCGCTGACGCTCCTGAAGCGTTCCTCCCAAGGTGTCGAGGGCCTTCACCGTCTGTTCACGCTCTCTTTCGAACGCCGCCGGGTCGAAGGCCTCCGAAAGGGGCTCCGCCTCGTCAGGAAGGTCGCTGGGCAGGGAGACCAGCTCCTTCCGAATCCGATACCCCTCCCGAAGGAGGTCGAGACAGCGCTGACGACTTCGGGCCTGCCCTTCAAGACGATCCTGAAGGCCGGCCTCCCTCAGGGAGGCGGCGAACTTCAGGGCGCGGGCCCCCCGAAACCGCTCCGGTCTCACCAGCCCGTCATCATCGGCCAGAAGATGCAGCCAGGCCAGAAGGGCCTCGGAGAGACCGGAGACAAGGGAGGCGAGGCGATGAGCCTCCTCGCGATGGCGGTTCAGAACCCGATCCCGTCTCTCTTGCAGCTCCTTCCGCCGCAGGAAGGCCCATCGCCGCTCTAGGCGGTCGAGGCCGGACCGGAGAGCTTCGAGCTCCCTTCTCCCCTCGTCGAGGGAACGACGCAGCCGCTCCTCCTCCGCTCTCGCCTCAGCCAGGGCTTTTCCTTCCTCGGCCAGGCGGGCCGGCTCCTCTACGGCGGCAAGAAGGGCTTCCATCTCCCTCCACTCCCTGCGCAGCGACCGCAGGAGAGCCTCTTTGGCCGCCAGCTTTTCGATTCGGGCTTCACCTTCCCTGCAAAGAGCCGCGACACGGCGATGACGCTCTCCGACGTTTCGGGCCCGCTCCAGAAGGCGGCGGAGCCCCTCGGTGGCCTCGCCGAGTCGGGCGAGGCGCCGGACCTCGGCAAGACGGGAACGGGACGCCTTCAGGTCAAGGCCCGCCGCCGAGGCAGCCGACTCGAGGCGGTCAAGCTCCTTTCTGGAGTCGAAGGCCCGGCGAAGGCCCCGGACCTCCCTTTCGGAAAGGGCGATCGCCGATGCGGCCTCCTGGAGACGGCAGGAGAGCTCCTCTTCAACCGGAAGGAGGGAGAGACGTTCGTCGAGAGCCTTTTTCTCCCCTTCCAGACGCTCTTCCTCGGCCTGTGCGAGATCAAGAACGGCCCGGGCCCTCTCCCGAAGACGCTCCTCGTCGTCAAGACCGAGAACGGAGGAGAGGACGGACCAGCGCTCCGACGGCGTGGAGTCGATGAGGCGGGTCACCATCCCCTGGGGGACGAAGACGGAGGCGAGAAAGGAATCCTTGAGACGGGCCAGGCGATCCCCCCTGGCCGGGAAGGGACGCGGTGCGAGAAGATCGGCAAGCAGCCCGGCCGCTTCCTGGACCGTCGAGGCCAAGGGCTCCCAGGAAGCGCCGTCGAAGCGCTCCAGCAGGACTTCCTGAGAACGATTCCTTCGGAACTTCCGCGTCACCCGGAAAATCCCCTTCGAAACGGAAAAGGAGAGGACGACCTCGCCCCATTCGGCCCCGAGACGCACCAGCCCCGATTGCTTGACGACCCGGACCGGCGAAGGCTCCCCGAAAAGAGCGACGACGAGAGCATCGAGGAGAGAGCTCTTCCCCGAACCGTTGGGGCCGACGATGGCGACGACTCCCGGATCGAAGACGATTTCGGCGCTCTCCAGTCCGAGCAGGTTCGTGACGGACAGGGAGTGAAGCTTCACTGAGGAGCCTCCCCATCCCCGTCTCTCAGGAGAAGGCTCCAGACCTCCTCGGGATCACGTCCCTGAAGAAGAGCCGACCCGGCCTGGATCAGCAGCTCCCGGCGAGGGCCCTCGCCCTCTTCCCGTTCGACGAAGCGACGCCAGAGTTCCTCGACGACCAGAGGCTCAGCCCCCTCGTCGATCGCCTCTTCCGTCTCGCCGAAGGAGCCGAGCCGAAGCTGAACGATCCGCTCTCCCCCTCGCAGGTCCCGGAAACGCTCCAACAGGACGGCGCGTGAAAGAGAGGCCTCTTTCAGAAAGACGCGGATCCAGCAGGCCTCGTGGCGGGTCAGATCCTCTTCGAGAACCTCCAGGGCGGTCTTTTCGCTGTCGTAGTCCAGAGTCTTCAGTTCCCGGGCCTGAAGGGGCAGGGACTGGACGACGCCGTCGGCTCCCCAGAGCAGCCCCACGTCGACGCCCTCCTGGGAGAAGTCGACGCGATAGGGAGAGCCGACATAGAAGGCGGGAGGATCGGTCAGAACCTGGCCGTGACGGTGGATGTGGCCGCAGAAGACGGCGTCGAAGGCCCCCTTTTTCAGCAGGGAAAGAGGAAGAGTCGCCTCCTTCAGCCCCGGTACGGTCCCCTCCAGAGCCAGATGGGCCAGGAGAAAGCGCCATCGCACCTCCTGCGAACCGCTCTCCCGCAGAGGCTCCAGAAGCGTCTCCAGGCCGCCGGGAGGGATCTGATGGGGACGAAGGTAGGGCAGGCAGAGGAAGTCGGCGTCGCCGAACGAGAGAAGCGAGGGGCGGTCGACGACGTGGAGACGCCCCTCGCCGCTCAGGATCTCCCAGACCTTGACGCCCGACCAGTCGTGATTGCCCTTGAGCAGGACGACATGAGGCTCTCCCGGAAGATCGAGAAGCCGGCGCAACGTCGAGGCGACGAGATGGACGGGACCGTCGCCGGGATAGCGGAAGCGGTCGAAGAGGTCGCCCAGGAGAAGGATGACATCAGGCCGGCGGCGCGAGGCCTGATTGACGACTTCCGCCAGCGCTGATGCCACCTCGTCGGACCTGTCGACGCCCCAGGTCGTGGCGCCGACGTGCCAGTCTCCGCTGAGAAGGAACCGCACCGACGCCCCTCAGTCGTCTTCGCCGAGGCCGATCTCTTTTTCGACGGGCCGGAGAGCGGCGATGGTCTCTTCGACGATCCAATCCAGCGGCTTGCCGAGCATCTCCGCTCCGCGGGCGACGACATCCCGATCGACGCCGCGGGCGAAGGCCTTGTCCTTCCATTTCTTCTTAACCGACTTGAGCCCCAGATCCTGGAGCGACTTGCCGGGCCGAACAAGGGCGACGGCGGTGATGAAGCCGGTCATCTCGTCGACGGTGAAGAGAACTTTTTCCAGGTCCGTCTCAGGCTGGACGCCGCTCATCTCGGCCGCGTGGGAGCGCACGGCCCTGCAGAGCCATCCGGGAGCGCCTTCGGCTTCGAGGATGGAAGCCCCGACGGAGCCGTGAGAGGCCGGTGCGGACTCGGTCTGCTCCCAATCGAGATCGTGGAGGAGACCGGCCAGCGCCCAATCGTCACCGTCGCCTCCATAGAGAGCGGCGAAGTGGCGCATGGCCGCCTCGACGGCAAGTCCGTGACGGATGTGGCCGTCATCGGCATTGTGACGGGCCAGAAGTTCGAGGGCCCTTTCCCGCGTCATGGTCATGAAAAAACCTCCTTAAAAGACAGATCAGGGCGTGGTACCGCAGAATTCCCTGTCGAAAAGAACCGTCGGCGGAAGCTGAAGAACGGCGATACCCGACTCCTCCCTGAGCCGACGAGCCAGTTCGTCGGGATAGGGATGGATGAAGACGATGCGCTCGATGGCGGCGTTGATGATGGCCTTGGTGCAGAAGACACAGGGTTCATGAGTGCAATAGAGAGTCCCTCCCGCCGTCGGGGAGCCGACGGCGGCGGCCTGGGCGATGGCATTGATCTCGGCGTGGGAGCCGCGGCAGATTTCGTGGCGCTCCCCCGAAGGGATGCCCATTTTCTCCCGGAGGCAGCCCACCTCGTCGCAGTGAGGCGTGCCCCGAGGGGCTCCGTTATAACCGGTGCTCAGGATCTGTCGGTCCCGGACGATGACGGCACCGACACGGCGGCGCAGGCAGGTGCTCCTCGTCGCCACGACAGCGGCGATAGTCAAGAAGTAGCTGTCCCAATCAGGCCTGGAGGCCATGGGGAATCATCTCCTTCGGCGATGCTAGAATGGTTGAACAACTGTTGTGATAGGCGCAAGCCCTTACCCATCGAAAGGAGTTGAAAGGGACGTGTCGGAAAGAGCCCCCTGGGCAGGGGAGGGATTGACGGTTGAAGCGTTCTACCGACGATGCCCTGCCCGCTTTCTCGAAAGCTACCGCGCCATGGAGGAACTTTTTCGCAATGCACCCGGCCTCATGGCCAGCCTCCCCCGCCTGGAGGAAGGGACGGTCCTTCACTGCTTCTGCAAGACCGCCTGTCCCGACTGCCAGATCATGATCCCTCTCCTCGATCTGATCTGCCGCCAGGGCTCCATCTCCCTGCGGATTCACAGCCACAAGAAATGGGCTCAAACGCTGGAAATCCTTGCAGAAGACCCGACAGCCCTGACGCTGCCGACGCTGCTGGCCACCGACGAAGAAGGCAAGCCCCTCCGCTGCCTCTTCGGAAGGCCCGGGGGGCTCGACGTGGTGACCTGGCGGACGGGAAAGGGCTGGGAAGACCTCTTCGCCTTTTTCGGGTCATCCCCTCTCAGGGACTCATCAGGGGAGGGAAGGGGAGTTCCGGAGCCGGCCCGACGATCCGGCGCGTCTCATCGAATTCGAAATCAAAAAGCGTCTGAATGATGCGCAGGTCCGTCACATCGTCGGTATCGTAGGCGATGCCGAAACGGCGATAGCCGAAACGCTCGGCGAAAAAGGCGGTGTCGGACATCCCCTCGCAAGCCTTGTGGAGAATCTCACCGAAGAGGGAAAAGAAGGACTCCTCGTCGAAGAGCGGATTTTCGCTGGCCAGGGCGATCACCTTGCTCTCGTCGACAAGGATGGACCGGTCCCAAAAGCCGCAGAGAGTGAGCCCCGCCTTGAGCCCCCGAGAGGCCTGGGCCACGAGATGAGCCAAGGCCTCCATCGTCTTCGAGTAGCCGAAGACCATCAAAAAACCCAGGTCGATCCCCGCCCGCCCCGGATCAAGGAGGCCGCCCCGCATCAGCGGCCCCACCTGACCGCTTTTGAAGCTTCGCAGGCAGAGGAATTCGCTGTCGAGCTGAAAGGCATCGGCGGCGATGCGGTGAAGCGCCTCGCTATGAAGGGCGTTGACGGAGACGGGAAAGAAATCGAGCCCGTAGGGCGCCCAGAGGTCCATGTCGAGATCGACGTGACGATCCCAGTAGGGAAGGAGCGTCACCGCTTGCCGGCAGCCTTGGCTTCGGCCAGAAGGAGACAGACCTCGTCGACGAGGGAACCGATCTCGGGCTTGGTGATCTGAAAATCGGCGCCGACGCTGGCGGCCTTGCGCCGGATGTCCTCGGCCATGATCGACGAGTAGACGATGATCTTCATGGTGGCGAAACGGTCGTCTTCGCGGAGGCGTCGCGTCAGGGTGAGACCGTCCATCTTGGGCATTTCGATGTCGGTGATGAGCAGGTCGAAACGCTCGTCGGGATCGACGAGGCGATCCCATGCGGCTTTGCCGTGGCTGACGAGTTCGACGTTATGGAACCCTCCCACGCCGAGGGCATCCTGGATGAGCTTCCGAATCAGGGGGGAATCCTCGGCGACAAGAATCTTATAGTCGTTGGGATCGCCCAGATCGGGAGGCAGAACGCTGCGACGATTCCGTTTCGGATCGAGGTGATAGGCCTCGGCGATTTTGGGGTTGACGACCTGTACGATGCGCTCGTAATCGAGGAGCAGGATGTTCCGCCCCTCCCGTTTGATGACGTAGAGAGCGTCATCGCCGAGGAAGCTCCCCGAGAGGGTCGAATCCAGCTCCTCGGAGCTGATGCGGTAGATACGCTCGACTCCGTCGACGACGAAGCCGAGTTTCATCTTGTTGAACTCGGCGACGATGACCTTGTCCAGATCCCGCTCCCTTTCGGAATCGATTCCCAGGTAGGTCCTCAGATCGATGAGAGGGATCACCTCGCCGCGGACGGTGGTGATGCCCAGCATGGCAGGGTGACTCTGAGGCACGGGACGAACCCCCGTCCAGCGAAGGATTTCACGCGTTTTATCGACGTTGATGGCGAAGGCCTGTTCGCCCAGCAGGAAGACGACGACCTGCCACTCGTTCGTCCCCACTTCGGTGAGAATTTTATCATCCTTCATTCTGATCCCTCCAAACAGAGTCCTGTCTCAGCGTTCCCCTTAACTATAGGGCAAAGATCAGCGGGTCTCAATCCGTTTCAGCGTCTCCACGTCTCGGGAACGAGGAGCAGAAGAACGGTGAAGAGTTCAAGCCGCCCCAGCAGCATGCAGAAGGAAAGGACCCATTTGGCGGCTGGGGGCAGAAAGGCGTAGTTGTCCGTCGGACCGACGGCACCCAGACCGGGACCGATGTTTCCCAGAGTCGCCGCCACCGAGGAGAGGGCCGTCACCACATCGAGGCCGAGGCCGGCCATGACGAGGGAAAAGAGGACGAAGAGCCCCACGTAGGTCACGACGAAGGCCGAGACGGCGTTAACGATGTCGCGCCCTACAACGGAGCCTCCGACGCGGAGGGGGATGACGGCCTGCGGATGGAGCAGGCGGTGAAATTCCAGCCGCACCTGACGGAGAACGATCATGACGCGAATGTTCTTCATGCCCCCTCCTGTCGAGCCGCCGCAGCCGCCGACGAACATGAGAAAGAAAAGGACCCCCTGGGCGTAGGCGGGCCAGCGTTCGTAATCGGCAGTCACGAAGCCCGTCGTTGTCATGATGCTGACAACCTGGAAGCCAGCGAAGCGGAGCGCCTCGCCCAAGGAGGCGTAGATGCCCCGGCAGAGAAGAAAGGCGGCGACCGTCATTGTCGCCAAAACGGTCAGCCCCGAATAGAAACGAAATTCGGCATCCCGCCACCAGGCTTTCAGATGGCCCCGGATCAGGCGATAGTGAAGGACGAAATTAGCCCCGGCGAGAAACATGAAAACAGTGATGACGCCGTCGACATAAGGGCTGTCGTACTGGCCGACACTACCGTTAAGCGTCGAAAAGCCCCCCGTGGCCATAGTGGCGAAGGTGTGCGTCAGAGCCTCGAAGAGGCTCAACCCCCCCAGAAGAAGGGCCACAGTCTCAAGAAAGGAGAAAAGCAGGTAGACCCCCCAGAGAAGAAGAGCCGTCTGCTGAACCCTCGGCGTCAGCTTTTCCTGGATCGGGCCGGGGACTTCCGCCCGGTAAAGCTGCATCCCTCCGACGCCGAGAAAGGGGAGAACGGCCAGACTCAGGACGATGATGCCCATGCCGCCGAGCCAGTGAGTCAGCCCCCGCCAGAAGAGAATGCCCCTGGGGTTGGCCTCGATGTCGGTCAGGACGGAAGCCCCTGTCGTCGAAAAGCCCGACATGGCCTCGAAAAAGGCGTCAGTGAACGTCGGAACGGACCGGGCGAACCAGAAGGGAAGGCCGCCGACGACGGAGGCGACGATCCAGGAGAAGGTCACGACGGCGAAGGCCTCGCGAGGTCCGAGCTCCTTGGCGGGGTTCTTCCTTCCCAGCAGGAAGAGCCCTCCTGAGAGAGTCAGGCCGGCGATCATGGAGAGGACGAAAGCCCCGCTCTCCTCGGTTCCGTCGGCGACGGCCCAGAGCAGAGGCCAGATCATCGAGAGGGAGACGACGGCCCCGATGAGGGCCAGCACCTTGCTGACGATTCCCAGACGCATCGTCAGTGGACTCCCAGACTCTCGACGGCACGCTTGAGCCGTTCCGGCGTCGAGAAAAGGAGCACCCTGTCACCGGCCTTAAGGACCGAATCGCCTCGGGGTACGAAAACGTCATGGCCTCGGATGATGAGGGCCATCAGGGTTCCCGGCTCCCAGCCGAGATCCATCACCCGTATCTCCCTGGCGGGGCTGTCCGAGGCAATCTCCACCTCAAGGGTCTCGGCGCCGATCTTGTCGAAAAGAGAGAAGGCGCCTTCCACGCCGGGATAGCGGACGTAGCGGAGGATGACCGACGTGAGGGCTTCGGTGGGGTCGATCATGGCATCGACGGAGACGTAGCGGTCGAGGTCGCGGAAAATCTTTCGGCGCACCAGGGCGATGCTCTTTTTCGCCCCCATCGCCTTGGCGAGGACGGCGAGGAGGATGTTGACTTCGTCGGCGGCCGTCGTGGCGACGAATCCGTCGGCCAGGTCGATCCCCTCGGAGTGGAGCAGCGAGGCATCGGCGGCGTCGCCGTGAAGGACAAGGGTTCGCTTCAGCTCGCGGGAAAGGCGCTCGCACTTGGCAAGGTCGAGTTCGATGAGGCGGACATCGACTCCGCGATCCTCAAGGAGCCTGGCCACCTGGAAGCCGGACTTGCCGCCTCCGGCGAGGATGACCCGCTGGAGAGAACGGCTCTTGCGCAGTTGGAAGAGCTCCTCCAGCTGCCAGACCTGTTCCCTGAGGGAGACGACGTAGCAGATGTCCCCTGCCAACAGTCTGTCGTTGCCCGAAGGGATGAGCCCCTCGCCTTCGGCTCCCCGCCTGATGTAGACCACCATGGCCTTCACCTCGGGGTGAGTGGCGGTGAGATCCCGGAGACGCACGTTCGCCAGCGTCGAATGCTCCGCCACGGCAAAGGCGTAGATGCCCGCCCTTCCCCCGGCCAGCTCGGTCGCCTCGAGAGCGCTGGAGACGGAAAGAAGCTCTTCGATCTGCCGTGCCACCGATCGTTCCGGCGAGATCATGGCCTGAATCCCGAGATCTCTGGCCCAGGCCTTGCTGTCGGTGAATTCGAGGCTCCTGGCCCGGGAGATGACGGCACCGACACCGGCACGGCGGGCGATCCAACAGGCCAGGATATTCACCTCATCCCGGTCGGTACAGGCGATGAGAAAATCGACGTGCTCTCTGCCGACTCCGGCCTTTTCCAGGACCTGAGGCCGCGCCCCGTTGCCGCAGAGAGCCATGACGTCGAGTTCGTTCTCGATTTTTGCCACCTTTTCCTCATTCTGCTCGACGACGACAACATCGTGGCCGTCCTGAACGAGACTGGCGGCGAGGCTTGTTCCGACCTCTCCTGCTCCGATGATGACGATGCGCATGGTCCGCCCTCCTCGAGGAGTCGTGATGTGAACGCTGGCTCTCATTATGGCTTCAGTGGTAGACTGAATCAATCTGGGGAGGTGAAGCCGCAATGCCGCAAAGGGAAAAGATCGCCCTTGTCATCGCTGGAGGCTCGCTCGGGATGATCTTCAGCGAACGCCAGGAAGGTCACGCACCGGGCCTGAGCGCCGAAGAGATCACCCGCTGGCTCCCCGAGGAAATCCGCCAGGACCTCATCATCGTCGACTGGAGCCATCAGCCGAGCACCCATTTTTCCATCCGCATGACGACCGATCTCGTCGAGGTCCTGAAAAAGCTCGTCGTCGACGGCGTCCAGGGGATCGTCGTCACCTGCGGGACCGACGTTCTCGACGAAATGGCCTACCTGACCGATCTTCTCTGGGCTTACCCTCAGCCCGTCATCTTCACCGGCGCCATGAGACCTTCCGATCTTGTCGGCTCCGACGCCATGATCAATCTCCATCAGTCCCTGCTGGCCGTCCGCTCCGAATCGGTCTGGGGGACGGGCGTGCTGGCCTGTTTC
This sequence comes from Synergistales bacterium, assembly GCA_018433595.1. GTDB lineage: Bacteria > Synergistota > Synergistia > Synergistales > Aminithiophilaceae > Aminithiophilus. The sequence goes on from JAHDQY010000023.1 coordinate 37,690, forward strand.
CAGGACCAGCTCTTCGCCGCCTCCGAGGTGATCGAGGAGATTCCCCACCGCCGTGATCCCTTCGCCGCTCCGGGGCGGGGACCGGTGGGCGAGATCCGATATGACCACGTCGTCCTCCTGCGACGCCCCCAACGCCCCACCTCTTTCGGAAACGCCGTGACGCCCGCCCGGGAGGTGGAACTCGTGACGGCGACGCTGGGAGGCGGCGAACGCCTTCTGAGCGCGCTGGCCCAGTGCCCTTCGCTGGAGGGCCTCGTCCTTGCCGGGTTCGGCCTCGGCAACGTTCCGCCGTCGTGGCTTCCCCACATCAAGACCATTCTCAAAAACGACGTCGCCGTCGTCGTCACCTCCCGCTGCCCTCAGGGGACGGTGGACACCCTTTACGGCTTCGAGGGAAGCGCCCGAAGGCTTCTCGAATTCGGCGTCCTCAGCGGCGGCGAACGGCGTCCCACCCAGGCGAGGCTCCGCCTGGCCGTCGGGCTCGGAGCCGGCCTCAAGGGTGACGAGCTCCGCAACTATCTCCTGGAAACCTGATCCTCCCTTTTCGCTTCAACCGTCTTGAGGGGCCTCCGCCAGGGCAACAGCGCCTGGTAGGGGGCTCCTTTTTGTCCTACAATAAAGACAAATTCATTCCAGGGAGGCGATTTTCATGCGTTATGCTCACTCCGAGGAAATGGCGGCCCTTCGGCTTTCCGATGGCGAAGAGCTTCATGAGGCTCTCTCCCAGATCTGCCGCGAGTGCTGCATCGATTCGGCCGTCATCGTCAGCGGCCTCGGGATGGTCCGGGAAATCACCTTCGGCTGGTACACGGGCAGCGAGTACCTCACGGAAACGTTCAAGGAGACCTTCGAGCTTCTCACCCTGAGCGGAGACGTGAGCTACAAGGGGCAGCAGCTCTACCCCCACCTTCACGGCGTCTTCGGGCGGGGGAACCACGAAACGATCGGAGGTCATCTGCTGAGGGTCGTCGTCGACCACAATCTCGAAGTGTTCCTCCGCCCTCTCCAGTCCATTCTTCTCACCCGCGATTTCGACGGCTGGTTTGAAGCCATCGTCCCCATGCGGAGGGAATAGCTTCTACTGCCGTATATCGGCCCGATCCCCCCGGGTCAGCCGCTGAAGCTCCTCCGGCGACACGGGAAAGAAGGCGTGGTCCGTCCCCGCCGCGGCCCAAACCGTCCGGTGAAGGAAAAGGTCTTCGTCGAGAATCGCCCTCAAGTCCTGAGGATAGCCGACAGGGGGGACGCCTCCGATGCGAAAGCCCGAAAGGTCGTAGACCTTATCCGGAGAGGCCATCCGCACCTTCCTGGCCGAAAGGAAGCGCTTGACCTTCCCCGTGTGGATCTTGTTCGGCCCCCGCATGAGGGCCAGGAGAGGCTCCTCGTCGGCGATGAGAACGATGGTTTTGAGAATCTCTTCTGGCTTGGCACCGATGACCCGGGAGGCGTCTTCGACGGTGAAAATCGTCGCCTCGCTGCGAAAGATCTCGCCCTCGTAGCCGAGTTTTCTGAGAGCGGTCTCGACCCGAGCGACGGGATCGCTCTCCTCCCAGGCGGGAAGACCTTTTACCATGGCTGACTGCACCTCCATAACGATCAGGACTCCTCTCCGTAGAGCTTTCGGTAGACGATGAGATTGGCCAGGACACGACGGACATAGTTCGACGTCTCGTCAAAGCCGATCTCCTCGATCCATTGCTCCAGAGGAGCCTCCTCTTTCCCTTTCAACCAGCGGTTGACGTTGCCCGAACCCCCGTTGTAAGCCGCAACGGCCCACTCGATCCTCTTGTGGCGGCGGAGAAGCCGGGCAAGGTGGCCCGTCCCGAGGGCGATGTTGACGTTAACATCATAGAAACGGCCCGATTCGATTCCCAAGAGTCGGGCCTCTTCCTTTGCCGTGGAGGGCATGAGCTGCATCAGTCCCATGGCGCCGACCCAGCTTGTCGCCTCCGAATCGAAGGCGCTCTCCTGGCGCATGACCGACCAGACGAGGAGGGGGTCGACTCCGTATTTGGCCGCAGCCTCAGAGACGGCAGTCTGATAGGGTCTCGGGTAAAGCAGCTGCAAGAGGGGGATCGAGAGCCCCCCTTCGCCGGTGAAAAAGGATTGAAGCCCCCCGGCGGCAAGGTATGCGGATCGATCGTCTTCCAGCCACGCCGCAAGACGGGCGGTCCGGTACTGGCCCGGCGGGGAGCCGGAACGGAGATGGCGCAGCCGGGAATAATGGACGAAGCCCCAACTCTCGAGCTCATCGGCCTCCCCGTCAAGCTCGGCGGGCAACAGCTCCGTCAACGGCCGGGCTCCGGCGGGAAAGGCCTGGAAAGTGTAGATCGACAGCGGATGACGCCGGGCCAGTTCGTCATGGCAGCGAACCCTCTCCTCCTCCCGCCCCGCCTCCTGGTGACAGCGGGCCGTCCAGTAGAGGAGTCTGGCCCGCCACTCCTCATCGGCAGTGCCGTCAAGCCCTTTTTGCCAAAGCGGGAAGGCCTGGTCGTGAAGGCCGGACTTCCAACGCTCCCAGCCTCGCTCCCAGAGGACCTGCACCGTCTCCGTCGAGGACGGGTGCTCGGCCACTAGACGGTCGCGCAGCGCCTCGCCCCGGTCGCCTCCGACAAGGGCGGCGAGACGGAAAAGGGCGGCCGCTCCGACAGGGGTCTTCTTTTCCGCCGCCGCCTCAAGAATGGCCAGGGCCCTCGACCGCTCCGATCGGGAGGCCGTCACGGCAATACGGCGCAGGGCCGACTTGGCGTAGCTGCCATCGCCCAAAGCCAAAGGGCGCCAGACATCAAGGGCCTCTCCGTCCCGTTGGAGGCGGTAGAGGCTGTATCCCCGATAAAAACGGGCCCGATCGCCCTTTTCCGAAACGTCAGGCACCTTGCAGAGCCAATCGACGGCCCTTTCGTACTGTCCCTTCAGGTAAGCCGCGTATCCCAGAGCGAAGGCTCCTTCAGACGGCAGAGCCTCCGCAGAAGCGGCCAGAATCTCCAGGGCCCTCTCGTTGCGGGGCTCCACCTCGACGAGACGGAGGGCCTCGTCCACGGTCGCCCCCGGAAGAAGGACAAGCTCCCGCAGAGCCGAACGCAGCTGAACCCGTTCCAGGGCGGTCTCGGCCATACGCAGCAGATGACGGTGTCTTTCTCCGGGGTCCCCCTCAAGGCGGGAGAGGGCGTAGGCCACGTAGTAGCGAAGCTCTTCGGGGGCTTCGTTCCAGAGTTCCCGCCCTTTCAGAAGGGCCTCCGCCTTGCGCCCTGTCCGCTCCAGCCCCAGAAGGGTGAGCATTTCCCGATAGGGACGGAGCGATGAGGGCAGGCCATCACCGAGACCGTCGAAGACGGCGAGACTGTCGGCCCACCGCCCCTGAAGCCAGAGAGCGTTGGCCAGGAGACTCTTCCCCCGCGGCGAAAGAGCCCCTTCGGCATCAAGCGCCTCAAGGCCGGCCCAGTCACGGTTCCAGAAGAGGGTGTCACACTCCTCCTGCTCCGCTCCAAAGCCCGGGAGAGAGGCCAACAGCAGAAAGACCAGCAGCGCGGCAATGACCCCGCCTCGTCGGAATTCACGCACTCGCACCTTCGGCATGGTCAGGAGAATTCCTCCTTTGTTTCCAGCAGGAAATCGACGAGAGCCCTCGCCGCCCGTGTGAGGACCTGACCATGGGCGACAAAAAAGCGCCGCGTCAAGGGGGGATCGAAGGGAACAAAGGGCAATCCTTCAGCAACGACAGCCCATCGGGAGACGACGGCATAGGCCTTGGCACCGCGCAGAGCCCGCAAAAGAGCGCCCGTCCCCTTGAAACGCAGCTCCGGCTCGGGTAACGCCAGGCCATGGCGGCGAAGAGCCGCTTCCAGAATCGCCTGGGAAGCGGAACCTTCGATCCTCCCGAGCAGGGGCAGGCTCATAACCTGATCCAGCGAGAGGGCGGCACCCCCGCAGGGAAAAGACGCATTCGAGCAGGCCAGCACCAATTCATCAACGATGAAGGGATGAACGACATAGCCTGTCGGAAGCCGATCCTCGCCCAGGCAGACCATATCGACACGGCGGCTGACAAGCGCTTCCGAAGCCGCCCGCGAATCAAGAGCCTCCAGAGAGACGGAAACGGCGGGGTAACGCTCGTGGAAACGGCGGATCAGAGGAGGCAGGACATACTCCCCCGGTATCGATCCCGCAGCGACGGTGACCTTGCCGGAGAGAGTGCCGCCGGAACGGCGAATCTCTTCGGCTGCACGATTCAGCTCGGCAAGAACCGCCTTGCCCGCAGCCAGAAGGATCTCTCCCTCCCCCGTCGGAACGGAACGGGTCCTTCCCCGCAGAAGAAGCTCGACGCCCATTTCTTCCTCAAGGTGAGCCAAATGCTTGCTCACGGCGGGCTGGGAAAGCCCCAGAGACGCGGCAGCGCGAGAGACGGAGCCGCTTTCGACGATGGCGATAAAGCTTTCCAACTCTCTCAGATCCACAAAAAAGACTCCCTCTATCCCTTCAGGCCGGAGGAAACCAGAGCCTCGTCAATGGCATCCCTGTCGAAGCCGATGATGACGCGATCTTCCAGAAGGGTTACCGGTACACCCATCTGTCCGGAGATCCGTCGGACCTCCTCGATCTTGTCGGGAGAGCTCCCGACGTCAACGGCCTCGAAGGGGATTCCTCGGCGGGTAAGGTAGTCCTGAAGGCGGTGACACCAGGGGCAGGTCGACGTCACGTAGACAACAGCTTTGACAGTCACGGCAGAGACCCTCCTTTTCCCTTCCTTCTGGGCCACATTCTATCACGACGGCAAGGAACCCTTTCGCAAAAAGGGGGGATGTCTTAAGATGGATGGACTGGAAGTATGCTTTCCTGAGAGAGCCGCCAAGGGAGGCCCCTTGACATGGATGACGCAAAACTCCTCGGTGCTTTGGCGACATGGGCCCTCCTTTGGGAGGTCCACGCCGCACCCAAGCCGGGGCTCGTCGATCGGCTGAGCAGCGGAGCCCACGACGACATGAACTACGACACCTTTCTCGCAAGCGCCCTCTCGCTGGCACCTCACTGGCCCTGCCAGGCCGCGGTCGGCTTCGAAATCGACGACCCTCAGAGGGCGATGACCGCCCTGAGAGAGCGCGGCAAGATCATGGAGAAAGAGATGCTCCTCGCTACGGGGGGCGTCAACACCCACAAAGGCCTCGTTTTCGCCCTCTCCCTCCTTCTCTGGGGATCAGGCCGACTCCTGAGTCTCGGGCGGAGACCCTGCGGCCGGGCCGTTGCGGAGAAAGCCTCGCAACCCGTTCAGGGGTGCGTCGCCGCCGAGCTGGAACCGTTGAAGGGACGCGACGTCGAAAGACCTCTCTCCCACGGGGAACGGCTCTATCTTCTGCACGGCGTCACAGGCATCCGGGGAGAGGCGGAGAAGGGATTCCCCTCCATCACGACCTCGGGACTCCCCGCCCTGACGGCGAGCCTCCGCGGTGGATCCACGCCGGAAGAAGCCGCCCTGGACGCCCTCTTGGCCCTCATGGCCACCTGTGAGGACAGCAACGTGATCCATCGCGGAGGCCACAGCTACTGGCGCCAACGCTATCTTCCCCTGGTCGACGGCTTCCGTCTCTCCCACCGCCGCTGGGACGAAAAGAAGCGCCGACACCTTCAGGAGCTGGACTCCCTCTTCCGAAAGGACCGAATCAGCCCCGGGGGAGCCGCCGATCTTCTCGCCTGTACCCTCTACCTGCACGGGATCGAGCGACTTCTTTGACCAACCTATTGGCAACACTAAAGTTATAGTATATATTTACAGACATCACAGCAAGGAGGTGGTCCCCGCCATGAGTCTCGGTATGCGCCTTAAGGTTCTCCGTAAGGCGGCAGGGAAGACGCAGCAGGCCCTGGCCGAAGAAGTCGGAGTCAGCCGCATCTACGTCCAGGCCCTGGAAAGCAATCGCCGGCTACCGTCGATGAAGCTCCTTCACCGGCTGGCCCAAGCGCTGGAAGTCGATCCCGGCGACCTTGTTCAGAATCTTCCCGAGGGGAAGGGGTCACGATTCCAGATCGAAGAGCTCTTCTCCCACGGAGCTGACGTCGAGGTCTGGTACCGGAGCAAAAAACTCTCCTCCCGGGATCTGCATCTGGTGGGGAAACTCATTGAAGCGGCTCTGTCCGAATGGGAACAGGAGAATGCCGCCAAGGAGGACGACTGACCTGCACAGCGACGCTTTCGATTTCCCCCGACCTCCCGAGAGCCTCCCCTCCTGGGCTCTTGAGGAGGGGAAGCCCTGGCAGGGACTGGATATCTTCGACATCCTCGTCCGTGCCGAGACGATGACGGGGAAAAGGATCGACCTCCGCCAGGAGTCGCTGCCTCCTCATCTCTGGGGTCTTCACGTCGTCAAGGGAGAGAGGGCGCGGCTCATCGTGAACCGCACCCTCCCCTTCTTCTGGAGACGGTTCGCCCTTTTCCACGAGCTCTACCACCTGTTGGCCCATCGCCGAGGCGAGGCCTTCTGGGCCCGGACGGCCACGCCTCTTTCAAGCTTCGAGGCGCAGGCCGACCTCTTCGCCTGGGCGGCCGCATGGCCTGATTACGCCGAAATCGAGTACTGAGGCTCTACCTTTCACTCCCCCCTGAAGCGTCGCGGAAACGCTGGGCAAACCAGCGGTAGCTCTCGCCCGGGAGGACACGGTAGCCTTTGACCTCCCGCGTCATCCACACCTGATAGTCTTCACAGAAACTCTCCTGCAGAGCGGAGATGCTTTTGCCTTTGTTGAGCTTGAGAAGACCGTAACTGTCCTTCAGCTCCCTGTCGTCGTCGGCGTCCCACCGGAAGAGGGCCATGCCCCAGGCCAGAGAGACATTGATCCCCTTGGGCGGATAGAGGGGAACCAGAAGTGAGTGGTCCTCCCAGTCGTAGACGGTGTTGCCCATTCCGGGGTAGGTGACGATCCGAGGAAGCCCGTGAACCCGGACGCGCAAGGTCTCCGTTAAACCCGGATCGTGGTCCGTCAGGAAAGACAGGGCCGAGGAGATCTCCTCCCAACGGGCAATACCCCGCGCTCCCTGGAAAAAGGCAGACCGCTCGACCTTGGCTCTCTTGGCGGCCATGCCGAGAAACTCCCGCTTTCTCCGGAGAGCGTCACCGAGGAAGAGACGGCGGGCCGTGGCGTCGCGGAAGGCGTTTTTCTCCTGAAGACGGCTGCGTCGACTCAAGCGCCGCCGCCGTTCTTCCTGAAGGTGGACAAGAAGATCGGCGGCGCACTCCTCGTCGGCATCGATCTCCCGGAGAGAGCGAGCCAGCCGGACAAGATCCTCGACGGCCGTGCCCTCCCAACGGTCAAGGGCGCTCCGCCAGGCTCCGCGGGCTTCGTCCCAGCGCGAGCGGATTTCGTCGAGAAGGGCCTCCTCTTTGGCCTCGGCGAAACGGACGCGGTAGGTTCTACGGCGCATTTCGACACGGTCCAGCAGATGGCTCTCCAGATAGGCCAGATTTCCCTGAATCTCCTTGACGGAATGTTCCGCACCCGCTTTAGCGATGAGATTGAGGAAGAAGCGCCGCTGCCTTTGCTTGGCCTGGAGTTCGCCCCGGAGCAGTTCAATCTGTTCTTCCAGCCCCGCCCCGCCTTTGGGGGAAGGGAAGTCCCCCGATCCCGTCAGGACCCACTCCTCAGCCAGGTAGTCGCTGAACCGGCCGTAGCGAAAGCCGTCGAGGGGGTGCATCTCGGCAAAAAGCTCGGACAGCATGCCGACGGGGCAGGGCGTGAACGTGTCGTCGATGACGCCGAAATCAAAAAGGGCCAACTCTTCCAGAGAGGGCTCGAACGGAGCATCGACGGAGAGCCTCAGGCGATACTGGAGAACGCCCTCAAGGGCTGTCCAGTAGGCGTGGTAGAGGCGATCGACGAGACGACGGCGTTCCTTGCGGGTTTCACCGTCTTCCGGTCTTCCGTCAAGATCACGGTAGGCGGTCATCAGGGACTGTAGCTGATCCAGCCCCTCCGTCTCCTTGTCGTCGACACAGATCCGGAGATCTCTGAGGGGATTGATCAGACTGCTGGCGTCATCAAGGTCTTTGAGGTTTTTTTTCTTGCCCGATCCCAGCCAGGGCCCGGGAAGCTCCATGGAAAGGCCTGCCAAAAAGATTCCTCCCTCCCCGCATGTCCTTCTGTTGGCTAAATGAAAAGAAGAAAAAAGAACGGCTTTCGTTACGGTGACCCGATTCATTATATTACAAGACAGCGGGTTCCTCCCTTCCCCTCGGAAAATCTAGTTACGCCCCGTCAGCGATGTGAGACGGGCAAGGATCTCCCCCCGTCCTGTCACGTCGGCATTTTCTCCAAGCCGCCAGCACCAGTTTCCCCCTCTTTTTCCGGGGACGTTCATTCGCGCCTCCTCGCCCAGGCCGAGAAGATCCTGGAAGGGAGTGACGGACCAACAGGCCACCGAGCCGAGGGCCACTCGGAGAAGGTGGGTCGCCATCTCCTCTCCGGAAGGCATCGCGCCTGAAAGGCCGAGATAGGCGAGGAGGGATTCCCGCTCTTCCCGGGTCGCCTCCTTTTTCCACCAGCCACTGGCGGTATTGTTGTCGTGAGTCCCCGTGTAGACGACGTTCCAGCGCTGATGGTTGTGAGGGGCGTAGGGGTTGGTCCCCATGGATACGCAGCCGAAAAGGAGAACGAGCATCCCCGGCAGCCCGAAAGTCTCCATCGCCTCCGTCACGTCGTCGGTGATGACCCCCAGGTTTTCCGCCACAAAGGGCATCGACGGGAAAGTCTCCTGAAGAACCGAAAGGAACCTTCGGCCGGGCCCCTTCTCCCAATGCCCCTCCGAAGCGGTTTCAGCCCCGGCGGGTATGGCCCAGTTACCGATGAAACCGCGGAAGTGGTCGATCCGAACCCGATCGAAGAGGTCGAGAAGACGGGCCAGGCGCCTCGTCCACCAAGCAAACCGCTCCGCTTCATGGACCTCCCAGCGGTAGAGGGGGTTGCCCCAGAGCTGGCCGGTGGCGCTGAAGTAATCGGGCGGAACTCCCGCGAGGGCGAGAGGCCGGCCTTCGGCATCGAGGCGGAAGAGCTCGCGGCGGCTCCAGACATCGGCACTGTCAAGGCTGGGATAGATGGGAAGGTCCCCCCAGAAGAGGACGCCTCTGTCGGCCCCGTAGCCCTTCAGCCTCTCCCACTGGCGCTGGAAGAGGTACTGGCCGAAGGCCCGCTTCAAAAGGGCTCGCTCCCTTTCGGCTGCGAATTTCTCGAGAGCTCCTTCATGGCGGTCCCGATAGGGTTCGGCCCATCGGAACCAGGGGAGCCCCCGATGGGCCTCTTTCAGCTCGGAAAAAAGGCAGTGATCATCAAGCCACCAGGCCTGGCGACGGCGGAAGGCTTCGACGGATGATCCGTCTCCTCTTCCTGCCAGAAGGTTCCTGAAGGCCTCGTCGACGACGGCCTCCTTGATCCGTCGGGCCAGGGCGTAATCGACGGCTGCCGAAGGTACCGAAGGGATCGCGGGAACGGCGTCGAGCCACCCGTCCCCGACGAGATCTTCCGGAGAAAGGAGCAGGAGGTTGCCCGCCATGGCCGAAGGGCTGCTGTAAGGGGACTCACCGAGGGCGCTCTCCGTAGGTGAGAGGGGAAGAAGCTGCCAGATCGTCTGCCCCGTGGCGGCAAGGAAATCGACGAAACGCCGCGCCTCCTTCCCGAGATCTCCTATCCCCCAGGGGCCCGGAAGCGAAGTGGGATGGAGCAGAAGTCCCGAGCGTCGTCTTTCCTTCAAAAGCAGTCGTCTCCTTCCAGGAGCGACCGGGCGGCCAGAAGCGTCACATGTTCCAGAGGTCGGGCCGAAATCGCCCCGCCGAAGGCCTCGACGGCCGCCAGGGCCCGCTCCTCCAGATCGGGACGCCTCAACAGGCGGCCCAGCCGGGCCAGAGCGAGGGCCATGACTCCGTTGCCCGAGGAGTAGGGGCCGTCGGCCCCTTCCAGGCGGGGCGGAAGCAGGCCTTCGTTATTTCGAGGGGCCAGCCGGTAAGCGCCGGAGGCGTCCCCGAAGACCTTTTCCGTCGCCTCGGCGAGGGCGAGGGCCTCCTCAAGCCACAACCGGTTTCCCGAACTTTCGTAAAGCTCGATCAGCGCCAGGACCGCAAAGGCCTGGTCATCCAGGAAGCCCTTCCGGAGCAGATCCCCTCCTTTCCATGCATGACCGAGAATTCCGGAAGGCAGGCGCATCGTCTCCAGAAGGAAACGACCCCCTTTCTCCGCAGCGTTCCGATAGGCCTCCCGCTTCAGGGCAGCTCCAGAGCGGGCAAGGGCAGCCAGAAAGTAGCCGTTCCAATCGGCCAGGATCTTTTCGTCCCGGAACGGCCGACATCGGCTGGAGCGAGCCCGTTGAAGCCGTCGTCTGAACGCTTCCCGCCCCGGAGGGGAGCCTTCCCGAACCCGGGCCAGCGCGCTTCCCGCCTCGCCCTTTCCGGCGGAAACGAGCCTGAAATGAGCGTCAAAAGCCGCCCGCTCCGGCCCGAAAAGGGCCTCCAATTCTTCGTCGGTCCAGAGGTAGAACGCCCCCTCGATGCCGCCGCTGTCGGCATCTTCCGCGGCGTAATAGGCCCCCTCGGGCGAGGCGAGATCGGCCAGGACGTAGTCGATGACCGCAGCGGCCTCCTCGACAAAATCGTCCCGGCGCAAGAGGCGCCCCGCCTCAAGGAAGGCCAGAGCCATTCCGGCCTGGTCGTAGAGCATCTTCTCGAAATGGGGGATCTCCCAGAGCCTGTCTGTGGCGTAGCGGTGATAGCCTCCGCCGACCTGATCGCGGATGGCGCCGCGGGCCATGGCCTCCAGCATCATCGTCACAGCCTCTTGCGACTCCCGGTCCAAGGAAGGGCGGGAAAGCAGAAAAAGGAGGAAATGAGGCATGGGGAATTTGGGGGCTCCCCCGAAGCCCCCTCCGTCACGATCGAAGGCCTCGATCAGAAGGCGCCTCGCCGCAACGACAAGGTCCTTGTCGACAGGCCCCGGCGACGGAGAGCCTTCCCGGATAAGGAGCTTGGCCAGATCGGAGGCCAGCGATTCGACGGCGCTGCGCCGCTCTTTCCAGGAATCGGCGAGAGCCGTGACGAGCTCACAGAGACCGGCACGACCCGATCGGCTCCCCGGCGGCAGATAGGTCGCCGCATAAAAGGGCTTCCCTCCGGGAGTGAGAAAAATCGAGAGGGGCCAACCGCCTCCACCGGTGAGGTGACGGCAGGCCGCCATGTAGTGGGCATCAACGTCGGGGCGCTCCTCCCGATCGACCTTGACGGAAAAGAGTTTTTCGTTGAGGAGCCGGCCGACCAGCGGGTCGGAAAAGGATTCCTCGTGCATGACGTTGCACCAGTGACAGCTTCGGTAGCCGATGGAAAGGAAGACGATCCTGTCTTCCTTTTCGGCTTTCCTGAAAACCTCCCCCCCCCAGGGGTGCCAGTCGATGGGATCGCGGGCGTGTTTCTGCAGGTAGGGGCTCTTTTCGTTCTCAAGGCCGTTACAGACGTCTCGCCGTTCCTTCATCATCGTCACCTCCCCGGGCCACCGGGAAATCAGCCGCCCCGGCTCAGGCGGCAAACCCCCTCTTTTCGGAGCCAGAGCTCGGCCCGTTCGACCTGGTCGCCCTGCAGGACGGCATGACCCTCCTCGACACGGGCACCGCAGCCCAAGTCCCGCCCCATCCTGCGGGCAAGGTCAGCCAGCTCCCGCTCCTTCAATCCCGTCACCTCGACAAGAGTCACCGTATGGCCTCCCCGCCCCTTGCGGCTTTTTCTGAGAACGGCTCTTTCGATCCTCCCGTGAGTCTCCTGCGAGCCGGTCCGGCCTTGTTCCTCCGAGGTGGCCGATGAAACCGAAGAGACTCCTGCAGCCTGAAACAGGTCGGCCAAAGAGGGCAGCTCCCCTTCGGTGCGGCTCTGATCCTTCCTTTTTCTCGCCGACGCCACACGGATCTCCTCCCTTCATGACGAAGCCTCTTCCCAATTGTAGCCTGGGAAGAGGCTGTCGCACACGAGGAGGCGGGAAATGGCCGGGCGATCCGTCAGGACCCGGTGAGGGTTCTGTCCTTCCCGGGAAGAGGAATCGGTTCAGGAACCTTCTGCGGAGGGCTTTTTTCCTCGGAAGCGGCTTTCCCGGGACTTCCGACCAGGTCCTCGCTTACGACCAGGCCTTCGCTTGCGGGAAGGTCGCCGGAGGCAGGAGGCATTGGAGGAGGCACCGCTTCCGGAAGCCGCTCTTCTCCCGATGAAGGCTCTTCCGGGAGCGGTTCCTTCTCGGACACGGCGGGAAGGGAATGATTCCGTTCCGGATCGACTCCACCGAGGTGGAAATAGACCTCTCCCAGAAGCCTCCACCCCTCTTCGTCTTCCGGATGGAGGCCCAGGTATTCCTTCAGATAGGTCAGCGCCTGATCGTAGCGCTTCAGAGCCAGGCAGGCGCGTCCTGCATTGACCATGGCCTCTCCCTCTTCGGGCGAAAGGCGGAGGGCTTCCAGGAGAACGGGAAGAGCCATGGCGGGCTCCTTGGCAGCGATATGGCTCCGGCCCAATCCCAAAAGAGGCTTCACCGCCTTCGGGTCAAGGCGGCGGGCGGCCTCAAAGGCAACGGCAGCCTCTCGATGGGCGCCGCGCCTTTCCTGGATGTGGGCCAGAAGGAGCCAGCCCTCCAATGACGGCGATGCTTTCATCTGCTCTTCGAGAAGGCTCCGCGCCTCCCCGTCACGTCCGGCTCCCGTCAGGGCCCGAGCCAGGGCGAGGCGATAGGACGGCGTCGTCCCTCCCCCCTCGACAGCCCTTTGCAGCGCCTCGACGGCCTCTGGGAATCGGTTCTGCCCCAGAAGGGCAAGTCCCAGCTCATAGTGCCAGTCGCTTTTTTCGGCATCGATTTCCAAGGCCCGCCGATAGGCACCTTCGGCGTCACGCAATCGTCCGAGGGCCTTCCAGGCACGGCCCAGCCCTTCCCAGACCACCTTGTCACCGGAACGAAGGGCGGATGCCCGGTAAAGGGCCTCGGCCGCCTCGCCGGCCTTGCCCGCCTGAAGAAGGGCCAGTCCGAGATCACGCCAGGCTTCTCCGTCATTTCCGGCAAGGTCGACCTGCCGTCGGAAGGCGCCGGCGGCCTCATCGGGATGACCCTGCCGAAGGAGGAGCGTACCCAGGTTCTTCCAGCCCTGACTTTTGTCGGGTTCCAGGTGAACGACCTTTTTCCACACTTCCAGCAGGGCCTTCTCATCCCCCCGGCGTTCCAGAAGCACCGCCAGGGATCGCCAAGCCTCGGCCGACGATCCTTCCTCGGCGAGACGGCGTCTCAATCGGATCGCCTCATCCAGCCGCCCCCGCTCTTCCGCAACCGCGGCAAGACCGTCAAGGGCCTCCGAAAGGGTCGGGTCAAGAGCCAGAGCCTTGCTCCAGGCCTCGTCGGCGGCATCGAATCGTTTTGCGGCGACGGCGCTTCGAGCCGCCCGCAGCCAGAGGGAGACGTCATCTCCGATGATGCGGGCGGCCTCACGGAAAAAGGCCAGCGCCTTGTCCTCTTCACCAAGCTGCTCGTGAGCCTCGGCCGCCAACAGCAGACCTTCCGGGGGAAGGCCGCCCAGACGCTCGAGGCGGGCCAGAGAGGCCAACCCTTCCTGCGGGCGGCCGGAGGCGACCTGGGCTTCGGCCAGAGCAAGGTAGAGGGTTGCACCGGGCTCTGCGGAGCGGATCAGGGCCCGCTCCAGAAGCGGGAGGGCTCTCTCGGGCTCTCCCTCGACAATAAGGGAACGACCCCGTTCCTCAAGACGCCTGGGGCTCAGTCCGTTCCAGCCCCACCAGCCGCCGAAAGCAAGGCCGACAAAGAGGAGAAGACCCGCCGCGAGAAGGCCGCCGTTCCCTCCGTGCCGCCTTTCGGCTCCATCTTCGGCTTCGAGGAGAGCCTTCTGGAAAGCTCCGACATCGTCGTAGCGGTCATGAGGCTCCAGAGAGAGAGCCTTGAGGAGAACCGCCTCCCGGGGGGGAGAGAGTGCGACTCCCAGCGCCGAAGGAGCCTTGAGGGGCTGCCCCGCAACGCGATCAGGCCCCGTTGGAGGCAGCTGCCCCGTCAAGGCCCGATAGAGAGAGGCCGCCAGACCGTAGACGTCGGTCCACGGGCCCTGGTCCCCCTGGGCCTCATACTGCTCGGCGGGGGCGTAACCGGGTTTGACGACAACGGTGAAGCCGCGATCGGCGCCATCCATGGTGAGGGCCGAACCGAAATCGAGAAGCTTCACCTGCCCTTCCGTGGTCAGGAAGATATTCTCGGGGCTGACGTCCCGGTGAACGACGCCGGCCTCATGAACGGCCCGGAGGGAGTCCATGACGGGCATGAAGATCGGGAGAGC
>JAHDQY010000055.1 GCA_018433595.1 Synergistales bacterium
GTTTTCGGTGGCTTTTGCGGAGGGGTCACACCCGGTTCCATGCCGAACCCGGCAGTTAAGCCCTCCAGCGCCGATGGTACTCCGGGGGGAACCCGCGGGAGAGTAGGTCGCTGCCGAAAACCTTATAAGACAGACGGGGGGAGGTTCTTTCAGGACCTCCCCCCGTCTGTCGTGTTGGGCACAGACCTTGCAGGTCTTTCCGGCTGCGGAGGCGTGTCATCCGGCGGTTGAGCGCCCTTGGTCCGAGCCGTCAGCGGTTCAGCGGATGGGCGATTCGGGCGAAGAGATCCCAGTGGGAATCCTCCCGATGGTCCAGAGCCTCAAGCGCCTCAAAGCTGATCGTCCACAGCTCGAGAGGAAGAGCGGGAGCGGCGAGATGGGGCGCCGAAGGCAGGAGCCGGTCGGCTGCCGCCTGTGCCGTCTCTTCCCTTTCGGTGACCCAGAACCACCAGGTGACGTCGTCGAAGCCGTCGCTGTCCTGATCGAAGAGGCCGGGGAGGAAGAGCGCCCGTTGAGAGGCCAGAAAGAGATGGAGCCGGGCCATGTCCCTTCCGATCTCCTCCTTTTGAAGGATTCCGTCGGAGGCGAGGCGGAAGAGGAAGCGGTCGGTCTGAAAGAGTCCCGCAAGATCCCCATCAGGGCGGGGGAGATGCTGATAGAGGGCGGTGTCGTAGCGGTGGAGGAGGAGGAGGTCGATGTCGAAGAGAGCCTCGTCGGCGGTGATGCCTTCCCTTGCCAGAGTTGCTTTACGGTCCGGGAAGCTCCTCTGTCTCCACTCTCCTTCCTGAGAGGAGGTGAGCTGAAGGAGCCGTCGGCAGTCGGAGCGGTCCAGATAGGCCCACTTCATTTCGTCGCCGGCGAGGGTGCAGAGGGGTTCTCCGCCCACGCCGGGCACATAGGGGAGGAGCGCTCCCGGACGGAACTCCTTTTCCCCCCAGTGTCCCTTGAAGGCTCTGTCGAGTCGGCGCTCCAGCCGATTTCGAAGCAGCCAGAGAGCGGGCTCTTCGACGGGCCATCCCGGTTCGGCTTCGAAGAAGTTCGCTCCGGCCAGGCGGTGGAAGGCTTCGGCGCCTTGTGGGGAGAGCTGGTAGTGGGTTTTTCTTTTTTCGAGGAGCTGCTGAGCGACAAGTTCATCGAGCCCTCCCGCCGATTCCCCGGCGAGGAGGACAAGTTCCGGCGTCCAGCAGGGGTGGCGGTCGTCGAAAAGCAGCAGGAGCGTCTCCTGATTCATGGGATCCCTCCTCCTCGATCGGGTCCTGAACTTCAGAGATCCCCTTTGCGGGGGGGACAAAGGGGGACGAGCAGCCCGTCGCCGAGGCGGATGGGGCGGCTCTTGTCCTCTTCGACGACGACGACGAGGGCTTCGTGCTCCGTGATGGAGAGGACCTGGACTTTGCCGTCCAGCTTCGGGTAGAGGACTTCCGGCCGCTCGGGGTCGATCGTCCGGATCCGTTCGGGGCGGCTGACGGCGAGAATGTCGCCGACGCGAAGACTTGACTGCCGGCCCAGAGAGGCCAGAAAGCGGCGAGGCTTGCCGCCTTCGACGACGACGGAGCTGATCAGGGTGCCTTCCAGGTGGTAGCCGGTAAAGCCCTTCATGACCTGGTCGAAGACATCGTCGAGCGCCCTTTCCGTCGCCTTCCAGTAGAGGCTTCTGCTGAAGGGGTCCCAGAGAGGGGTCGGAGGCAACGCTTCAAGGGTGAAAAGGCTCCATTCTCCTCTGTGGGTCTGGGCGACGGAACGGATCAGTTCTTTTCCCGTTGCGGCGTCGAAGAGGTCGAGGCGAAGGGAGATATGAGCCTTCCTCTTGGATCCCACCCTGTCGGTCTGGGTGAGATCCATGCGGTACAGGGCCGTCTCCAGGGCGATGGCTCCCTTTGGACCTTCGTGGCGGCCGATTTCGTCCGGCGCGGCCAGGCGTGCCCTGACGAGGGGTGCGTCATGGAAGCGGCGGAGAAGGTAGTCGGTCATCTTCGTCGCCAGAACGTCTTGAGGGTAATAGGGGCTGCCCCAGATGGACAGGCCGCTCTCGTTGCGGACGGGCAAGACCAGGACCGTCAGCGGGTCCTGGACGGCCGTGGCGGCCTCCAGGCGAAACGGGCCGCCGAAAAGGCAGAAAAGGAGCAGGGACAGGGCGAGGCCTTTCCTCATGATGAACCTCCTCAGGGGGTTTCGACGGCGAGGCCGAGGTGGCTGTTGACCTCACGGAAAAAGGAGTCGATATCCTCTTCGACAAAAAGATCGACGCGCCTTTTGGGAAGATATGTCGTGGCGACGTCGCCGCGATTGACGACGACGATCCGGCCCCTGCAGAAAGAGGGGAGCATGGCGGCAGGCGTGACGACAAGAGAGGAGCCGACGACGAAGAAGAGGTCGGCTTCGGAAGCGGATTCCTGGCAGGCTTCAAGGTGCCGGACCGATTCGCCGAAGAAGACGATGTCGGGTTTGATGAGGCCGCCGCAACGGTCACAACGGGGGACCGTTTGAGCGGCCATGAGGGCTTTCAGGCTTTCCGTCGAAAAAAAGGCGCCGCACTGGCGGCAGTGGTTGGAACCGATGCCGCCGTGGATCTCGAGAACCTTGCTGGAGCCGGCAGCCTGATGAAGCGCATCGATGTTCTGGGTGATGATCGAACGCAGCTTTCCCCGGCGCTCAAGGGCGGCGAAGAAGCGGTGGGAGAAGGTCGGCCCTACGGTCTCAAAAAGCTGGAGAAACTTCCGATGGAAGCCGTAAAAAAAGGATGGATCCCTGTCGAAACGGCCGATGTCGAAGAGAGATTCCGGCTCGTCGATGCCCGCCCGCCTGTAAAGGCCGTCAGGTCCGCGAAAGTCGGGTATTCCCGCCGCGGTCGAAAGCCCCGCTCCGCTGAGGAGGACGATGTCCGAAGCGTCTTCGATCCATCCGGCGCAGATTCCGGCCTGCCTGTCACTCATCTTCACAGCGTTCACCTCCTTCTTAATTGTACAGGATCGCCGGAGCCGGTGAAGGGTTTTTTTACGGGATATTTTTCATTTTATTTTTATGCAACCGGTTTCATGCGATGTTACAATGACTCGGGCTCAAGGCCCGACTCCCGCCCTGTGCGGAAAACCGGAGGTGCCTCATGGCCATGAAGAACCTGGTCTACGGCGTAGACGCGAAGCCGCCTTTCCCGATCATGGTGCTGGCGGGGATTCAGCACGTTCTCACCCTCTTCGGGGCGACGACCCTTGTCCCCTTGGTCTTCGGTCCGGCCATGGGGATGACGACGGTCGAGATCGGCTTTTTCATCTCCTGTGTCTACTTCGCCATGGGCGTCGCCACGCTGATCCAGACCCATCCCCGTCTCGGATCGGGGCTTCCCATCGTCCAGGGTTCGAGCTTCAGCTTCATCCCCCCCATCATGACCGTCATCGCCGCCTTCGAGGCGGGCGGTCCTTCGGTGATCATGCAGAACGTGGCAGGCGGCCTTATCGTGGGGGGGCTGGCGCTCTCTCTGATCGGCTATTCCCGTATTGTCGGCGTGATCCGCAAGGTGATCACTCCCGTCGTCATCGGTCCCACGATCATGGCTATCGGTTTTTCTCTCGCGCCGGTGGCCGTGCAGTTCAATGCCGCCAACTACTGGCCCGTCTCCCTTCTTGTGGTGGCCTGTATCTTCCTTTTCAGCCTCGTCAGCAAGCGGAAATACGTCAGAATCTTCGCCATCCTCACGTCGATTCTGTCGGCCTATGCCGTGTGCGTCGTCGGAACTCTGGCCGGTCTCTTCCCGGAGGGGCACGCAGCCTACGTCAACCTCCCGAGCATTGCGGAGGCGCCCTGGTTCCGTTTCACCGGCATCATGCCCTGGGGCACCCCCAAGTTCAGTGTCATCGCCGTCGGGGCCATGATGGCAGGGTTTTTCGCCGTCATGATCGAGTCCATCGGAGACTATCATTCCTGTTCCTATGCCGCCGGCCTTCCCGACCCCGATGCAGCAACCATCAACAGAGGGATCGGAGCGGAGGGGCTCAACTGCGCGCTCGCCGGGATTTTCGGGGCCGTCGCCACGACGTCCTACACGGAGAACATCGGCCTTATCGGCCTGACCGGTGTGGCCTCCCGCTGGGTCGTCAGGACCGGAGCCGTCTTTCTCATCATCATGAGCATGATCGGCAAACTGGGGGCTCTCATCGCCACCATCCCCTCTCCCGTTATCGGCGGGGCCTATATCGCCCTTTTCGGCATCATCGGGACCCTGGGGATACAGGTCCTCATGAGGGCCGATATGGGGAGCCAGAGAAACGTTCTCATCGTCGGTTTCTCCTTTCTGATGGCCCTCGGCCTTCCCGGCTGGGTCGAGGGGCAGAAGGAGCTCTTCTTCGGCCTGGGTATCGTCGGTCAGATCCTCTGGGCGATACTCAAGACCCCTATGGCCGTGGCCGGGATCTGCGCCGCCTTCTGGGATTCGATTATCCCCGGAACGCCGCAGGAGCGGGGGATCGCTCGGGATTGAGCCGGGAGATTCGCGTGCGAAAGGGGCGGAGCCTAACTCCGCCCCTTTTTTTGTGTCGTGTCAAGACCTAAACTGGATAAAAGGCGGAAAAACCCTAGAAGGAGCTGGGAAATCATGAGAGAGCGTTACGATGTGATCATCGTCGGAACGGGGCCGGCGGGGATTTTTGCCGCCCGGGAACTTGTCGATGCCGGATTGGACGTGCTCCTCGTCGATAAGGGCAAGCCCCTTCAGGAGAGGCGTTGCCCTCTCAAGCAGGGTCTTGTCCCCCAGTGCATCCACTGTCGTCCCTGCAGCGTCATCTGCGGCTGGGGCGGAGCGGGAGCCTTCAGCGACGGGAAGCTGACGCTGACGCCGGAATTCGGCGGCAACCTGGAACGCTATATCGGCCGCAGCCGCCTCCTTGAACTCATCGATGCCGTCGACGCCGTCTATGCCGGCTATGGTGCCGACATGCCCGTCTTCTCGCCCGACGGCGATTTTGCCCGGGAGATCGCCCGCAGAGGCCGGACGACGGGTCTGCGCATCATTCCCGCCAGCATCCGGCACATGGGAACGGACCGTTCCAAGGATGTTCTGGCCGCCATTTATGACGATCTCGTCCATCGCTGCGACATCCTCGTCAAAACCGAGGTCAAGAGCGTCCTTGTGGACGGCGGAAGCGTCCGAGGTGTCCTCCTCTCCGATGGCAGGGAGATCGACTCCAGGGCCGTCCTCCTCGCTCCGGGACGGGAGGGCGCCCACTGGATGGAACGCGTCGCCAGGGAGCTCCGCCTCTCCATCGATTCGTTGCCTGTCGATATCGGTGTCCGTGTCGAGATACCCGCCGACTGGGCCAGGGATGTGACGGATCAGTTTTACGAGGTCAAGGCCCTTTTCAACGCTCCGACTTTCGATGATAAGGTGCGTACCTTCTGCATGTGCCCGGGCGGAGAGGTCGTCACAGAATATCAGAGCGAAAAAGAGATTATCACCGTCAACGGCCACAGCAATCACAACGGAAAGACGGAGAACACCAACTTCGCTCTTCTCGTGAGCACCGAATTCACGGAACCCTTTCACGATCCCAACGGCTACGGGAGCCATATCGCCCGCCTGGCCAACATGCTCGGAGGGACGGTCCTCGTTCAGCGCCTCGGCGATCTCAAGGCGGGGCGCCGATCGACGGCTGCACGCATCGAGAGAGGCCTTGTCCGGCCGACCCTGGCGACGGCCGAGCCGGGGGACCTCTCGTTCGTGCTTCCCTACCGGCACCTTACGGACATCATCGAGATGGTGACGGCTCTCGACTCGATCATGCCGGGGATCGACGGTCCCCACACCCTTCTTTACGGCGTGGAAGTGAAGTTCTACAGCCTCCGTCTCTCCCTTAACGAAGATCTCCAGACATCCATTCACGGCCTGTCCATCGGCGGCGACGGAGGCGGTGTCACCCGCGGCGTGATCCAGGCCTCGGCCAGCGGTATCGTCGCCGCTAGGGGGATCATCAGGGGCCTGAATCGATGAAAAGAGAAAAGGTCAGGATAGGTTTAGAAACTTTTTAGAAAATTGATCCTAGGTCAAATAAGGTCTTGACGAAACAAAAGGGGTGTTGTATAACTGGAACAGACAGGATAACTGTAATAATTTTAAAAAAGAAAAGGAGGTTTTCCCATGGAACAGACCCGGATGCCCCTTATCGGTGACGCTTTTCCCGAGATGGAAGTCAAGACCACTCACGGTCTCATGCGGCTCCCTGAAGACGTTTCCGGCCGGTGGGTCGTCCTTTTCAGCCATCCTGCGGATTTCACTCCCGTCTGTACCACCGAATTCGTGGCCTTCCAGAAGAGGTTCGACGAGTTTCAGCAGCTCGGCTGCGATCTCATCGGCCTGAGTATCGACCAGGTCTTTTCCCACATCAAATGGACGGAGTGGATCTCGGAGAATACGGGGACGACGATCGAATTTCCGATTATCGCCGATGACGGCCAGGTCGGTCACCGGCTGGGCATGATTCATCCCGGCAAGGGCAGCAATACGGTGCGGGCCGTTTTCATTCTCGACCCCAAGGGGACGGTTCGGGCCATCCTCTACTATCCCCAGGAGCTGGGCCGCAATATGGACGAGGTGCTGCGGATGGTGCGGGGGCTTCAGGTGGCCGATGCCAACGGTGTGGCCATGCCTGCCAACTGGCCTGAAAACGAGCTTATCGGAGATAAGGTGATCATCCCTCCGGCCTCGGACGTCAAGGCGGTCAAGGAGCGTAACGAAGCCCGAAGGAGCTCTGTGCAGCCTCTTGACGGTTTCGACTGGTGGTTCTGTTACCGCTCTCTCGAAGACAGGCGGTAGCGAGGGTGAAAGACGACCGGTCTGACCGGCCGTGGAAGAGGAGGTATCACGCATGCTGAGTGAAAAGATGAGCAAGGCGTTGAACGACCAGGTCAATGCGGAGCTCTATTCCGCCTATATCTACCTGGCTATGTCGGCCTACTTCGAGGAGCGCAACCTCCCCGGCGCCGCTTCCTGGATGCGGCATCAGGCCGAGGAGGAAGTGGAACATGCCATGAAGTTTTTTGATTTCATCAACGAACGTCGCGGCCGTGTTGTCCTTTCCGCCGTA
>JAHDQY010000066.1 GCA_018433595.1 Synergistales bacterium
TCGACATTTTCGATGGCGCTCTGCGCGCCGGAGAAGGTGACGGTAAGAGTCACGTCACTCTGGATATCCGAGAGAAGGTAGCTGTTCTGCGGCACGGCCTCCGCCGTCACATCAATGGTGCCGACCAGAACTTTCTCCAGAACGTTCCCCGGTTTGGGCGTGAACCTGAAGGTCACGTTGTCGCCGTGCTTGACAATGAGAGGGCCTGTCGGGCTGACAGTTCCGTTTCCGTCGCAGACCACCGTAACGGTATGATCCACCGGATCGTCACAGGGGCCTCAGGTATCACCTGCCCAGATAGGCGCTCCGCCGGCGAGAGCAAAAAAAGCGACGAGGCCGAGGAGGGTCAGGATTTTTGTCAGGGGAGTGCGGTTCATGGCGCGATCCTCCTTAACATAGAATCAAAGACTCGGGAACAAGAGTCGAGGGCCTTGGAGGGGAGGGGCGGGGTCAGGCCTACGCTTTTGACAAAAGGGAGCCTTTTTGTCAAAAGCGTAGGCCTGACCCCCATGGCCCCACCGACTCCGCTTCTTTAAGAAGGCGGGGAAACACCCCTGGGGGTGTTTCCCCGCCTGATTGACGCTTTTCTGTTGCCTATCTTACCTCAGGGGCCGCCTACTTCTTAAGGAAGAAGAGGGGGGCCAGGAGGAGCAGAGCGGCCGGGGCGAAGCCCACGGAGCAGCCGCCGCTGCCGCCGCCGGGCTGGTCGGGGCTGACGGGCTTCTTGGCATCGACCGTCACGACGCAGTCGGCGCTCGTCTTGTCATCGGTGGCGATGACCTTGACGTTGCCGGGGGTGACCTTGAGGGCCGTGACCGTCACTTCAGCGCCCTGATCGGGGCTGATGCTGACGAACTCCTCCGACTGGTCGACGGTCCACTTGACCGTGCCGGTGGCGTTCTGGGCCTTGACGGTACCCGTCGTCGTGGAGTCGAGGTAGAGCTTCAGCTCCGTGGGAGTGACGGCGAGCTTGGCGGGAACGGGAGCGTCGGCCTTGGCGATGGAGGCGCTGTAGGTGAACTTGCCGTCGAGGTTGCCGTCGTAGACGACGAGGAAGCGGTTGCCGGTGCTGGTCTTGTAGTACTTGACGGCATCGACATCGCTGTCCATGACGAAGACGAAGAGGCGGACATCGACGTTCGTCGACGTGCTCAGGTCGCGCTGAGGTCCGTCGAGGACGGTGAGGAAGGAGAGCTCGTCGACGGTGAAGTCGTTGGCGCTGACGTTCTCGACATCGGTGGCGTTGAGGGCGTGGCCGTTGACGGAGATGGCCAGCTTGTTCCAGAACTGCTCGCGCCACCAGTCGCCGTCGAGGCCCTTGAGGCCGACGAGGCCGGCGTCGTTCAGATCGGCGGCCTTCATCGTCCAGTCGAGCTTCGTGACGACGATGTTGGCAGCCTTCTTATCGAAGAAGTCCGAAGACTTGACGACTTCGGCCGCATTGAGCTTCAGGACGGCCTCGCGGGTGACATAGGCACCTTCGGCCTTGTCTTCTTTGAAGCTCTCGAGCTTGAGGTCAGTCACCTCGGCGAACAGCAGATCGGTGTAGCCGAGGGCCTTCTCGTAGCTATCCTCGAGGCAGGGGCAGGGCCAGTAGACATAAACCGCCTTCGAGGTGCAGCTGTCGCAGATGCCGCTGAGGCTGAGATCTCCGCAGTTCCAGGCGGTGTTGAAGCGGCCGTCGATCTTCGTGGTGCCGGTGGCACCGACGGCACGGTAGTTCCAGTCCATGTTGCCGGCGCCCTTCCAGGTCTCGGTGAAGGCCGGCAGGATATGGCAGGCGCAGTCATAGAGGGAAGAGCGGTTCTTGGCGGAGATGGGGTACGGACCGCCGATGGAGCCCTGGTCGGAGGACATGAAATCGTCGTACTCGCAGAGGCCGCACCAGAGGTTGCAGACCCAGCTCGTATTGGACGTGATCATGTTGCTCGAATCGATGACGAGACCCTCGGAATCGGTGATGTTGGCCTCGACGTTGACGGAGGCGGTGCCGAGGTTCGTGACGGCGACGTAGGGCAGGTGGAGATTGTCACAGACGGGTCCGTCGCAGGGGACGCAGTCGCCGAAGCAGCTGTAGACGACGCCCATGTGGTAGGTCTTGCCCTCGGGAACGTCGACGGCGCCCTTGGTGTTGAAGTGGTCCGTCTTCCAGTAGAGGGCGCGGAAATCCTTAGAAGTCGGGTCGGCGGGGGTCACTCCGACATAGAGAGCGTCGGCGGTGCGGGCCCGGAGGAAGGGCTTCTCGCTCAGGTGGGCCACGACGAAGTCGCGGCTGAGCGTGGCAGCCTCAGTAGTTCCGCCCGCGCCCGCCGAAACCACGAGGCCGAAGTAGTCGCAGCACTCGACGTAGAACTCGGTGTCGCCGGCGCCGGTCCAGTTGATCGTGGCCGGGAAGGTGCGCCTTACGGCGTCGAAGTCGGCGCTGACGGGCCCTTCAGGCATGTTGAAATAGAAATTGTTGCAGGCGATGTTGCAGTCCGTAGCCGCAACGGTATTCTGAACAGGCAGCCGGTCCTTCGCCGCCACGGTCCTCTCGGCGCCGCCGCGGAGGGCGAAGTCGAAAGTGTCA
>JAHDQY010000013.1 GCA_018433595.1 Synergistales bacterium
CTTCCTCAGTTCAGGAGCAGGGTGAGCATGGTTCCGGCAGCCACGGCGGTGCCGATGACTCCGGCCACGTTGGGACCCATGGCGTGCATGAGGAGGAAGTTGCCCGGGTTCTCCTGCTGGCTGACGCGCTGGACGACGCGCGCCGCCATGGGCACCGCCGAGACTCCCGCCGCCCCGATCATGGGGTTGATCCGGCCTCCGCTCGTGACTTTCAGTAGCTGGCCGAAGAGGACCCCTCCGGCCGTGCTGAAGATGAAGGCCACCAACCCCAGGGCGATGATCTTGAGCGTCGCCGCCGTCAGGAAGGTTTCGGCCTCCATCGTCGCACCCACGGTGAGGCCCAGGAAGATCGTGGTGGCGTTGAGGATCTCGTTCTGGGCCGCCAGGTTGAGGCGCTCCGTCACTCCGCATTCCCGAAGGAGGTTGCCGAACATCAGGATGCCGATGAGCGGCACCGAGGCCGGAAGGATGAGGCCCGAGGCGATGGTGCAGACGATGGGGAAGAGGACCCGCTCCGTCTTGCTGACCGGACGGAGGTTGTCCATCCGGATGGCCCGGTCCGCCCTGGTCGTCAGGGCCTTGATGACCGGCGGCTGGATGAGCGGCACCAGCGACATGTAGCTGTAGGCTGCCACGGCGACGGCTCCGAGGATCTGAGGCGCCAGTTTCATGGTCAGGTAGATGCTCGTCGGGCCGTCGGCTCCGCCGATGATGGCGATGCTCGCCGCCTCCTGGACGGAGAAGCCCAGCATCATGGCACCGAAGAGGGCGATGAAGACGCCCAGCTGCGCCGCCGCTCCGAGAAGGAAGGTGACGGGGTTGGCCAGAAGCGGCGCGAAGTCCGTCAGCGCTCCGATGCCCATGAAGATGATGACGGGGTAGATTTCGTGCTGCGTCCCGAAGAAGACGTAGTACAGGAAGCCCCCCTCTTCCATGATGCCCGATAGCGGCAGGTTGACGAGGACGCAGCCGAAGGCGATGGGCACGAGCAGCAACGGCTCGAAGCCTTTGCCGATGGCGAGGTAGAGCAGGACGAGGCCGACGACGAGCATGATGAGGTTGCCCGTCGTGAGGCCGGCGAATCCCGATTGGGCAAGGACGCTCGATAAGGATTGCAGGTAGATTCCCATGGTCGATCCTCCTTTGAGGCCCGAGGCCTAGCCGAGGACGACGAGGATGTCTCCGGAGTTGACGGAGCCGCCTTCTTTGACTCGGATTTCCTGGACGGTGCCGGCCGCGGGCGCGAGAATTTCGTTTTCCATTTTCATGGCTTCCAGGACGAGGAGGAGGTCGCCGGCGACGACGTTGGCCCCCGGAGCGACGGCGATTTTGAGGATTTTGCCCGGCATGGGCGCCGTGACGGTGCCCGATCCGGCAGGAGCCGGGGCGGCCGGAGCAACGGCAGGGGCAGGAGCCGGAGCGGCGGCAGGGGCAGGGGCCGGAGCGGCGGCACAGGGCGCAACAGCGGTGGCCGGCGCGCTTCCCAGTTCTTCGACTTCCACTTCGTAGGCGGTTCCGTTGACGACGATTCGGTATTTACGGGCCATTTCAGGTCCTCCCTTGTTGGTTTTTGTCGGGTCCGCCTGGGCGGACCGGGGGTGTTGCAGGGCGCTCCGGTTAGTCCCAGCCTTCTTATTCCCAGCCTTCGAGGTTGTCCAGCCGGGAGAGGCGTTTCCAGTTCGAGGTGAGGCGGCCGGCGACGGCGGTGACGGGACGGACGGCGCTGATGCGGAAGGCGCCGAGGCCGCTCGATGCCACGGCGGCGGTGAGGACGGCGATGAGCTGGTCTCCCGACGCCGGACGGCCGACCGAGGCCGCAGGGGCCGACGGAGCCGACGGCCTGGACGGCGGCGACGGCGGAGCCTGACGGGAGGCCTTGAGGCCGTCGACGAGGCCCGCCAGGTGCTTCACCCCGGCGAGGAGGAGCATGAGCGATATGAGGACCAGGAAGACGACGCTGAAGGCGATGAGGGAGAGGACGACGGCCCCCAGCGGGCCCTGGAAGTGTTCCGATAGGTGCTGCATGGTTTCCCCTGCCTTCCTTTAGTGGGGCATGATGCCGTGTTTGCGCTTCGGACGCTGCTCCCGCTTGCTTTCCGTGACGGTGAGGGCACGGTGCAGTTCGAGGCGCGTCTCTTCCGGAAGGATGACCCGGTCGACGAAGCCACGCGCCGCTGCCTGGTAGGGGTTGGCGAAGGCTTCGCGGTAGTCTTCGATCTTTTCCGCACGTGTCGATGCCGGGTCGCTCGAGTCTTTGATCTCGCGGGCGAAGATGATGTTGGCCGCCCCTTCGGCGCCCATGACGGCGATTTCCGACTGAGGCCAGGCCAGGACCACGTCCGCTCCGAGGTCTTTGCTGCACATGCCCAGGTAGCTGCCTCCGTAGGCTTTCCTCAGGACGACGGTGATTTTGGGGACCGTCGCTTCGCTGTAGGCGTAGAGCAGTTTCGCACCGTGGCGGATGATGCCGCCCGTTTCCTGGGCCAGCCCCGGAAGGTAGCCCGGGACGTCTTCGAAGGTGACGATGGGGATGTTGTAGGCGTCGCAGATGCGGATGTGGCGGCTCGCCTTGTCCGAGGCGTCGATGTCCAGGCATCCGGCCATGTGTTTGGCCTGGTTCGCGATGATCCCGATGACGCTGCCTCCCACGCGGGCGAAGCCGGTGACGATGTTCTGAGCCCAGTAGGGCTGGATTTCGAAGAAGTCGCCGTTGTCGACGATTCTGACGATGACGTCCCGGACGTCGTAGCCGCGGTTGGGGTTGGTCGGGACGGCTTCCCGCAGTTCCGGGACGGTGCGGTACGGGTCGTCTCCCGTCTCCTTGTACGGCGCCTCTTCCATGTTGTTGCTCGGAAGGTAGGAGAGGAGTTTCCGGACCTGGCCGAAGCATTCCGCCTCGTCATTGGCGAAGAGCTGGGCCACGCCCGAGACCCGGTTGTGCGTCATGGCCCCGCCGATCTGTTCGCTCGTGACGTCCTCTCCCGTGACGGCTTTGATGACGGCCGGACCGGTGATGTGCATGATGCCGATCTTGTCGACCATGAGGGTGAAGTCCGTCAGGGCCGGGCTGTAGACGGCGCCTCCCGCGCAGGGACCCGCGATGACCGAGAGCTGAGGCACGACGCCGCTCGATTTGACGTTGCGGAAGAAGATGTTGCCGTAGCCCGAGAGGGCGTCCACGGCTTCCTGGATCCGCGCTCCCCCCGAGTCGTTGATGCCGACGACAGGGGCTCCGTTCTGGAGCGCCATGTCCATGATTTTGCAGATTTTCTTCGCGTGCATCTCACCCAACGAGCCGCCCAGGACCGTGAAGTCCTGGCTGTAGACGTAGACGATGCGCCCGTCTATCGTTCCGTAGCCCGTGACGACTCCGTCCCCGTCGAAGACTTTCTTCTCCAGTCCGAAGTTGACGCAGCGATGGGTGACGAATTCGTCGACTTCGACGAAGCTCCCCTCATCAAGAAGAGACGTGATCCGCTCACGTGCCGTCTGCTTGCCCTTTTCCTTCTGCTTCGCTATGGCCTTCTCTCCGCCGCCCGCATAGGCCTTCTCCCTTCGGGCCACCAAGGCCTCGCAGAGCTGGTCGATCGTCTTTTCCGACATGCTTCCATACCTCCTCGAGA
>JAHDQY010000068.1 GCA_018433595.1 Synergistales bacterium
GTCCGTTGATCGCTATCCGTTTCATCAAAAGCACCTCCATAGGGGTGAATTCTTTACCACATATCCTATCATAAAAGCAAAAAGAATCCTTCCGAGAGACTATCAAGTTTCTTCTCAAAAAAGAAACTTGCATTCTCTTTTATATAATTAGAAAATTCAGCGACAGAAACTTTGGGAATTTTTTCTTTTTGGTTTTTTATTATTTCATGCGAATTCCATCGTCGAAGATGGGATCTGCCGAAACCACAGGCATGAGGCGGATCGGCTTCGGTCACCTCGGGGCACGACACCGGGCCGGGCAAGATTGTTGTCATACGGCGACATCCGATGCCTAATGAACTGGCACCCTTTCTTTCTTTGTGTTTTAATGGTATTAAGTATTTAAGAAAGAGGGGTGCCCGATGACCGGTCCAGATCGAATCTGCATCCTGACCACAGTGGGAACTTCATTGGAAGGGAAAAACAAAGAAAACAACAAGTTGACTGGAAATAATCGCAGACTCCATGAGGCTATGCTAGAGCGATTCAAGGAACTGCCTCCCGACAATATCGCCGTACCCTTGCATGACAAGCACGTGGGCTCCCTTGACAACCTTGTCGATGCGATTATCGCAGCGCAACATCTGCCCGATCCAAAACAAGATAACGTCGAAATCAAGGAATTCAAAATGGCCAACGCCGAGCTCCAGAGTCTTTGTCTTTGGCTTGAAAACCGTCCGCCCCAAAAGGACGATGACAAACCGGCTCTCGAAATCGCCCTCTTTCCTTCGAAAGACAAGCTCTGTCTGCGCAATGCCCTGGTTACCCAGAATTATCTGAGGCGCCTAGCCCAAGACGATCTTCCTTTTCTCGACCGATGGGGACTTTCTTCCATCAAAGTCACCATCGAGCCCCTGGATATCTCCGTCAAAAGTAATGCCGAATTCGCGTTAACGATCGACGGCCTGTTCAAAGCCTTCGACACTAAGCGCCGACAACATCCCCAAGCAGCTTTCTTCATCAACAGCACCGGCAGCTACAAGGCCGTCGTCATCTACGCCACGCTCTACGGCCAGATCAATCAGCTACCTTGCATCTACACTTTCGAAAAGAGCATCGAAGACTATCTCCACCTCACCCCCCTCCCCCTTTCCTTCGCCCTGGCAGAGCTCGATGACGAAATGGCCCTCCTCCAGGGCATCAAGGAAGGAGCGGAGGGACTTCTGAACGACAAACAGGCCGAGGCCTTGCCTGACTGGCTAAAGGGCCTGATGACCCAAGACGATGAGGGCAACAGGAAGACGCTCGGCCTTGCCGGGGCCCTCGTCGATCACTACAGGGCCAACAGGCGCAAGACTTCCGGCGTCGGCCAGGGCATGATCGAAAGAATCAGGCAGCAAAAGGGCGGGGAACCCATCGCCGACTACATTGAAGAACGGATCCAGAAGGAGTGGGCCGAGCTCTGGCTGGGCGACCAGATCCCCGAGACGGTCGAGCACAGCCGCCGCCACTCGAAACGGCTCATGGAAATCGCCGCCAACGTCTTCCGGTCGGCACGCCCGGAAAACGTCGAGGCCTTGGGCCTCAATGACGCCAAAGTTCTGGCCCTCTTCGTCACCGCCATCTACCTCCACGACATCGGCCACACGGCTCTGGCCTTTCCCGTCACGCCCGGCGAAGGCGGCGCCTTCCCTCTGGGCCTTTTCCCCTCATCGGTGCGCGAAGTCCACCATCTCCTCTCAAGAGACCTGATCCTGGCCGAGGGAGAAGACCTCCTCCCTGACGACGGCAGCGATCTGGCCCCCCTGCTTCGGGAACTGGTGCCCCTCGTCTGCGCCTACCATCGGGGCTACACCCATCTGCTTAAAGAGCAGAAGACGGCACAGCCCAAGGGCGCCGTCTCTCAGGTGGGGAAGCTCCTCTTCGGCGACGATCACTTCAACGAGACGCTGCGCCCTCTGGAAGAGGTGCTTGAGGCCAAAAAGGAAGAAATCGCTGCCTGGGGCCTCTCGATCCGCAAGGTGCTGGCCTGCGCCGCCCTGCTTCGCGTCGTCGACGGCTGCGACGTCCAGGCCGACAGAACCGTCGACGACGTCTACCTGAAGGCCCGCCAGAAACGGACGGAAAAGGAAGGCCAGACCCTCTGGCAGCAGCTGACGTTCTTTAAAACGAAACTTCCCCTCGACCTTAGCGACAAACTGGACAAACTCAGTGACCTCATCAATCCCGAGCGCATCGACGACCTTCTTCGCGACAAGGATCAGGTGGAAACCATAAAAAAGATGACCGGAGCCATCTACACCGCCGTCTTCGATGAGCTCAACACTCTCAAAGGCTCTGGAGGCTGGGCCTTCATCAACGGGAACTTCGAGGAAATCCAGGCCCTTTCGCTGGCCAACCGCGTGGCCTTCAAATGGGAGCAGTTCCTCCACTTCCGCAAGCACCAGGCCGTCGGCTTTGTCCTTCCCATGCCTTCCGCCGACGGCAAGGGCGTCACCATCGGCATCTGGCCCAACAATGAACTCCGTCCGGACAATGCAGCTTTGGAAAAAGTCCGCGAGAGCATCCAAGAGGAGCTTTCGGGGAAAGCGGATGACCAGGCCCGAGTCGAGCAACGGCCGGGCGGCGTCGGAGACATCCTGGAGTCCCTTGGCCTGAAGCCCGAAGTCATGGGAGGAGGACGCAATGACCGGTGACTCAAGGGCCTGGCTCGACGAAGTCGATCAGGTCATCGACAGCTGCCTCGCCAGCCTCCGGGGCCAGCGCCGGCTTTCGGCGAAAAGGGGACCGAGAAATCCCGTTCCCGACAGACCGGACCTGCTGCGTCAGGAGATCCTCCTGTCGGGATCTGCCGTCAAGCACGCCTTCGGCTTGGATGAATGGAGGCTTCGCTGGCTGATTCCGGCGATAGACGTCCTCCGCCTGCCCGAGGGAGAATCTCGGATTTTCGGCTACAGGGCCCGCCTCAAACCGTCGGGAAGCAAAGACCGGAAGTCGCTCAAGCTCAACGGGGTCGCCGACCTCGATCAGATGGAGATCGTTTCGACCTGGTCCGACTTCGTCGAAAACGCCTGGGGCCGCTTCGCCCGGAAGCTCGACCGAAAGGGAGAGGCCCGCATCGAATGGTTTCTGGGGCTCGAAGCCGTGATCAATTCCCTCTGGGTTTCCGGTAAAAGCCGAAGCCTGGCCTTGATGAGCCCCTTGACGGGCAATCCCCTGCGGCGCCTGGAGGAGCGCCGCAAGGTCGAAATCGCCCTCAACCCCCGGGGCGACGGCCCACTGCGACGTCCCCACCACAGCCACGAAGGGCGCCTCTGCCCTTATCACACTCCCGAATCGGAACGCATCGGCCTCCAGCTCCACCTGACCGCCGACGCCGTGATCGAGGACAAGGCCATCCGATCCGGCCGCTCCCGCCTATCCCTGGCCGTAGGCCTCGTCCCCCACGGCCGCCACAACGACGGCCCCCGTCTCCTCATGGGAGGCAAAAACCTCAAGCAGGCCGAGGCGGGAATCCGGGGCGAACCCTCCCGCATTCCCGGAGACTGCGAAGGGCACCGTCTCCGACGACTGGATCTCGGCGGCGAGGCGATCGAGAAGGGCCGCCTTTTCCCCTATCTCGGCGTCAACGCCCTTGTCGCCGTCATGCCCTGGGAAGGGCTCACCTACGAAGACGGCCTTGTCGTCTCCCGCTCTTTCGCCGAGAGGCTGGCCCTCCCCGAGGCGACGCTGGAACAGCGGGAAACGCTCCTCCTCGAAGAGAGCTCTCCGGCCACCCTCACGCAAAAAGAACTCCAGCGGGAAGTCGACGCCCTTGTCGGGTGCTGCTGCCGCTTCGACGACCCGCTCCCCCTGCCGCCGACCCTCCGCCTTCTGGGATTCCGGCCGAGGCGCTATCACTGGAACGACAGGGCACGGCTCGATTCGGTCACGGTCCGCCTCCTCCAGGGACGACCCCGGGGAAAGGGGCGGACCCGCCGCCAACCGCTGGAGGTTCGCCTTCTCTACCGCTTCAGTCTGAACCGTCCCCTCGCCATCGGCGACAAGATCACGGGGCGTCACGGCAACAAGGGAGTCGTCACCGCCATTCTCGACCGACCGCCTCAAGCTCTCATCGACGGCCAACGCCGCGACATCGACCTCATCATCTCCCCCTGTTCGATCATCGGCCGCAAGAACTTCGGCCAGATCGCCGAAATGGTCCAGTCGCTCTTTACGGAGGATATCGCGTCGGAGACAGACAGAAACTGGCGTCAACGGCTTCCCGATCTCAAAGGACAGGGCGCCGATGACGGAGGGCGCTTTGAGATCGACTGCGGCGACGGCAGAAAGGGCCGGGCCTTCTGCGGCTACCAGTACATCTGCCGCCTCCATCACCACAGCGCGAAAAAGCTTCAGGCCCGCGGAGACGGCGGCCCCAGGAGCACCCTCCTCTCCGAGCCGATCAAGGCGGGGACGCTCTCGGGGCAGAGGCTGGGAGAGATGGAAAACTGGGCCATCCTCAGCCACGACGGCGCCGTCGACGCCGAGGATTTCCTGACGGCCCTCCGGAAACAGAACAGCCCTCCCGACCGGACATGGCGGGTTTTTCGCACCATCCTGCGCTCCCTCGGGCTCGATGTCGTCTCCGACGACATCGGCATCATCACGACCGCCGCCAGGGGAGAGCCTCTCTCCCTGCAGGAAGGGATCATGCAGAAGCTCCCTCAGGCGGAGGCCCGCCGGGAAGGTCCGGCCAAACCTTCCGCAGAGGAACCTCTCTACCTGCTCGACTTCGCCGCTTTCCCAGAAACGACGCCATCGGATGCTTCGGCCGGAGAAGACGAAACCCCTTCCGAAGCGGTCCCTTCACTGCCTTCGGCCCTCGCCGCATCCCTTCTCCGGCTTGCCGGCAAGCCGGAGAGACTGCCGTCTCGTGGAGAGATCCTCCGGTTTCTCTCCCTCTTTGAAAGATCCCAGGTCGACGGCGCCGAGCACCCCATGGCAGGACCGCTGCGCGAGCTGGCCCGTCTCCCCCGGAAGCCCCAGGACGGCGAGAAGGACGACACCATCCCCCTCGAAGGGCTCCTCTTCTTCCTCGCCTGGACCGACGCCTCCACCGGACCCCGCTACGGCTTCCCCTTCGACCCGGCCATCGTGGAGGTTCTCGACGACACCGCCTCCATCCGACGGGTCCTGACGGCTCTGCTGTCCCTCGCCTACGGAAAGGGAGAGAATCTGGAGGACCTCCTCGACGCCCTCTCAAACTACCGCAAGAAGCTCGTCGGCCTCCTCAAGGGGAAGAAAGGCCTTCTGAGAGGACACCTCCTGGGGCGACGCTACAACCACACGGGAAGGGCCGTCATCGTCCCCCGACCCGGACTCCGCCCCGACGAAACCCTTCTCCCCGCTTCCATGATCGCCCGCATTCTCGACGGCCACGGGTCGGCCCGGCAACTCATCGACGCCGCCGGCCTTGACGAGAGCGACTGGCAATCTCTCCGCCGCGGCGACGGCACGGCCGATCTTTTCCGAAGGCTCAACGAGGCCCTGAACGAACATCCCTTCTGGGTCCTCCTGATCCGTCAACCCAGCCTTCATCGCCACAACGCCCAGGCCTTCCGCGTCCGCTGTCACGGCGAGAATGTCATCGGCCTCCCCCCTCTGGCCACTCCGGGCTACAACGCCGACTTCGACGGCGACACCATGGCCGTCGTCGTCCCCCCGGAGGGCTTCGAGGATCTCTCCTCCTGGAGCCTCGTCTTTCACCCGGGCCTTCTCGGCACGGGGGCGCCGGCCCTCTCGGCAGAAAACGACCTCGCCCTGGGCTGGCTCGCCCTGAGCGGACAAAGACGACTCTTCTGGCTCACTCAGGCCGGCCTCAAGGAACAGGAGAGGCAAAAGGCCTCTCTGAGCGATCTTCTCCTGGGCCTCTGCCGCGGTCACAGCGCCGGGGACCTCGCCGAAACCCTGGGGACTCTTCAGGCCGAGCTGGCAAAAGCCTCGACGGCCTCCTGTTCCCTGGGCCCCCTCGAACTGGAGGCCCTCTGGAACGACGGAAACCTCGCCGAACTTCGGGAGGAGGCCCCCCGATGCCGCGACAGAGCCGCCGGCGATCTCTCCGGCGACGGCACCTCCCATCATCGCCGGAGCTGGGAGGATCTGCGGCGGAAAATGGAAGAGGCCGTCAAAACCTTCCTGAAAAGGCAGGGGGACGGGGACCTCGTCCGCCTCATCTCCGGCAAGGCCAAGGGAAAACCTTCGGATCTCGTCCAGGGCATGGGCTGCCTGGGTTTTCAGGAGGAGGCCGCCGTCATCGAGGACTTTTGGGGCCCCGACCTCGCCCGCGCATGGATCACAGCCTGCCTCTGGGAGGGGCTCAGTGAAAAGGATCTCTTCCTCTACAGCTACGAATCCCGCCGTGCCATGGCCTCCAAAAAACTCCTCGTCGCTCAGGGCGGCTACCTGGCCCGGCGTCTCGCCGAAGGGCTTTACGACAGCCGCATCACCGAAGACAACTGTCTCTCCGAAAAGGGTCTGAGCCTCTCCTTCCGGTACGGACCTGAGGGGCAAGAGAGGATCCGTCTCGCCACAGGCGGTGATCCTCTCGATCTCTTCGAGGCCGACCCAGGCCGGGCCCTTTCGCGAATCGCCTGGGGGCGCTGTCCCGTCGGCATGAAGCGCCTCCTCGACGGTGACGACCTTTCGGCGATCCTCGGTTACTGGAAAGAGGGCAGGCTGTTGAAGAAGAAAGACCTCGCCGACCACATGGCCCGAAACGGCGGCTCCCTGGTCCTGCGAAGCCCTCTGACCTGCAGGACCTCCGGCAGAGGCCTCTGCGCCTGCTGCGCCGGCGCCGACCGGGCTCTCATGCCCTTCGACAGGCCCGCTTTTCAGAAAATCGGCCGCCCCGTCGGACTCGACGCCGCCATGGCCATCGGCGAGCGGGGAACGCAGCTTTCCATGAAGGCTTTCCACGACGTCGGCTCCAAGGTCAGCAGCGCCGCCCGGCTGGAGGAGCTCCTTCTGAACCGGAGAAAAAAAGGAAGCCTGCCTGAGGAAATCGCCGACCTTCTGAGCCTTCTGGAGGACGAAGGGAACAACCTGCCCCAGGCCCTGATCCACTACGAAATCGCCCTGAGAGCCCCGGGAGGGCTCGCGGCATGGGCCGATGACGACGAGAAACGCTGGCTGGCCGCCCTGGCCTACGAGCGGCTCGACGCGAAGCTCCAGCCCGGCAGGCGGGACGATCTCTCGGGCCTGAAAAGCTCCGTCCTGCTCCGGCCGGTCAGCCTGAAAACAAGGGGGGAACAGCCATGACCGCTCAACAGATGCGCCCTGGCCGAAGCACCAGGCAAAAACCCGCCCCTGCTCAAATTCCGGAGCCATCGCCCCAGACCAGGACATCCGCCTCCCGGCACCAGAAAGGACCGGGGCTGATGGGCTTCAACGAAATCGCCCCTTTCGACGACCCGCTCCCGGAAATCATCGAGGAGGAGCCCGACTGCGACGACATCGAGACGGAAGAGGACGAATACGACGAGCCGACCGACGAAGAGCCCGATCCCTTTGAAGAGCTTCATCAGGGGCTCCGGCTGAACCTCATCTGGCTCTGGGACGGCGAATGCCTGCTCTGGTGCGGACGCCGCCTTCCCCGGAAAAAACCGCTCTTTTGGGAAAAGCTTCGCCTGGCCGTGGAGACGCTCCTGAAGCGACTGCCCGAGGTCGACCCGATCTTTTGCGACTTTCAGGCCCTTCAGGGACTGGCCCAGTCGACCTGGATCGACGGCCTCACGGATAACAGATCCGGTTCGGCCAATCTCGAAGGGCAGGCCATGACGGACCTGGACGGACATCTCTTCCCCCTGGCCCGGCTCCTCGCCGACCAGGGAAACGCCGAAGGCGAGCTCCCGAAATATTTGAAGACGGCCTGGCTGGAGGAGACGATCCGTAAAAGACTCGGCCTCGACGCACTCGCTTCCGTCTCATGGCGCCAGGTCAAAACCTGGCTGCCGGAGGCCGTCGAAAACTTCTGCCGCGACCTGGGCCGCATCACCGCCGAAGCCTTCCCCCTTGAGGAAACCGTCATCCCCTTCCAGCAGCCGCAAGAGTCGACGCTGCAGCGCAAATGGCTTGCCGAACTGAGAGCGGACAATCGTCCCACGAAACGGAAGGAGCCCCTGCAATGACCGACAAGACGCCCCTCGTCGTCCAGATCGAATGGAACGACTTCGAGACGGTCCGGCAGCTTCTCGGGAAGCACTTTGAAGCCCTCTCGGCGACGGAGCAACACCCTGAAATGGCCGCGATTGAACTTACCGTCGTCACCGGCGAGAGCGAGGCCAGGCCCCACCTCCTCGTCGCCGCGCCGGACTTCCTGAGCCGCGGGCGGAACTGGGGGCCTCCTCTGCCGACGCTCATCGTCCTCGACAAGGACGACCCCCGCGGCCAATGGAACAACGACGTCGTCAGCGCCTTCCGCTCCCTCGACTACGATATCGTCGGCATCGTCAGGGGTTCCCGCCTCTTCGGAGAGCAGCTTCCCGACCCTGATGAATCGGCCCTCCTGGAGAGAGTCCTCAAGGAAGCCGCCAGAAAGCTCCTGCGGAAAAAGCTCCAGGAGGAGAGGATCTCCAAGCCCATCGGATGGAAGGCCCTTCTGGAGGAAACAATCGACCCCGGCTTTGTCAGCCTCTTCGCCGACCCGGCCACAAAACAGATGGCATCGGACCTCAAGAGGGCCATCCTCTCGGTGCAAAGACGCCTGGCCTCCGAACGATCCCTTTTCGACGGACTCCGCGACAGCCCTCTGCCTCTGAAGGGGGGAGAAGAAGGCATCGACTGGGAGGCGCTTGCCCGATCCGAAGAGGATCGGGGCGTCCGGACGCGCCGCATCCCCTCCGTTCTGCTTCTGGGCGAAACGGGAACGGGCAAGACCCTCCTGGCCCGTTGGATCGCCGAAAGCCTCCTGGGCGGGGCCGAAAACAGCCTCTACCGCGTCAACATCTCCGCCGTCGGGCGCGAGCTGATCGACGGAGAGCTCTTCGGCTCCGTCAGAGGAAGCTACACCGACGCCCAAGACAGCCCCGGCGCCTTTCTGGCCAACAGGGGGAAGGTCATCTTCCTCGACGAAATCGGCGACATGCTCCCCGAACACCAGACCCGCCTTCTCCTCTACCTCGACAGCGGACAGGTCCGCCCCACGGGCTGGAACGGGGAACCCTTCCAGGCCCCCTCCGTCGTCGTCGCCGCCACGAACCGCCCTGTCCGCGACTGGGCCCAGGGCGACGACGAGCGATTCCGGGCCGACCTGCTCCACCGCTTCGACCGAATCGTCGAAATCCCGCCCCTGAGGGAGCGCCGCCAGGACCTGCGCCTGCTCATCAGCCTCACCCTCCAGGCCGAGGACGTGAACCCCCCGAAAGGAAGGGAACGGACCGTCGAGCGCATCTCCCTCGACGCCGTCAGCGAACTGGAAAGCCGACCCTATCCCGGCAACTTCCGCGATCTGCGGGCCGTTCTCGCCAGAGCCGTCGAAAGAGCCGAGGCCGAGGAAAGCCGGATTCTCTGTTTGCGCCATCTGCGATGAAGGGACCCATGGCATCCGCACTTTTCACTCAAAGAATCCATATATAGCCTCAGAGGCCCCTGAATCCCGAAAAAACGCCCCTTCCCAGGGGGCCCGAAAGAGGTGAAGTCATGAAGGCCAGACGAAAGATCTTCTCCTGGACCTACGGAACCTCCAACAGCCGCAGCCGGCGCCGGATACACCGCCTCCGCTCCAAGGCGGAGCGCAGCGCCGGCCGGTTGGAGACGAGAGAAGAGCTCCGCCTCCACCCGAGAGGCGAAGCCGACCGGAAAGGAGACTGACCATGGATACCGACAGAGCCCCGACGCGCCTGCTCATCGTCTCGACCTGCGGCACCAGCCTGCTCACCAACGGCCCCATGTCTGACGAACTGAGGAAACTGCTCCGCAAGACCGCCAACGACACGGGGAAAACCCTAGCCGCAACGGACCGGGGTTCCATCGACGATCGTCTGAAGGAAAAAAGGGACAGCCTGGCGAAGGTCTCACCCGGTGAGGCCCGGAACTTAAGCGCCGAACTCAACGGCCTCCTGGGCCTCTACGATGAGGACCTTTCCCGGGCGAAGGGCAGCCACCACATCTTCCTCCACACCGACACCTACCAGGGCGAACGTGTGGCCGAAATCCTCACGCACTGGTGTCAGGGCAAGGGCCTTGTCTCGGAAATCCTCAAGATCGAACGGCTCAACGCCGCTCGGATAGACGACTTTCACGAGGGCATGGCCAACCTCGCCAACTGGTGCGCCGACACCCTGCCCGGTTATCGCAGCAGCGGCTACCGCATCGTCTTCAACCTCATCGGCGGCTTCAAAAGCCTCCAGGGCTTCATGCAGACCCTGGGGATGTTCCACGCCGACGAGAGCGTCTACCTCTTCGAGGGCGAGCGGACGCTCCTTCACATCCCCCGCCTCCCCATCGACCTCGACGAAAGCGCCAAAAAACTGATGCGGGACAACCTCACTCTCTTTCGCCGCCTGGCCCGGGGCTCTCTTGCCGCTTCGGAGTGCACGTCCATCCCCGGAACCCTTCTCTACCGCCTGGGTGACGAATGCGAACTCTCTCCCTGGGGCCGCATGCTCTGGGACCGCTTCCGCACGGCCGCATTCGAAGAGCGGCTCTGGCCCTCCCCCTCGCCGCTCATCGTCTACACCGACAAATTCGAAAAAAAAGCCGCCACTCTCTCGGAGGGCAAATACCGGCGCTACCTCAACGAACGCCTCGACGACCTGGCCCGCCACCTCGAAGGCGGCGGCAAGGTGCGGGCCAATCTCAAACGCCTCGACCTAAAACCCCTTAGGGGCAACCCCTGCCCGCCGGCGACCCATGAAATCGACGCCTGGGCCGAAGGAGGGGCCTGGCGCATCTGCGGGCGTTTCGACGGCCAGACCTTCATCCTCGAAGATCTGCTGCCTCATGGTTTCTGAGCAGAACCGAGGGAAAACCGTTCTCAGGTGTCAGAAATCTCAGTGACCCCGTTGAAGGAGAGTGATCGTTCATGGCACGCACCATCGGCGGCCCTCCTCCTGAAAAACCGTCTCCCGGCAGACAGGAGGAGTTTTTCGAGGAATCTTTCGAGATTCACGTCGTCACGCCCCTTTTCGGAGGGGGCGTCACTGCCGGAGTCGTTGACGCGACAAACCCTATCCGGGGAACGTCCATCAGGGGCCAATTGCGCTTCTGGTGGCGCGCCACGGTCGGGCGGAGCTGCACGTCATCCAAAGAGCTTTACGAGCGGGAATCGGCGTTGTGGGGAGATACGCAAAAGGCGAGTCCCGTAACGATCTCAGTTTCACACAAGGAGAAACCGGCCATTACCTACCGGAAAAAGGCCGAAAATTACCACCTCAACAATGAACCCAAAGATCTATTTAAGAACTTTGGTCCAGAACAATATGCTCTTTTTTCTGCAAAGCAAAACGATCAGGACATCGCCAAGGAAGGCATCGCGTTCACCCTGAACATCAGATTTCCGAAAATAATTGAGCACAAGGGCGAGAAAGGCAAAATTGCTTTCACCATATCCGCAGAAAAAGAAGTTCTTCAGGCTCTCCGTGCCTGGGTCTGCTTCGGTGGGTTGGGTTCCAGAACGAGGCGGGGACTAGGAGCACTCTACTGCCCTAAGATCCACAACGCATTCACTATGCATGATCTCTCCCATATGCAATCCTGTGGTGTTTTCAAAATAATTGCCCTTTCCTCACCGCAGGCATCTTCTTTAACAGCTTGGAAAGTAGCCGTTTCCATATACCAAGATTTCAGACAGGGTTTTAGGGGAGAAATTCACGAGAAGACGCTTCAAAGTGGGAAAACAATAAAAGTTCCTGGCCGATCCAAATGGCCGGAACCTGATTCCATACGACAATTAACCGGATGTAGTTTAATAACTTCTGATCGAGATCATGAAACACCCGTAGTCCCGGCAGCTACTCTTCCATCCTTTCCTCGAGCTCACCTTGGACTTCCCATACTTTTTCAGTTCATCGACGGCGATCCCAAACAAGCACGAAAAAGGAAAGACCCTTCCGTCACAACCGTTACTCCTCTCAAGAAGGAACGCATGGCAAGTCCAGTTATCACCCGCCCTCTATTCGTTGACGGCCAATGGCATGGGGTTCTCTTGCTGCTGCCCCCTGAAAAACTCGAAAAGGTCCACCTGTCAGGCAGAATGATTCGTGAAAATAGAGATACACCTTTGGACGTCACCATCGACTGCTCCCTTACCGATGAAAAAGCAATGGCATGTGAACCAATGAGGGGGCAGAACATTTTTGAGGCCCTTTTCGCCTTCGCGAAAGAACAGGGTTTCCGGGAGGTGACATCATGACCTCCTATCTCCTCAACCTCTCCATCGGCCCCGTTCAGCCCTTCATCGCCGCCGCCAGGCGAACGCGCGATCTCTGGTTCGGCTCCCGCCTGCTTTCCGAAATCTGCCTCGAAGCGGCCCGATCCATCCACGAGACGTCCCGCCCCGTCCGTAACGGCGACAGTCCGCTCATCTTTCCTGATAAGTCCGCCCTGAACGGCAAAGACGAGCCGAACGTCGCCAACGTCATCATCGCCCTCGTGGATGACCCTCAAGAAACGGCCCGCAAGGCAAGGGAGGCCGCCCAGGCGTGCCTGGAACGCTACGGCAACCAGGTCCTGTCCCGCTTTTCCAACGTCATCGATGAGAATCTCTGGCATGCCCAGCTCACCGACGCCCTGGAATTCTTCGCTGCCTGGGTGCCTTGCAAGGGCGACGCCGACTATGACGACGCCCGAAAACGCCTGGCCTCCCTCATGGCGGCCAGAAAGAACGTGCGGGACTTCGCCCCTCCTTCGGCACAGCCTGAGAGGCCGAGGGAAAAATCCTCTCTCGACGGCCGCAACGAGGCCCTGCTCGTCGGCAAAGACATGGAAGCCTTTCTTCGAGACGGCAAGATCGGGAAAGCGGAACGCTACCGCCTCCGTCTCAAACAGGGAGAGGCCCTCGATGCCATGGGCCTCATCAAACGTGCCGCTGAACCCAAAACCGGAGACAGGAAAACCTTCTCTCCCGTCGACCGCATCGCCGCCACCCCCTGGCTCAAGGCCGCCGATTCCCTCTGTCCCGACCTGATGCAGAATCTCCATAACGCCTGGGCCGCAACCATCGGCGCCTCGGAAAGTAAAACGGGCTGGAAGACCTACGACGGCGACCTTTTCCCGGGGCGACTGACCGACTTCGAGAAGGAGACGGGGTTGGACGCCTCGAAACTCCGGTCGGCTCTTACAGCCCTCACGAAAAAGCTCGGCGAGCCCTTTCCCTATCTGGCCATTGTCAAGGCCGACGGCGACAAGATGGGCAAGGCCATCTCCACCCTCACCACCATTGAGGGACACCAGAAATTCTCGGCCGATCTGGCCGCCTTTGCCTGCAAGGCCCGCGAGATCGTCGAAGCCCACGACGGCGCCTGCGTCTACGCCGGCGGCGACGACGTTCTGGCCCTGCTGCCCCTGGAGACCTGTCTTCCCTGTGCCCGCGAGCTGGCCGAAAGCTTTTCCGGCAGCTTCGTCAAGACCCAGGAAGCCCTGAAAGGAGAAGCCCTTCCCACTCTCTCCGTGGGCATCGCCGTCGGCCATTTTCTGGAGCCCCTCGAAGACCTGCTCCGCTTCGCCGACGAAGCGGAGCGGATGGCCAAAGAGCCCGACCGAGACGGCCTGGCCGTCGTCGTCCGGTCCCGGGGCAACGCCCCCATCGCCGTCCGGGGCCAGTGGAGCTCGAAACTCGACGAGCGTCTTCGGTACTGGAAAGAACTCTTCGCCACCGGCGGACTGCCCTCCCGCTACCCCTACGAACTGCGCCGTCTCGTCGGCACCTACGAAAACTGGGACAGTGGCGACGACGTGGCCGAAGCCCTCATGGGGGACATCTCCCGGGTCTTCGGCCGCAAGGAGCTTCGCCTTTCCGAGCCGGAAAAGGAGACCCTGAAAAGCGAAATGGCCGGGCATATCAAAAAACTGGCCTCCGCCCGCCATCTGGAAGACCTTGTCCTTGAACTGCTCGTCGCCCGCCATCTGGCCGAAGGCGAGCCGCCGAAGGAGGTGCGCTCATGAAAAGCACCCTCAGGGCCATCGCCCGAGATCCCCTCATCGCCCGCGACAGCCGCCCCTTCGGCTTCGGGCAGCGGATGCACTCTCTCGACTGGCCTAGGTCCTCGACAGTGGCCGGATCGCTGCGGACCCTGCTGGGCAAGGCCGCCGGCGGCGTCTTCGACGCCGACCTCATCGCCCGGCTCAAAGGCCTGGCCCTGGCCGGCCCCCTGCCGCTTCGGGAGAAAACGCTCTTCGTTCCCGCCCCGAAGGACATCCTCATCCGTGAAGATAAGGACGGCGGAAAAACAGAGCGCTTCGTCCATCGCCTGCTCCCCCAAAAGCTGCAAGACGGCGAGGGGACCGACTTCGGCGCCGACGAGCTGCCTTTCATGAAAGAGGAGGCCAACTTCAAACCGGCAGGGACACCCGCCTTCTGGTCCATCGACGTCATGACCCGCTGGCTCTGCGGCGAAGAACCTGCTCCGATTCCGCCGGCCCCGAAGGAACTGGACGAGGGAATGCCCTACCTGGCCTACCCTCCCAAAGAGGACCGCATCCACGTCAGGATCGACAGCGCCAGCGGCGCCGCCGAGGAAGGCATGCTCTTCTCGTCGACGGGTCTCGATCTTCGAGGCGTCGATCTGGCCCTGCGCCTTGAGGACAGACAGGGACATTTCGACATCCTCCTCGAAAGGCTCGACGCCCTTCACCCCTGCGGAGGAGAGAGGAGGCTCCTGCGCTGGAAAAGAGAACAGGACCTCGACGGCCTCTGGAGCTGCCCCGAAGGGGTCGCCGAAAGACTCTCCCGCCTCGAGCCGGGAGAGGGGTTGCGGCTGATCCTTGCCACCCCGGCCCGCTTCGAATCGGGCTGGAAGCCGAAGTGGCTTGATGCGAAAGGGACAGGAACCATTCCCGGGACAACGGTTACGGTACGCCTCGTCTCGGCCGTCACGGGACGGTGGGAGCCTCTTTCGGGATGGTCTTACGAGACGGGCGGGCCTAAGCCCCTCTCCCGCCTCGTCCCGGCGGGCAGCGTCTACTTCTTCGAAATCCTGGAAGGCGACGGGAAGACACTCGTCCCGCTCTGGCTTGAGCCGATCAGCGACGACGAGGAAGCCCGAAAGGACGGCTACGGACTGGCCC
Organism: Synergistales bacterium; assembly: GCA_018433595.1. Lineage (GTDB taxonomy): Bacteria > Synergistota > Synergistia > Synergistales > Aminithiophilaceae > Aminithiophilus. The sequence continues at coordinate 15,244 of JAHDQY010000068.1, forward strand.
TCTGGGGCTTATGTTGACCACATAAGGAGGATGGAACGATGAGCGCCACCATGACAAAAAGCTATTGGCTTCATGCCCTTTCGCCCCTCCACGTCGGAGCAGGGCGTGGCCTGGGACACATCGACCTGCCCATTGCCCGGGAAAAGACGACCCATTGGCCCTATGTCCCCGGAAGCGCCGTCAAAGGAGTCCTCGCCGATCACCATGGCGCCTCCGACGAAGCCTCGAGAAAAGAGGAGACCCTGAAAAAACTGGCCTTCGGCCTCGGAGGCGACGACGAGGCCGCCGCGGGAGCCCTCGTTTTCACCGACGCCCGACTCGTCTGCCTCCCCGTCCAGAGTTTCTACGGGACCTTCGCCTGGTGCGCCTCACCACTGGTTCTTCAAAACCTCAAACGGGATCTCGAAGCGGCAGGGATGCAAACACCGGCCCTGCCGGGCGATAGGGGATCGGATTCCCCCTGGGCCGCCCTTCCCGAAACGAGCCTGCTTGCGCCGAAGAAAAAGATCTACCTCCAGGATCTCGATTGCGACGCTTCCGCCGACGAGGCGGCGACGGAATGGGCCCGGTTCCTGGGCAAAAAGCTCTTCGCCGACGACGAGGAATGGAAGAAAATCTTCGCCGAGCGTTTTGCCATCATCTCCAACGACCTCTTCGACTATCTCTGCGTCCTCGGCACCCAGGTCGATGCCCGAATCCGCATCGACGGCGAAAAGGGAACCGTTGCCACGGGAGGCCTCTGGTATGAGGAATCCCTGCCGGCCGAGACGATTCTGGCCGGCCTCGTCTGGTGCGACGGCAACCGTATCGGGCAGAAGAAGGCCGCGGAACTGCTGGAGCGCTTCGCTTCCGACCAGGCCCTGATCCAGGTCGGAGGCAAGGCCACTGTCGGACGGGGACGGGTGCGCCTCTCCTTCGCCGATGAAACGAGGTGACTCTGATGACGGAGACAACGATCCAAACCCGGGAACAGCGCTTCGCCCAGAGAGCCTTCGCCGCCGTCAAGAAACGAAAGGAGACGGAAAACGCAAAAGATCAGGAAAAATACCACAGCCTCGCCCTCTCCTTCCCCGCCCTTATCCACGGTTGCGGGCTGGCTCAGGCGCTGAGCTTCGCCATCGCGAAGAAAAGAGGAGACCTCGCCGACGACCTGGCCGCAACCCTGGGCAAGCCTTCAGGCGAAGCCTTAGCACAAGAAAGCCGAAAGGCCCCGCTGAAAGACTATCTGCTTCTTTCCCGGGAGGCCCTGGAAGGAGCCGGGTGGATCAAACGCTACGCGGCGACACTCCTTAAAGACCCCGAAGGAGGTGACGAGCCGTGACGATCACGGCCATTCGTGAAAGCCTGAAAAACCTGCCTCTCACCGGTGCCGGGCACCCCGGACTCGTCCTCCAGCGCTACCTGAAAAGCCAAAAGGAAGAGGGAGACGCCGGTGACGAATGGGACCGTCATTTCCAGGTCGTCATGGAAAGCCTCGGCAAGGCGAAAAGCCTTTACGACACCCTTCATGAGCGCTGGCTCATGGCCTTCGGAACGGAGGAAGAGCGAGTCCCCGTCTCCATCGAGAGCTTTGAAACCCAAGGCCGCCTCATCTGCGGGCTCGGCATCGCCAGCCCCGTCGAGACGGGCCTGGCCCTTCACCACACCTACGGCATCCCCTTTATTCCCGGAAGCGCCCTCAAAGGCGTGGCGGCCCACTACTGCCACAGCCGCTGGGGCAAGGAAAACCCAGACTTTCTGGAAGGCGGGACCGCCTACGAAACGCTCTTCGGAACCACCGACGACCAGGGGCACATCCGTTTTCACGACGCCCTGCCGAAAGGAAAAACCGTCCAACTCCATCGCGACATCATGACGCCTCACCACGGCGACTATTACGGCGAGAAAGGGGCAAAAGCGCCGACCGACTTCGATTCGCCTGTTCCGGTGAGCTTCCTTTCCGTAACGGGGACCTTCGTCGTCGCCCTGACCTGTGACGATCCCTCCGACGAAGGTCGCCGGTGGCTCGACCTGGCCATGGAGCTCGTCAAAGAGAGCCTGGCCACAACCGGTATCGGCGGCAAGACCCGCAGCGGCTACGGCCGAATGATCGCCAAGGGTGTCGTCACGCTCCCCAAACCGCCCAAGCCCGATCTCTACGCGGAAGGCAACGTCATCGTCGCCGAGCGGATCAGACAGGGAACGGCGCGAGGGGGCAAAAAGAACAAAAAGGCAAAAGAACGGGCCGAATTCCTCACCGTCGATCAGGAAAAACACCTCATCATCGTCCGTGAACCGGATTCCGTCAAAGACATCGCCATCGGCGAAAAAGCCACACTCCGTATCACCCAGAACAGACTCAACGAACAGAACCCCTACCTCGAAGCTGTCATCGAAAGGGTAAAAAGCGAGTAGAAAGCGTCCGCATACTCACCCGCATCAGGGAACCCGGGCCTCCGGCCCGGGTTCCCTGATGCTTTGTCCCCATCTTCACCGAAAGAACGCATATATCCCCTTGAGAGGAGGGATGCCCCCTGAAAGCGGACCACAGATCCCCCAAGGAACAGGAACGGCCGCCACCACGACGGCCCCCGACATCGAAGTTCGTCCCCGGAATCCGGACCCACTGAACGAAGGAGGTCAACCATGAAAAAACACCGCCTGCTTTTCCTCGCTTTCTGCGCAGCCCTGCTTCTTTCCGCCGCGGCCCTGGGAGCAGCCGAAGTCACCCGCATCGGAGGCCACTGGAACTTCAACGGGACGGGGAGCATCAACGGCATCTCCGTGACCGACAGCGGAATGGCCGAAATCACCACCTATGTGCGCCCCGACAACCTCGAAGTGGCCACATCCTTTTACGTCCAGGGAGTTCTCCGCACCGAATACGGCGCCGAAGAATCCTACAGCCACCGCTACGGCGACCCCAACAGTGGCGACGGCCTGCTCGTCAACCCCGAAATCGGCGGCGGCACCCGTACCTATGACGGCATCACCCTGACCCTGACCATCGTCAACGAGGACAAGATCCGCTTCAGCCAGGTCGGCCGCCAATACTCCACCGGATACCGCTACGACATGATCTACGAAGCCACCCGCGACAGCGGCGACGGCGGCGGTGGGGGATGTTCCGTCGGATTCGCCCCCTCCATGCTCCTCCTCACCCTGCCTTTGATCTACCTCGCCCGCCGTTAAACCCCACGGTCCCGGCCGATTCGGCCGGGACCGCCTCATCGATTGGCCAAAGACAATTAAAGGGCTTAACATAAGAGCGCATCCGCTTCTTATCGGCATCGAAACAGGAAAGGAGGCCTGCTCCTTGGAACAGCAGGAACGACGACGCCTGCTCGAAGAGACGGCCCTCGGCGGCCTTCTCCACGACGTGGGCAAGGTGGTCCAGCGAGGTCGAAGCCAGAACCTGAGCCACATGGAATTCGGAGGCCAGTGGCTGGAGTCACTGGGCGAACCGTGGGCCCGCTTCGCCTGGGCGGCCCGGCACCATCACCGCGACAGTCGTTATCGGCTGACTCTCAAAGACCTGGACAATCCGCGATGGGCCCTGGCCGCAGCAGCCATTGCCGAAGGTGACAGCCTCTCCGCCTCGGAACGGGAAGACCTGACAGGAACGGATTGGGACCCGAACGCACCGTTGCGCAATGTCTTTGATGAAATCCGTCTCGACAGCAGTGCCCCCCGCTCATCGTCGGCAACCTTTTTCGATCTTGCCGAACTGAACGAAGGCCTTCCCCTGCCGGCGGCAAAACCCCAAGCCCTTCTCGTCCCCGCCTACGAGAAAATCACAGAAAGTCTCCGCGTGCTCCTGGCCGACACGGGCCAAGCGGAATCGACCTTTCTACTGAGAGCCCTGGAACGCTACACCTCCTTCATTCCCTCCGATACGGCCCGAAGCAAAGACCGCCATCCCGACATCTCTCTCTTCGACCACCTGCGCACCACGGCCATGCTCGCCGTCTGCCTTGTCGACGCCACTGCGGCCAACCACCCCGAACTGCTTGCCGAAAGACGGGCTGATACCATAGCGACAGCCCTCAGCCGCCTCTACGGCAAGGCCGAAGGCGACAAGGCCCCCTTTCTCCTCGTCGGAGGCGACCTTCGCGGCGTCCAGCACTTCATCTACGACATCGCCACCCAACGGGCCCTGAAGCTGCTGCGGACCCGCTCCTTCTATCTGGAGATCGCCCAGGAACACCTGGTGGCACAACTGCTGCAGGACCTCGGCCTTCCCCGAACCCAGGTGCTCTACATCGGCGGCGGTCACTTCACCCTTCTTCTGCCCAACACCGAAGCCATCAGGGACCGCCTTGCCGCCTTCGCCGGAGCAAGCAACGAAAAACTGCTTGCCGAAGGAACCCTCTCCCTCTCTTTAGGGTGGACTCCCCTGACCTGGCAGGAGCTGAAAAACCGCGACGTCCGCCAGGCCTACCGCCGTCTCGCTGGCCGAATGACCCTGAAAAAGGTGCGCCCCCTTGAGGGCCTGCTGAAAAAGACCCTTGGCCCCGACAGCAGGACCGGCCACGCCAGCTGTCCCATCTGCGGAACCCGGACGGAAAGGCTCATCGACGATCTCGACGGCCTCTGCTGCCGCCGATGCCGCGACTTCGCCCGCCTCGGGAGCAGACTGGCCGGCGAAGAAAGCCGCTACGCCTACCCTGTCCCTGAAGGCAGAAACGGCGACTTCACCGTTCTCGGCCAACCCTACGCCCTCGCCGCAGAGCAGAAGGGCATCCCCGACGGGACGCCCTGGGTCTTCGTCCTTCGCAAAACGCGCCACCTCCCCCGAGGAGAAAACGGCCGTTTCATCGCCCTTCCCGCCGAGATCTACAGCTACGACAGAGAAATCGAGAAAGTCCTCGACGACGGCTGCATCGGCGCCCGACGCCTGGCCGCCCTCCGCCTTGACGTCGACAACCTGGGCCGGATCTTCCACGAAGGGCTCCCCGATTCCCCCGAGGAGGGCAAGCGCTACAGCCTCTCCCGCCTGGCCACCCTCTCACGGATGATGACCCTCTTTTTCAAAGAGGCCGTCGCCCAGGTCGCCTCCGCCCCGATGACCCGGCTCCTTCCGGGACTGACGGGCAAGCGGAAGCTCATCGTCGTCTATGCCGGCGGCGACGACCTCTTCGCCCTCGGCGCCTGGAACGAGGCGGCCGAATTCGCCATTGACATCACCAGAACCTTCCGGGCCTTCACCGGCGGCAACCCCGACGTGACCCTTTCCGGTGGGCTCGTCCTGCTCGACGACAAGACGCCCGTCTATCAGGCGGCGCAGCTCGCCGGCAAAGCCGAAGACCACGCCAAGAATCACCGCTTCGGCGGACGGACCAAGGAGAGCCTGGCTTTCTTCTACACCCCCTCCTTCGGAGACGGAGAAGCCCGGGAAGAAGACTTCGCCTTCAACGTCCGGGAAGAGCTCCCCACTCTGGAGCGGTGGGTCCTCGGCCTCGTCGAGGGGGCAAAGACCGATGCGTCAGGCGGCAGACGCCACATCACCGTCAAAACGGACCGGGCCTTCCTGCGCCGCCTTTTCGCCCTGCGCCTGCAACAGCGCCGTGGCGACGCCCTCTGGAAAATCCAGGGCGCCTATGCCGCCGGACGGAGCAACAGCAGACAGGAAAGACAGGCCCTTTCCGGGCTCCTCGACAAAGCCGACGAACTCCGGGCCGCCCGGATCGCCGTCGAATGGGTCGACCTGGCCCTGCGCCGCAGCACCGGCCGGAACGGGTAAGACGAGATCAAGGAGGTAAACCATGGCTGCTTACGGGAACCGAAACTTCCGGGAAGACCGCCGCGGAGGCCACGCCCAGCGTCCTCAGGGAAACGGCAACGCAAGTGCCGACCTTCTCGGTCCTGAGACCCAGCACATCAAGGGGCTCAACAAACTGGCCGACCTGAGCGCCGAAAGAATCATCAGCATCGGTGAAAAATTCGGCGAGAAAGCAAACCAAATTCTGGCAACACGCAAACTCCGCAAGATCCACGGGCAGATCGTCCTCCACGTCACCCGAGCCCGTTCCGGCAAAAGCAGCCCCGCGGAAGTGCAGCTCATCAAGTATCACCTGGCCTATGCCGTGGGCCGTTGCGGCAACCGGGAAAAGGACCTTTTCAGGCCCCTCGCCGGGCTCCTCGGTGCCGCCTCGGAAAAAGTGAAAGACCGCGACGACCTGGAGCGGCTCCGTCAGCTCTCGGAATCGCTCATCGCCTTTCACCGCTACCACGGCGGCAGAGATTAGGAAGGGGAAAGGAGAACGACCATGACCCGGACTCGTCCTCTCATCGGGAAAGTGATCATCGACGGCAACATCCTCTGCAAGACGGGCCTTCACATCGGAGGCAGCGAATCGGCCCTGGCCATCGGCGGCGTCGATTCGGCCGTCATCCGCGATCCCCTGACCGGCAGGCCCTACATTCCCGGCAGCTCTCTCAAAGGCAAGCTCCGCAGCTTGCTTGAGCGGGCCCTGGAAAAGGATTTCAACCGCAACGGCGGCAGCGGCATCAGACGGCACGAGTGCAACGACCCCTCCTGCCCGGTCTGCCGTCTCTTCGGAGCCTCCGTCGACGCTCAAGACGTGAACGGCTGCAACCTGCCCTCACGCCTCATCGTCCGTGACGCCTTCCTCAACGACGAAAGCGCCGCCGAGCTGGAGGAGATCGAGGGCAATCTTCCCTACACGGAAGAGAAGACGGAAAACGGTCTCGACCGCGTCACCTGCGCCGCCAACCCCCGCCAGATCGAGCGCGTACCCGCCGGAGCCGGCTTTGACTTCCAGATCATCTACTCCGTAGAAGACCGCGACCAGGCGGCAGAAGACCTGGACCATCTGGAGGCCCTTCTCCGCCTTCTCGAAGACGATGCCCTCGGCGGCGGCGGAAGCCGCGGCAACGGGCGCGTCACCTTCACCGTCAAGCAGGCCCTCTATCGCCACAGGAAGCACTACCTTCAGGGAGAAGAGGCACGCCGCCTCGAACTTGAAGGCCATAGCCTGGGCGAAGCCCTCCAGCCCCATCTGAAAGGCTGATGGGCATGGCGAAAACACTGGCCTTCCGCCTGGCCTTCTCCGGAGGGCTCCGGGCCGGAGCCAACGTGGGCGACGTCAACCGTCAGAGCGATGCCGTGACGGCCTCGACCCTCTGGGGCGGCCTGGGCTGTTGCGCGGCCCTTCTCGCTGAAAAAGAGACCGTCTGCCGACTCGTCACCAAAAGCCGTCTCTCCTCCCTCCTCTGGATCGACGGCGACAGCCCGCTCTTCCCGGCCCCGGTCTTCGTGCCGCCCCCCGATCTGGATCTGCAGAAGGCGAAAAACCTCAAGAAACACCGCTGGATCACTCTGGAAGAGCTGAACAACCTCGTAGGCAGGGGAGAAACTCCTCAAAGGACCCCCTCGCAGCCCTTCGTCGAAGAGGCCCTCACCTCCACATCCGTCGACCGGTCAAGCCAGGCCGCCCTTCCCTACCCCCGACGCCGTATCCGTCCCGCCGCAGGCTGCGACGGCCTCTTGATCGCCCAGCTCCCGGACGGCCTGGAAGAGCTCTTCCGCTCGGCTCTGGCCCTCCTCGGCGACAGCGGCCTCGGAGGGGAGCGCAGCCACGGCTGGGGCCTCTTCGAAAGCCACCCTTTCGATCTCGAAAAGACATCGCTGCTTCAGGCCCTCACGGGAAACGGGCGCCACTATCTGAACCTCGGCGCCTTCCTGCCCCACGACGATGAAATCCAACGAATCGAAGGCATGGCCCTCCCCTACGGCTACGCCCTCTGGAAACTTCGGGGCTACGTCGGCACAAGCGACACCCTCAAACCGACCGTCACCTGCCTCGCCCACGGCAGCCTCCTGCCCTTCCGCCCCCAAGGCCGGACGGAAACCATCCTTCAGGCCGAGGGGCACCCCGTCGTCTTCAACGGGTGCCCTCCGGCCCTCGCCCTGGCCTGACCGAACCGGAAAGGAGACCCGACCATGAAGCGCTTCGCTTCGCCCTTTAAACGGTACCGCGGCACAGTGGAGGCTCTCTCGCCCGTTCACATCGGCGCCACCGACCCCCTTCCGGCCTGTCGCTACGCCTTCGACGGCGGCAAAGGTGCCGTGCTCAAAGAAAGGCACCTTTACAGACAGCACCGCCAGGGCATAAAAATTCAAGAGATCATGACCCGCCCTTCGGAGCTCCACGCCGTCGACGACGAAGACATCTTCTACCCTCTCCACCTCGCTCCGGCGGCGACGCGCCTCAACAAGGAAGCCTACCCCTTCATCCGAGACCCCTTCGGGCGGCCCTACATCCCCGGCTCAAGCCTCAAGGGCATGTTCCGCCAGGCGCTGCTCTTCTCGGCGGTCCTCATCGACGAAAAACTCCACAGCACCCTCCGAAGCCAGATGGGAGAGCTCCTCGAAAAGATGGGCCGCGCCAACCGGGACAACATCAAAGACATCCGCCGTCAGGATTGGAGGCGCGCCAACAGCCTGGAAAAGCTCTTCCGCAACGGCCGGGACCCCGACCCCAAAAACGATCTCCTCCGGGGCCTCCGCATCAGCGATGCCGTCCCCGCCGGCGACGAAACGCTCGCGCTGGAAGCAATCGACGTCTTCACCGCCAAGGGAGAGGCCATGGTTCCCCTGAGCCCGAACAACCCGCCTCTTTTCCGCGAAACCCTCCAGAAGGGCCAGCGCTTCGTCTTCGACATCGCCCTCGACGAAGCCTTCCTCAAAACCTGTGAAACCGACGGCCGGACCATCCGTCTCCGCACCGCGACAGACCTTCTTCTCGCGCTTCAGGACCAGGCCGGACTCGTAGCCGACCTGGAAAAGGCCTTTCTCGAAACTCATAGCCTCTCGTCGCTCTGGGACGAAACCTACGCCGCCGATGACGGCGAATCCGCCGTCGCCCGACTCGGCTGGGGCTGCGGCTGGACGGGGCACTCGCTCTTTCCCCTTCTCGCCTACGGTCCGGAAATGGAGGAGACGCCCCGCAGTCCCCGCTCGCGGCGCCTTGTCGTCGACGACAGAGGGCGCCCCCGATCCATGCTCGGCTGGGCCAGGCTGAAGATAGAAGAGGCCTGACCGTGAGAGCCATCGGCAGTCTCGCCCTCTACTTCACGGCGGAAGACACCTGCTCCGTCGAAAAGCCCGAAACACGAGCCGCTCTCCTGGGGGCCCTTCTGGAGGCCGCCTGTTCCGGAACCTCGGCGGTTCTGAGTGACCCCGACACGCCGCTTCGGGCCGGACCTCGACTTGCCGCCCGAAAAGGCTACCTGGGCATTCTGGCCTGCGCCGTAGAGGAGGAGGCCTATGACCTCCTCCTCTACGCTGCGGCCCGCAGCCTCACCGCTCCCTTCTTTTCTCCCTGGGGCATCCACCGAATGGTTCGGGTAGAATCGGAGCAGGGGAACAGCCCCTTCGTAAGGCATCTCTCCTTCACCCACACCGCGCCAGCGCCCCTGTCGGGACCGGTGAGACTCAAAGCCTACTCCCCCCTCGTCGCTCCCGTCGACATTCTGGCCGACCTCGACAGAGCCCAAAGAGAGCTTGCGAAGAGACTCCAACAACCGTCACTATCGCCCGAGGGAGAACTGCCGCACTGGAATTTTCTGGAAATCTCCATGAACACCCTCTCCTCCAACGCAAACCATCGGAAAGGACACATCACGCTCACATCGTCCCACCCCTTCGGGGGGCTCATCCTCCAATATGCCCTCCTGAAGGGCTTCGGTTCCGACAGAAGAAACGGTTTCGGCCATCTCGACCTCTGCCTCGACAGCTCAAAAAGGAGACCTCTGCCATGAGACTGCAAATCACCCTTGCCATCCCTTCGGGAAGCCGCCTCAACGTCAACTACCAGCACTACCTTTCGGCTCTCGCCTATGACCTCATCTCCCGGAACGCCCCCCGCTTCGCCCAGACCCTCCACGAAGGGACGCAATGGCAAAACGAGAGCAGGAGCTTCAAATACTTCACCTTCAGTCAGCTCTACGGGGGACCGGGAACAACGGAATTCCAGAACGGCCAGCTCATCTTCCACACCGACAGACTCCAATGGGCCTTCGACGCCGCCCTTCCCGCCATCACCACCGTTGTCGCCGACGCTCTGCTCCAGTCCGAAAGCCTGCGGATCGGCACAATGGAGGCCAAAGTCGCCGCCGTTCACAGCGAAAAGGAGCCCGACTTCAGCCAAGGCGTTCTGAATTGCCTGAGCCTCTCTCCGATCGTCTCCAGCGTCTTCGATGAAAAACTGGGGCACCGCTATCTTGAACCCGGAGATCCCGATTTCTGGGAGGGCCTCGCCGTCAATGCATCAAGAAAGTGGCAGGCCCTTTTCGGCGACCCTTCACCGGAAGCGCCGCGATTTTTTCCCGACGGAACGTACCTCCGACGTCACAAACGGACGAGCAAGCTGATACGATTTAAGGAGACGGAAATCATCATCGGCCACCTGGTTCCTTTCGCCATCCAGGCCTCTCCGAGGCTCCTTTCTCTCCTCTACCACGGAGGCATCGGCAGCCGCAACGCTCTCGGTTTCGGCATGATCGGCCTTGCGCAGGAAGGTAACAACGGAAAAAAAGAACGATAGAACCTGACCATAATAGGAACTTCTCTCAAATATTGACAGTAAGCAGCTTTACGCCTAGCCTGATAAAGGCGCTATCGACAGATCAACCCGATGCCCCTTTTTAACGGCTTGCGGATTTCGTTCACTTGCCGTAAAGGCCGTAATACTCCGCCTTGACAGCAACTATTCAAATCGAACCGTAGCGGGATGGAAAC
>JAHDQY010000030.1 GCA_018433595.1 Synergistales bacterium
CGGAGCGCCTTTCCTTCTACGTCTTCCTCTTTCTCTTCTTCCTGTCGGCCCTGAGGACGGTCAACATCCCCCTGACGGCCTTCGCCTTCCTCGGCGGCGCCTTCGCCATCGGCATCGGCCTCGGCGCCCAGAAGTTCTTCGCCGACCTCATCAGCGGCTTCATCATCCTCATGCAGAAGCCCTTCCGCATCAACGACATGATCCAGGTCGACGGCATGTTCGCCACCGTCATCGAGGTGGGAAGCCGCTACACCAAGATACGCACCTTCGACAACGCCGACGTGATGATGCCCAACGGCTATCTCCTCGATAACCGCATCGTCAACTGGACCCTGGGCGACCAGGTCATGAGGAGCAAGGTCACCGTCGGCGCCGGCTACGGATCGGATCCCCGCACGGTGGAAGGGCTCCTCCTCAAGGCGGCGAAGGAGCACCTCAAGGTACTCCCCAAACCGGCCCCCTTCGTCGTTTTCAGCGACTTCGGCGACAGCGCCCTCGTCTTCGACCTCTACTTCTGGGTCAACATGGAGTTCGCCTCGGGCCTGGTGACGGGCAGCGACCTGCGCTACCGGATCGTCGAACTCTTCCGTGAAGCGGGCATCGAGATCGCCTTCCCCCAGACCGACGTCCACCTCGACGTTCTCGGCCCTGTCAAGGTCCGGATCGAACGAGGACACGACAGAAACGGCGAAGTCTAGGTCGTCAGCTCCCTCAGGAGGGCCGCCCCCTCGTCGACGGTCTGTCGTTTTTCCCTGACGGCCTCGGCGCAGGAGGCGGCCGTTTCGCTTGCGTGATTGAGGATGTAAAGAAGGCTCGCCGACCTGAGATCGAGCCCCAGGTCGTCGATGTAACGGCGCAGCTCGTCGTCATCGGCCGACGGGGTGTACCTGCAGACGTACTTTCCCTTCGTTCCCAAGGCGACGGTGAAGTTCATGGCGCCCCAGGAGAAGGCGATCTCCTGTCCGCCGTGGGAGACGACTGCCGCCAAGGCGTTGAGGAAACGGTTGGCCTCAAGATGAAGCTGCCCCGTCGACTTGAGCAGAGCCTCCCGCGAAACCTTGAGCTTCATCGTCTCTTCCCGCAGCTGAGAGATGGCCGCGCCGTAGACAAAGGCCATGGCGACACCCTCCTTCCGATAGGTTCTCCTTATTGTAAAGCTTTTTCCTTAAGGAGAGCACCTCTTCTCAAAGACGGTCCCCGCCAGGTTCCGCCGCGTTGTAACAGTGCCGTGACAAGGCCGTAAACCCCCCGTTACGATCCCGCCCTATACTGGCGGCAAGAGAGGAGGGACAGCCCGTTCCTCCTCGACTACGGCAAAAATCCTTAAGGGGGAATTCTCTGTGAAAGCGACGAAGGTTTTCGTCACGGCTCTTCTGGCGATGGCTCTCTCCGTCGGCTCCGCCCTCGCCGGCGACCTTGCCGTCAACGGCTCGACGACGGTTCTGCCCATCGCCCAGGCGACGGCGGAAAAGTTCATGGAATCCCACGGCGACGTGACCATCTCCGTCTCCGGCGGCGGAAGCGGCAACGGGATCAAGGCCATCATCGACGGAACGACGGATATCGCCAACGCCTCCCGTTTCATCAAGGACAAGGAAGTGGAGGCCGCCGTAGCCGGCGGCGCCTATCCCGTCCCCTTCGGAATCGCCCTCGACGCCCTCCTTCCCGTCGTTCACCCGTCCAACGAGGTAACAGATCTTTCCATCGGACAGCTACGCCGGATCTACACCGGCGAGATCACCAACTGGAAAGAGGTGGGCGGCGCCGATCAGCCCATCGCCGTCGTCGGCCGCGACACCAGCTCCGGCACCTACGAGACCTGGAAAGAGAAGATCCTGGTGAAAGAGGAAGCCTCTCCGAAGGCCATGGTCGTCGCCTCCAACGGAGCCATGGTTCAGACGGTGGCCCAGAACAGGCTCGCCATCGGCTACATCGGCATCGGCTACCTCAACGACTCCGTCAAGCCCCTGGCCGTGGAGGGAGTCGCCGGATCGGCCGAAACGGCCCGGAGCGGCGTCTACCCCGTCTCCCGCTACCTCTACATGTTCACCCGCGGCTGGCCCACCGGCGACGCCCTGAATTTCATCAACTTCGTCCTCAGCGACGCCGGCCAGGAAATCGTCGCCAAGACCGGCTACGTCCCCATCCGCTAGACGTCCCCTCCTCCTTCCTCCGACCGGGCCTTTTCAGGCCCGGTCGTTTATGAGCCGAAAAGGAGTTCCCGTCATGAAAGACCGAAGCGCCCTCAAGGCCGACCGCCTGCCCAAGGCCCTCATCGCTCTTGTCGCCACCAGCGGCCTGGCGGTGATGCTCTTCATCCTCTGGTTTCTTCTCCGGGAGAGCCTTCCCGTCCTTAAGGCGACGACCCTCGGGGCCCTCATGGGAGGAAGCTACTGGTACCCCACGGCCGACCCGGCCCGATTCGGCATGTTCCCCCTCATCGCCGGATCGCTGGGCGTAACCCTGCTGGCATCGGTCATCGCCTTGCCGCTCAGCCTGGGTCTGGCCGTCTTCCTTTCCGAGATCTGCCCGAGGCGGCTGCGGGAGCTCTTCAAACCGCTCCTGGAGATCCTGGGATTTTTCCCCTCCGTCGTTCTCGGCTTCTTGGGAATGATCGTCCTGGCCCCCTGGCTCCAGGAGCGCTTTTCCCTCCTGACGGGACTCAATCTTCTCAACGCCTCCCTCCTCATGGGGATCATGATCCTCCCCATCGTCGCCTCTCTTGCCGAAGACGCCCTGGCTGCCGTCCCCCGGGATCTGAGAGACGCCTCCTACGCCATGGGAGCCACCCGCCTGGAAACGACGGAGCGCGTCGTCATACCCGCCGCCCTTCCCGGCATCCTTCAGGCCTCGCTGCTTGGCGTCATGCGGGCCATCGGCGAGACGATGGTCGTCCTCATGGCCGCAGGAGGAGCGGCCGTCGTCCCCCGCTCCATCATGGATCCCGTCCGTCCCCTCACATCGACGATCGCCGCCGAGATGGGAGAGACACCCGTCGGCTCCGACCACTATCACGCCCTCTTTTTCGCGGGGCTGCTTCTTCTCGCCATGACCCTCTCGATCAACCTCTGCGCCCTTTGGATCGAGAAACGGGGAAGGAGGTGGCGGGCCTGAACCTTTCAAGGCGTCTTTTCAGGAACGGCTGTGCCACGATCCTGCTCTACCTGCTGATGGCATCGGTGGCGCTCCTGCTTGCGGGGATCACGGCCTTTCTGATCCGCAACGGATGGAGCGTCCTGAGCTGGGAGTTCCTGACCCAGCCGCCGCGGGACGCCATGACCCGGGGCGGGATCTACACGCCTCTCATCGGGTCGATCCAGCTCATCGCCGTCGCCATGGCCTTCGCCTTCCCCGTCGGCGTCCTCACCGCCGTCTATCTCGTCGAATGGGCCCGGGACGGCCTCTTCACCCGGACGCTCCGGCTGGCCGTGAGAAGCCTCGCCGGCGTTCCCTCGGTGGTTTTCGGCCTCTTCGGGCTCTCCTTTTTCGTCATCACCCTCGGCTTCGGCGCCTCCCTTCTCTCGGCGGGGCTGACGCTGGGCTGCCTGGCCCTGCCCGTGATCGTCGGGGCTTCCGAGGCGGCCCTGACGGCCGTACCCAAAGACTACCGCGACGCCTCCTACGCCATGGGAGCCACCAAGTGGCAGACCATCTACAAGGTCATCCTCCCTGCGGCCTTCCCGTCGATCCTCACCGGAGCCATCCTGGCCGTCGGGCGTGTCGCCGGAGAGACGGCGCCCATCATCTTCACCGGAGCAGCCTTCTTCACGCCCCGGATCGCCCAAAGCCTTCTTGAACCCGTCATGGCCCTTCCCTATCACATCCTCGTCCTCGCCACTGCGGGGACGGCCATCGACAAGACGCGGCCCATCCAGTACGGCACCATCCTGGTCCTCCTCGCCCTCGTTCTCGGCGTGACCTTCGCCGGAGTCCTCTATCGGGCCCGTCTTCGCCTGAAGAAACAGTGACGGCCGAAAGAAAGGTGCGATTACAGTGGGAAAAACCATTAAATTTCAGACATCGGCCATGAATCTCTGGTACGATCGATTCCAGGCCCTCAAAGCGATCGACATCACCATCTCCGAACGGGCCGTGACGGCGTTCATCGGCCCCTCGGGGTGCGGAAAAAGCAGCTTTCTGCGCTGCCTCAACAGGATGAACGATTTCGTCCCCGGCGCCCGCGTCGAAGGGGAGGTTTTTCTGGACGGTCGCAACATCTACGATTCCGACCAGGACGTCATCACCCTCCGCCGGCGCGTGGGGATGGTCTTTCAGAGGCCCAACCCCTTTCCGGCCTCGATCTGGGACAACGTCGCCTATGGCCCCCGGCTTCACGGCGTCAGAAACCGGCGGGAACTCGACGAGATCGTCGAAAAGAGCCTCCGCGGCGCAGCCATCTGGGACGAGGTCAAGGACAAGCTCCGCACTCCGGCCCTCGCCCTCTCGGGAGGCCAGCAGCAGCGCCTCTGCATTGCCCGGGCCATCGCCGTCGAGCCGGAGGTGCTCCTCATGGACGAACCGACGTCGGCCTTGGACCCCATGGCCACGGCCCGCATCGAGGAACTTGTCCGCACCCTCAAGGAACGCTTCACCGTCGCCATCGTCACCCACAACATGCAGCAGGCGGCGCGCATTTCCGACGAGACGGCCTTCTTCCTCGACGGCGAAATCATCGAATCGGGGCCGACCCACCTCATCTTCACCTCACCCCGGGACGGCCGTACCGAAGACTACATCACGGGCCGCTTCGGCTAAAGCCCTCGAGGAGGGAAAACCATGAACAACGTGAACGTGAGACAGACCATCGACGCCGAACTGGAGGGGCTGCGCCGGAACCTTCTGAACCTGGCCAACCTGGCCGGGGAGGCCGTCAAAAAGGCCCTCTGGGCCCTTTGTGAACAGGACAAGGCGTTGGCCAGGGAGGTCATCGACGCCGACGACGACCTCGACCGTCGGGCTCTCAGGATCGACGAGGACTGCCTGCGTTTCATCGCCCGCTTCCAGCCCGTCGCCCAGGACCTGAGGACCGTCTCGGCCATCTCCCACATGGCCATCGACCTGGAACGCATCGGAGACCTCGGCGTCAACGTCGCCAAATCCGCCGTCAGGCTCGCCGACCGCCCCTTCGTCAAGCCGCTCATCGACATCCCCCGCATGGGGGAAATCCTGCAGGAAATGATCGACGCCGCCATGAGGGCCTTCATCAACGGCGACGCCGAAGAAGCGAAAAGGGCCTGCGCCATGGATGACACCATCGACGACCTGGAACGTCAGGTCTTCAGGGAAATGCTGCTGATGATGATGGAAAAACCCCGCATCATCGAGGACGGGACAGCCCTCATCACCGTGGCCCGCACGCTGGAGCGCGCCGCCGATCACGTGACGAACCTGGCCGAGAGGGTCCTCTACGTCATCACGGGCAAGGTCGCCAGCGCCTCCCAGTTCCGCCGCCCCAAGGAGCCGAGGAACGACAATGGCCGGTGAGCGGATCCTCGTCGTCGAAGACGAGGCCGCCATCGCCGACCTCGTCGCCGAAGGACTGCGCCGCCAGGGCTTCCGCCCGGAGAAGGTTCACGACGGCGATCAGGCCCTGGAGATGATCGAGACGACCCGGCCCGACCTGGTCGTCCTCGATCTCATGCTTCCCGGCCTCGACGGCTGGGAGATCTGCCGGCGGATGAAGGAATCACCGGCGACGAAGGAAATCCCCGTCATCATGCTCACGGCCCGCCGCGATGAGCGCGACGTCGTCGCCGGCCTGGAGCTGGGGGCCGACGACTACCTGCGCAAGCCCTTCTCCCTCCTGGAGCTGACAGCCCGCGTCAAGGCCCTCCTGCGCCGCCTGAGGCCGAGCGGGGAGGAGGGGGAATTCCTTCAGTGTGGTCCTCTCCGGCTGGACATCAAGGGACAGGAAGCCTTCCTCGACGAAACCCCCCTCAACCTGAGCCTCACCGAATACCGCATCCTTGAGCTTCTGGCCAAAAACGCCGGACGCACCGTCTCCCGCGACGAGCTTCTAGCCCGCATCTGGGGCCTCTACGGCGGCGACACGAGAACCGTCGACGTCCACATCTGGCGGCTGCGGCGAAAAATCGAGGCGACGCCCGAAACTCCCCGCCTCATCGAAACCCTCCGCGGGCGGGGTTACCGTCTCAACCGGGGAGGCGATCTTCCGTGAAAACCCTCAGAGGGCGCCTCTTCCTCTTCGTCATCGCCACCGTCCTTCTCTGTTTCCTCCTGGCCTGGTTCCCCCTAGCCGGACTCGTCCGGGAGCGACTCCACGCAAAAGCGGCGTCGGAGCTGGATCTCCATGCCCAGATCATCGCCGCCGTCGTCTCCGAAGGCCCGACGGATCTCGTCGCGCGCCTCGACACCCTCCAGAGCCTCGTTCAGGACCGGATCACCGTCATCGACAGCGGAGGCAAGGTCCTCTATGACAGCGGCATCGCCGCCGAGCGCCTCGACAACCACAGGGACCGCCCCGAAATCGCCCGCGCCCTGACGGCCGGCCAGGGCGAGAGCGTCCGCTACAGCCGGAGCCTGGGCGCCGACCAGCTCTACGTCGCCCGCCGCTCCGAAGGACCCGACGGGACTCTCTACGTCGTCCGGACCGCCTACTCGCTGGCCTCCATCGACGAGACGCTGAACCTCCTCCGTCGACGTCTCCTGACCGCCCTCCTCCTTTCCGGGCTCCTGGCCACCGCCGTCAGCCTCTGGATCTCATCCCGCCTCGTCAGACCCCTCAAGGAGATCGAAGAGGCCGCCAGATCCCTCCAGGAAGGGGGCAAAGCCCGCTTCCCCAGCGACGGCCCCGAGGAAATCGCCACCCTCGCCTCGACCCTGAAAACCATGGCCTCGCGCCTCAAAGAGACCCTGGCCGACCTCGAAGCCGAAAGAACCGACCTTCAGCTCATCCTGGAAAACCTCCCCGTCGGCGTCGTCGTCACCGACCCCGAAGGAAGGCTACGCTTCGCCAACAGCTCCATCGCCCCCCTTCTCCGCGACACCCCCGAAAAGGTCCAGGGGCACCCCTGCCAGGGAGTTCTGCGCGTACCGGAGCTGACAGCCCTCATCGAAGAGACAGACCGCTCCGGGAGGGCCGAAGCGACCTTCCTCGTCCGCGACAAAAGCCCCCTCCTCTTTCAGTCTCAGGCCGTCAAACTTCAGGGGGGAGCCCTTGTCGTCGTCACCGACCTCACCGAACGACATCACCTCGAAGAGGCGCGCAAGGCCTTCGTCGCCGACGCAAGCCACGAATTTCAGACGCCCCTGACGGCCATCCGCGCCGCCGCCGAGCTGATCCTCTCAACGGAAGACCTTTCAGAGGCGGAGCGGCACCGCTACGCCGATGCCATCATCGAACAGCAGGAGCGCATGACCTCTCTCGTCGACGACCTGCTGCTCCTCTCCCGCCTCGAAAGCGGTCCGCCCTCGGAGGAAGAGGCGGACCTGGACCTTCGCTCTCTCCTGACGGCCCTCATCGGCGACACCCGTTACAACCCCATGGCGGCCGCCATCGACATCGAAAGTGATCTGGCCGCCGAGGCCCCTTTCCGGGGGAGACCGGAAGAGCTCAAGCGGGCCCTGGGCAACCTCGTCGACAACGCCGTCAAATACATCCACAAGCGCTTCGGCGGCGAAAGAGGCGGGCGCCTCACCCTCACCCTGAAGCCCGATCAGGGGGAGTGGGCCCTCTCCATCGCCGACAACGGCATCGGTTTCAAGGACAAAAACCTCTCCGATCTCTTCGAGCGCTTCCAGCGGGGCGAGCGTGACCGGGGCCGTATCGGCTTCTCCCAGGGCGGCTACGGGCTGGGGCTGGCCATCACCAAAAAAATCATCGAAGGCCACGGAGGACGAATCGAGGCCTTCCGCCAGGAAGAGGGAGCGCTCTTCACCGTCCGCCTTCCGCAGCCGTAAGAAGGCATTAGGAAAAAGAAACCCTTGCAGACAGGGGAGGCTTGCGGGCCTCCCCTGTCTGCATAAACCATGCGATTCGTCGAAAAATTGATATTCGGTTAGAATTGTTCTATTGTTTAGGAAGACCGGGTGAGCCTTTCGACCAAATGCCACTTAAGGTTAACTTTGTTCTTCAAAACTTGCCAATTCGACAGCGTCCGCTATAATTTCTTCTGCTTCCCGAAACCCTATTCCCGGAAGCACGGCGCGTCCCCTGCGCCGCCGACAGGAGGGAACCTGATGAGAAAACCCGCCGCAACCTTGATTCTGGCGGTCGCTCTGATCATCGCCCTTTCGGGTATCGTGATCGTTGAGGCCATTGAAGCACAGGCAGCAACCCCGTCAGAGGAAGCCACCGCCGAGTCTTCCGGCTGGAGCCGCTTCATCCAGGGACGAGAGCCCCCCGCTTCCGGAGGATGGGGACGTTTCCTCGTCAAGCCGAAGGCAAAACCGCTCTCACCGCCATCCCCTGCCTTCCACCCCGCCATCACCGAGGCCCTGACCTCCATGGAGATCCCTGAAACGGACCTCACCGAGTGGATCCGGACACTTCCCGAAACAGCCCTCCGCCACCTTCCCAGCTGGAGCAAAACCCGACAGGAGCAGGCAGCCCTCATCGCCCGCTTCATCCGAAGCCAGAACGCCAACATCGACGCCCTCACGGCCTGGCGGGAAGCAGCCGCCTTTGTCCATTACGGCAGGAAATACGGCGTCCCCACCGACCTGGCCGTCGCCGTGGCCAACATCGAAAGCCACTTCAACCCTCAGGCCAGAAGCGGATACGGCGCCATGGGCGTCATGCAGGTCGTCTGGCGCATCCATCACCATCTCCTCCGGGTCAACGGCATCCTCTCTTCCGATGACCTGCACGACCCCGAAATCGGCATCGCCGCCGGGTGCCTTCTTCTGGGGCGCTACCTTCGGGCCTACGGCGACACCGACAGAGCCCTGGGCCGCTACTATGGCGGTTCATCGAAGGCCTACATGCGACGGATCAACACCCGCCTGTCAAACCTCAAGAACTACGCCGCCTCCATCGCAGCCACCCTCTAAAGGCAGCAGGGTCAGACCTACACATTTGACAAAATAAAACCATTTTGTCAAATGTGTAGGTCTGACCCTGCCTTGACGCCTTGCCCTGCCCTTATGACCTACTTTCCCGCCCGCCAGAGAAGGGCCAGAGGCACAAGGAGCGTCAGAAGGGCCGGAGAGAACGGCCCGGCGGCACACCCGCCACCACCGGAAGAAGCCGGACTTTCCTTCCTTATGCCCTCTATCATGAAGGCCGGGTCGGTCACACTGCCGTTGTCCCTGCCGTCCAGGTCGAAGCTGCCCCCGTCGGACAGGGCCATGGCCACTATGCAGCGCTCTGATACCCTATCGTCCCCAGAAAGGGTCCCCTTGACCTCGGGCCCCGCCGAGGTCGCCTCGGTCTCCAGAACCGCGAAGCGGCCGTCGGTGAGGTCCGACAGGTCGTAGATCCTGGAGTAGGGCAGCACCGTATCGGAGGAGAGCACCTTCACTATCTGCAGCAGGTCGGAGCTCCTGCCCCTGAAGCAGTCCGGGATCTGGAAGAACACCACCGCCGTTGCGGCCTCATTCGTAGCCTGGTCCTGGGCTCTGGCCTGGATTAAGGCCCTGAAAAAGGGCAGAGACAGACCGGAGGTCCCGTCCTTTATCTCCATGTCGGTGGATAGGGGCAGAAGCCCGGCCATGACTTCGCCTTTTATATAGACCTGTCCCGTGCCGTCTATGGCCAGAAGGGGAACCAGATCCTCTATCAGGACCTCCGGGACCAGGGCCCTTCTCAGGGCTTCCCTGAGCCGGTCGGTCCTCTCCTGCTCCGTGGCGTCGCCGGATATGGTGACGATCATGGGAACGGCCATGGTCACCCGGTCCGAGCTGGGCAGGATCACGTCCGAGGACATAATCGGCGTCGGGGAGGGCTGGACCGGAATGGGCTCCGGCTCCGGTTCGGGATCGGGTTCCGGTCCCGGCGTCGGTCCCGGTCCCGGCGCGGGCGGCGTCGGCGGTGTCGGTGCGGGCACCGCCTCGTAGGCCCCCATGTCAAAACCGGCCCCCTGGGGCCGGGCGACGCCGCGCTGGTCCGTGGCAGGAGCGCCGGTGGAGGTCCCGGAGTTAAGTGCCGAGCTGCCGGCCAGCAGGGCGCAGGTCTTGGTGGCCCCTCCGTTGGCCGCCAGGGGCCCGAGCCTGGGGTCGGCCCCTGTGTTGGCCGTTCCGGCCTGGTCCGTCACCGAGTAGGTGATCGTCGCCGTCCCGCCTGAGACGGCCACCTGGTCCGTCGTGGAACTCGTGCCCCAAAAGATGCTGTTGGTCACCGTTAGGGTGCTGTTCTGAGCGTACATCCCGTGGCCGCTGGTGGCGGTATTTGCCGAAAAGGTGCAGTTCGTCACCGTCGCGATGCTGGTGTCGTTGGACATCCCGCCGCCGTGGGTGGCAGCGCTGTTGCCCGAGAAGGTGCAGTTCGTCACCGTCGGAGAGCCGGTGGAGTTGGACATCCCTCCGCCCTTGTCGGCGCTGTTGCCCGAGAAGGTACAGGCCCTCACCGTCGCGGTGCCGCCGTCGTTGCGCATCCCTCCGCCGCTGCCGACGGCGCTGTTGCCCGAGAAGGTGCAGCCCGTCACCGTCGGGGTGCCGTTCAGGTTGGTCATCCCGCCGCCGTAGCGGCCGGCGCTGTTTGCCGAGAAGGTGCAGGCACTCACCGTCACGGCGCTGGCGTTGCTGTACATCCCGCCGCCGTCGTTGCCGGCGGCGTTGCCCGAGAAGGCAGAGGACGTCACCGTCGGGGCACCCTGGTAGTTCTCCATGCCGCCGCCGGTGAAGTTGGCGACGTTGTTCGAGAAGGTGCAGTCCGTCACCGTCGGGGAACCCTGAAAGTTGTACATCCCGCCGCCGTATCGGGCGAAGTTGGCCGTGAAGGTGCAGACCCTCACCGCGGGGGACCCGCCAGCGTTGTGCATTCCCCCGCCTTTGCTGATGGCCTGGTCTGCGTCACCGTTGGCGTTGCCGCCGGTGACGGTAAAACCGTCGAGGATCGCCGAGGCGGTGACACTGGCAGGAGCATAGACGACGTGGTAACTGTTGTCGTTGCCCGTGGTGCCGTCGTAGCCTGTGGCGGCGATGAAGTGGTCATTGCTGGCCAGGTCGCCGGTGAGGATCGTCACGTTCGTCGCCGGGTCCCGCTCGTCGAGGTCCGTTTCGATGCCGACAAAGCCGCCGTAGAGGGCCACGCCGTCTTTGAGGGTGAAGGCGACGTCACGCGACGCCGCGTGGGGTCTGTAGGTCCCCGCCGCCACCCACACCTCGTCGCCGCTGACGGCACCTTCCAGGACCGCCGCCAGATCGGCGCTGGCCGCGGCCCAGGAGGCTCCATCGCCCGTTCCGCCGGGCCTGACGTAGAGAACGGCCCCCTCAGAAAGGGCCGGAAGAACCAGGAGGCCGAACAGAAGAAAGAGCGGAAGAACGGTCTTCACAAAGGGACTTCGTCGTTTCGACATGCCGTCACACCTCGCTTCTAGCACAATAGGGCGTCAATCAGTTCGCGGACGGTGATGGTCACCTTTCCGTCACCCCAGGAGATGACATCGCCGTCGGTCCTGACGGAGCGGAAGAGTGCCGCGTCGCGCAGATCGCCGTAGCGGGCCGTTTCGAGCTTCCGGCTCACGTCGACGATGAGGACACTGCCCGTCTCCATCTCCACGAAGAGGCGCCAGTCGTTCAACGGAACAATCGACCTGATGAAGGCCATTTCTCCCTTCTCCCTTCTTTAAGTTCTTCCCTATTCCTTTGTTCAGCCGCTGATCGGCAATGCCTGGGCTGTTGGGGCCCGGAGTCTTTGACAAGGTGGCTCATCTTGTAAAAAGTGTAGGTCGGACCCTGCCTTGCCGCCTTGCCTGGCCCCGCCTTTCATTCTGTTTTTATGACCTACATTCCCGCCCGCCAGAGAAGGGCCAGAGGCAGAAGGAGCGTCAGAAGGGCCGGAGAGAACGGCCCGGCGGAACAACCGCCGCCGCCGGAGGGACCGTCGGGTTCGGCCTCCCTCAGGCCCTCGACGACGAAGGCCGGGTCGACGATTCCGCCGTTTTCCCTCCCGTCGAGGTCGAAGGCCCCTCCGTCCCGGATGGCGAAGGCGAGGCGGCAATTTGCCGTGATCGCCTCGTCGGCGGTCAGAACCCTGCCGAGGATCGCGATGCCGGAGATTTCCTCGATCTCGACGACGGCAAAGCAGCCGTCGCGGAGTTCGTCGAGGCCAAAGACCCGATCGAAGGGCTCGGCCCTCCGGGAATCGAAGACCTTCACCAGCTGGAGGCGGCCTGATTCCTTGCCGATGAAGCTTTCAGGGAGAGTGAAGAAGACGACGGCCGTCGCCCCCGACTCTTCGGTCTGAGCCTGAAAGAGGGCCAGGGGGAAGGTTTCGGCCCCCTCGGCGATGTCGAGGCCGTCCAGGAGTTCCAGGAGGCGCGCCATCTCCCCGGCGGTGATGGAGAGCTGGCCCGTGTCGTCGAGAGTCAAAATATCGGCCAGGTCATCGACAAGCCCTTCCGGAAGGAGAGCCTCACGGAGGGCCGCCCTGAGGGCCTCGCGCTTCTGTTCGGCCGTCGCGCTCGGGAGCAGAGTCACCGTCAGAACCGATGCCCGGCAGGGACCGGAGCCTTCGGGGAAGGAGACCCCCGGCGGCAGGGCCGGCGGGTCCGTCGGCTGGAGGCCCAGCGGCTCCGGCTCCGGCTCGGGATCGGGATCGGGATCGGGTGCCGGTCCCGGTCCCGGCGTCGGTCCCGGTCCCGGCGCAGGCGGCGTCGGCGGTGTCGGTGCGGGCTCCGCCTCGTAGGCACCCATGTCAAAGCCGGCCCCCTGGGGCCGGGAGACGCCGCGCTGATCCGTGGCAGGGGCCCCCGTGGCGGTCCCCGCGTTCAAGGCCGAGCTGCCCGCGCCGAGGGCACAGGTCCAGGTGGGGCCGCCGTTGTCCGCCAGGGCCCCGAGCCGGGGGTTGGCCTGGGTGTTGCCCGTGCCGGCCCGATCCGTCACCGAGTAGGTGACGGTCGTGGTCGCGCTTCCGTCGATGACGAGCTGGTCCGCCGTGGCGTTCGTGCCCCAGAAGATGGAATTGGTCACCGTGAGGGTGCCGCCAGATTGGCACATCCCCCTGCCGATCGGGGCGGTGTTGCCCGAAAAGGTGCAGTTCTTCACCGTCGCGGTGACGCCGTCGTTGAACATCCCGCCGCCGTTGCCGACAGCGCTGTTGCCTGCGAAGGTGCAGTTCATCACCGTCGGCTGCCCCCCGTCGCGGTTGCACATCCCGCCGCCCCAGGTGGTAGCGCTGTTGCCTGAGAAGGTGCAGCCCGTCACCGTCGGATGCCCCAGGCTGTTGAACATCCCTCCGCCTACGTGGCCGCTGTTGCCCGAGAAGGTGCAGTCCCTCACCGTCGGGGAGCTCGTGGAGTTGTACATCCCACCGCCGCAGCCACCGCCGGCGAAGTTGGCGACGTTATTCGAGAAGGTGCAGTCCGTCACCGTCGGGGTGCCGTTCCGATTGTACATCCCGCCGCCGTAGCCGCGAGCACTGTTTGCCCTGAAGGTACAGTCCCTCACCGTGGGGGAGCTGCCGTTGTTGAACATCCCGCCGCCACGGCTCGAATCCTCTACTAAGGAACCGTTGGCGTTGCCGCCGGTGACGGTGAAGCCGTCGAAAATCGCCGAGGCGGTGACACTGGCAGGAGCATAGACGACGTGGTAGCTGTTGTCGTCGCCGGTGCCGCCACTGTAGCCTGTGGCGACGTCGAACTGGTCGTTGCTTGCCAGGTCACCGGTGAGGGTCGTCACATTGGCTTCCGGGTTCCGCTGGTCGAGGGACGTTTCGGTGCCCTCAAAGCCGCCGTAGAGGGCCACGCCGTCTTTGAGGGTGAAGGCGACATCACGCGATGTCGCATGGGGTCTGTAGATCCCGGCCGTCACCCAGATCGCGTCGCCGCTTGCCGCACCGCCCAGGACCGCCGCCAGATCGGCGCTGGCCGCGGCCCAACTGCCGGTCCCGTCGCCCGTTCCGCCGGGTTTGACGTAGCGGACGGCCCCCTCAGAAAGGGCTGGAAGAACCAGGAGGTCGAACAGAAGAAAAAGCGGAAGAAACGCCTTCAGAAAAGGACTCCGTCGTTTCGACATGCCGTCGCACCTCGCTTGTTGTTGTGGTCTGCCCCCGTCGATCGGCAAAAAAAAAAGACCTTTCCCATCCTCATGAGGATAGGGAAGGTCCGGGCGGGACGACACACCCTTTACGGGTGGTTTTACGGGTAGTCCTTCGGGAGCGCCTTTTTCACGTCCCGGCGCGAGCGGATCCCGAGCTTCTGGAAAACCGATTTGAGGTGATACTTGACGGTGTTTTCGGAGAGGAAGAGTGCGGCGGCGATCTCACCGTTGCTCCTGCCCTCCAGGACACCTCGGGCCACTTCGTACTCCCGCGGCGTGAGTCCGACGGGAAGCTCCTCCTTCCCCTGAAGACCCGAAAGGAGCCTTTCCCTCCCCCGGGCGTAGCGCTCCCTGAGCGCCAGGAGGTCGCGGTGACCGGCGGTCTCCCTCCCGGAGAGGACCTTATCAAGGAGAGGCCCCAGAAGGTCGGCGTTTTCCGCGAAGGGAAGGACGAGGCCGTCGGGCAGGGCCAGGTCAAGGGCCCGGCACAGGGTGTCGGCGCCGTCTCGCTCCCGATCCAGGCGGCTCTGGGCGACGGCGATGTCAAGCGTCACATAGATCTCCGCCAGGAGGCTCCGGTACCGCCGGGCCACGAAGAGGAACTCCTCCGAGCGCAAGAGCATCTCCCGCTCCCGCCCCGTCAGGAGCAGGAGGCGCCCGTAGATCATGAAGGCAAAGGGGACGGCGGGAGAGAGGGTCTTGAGGAAATGGCCTCCCCGGAGCCAGGAGGGGACGCCGTCAGGGTCGTCGAGGAGGACGGACGTGAACCCCGTCGCCATGTCGGCGATGCGCCTCGAAAGAGCGTAGCGGGAGTGACGGGCGCAGTCTTCCATCAGGGAGAGGCTGTCGTCGCGGGACGGCCCGTCACCACGGAGCAGGGAGATCCTCTGGAGAAGAAAGGCCGTGCAGATACAGAGGCTGTCCTGGTCGCAGCGCCGGGTCACGTCAAGAGCCTTGAGGGCCAGGGGCTCGGCCTCGTCGTCCCGTCCGCGGTGGAAAAGGGCCTCGGCGCGGAAAAGCAGGTCGGCGCCGAGACCGTTGCCCGACGTGAGGACGTTGTAGCGGGGAAGCCAGTAGTCCATCTGCTCCATTTCGAGGTTCAGCCTGCCCGGGCCCCGGTGGTACATGCCCAAAACGGAGGGCCAGCCGAAGGTCCAGGGGGAGCCGGGCTCGAAAAGGGAGCTCGTCGTCCCCAGCAGTTCGCAGGCGCGCTGATGGCTTTTTCCCATCCCCTCGATGTCGTTGTAGGCACCGAAGGAGATGGCCAGGTGAAGCTCTCCCAGAAGGGAACGGCGCCTCGCTTCATCCATGTCGGCCTGTTCCAGAAGCTCTTTCATCTCACCGCAGATGCGGCCGTAGAGCGCCATATCTCCCAGGGTGAAGGCTTCGAAGGCGATGGAGATGAAGGTGAAGGCATGATCACGGCGCAGCTCCGGCGTGGCGTTGTCGACGACGTCGCGCAGAAGGGGGAGCATCTCTTCGAGGCTCTTGTCCAGGATGGCCCGCGACAGATCGGCGCAGCGCAGATCAAGGGAGAGGATCGCCCGGTAATCCCTGAGGCGGTAGAAGAAGTCCAGGGCCCGAGTCTTCTCGCCCTGACCGGCGCACCACTGCCCGGCCCGGTGCAGGATCTCCCGCCGCAGACTGTCGGGCTCGTCATGGAGGGCCGAGCGGACAAAATCCAGAAAGATGGCGTGAGGGAAATATCTGCGGCTGGCGATGTCGTAACGGACGAAGGGCCCGCAGTGCAGGCGTTCGGAAAGGGAGCCCGAAAGAAAGTCGACTCCCAGGAGGAAACAGGCCTGCGGAACGGTGAAGCTGTCGAACGGCGAGAGGCGGAAGAGAGCCTCCCGCTCCTCGCCGGAGAGGTTCCTCCAGATGAGGTCGTTGACGAGCTCGAAAATGCCGGCCTTCCGTTCGAAGGAGCCGTTGCGGATGAAGCTCACCAGCTGAAGGTACAGGGCGGCCATCCACCCCTCGGAGTAGCGGTGGAGACTCTCCATCTGCTCCCGGTCCAGCTCCACTCCGGCCAGACGGTAGTACTCCCCGATCTCCTCGGCACGGAGACAGAAGTCCTCGTTCTCGATGCGGAGCACGTCGGCGTTGCTCAGGACGGCCAGGCCCCGCGACGAGAGCTGCTGCGTGAGGATGACGACCTTGAGCCTCTTGCCGCCATGATCGACAAGGGCCCGCCAGACCGATGGGGGAAGGTTCTTCTGGATGAACTGGAAGTTGTCGCAGACCAGGTAGGTCGCCTCGTCGCAGCGCAACTCCATCAGCGCCTGGGCGATCTCGCCCTGGTTCTCCTCGACGGGGAAGCCGAGGCGAAGAAGACGGGAACCGGCCTCGGGATCGATGGCGTTCAGCTCCCGGCAGAGCCGCAGCCACCCCGAGGTGCAGGGCTCCTCGCTGGCGACGAACCACCGCACCAGGACGCCTTTGTCCTCTTCCTGCGTGAAAAAATCCTGGGCGGCCGTGGTCTTGCCCGCGCCGGAAGGAGCCTCGACGAAGGTCGTGCGGAATTCACCGATCCGCCTCAGCCGGGATTGCAGCCGCTCTGAATAGTAGTGAACCTGGGGGCGGCAGCCCTGAGCGGAGCTGGACATGGCCTCTCCTTTGCGGTAAATGATCGCGGTGCCTTTTCGGCAGGACATCACACCCTGCATGCTCTGTTGCATGTTACCAAAGAAGCGCTGAAAAACCAAGCAGATGCGGGGCAGGCTAGAGCTCCTTGAGCTCTCCCCTCTCGGCGCTCTCGACGGCCGCCCGGACCGTCCCGCCCGGCACCTGAAGGGCCTTCAGTCCTCCGGCCCTGAGGGCTTCGGCAGCCTTGGGGCCGACCTGACGGACCAGGACGGCGTCGACGGACCGGTCCGCCACGAGCTGAACGACATGAGATCCCGCCCCGTGACCCATCTCCGACGCCGGCGACTGAAGAGCCTCGATGACAACACCTTTTTCAACGATGAGAATCCAAGGCGCCCGAGCGAAACGCTCGGCCGTCATGCTGTCAAGATCTTTTCCCTCTGCTGTGATGGCCCATTTCATCGCGACACACCTCCTGAAATTGAGAAAACGGAGCTGACTCCGCTTACACCTTTCGAGGATATCCGCATCGCGATATCCCCGTCTTCCTATTGAGAATAAATCGCAACAAGGAAAAGAACAAGGGCATTCGGAACTTTTCATCTCAAGAGGGGGCCATCGAGCCGAAAACTCATGATCCTTCTTGACAGGAAAAAGGAAGAGAGGTAAGCTTCTATTGAGAATGCTTCTCAAAAGGAGGTTTGAGCCATGCCTGGATTCGACAGGACCGGTCCTATGGGACGAGGGCCTCGCACCGGACGAGGAATGGGGCTCTGTGGTGGTTTCTTCGGCCGCGGTTTCGGGATGGGAGGAGGCTTCGGCTTCCGCCGTCGTTGCTGGGCTCCCTGGAACTACGCCGAGCGCCCCGCCGTCGACGAACGGCGTTTTCTCGAAGAGGAACTTGCGACCATGAAAAGCCAGACCGAGGCCCTGGAAAAGAGGCTGCGGGAGCTGGAGACGCAAGGGGACTGACCCTTCTTCGCAAGACGGGAGAAGGGCTGCCGCAGGGCGGCCCTTCTCCTCGTGTTCGGACTAAAATAGGAACCACAACCCATCATGGAGGGATCACTGATGAAGATCGCCATCGCCACGGAAGCAGGACAGGTTTGCCCCCACTTCGGCCACACGCCGGCCTTTACCATGGCCGTCGTCAATGGCGGCACCGTCACCGACCGGAAGGAAGTAGCCAATCCCGGCCACGCGCCGGGCTTCCTCCCCAAGTGGATGAAGGATCAGGACGTTCAGCTCGTCATCGCCGGAGGCGTCGGAGCCAAGGCCCAGGAGCTTTTTGCAAGTCTGGGAATCGACGTCATCGTCGGCGCCTCGGGAACGATCGATCACGTCCTTCAGGCCTTCGTGGACGGCAGACTGGCGGGAGGACGCAGCCTCTGCACCCACGACACCGAAGGGCATCACGACTGCGGCCTCCCCTGCCGCTGACGATGCGCGTCGCCGTCGCCAGCGGCAAGGGAGGCACCGGCAAGACCTGCGTGACCGCCTCGCTGGCCCTTTCCGCATC
>JAHDQY010000069.1 GCA_018433595.1 Synergistales bacterium
CAGGGGCGCGACGGACACGGTTCCCTCGAAGCCGTCGTTGAGACGGTCTCTCACCTCTTGGAGGGTGGCTCCGGCGAAGAAGGCCTCGGCCAGGCTCTCCATGAAGGCCGTCGGGTCACCGCCGGGGGCGGGAGGGATGGCCTCCAGCCTTTCGAGGCAGTGTCTTTCGTCGATGTCGGCGCGGAAGGCCTCGACGTCGGTGCGGCGTTTTGCCCGGAGCGCCGACAGGTCCCGCTCCTCCTGAAGCGGCCTTTCGAGGACGTTGGCGTACATGTTGGTCCCCACGGCCCGGTCGGAGCGGGTGGCGAGCTTTTTCCGGCGCCGTTCCAGCGTGGCGTCGACCGTTTTCTGGACGGAGCCTTCCGAAAGGGCTCGGAAGAGACCTCCCGCGGTCTCGATCTCCTGCATCTCCTTCCAGGCCTTTCGGGCGACCTGATCGGTCAGGCTCTCGATGTACCAGGAGCCGCCCCCGGGGTCGACGGGCTGAGTCAGGTCGAATTCGCTCTGGAGCATGATCTGGATGTTCCGGGCGATGCGGCGCGACTGTTCGCCTCCCGAGCGGATCGCCTCGTCGAAGCGGGTCACCTCCATGGCGGCGACTCCTCCGACGACGCCGGAGAAGGCCTGGGAGGTGGCGCGAAGGATATTGACGTAGGGATCGTAGACGGTCTGGGTGAAGCGGGAGGTCCTGGCGAAGATGTCGATGGGGTGGGAGTCGGCATCGCCTCCGAAGGCCTCGATGATGGCGGAGCCGATCCGGCGCATGGCCCGGATCTTGGCGATTTCCATGAAGAAGTTGGCCCCGAGGGAGAGGGAAAAGCGCATTCCCGCGGCGATTTCGGCGATATCGAAGCCCCGGATCTGGAGGGCCCGGATGTAGGCGATGGCCGTGGCGGCGGCGCAGGCGATTTCCTCCGTCGCCGAGGCCCCTCCGTCGTGGTAGACGTCGCCGTGGATCAGGATCGTCTTCATGGCGGGCATTTTTTCGGCGGCCCAGCGGGCCGTCACGGCCATTTCGTCGTAGATCTCGTCGAGAGGGCAGGGGAGGCTTCCCGAGGAGGCCAGGGCCCCCAGCGGGTCGGCTCCGACGCAGCCGCGGCACGTCTTGAGTTCGGCCTCACGCCCCCGGGCCCGGGCCAGGGCGGCGAAAAGGCCCAGAAGCGGCGCCGCCGAGAAGCCGGCGCCGATGTGAAGGGGATGGCCCGTCGGGTCGAGGTCGCGGAAGAGTCCGTCGAGATCGTCCAGGGTGGAGAGTGAGAGCCCTCTGCCGCCGGCGCCGGCCGGGGCGGCGTCGAGTCCTCTGCGGGTGGCCTCGTCAAGGACGAAGTGGATGATCGTGGCCACCTTTTCGAGCTCTTCCTTCATGACGGCTCCGGCCTCTTCCGGCAGGATCTCATCGCACCCCTGGGCGACGCCCCAGGGACGGGCCAGGTAGCCCGAGGCCGTGGCCCCCCGAAGGAAAGGGGCCCGGCCCGGAAGCGCCCCCTCCAGAGGGAGATCCCTGACGTGGTCGGCCGTGTAGATCGGCTCCAGCGTGATCCCCTCGTGAGTGGCCGTCAAGAGGCGTTTTTCGAAGGGAGCCCCCTTGAGGGTCGTCTCGGCGGCTGCTTTCCACGCCTCGTAGGTGGGGGGAGGAAACTCGTCGAAGAAGACGGCAGGTTTTTCTCGAAGCTCTTCCTGAATATCGCTCGCCATGATTGCCTTCCTTTCCTTTGCGGAATTTCGGGCGCAAAAAAAGACTGCCCCTCAAACCGGGCAGTCTCGTCGTCGCAACGGAAAAACGAAAAAAGGGCCTCTTTCTCCCTTTTCCCCGGCAACGTCCGCCCGCGCAGACCTGGCCTGTCTTCTGCCGCAGACCGGTCTCCTGACTCCCGTTCTTCCTACTTCCGCGCCTTCCCGAGGTGGATCGGTGGCCATGCGGTTTCGTCACGGTTACAGTGGCGGGGCCGTTCCGGATTCAAACCGGATTCCCGAACATCTGCGACATATGGGGAGCCTTCAGAGGGCCCCTTGTTCCTGCATCATACCCATCGTCGACGGAATCTGTCAAGGTGAAGCCGCAGTGATTGAATGGCAAAGCAAGTAAAATTCAGAAAAATCAGGTTGTTTTCCGGTCTTCGCAATCTCCCCGGCTGGAGCGCTGTTAATCCTCGTTGATTCCCTTAGAATGGAAGCGAAAGAAACGCAACGACAGGCGGTGGAGCCCGTAAGGAGGGCAACGACAAGGTCAGGAAAGGAGTCTTTCAAGTGGAAGAGCACAAGTGTCACTGCACGAGGCCTTTCGCCGAGGCGCCCGAGAGGGCCATGACCGGTGACGAGAGGCTTCTCGTCGATCGTCTGATCGCTTCGATGGCTTTCCCCGATGACCGGGTCGACGAGGTTCTCCTGGGGCCGAAGCAGATTTTCATCCGCTCGGGAGATCGGGGCGCCCTGGCGACGACGCTGGGAAGCTCGTCGCAGCGGGAGCGCTTCCGGGGTGAAAAGATGCAGGGAGCGACGCTGAAGGAGGCGGCCTCTCTTCTTTATGACGATCTCCTTTTGAACCGGAGCCTGGGGGCCGCCGCCCTCAATGTCGCCCTTGCCCCCGTGGCGGATGAGGAGAGCCCCAACGCGCTGGAGCTGCTCCTTCAGCACGGCAAGGGGCGGGACGTGGTGGTGGTCGGAGATTTCCCCTTTACCGAACGGCTCCGCGAGCACGCCCGCCGGCTTTATCTGCTCGAGCTGAAGGACACGCCCGATCGCCTGGCGCCGGAGAAATGGGACGAGGCCCTGAGTGCCTGCGATGTGGTGGGGATGACCGGGACGGCCCTGCTTTCGCGGTCGATGGCCCACTACCTGAAGCTGTCGTCCCGGGCCTACCGGGTGATCCTTGGGGCGACGACGCCCCTTTCGGAGGTGCTCCTCAAGGATTACGGCGTCGATGTCCTGGCGGGAAGTGTCGTGGCCGACATCGAAGGGACCCGCCAGGGCGTTCTGGCGGGGTTGAGCATCTCGAAGCTTCACCGGACGGGCTGTCTGGATTTCTGCAACATGACGCGCCGTTCGTCGCGGCGAGCAGATCGGTGAGCCTGGAGGGATTCCCCATCCCCACGGTCTGCGCCGGGGAAAATCCGGCGCAGACCGTGGGGATGACCGCTACTTCTGATCCGCCGTTTGGTCTGCCGGTGAGAGGCGCAGGACAACCGTTTCGGCGGCGAAGAGGAGAGCCATCAGAGGGAAAATCGTCCCCTGGCCGAAGGTTGCTCCGAACCAGCCCAGAAGGGGCGGCATGAGAAAATAGCCCACGCCCCAGAGCAGGTAGAAGAGGCCCGAGGCCGAGCCTCGGAGGGAAAGGGGAAGGGCCTCCTGGAGGAGTGCCAGGGAGGAGACGCAGAACATGCCCAGACCGAAGGCGGCCAGGGCGAGGAAGGCCAGAGTCCCGGTTCCGTCGACGGCGGGAAGGAGGGCCAGCCCTGCCGTCACGAGGGCCAGCCCGGCGTGGAGGGTGACGTCCCGTCCTCTTCTGTCGGAGATCTTCCCGGCGACGATCTGGGAGAGGCTGATGGCGATGTAGAAGAGGGCGAAGAAAAGGGAGACCCTTCCCTGGGCGGAGGCGTTCTGCCGGAGGAGGGTGGCGGGGATGACCGTCACGAAGGTGCCGTACCCTCCGCCGTAGAGGATGATGCCGGCCTGGAGGGCGGGGCGGCGGAGGGACTTCAGAGCCTGAAAGAGCTCTTGCCAGCCCCTCTTTTCTGCCGATTCTCTCCGGGCGGAGAAGGGGTCCTTCACGAGAAGGGCCACGATCAGGGCCGCCGCCAGACTCATGGCCGCGTAGAGCAGAAAGGCGCTTCTGCCGTCTCCGGAGAGAGCGAGGGAGATGCTGAGAAGGCTCCCCGCCGTCAGGCCCAGGTGTATCGAGGCGTTGTAGATCCCGATGGCCTCTCCCTTGGAGCGGGGGAAAAGCAGCGAAAGGAGAGCCGGGGCGAGGGCCCAGGTCGGTATCTCGCCGACGCCCTGGAGCAGGCGCCCGGCCAGAAGACTCCCGGCCGTGGCGGACCTGAAAAAGAGAAGGCCCGTGAGGCCCGCGAGAAGGTAGCCGACGACGATGAAGGCCTTACATCCGTGGCGGTCGGCCAGATGGCCCAGCGGAAGCTGGAAGAGCACGAAAGGCACGGCGAAGACCGAGGCGAGGTAGCCGACGCAGCGGATCGAGCCGGAAAGCTCCATCATCCGCCCCGGCAGGAAGGCGACGATCAGCCCCACTCCCGCCATCTGAATGAAGGCGGCCGCAGAGAGCGCCCATGACGACGTTCTGACTCCCATGACGTTTCACTCCTTCTGCTGTCCACGAACAACCCTCCGGCGGCTTTTCGCCGTCGGCGCAGGGCTGTATTTCCGGAAAGTGAACACCTCGGCTTCAGCGGCTTTCCGTAGGTGGCGGGCAGCGGAAGAGATGGGCCATGAGGTCTCCTTTCTGCATCGTATCGGATAGGGGAACTTTTATCACTATAGACTAGGAAAGGCCAAAAGTCAGCCCGGGAAGGCGATGAAGCCCTGGATGGCGAAGGCGTTGTCGAGGTCGATGAAGAAGGCCCCGGGCGCCGGTCCGTGGCGGGAGCAGAGGATCTCCCATGTCGGCCACGGCATCGGGCTGACACAGGCGGGAGGGGAGCGGCATCAGCCGCTCCCCTCCCGCTTCCCTTGAGTTCGCGTTTGTTACTGCGGGCGCCTGTGGAAGTAGGCTTCCGTGACGCCCTGGCATCCTCGGCAGAGGGCGCCGTGGAAGGGCGGATAGGCCTCTTTGCAGCCGGGACAGATCACCGGAGGGACCTTGGGCCGGGCCTTCAGCACTTCCGGGTCCACCGTCACGGGGCAGTGGTTGAAGAGGGAAGCCCCTCCTTCGTTGATCCCGTCGAGAATGGCCTGGAGGTTCTGCTCCTTTTTCGGGACGAGCTTCAGGAACCATTCGTTGACGGCGGCATGACGTTTCATCTCTTCCATGTTGAGAGAAATCCTGACCCCTTCACCGGTCTGTTTGTCGTAGAACACGACCGCGAAGCGCCCCGTGTCGACGATTTTCAGCCAGTGGTTCCCCACCGTACAGGGTGTCAGAAGCTGAATCGCATCTGCCAGGCATTTCCTCGTCTCGCAGATGACGTCCATGAGAATGCCTTTCGGAAGAAGGTCCCAGGCCAGGTTGACCATCTGAAGTCCCAGGACGCCTCCGGGGGCCTTTTTGCCATGGAACGCTTCGAGCTCGTTCAAAAATCCCTCGTAGGAGGAAAAGCGCCCGAAGTTCATACGACCTGCTTCTCGATCTTTTCGATCTTTACGGCGCAGGCCTTGTAGGACGGCGTGAGCGTGTCCGGGTCAAAGGTCTTCACATCGCCGCTCAGCAGGTGGTTGGCGTTGGTGTCCCTGAAATGGAAGGACATCCAGACCATGCCCTTGGGCATCCGCTTGGAGACGTTCGCCTTGATGGCGACTTCGCCGCGCCGGGATTTCACCCGGATGGTCTCGCCGTCGGCGATTCCCAGGGCCTGGGCGTCTTCGACGGAGATGTCGGCGCACTCCTCGGGCATCCGCTCGTTGAAGCCGATCGCCCGCCCCGTCTGGGTCCGCGAGTGATAGTGAACCAGGCGGCGCCCCGTGCTGAGGACAAGCGGGTACTCCTCGTCGGGCTGCTCGGCGTCGGGAATCCAGTCGATGGCCTGGAAGTTCCCCTTGCCGCGGGAGAATTTGCCGTCCTTGTGAAGGATGGGCGTTCCGGGGTGGTCCTCCGAGGGGCAGGGCCACTGGATGCCGCCGATGGCGTCCATTCTCGCGAACTTGATCCCGGCGAAGGCGGGGCAGAGGACGGAGATCTCGTTGTCCCAGAGTTCCTGCCCGCTGTCGGAGGGCCAGTCGTGGCCGAAGCGCTTCGCCGTCTCCTTGAAGATCCACCAGTTCGGCTTCGCCTCGCCGGGGGCCTCCTTGATCTTCCGGACCCGGCTCACCCGGCGCTCGGTGTTGGTGAAGGTGCCTTCATCCTCGCACCATGCCGCCGAGGGGAGGATGACGTCGGCGAAGGGAGTGGTCTCGTTCTGGAAGATGTCCTGCACCACCAGGAACTCCGCCGAATTGAGGCAGTGGGAGACGTGTTTGATGTCCGGTTCGGTGGCCACGAGGTTTTCGCCGAAGATCCAGAAGGCCTTGACCTTTCCGCTCGGCAATCCGTTGACGATCTCGGCGATCTTCAGCCCCGGCTTGTCGGGCAGGCTGTCGACGCCCCAGAACTTGGCGAACTTCCCGTTGAGTTCGGGGTTGTCCACCTTCTGGTAGCCGCAGTACATGTTGGGCATGGCCCCCATGTCGCAGGCTCCCTGGACGTTGTTCTGCCCCCGCATGGGGTTCACTCCGCCGCCCTCGACGCCCATGTTGCCGAGAAGCATCTGGAGGTTGGCCAGGGACATGACGTTCCGTTTTCCCGTGTTGTGCTCGGTGATGCCGAGGGTGTAGATGACCATGGCCGGCTTGATCGTTCCGAGCATTCTGGCGATGTCGATGATGGTCTGCTCCGGCACGCCGCTGATTTCCGCCGCCCGCTCGGGAGGATATTCGGCGACCTTCGCCGCCAGAGCGTCGAAGTTCTCGCAATGCTCCTCCACAAAGCGTTTGTCGTAGAGATCCTCCCGGATCAGCACGTTCATGATGCCGTTCAGGAAGGCGATATCCGACCCCACCCGCAACTGCGCAAAGATATCGGCGTAATCGGCCAGCTCCTGCCGGCGCGGATCGACGACGATGAGTTTCGTGCCCGTGTTGACGCCGTTTTTCAGGTAGGTCGCCGCCACGGGGTGAGCCTCGGTCATGTTGGTCCCGATGCAGAAGAGGAGTTTCGCCTTGGCGAACTCTCCGACAGTGTTGGTCATTCCGCCTGCTCCAAAACTGGTCAGTAGCCCCGCTACTGTAGGAGCATGTCAGACCCGTGCACAGTGGTCGATGTTGTTCGATTTGAAGACCATGCGGAAGAGCTTCTGCATGCTGTACGAGTCTTCGTTGATGCTTCTCGCGCAGCTGACTCCTCCCACCGCGTCCGGGCCGTGCTTTTCGATCACCTCCCGGAATCGGGATGAGACGAGATCGAGAGCCTCGTCCCACGAGGCTTCGCGGAACTCGTCATCAGGGCTCTTGTGCTCGCCTTTGCGGACACGGATGAGAGGCCTGGTGATGCGGTCGTCGGAGTAGATGAAGTCGTAGCCGAAACGTCCCTTGACGCAGAGCCTGCCCTTGTTGGGCATGCCGTCTTCGGTGCCCGTCACGCGGACGATCTTGTCGCCCTTCACGTGGAGGTCGAGTTGGCAGCCTACGCCGCAGTAGGCGCAGGTGGTGCGGACCGTCCGGCTCTGCCAGGGCCGCCCCTGTCCGACGGCCTTCTTTTCGGTGAGTGCGCCGACGGGACAGGCCTGAACGCACTGACCGCAGAAGACGCAGTCCGATTCTTCGAGCTTGCGGCCCACCGGGGGATTGATCGTCGTCTTGATGCCCCGGAACTGGAAGTCGATGGCGTGGTAGCCCGACTGCCAGTCGCAGGCCCTGACGCAGCGGCCGCAGAGAACGCACTTGTTCATGTCCCGGATATAGAAGGGATTGGTGTCGTCAAGGGCGTAGTCGGTGCAGACACTCCCTTTCTCCTGGAAGGGCGATTTCTCGATGCCCAGTTCGTAGGCGAGATCCTGCAGGTCGCACCTGCCGTTGGATTCGCAGGAGAAGCAGTCCAGAGGGTGACGGATGAGGATCATCTCAACGACGAACTTCCTTGCCGCGACGGCCTTGGAGCTGTGGGTGGAAATGACCATGCCTTCCGTCAGAGGCGTGGTGCAGGCCGGAAGAAGCTTGGGGTTCTTTTCCACCTCCACGAGGCAGACGCGGCATGCGCCGCTGGATGCAAGAGCAGGATGGAAGCACAGGGACGGAATCTTGATGCCGTTGGCCTGGGCTGCCTGCATGATGGTCATGCCTGGTTGCGCGGTAATGGTTTTACCGTTGATGATGGCGGTGACCGGAGAGGTTCCCATCGCTCAAACTCCTTTCTTGTGAGGATCGGTTACCCGCGCGCGGAAAAAACGCATCCGGGGTAGGAACATGAAACGCAATCCCTGCACAAACCCCCCCTTCCCCAACGTCGTACTTCCTCTCCCGTAGGAGCGATGCCCGCATAGATGCGATCGAGGAGAATGTCCAGAGAGGTCCGCTCGGCGAAAGCCGCCGAGGCGGGGACCCCCAGAATCAGAGAGTCTCCCTTGCGGGCAAGCATCAGATTGGCTCCGGGAATCACGGGAATTCGCCGGAACACGACTTCATCGCACAAGGAAGCTATCGCTTTCGGCGTCCTGTCGTCGACATCGACGCTCATTCCGCCGGTGCAGAGAACCACGCGGGCGCCTTTTTCCAGCCAGGACGCGGCGGCGCTTCGGATGACGGAATCATCGTCGGGGCAGACGGTGTTCCCGAGAAGGGTGGCGCCGTAGGGGACGATCTTTTCCCGAAGCTTGGGGAGGAAGGCGTCCTTTACGGTGCCGTCGAAGATCTCCCTCCCCGTGGTCACCAGCGCCGTGGGGTAGGGAATCCAGGGGAGAACCGAGAGAGGGGACGCCGACAGGGCCCGATCGACCTGCCCGCGTTTCACCACGAGAGGTCCGACCCGGAAGACGGCGGCGACGGTCCCTTGGGTGATCGCGGTTTTGTTGGGGCGGGTGGCGAAGATCCAGTCCGGGTCGGCATTGATGAAGTCGATGTCTTCGTCGCGGTAGAAAAGCAGGCCGTTCCGGCCGGCGCAGAGGGCACACCGCCCCTCCGAGGGGCCCTGGAGATCGAGGCCCTCACCCTTCATGCGGCGGCCGAGGAGGAGCGCCGCGTCGTCCTCGTGGACTTCGTCGGGAGCGAGTTCGAGAAAAGCGATGTTGGATTTCCCCATGCGCTTGAGAAGGGGAACATCTTCCTTTTCGATTCGATGACCCCTCTTGAAGCGGGCTCCCTTGAACCCCTTCTCGGGATCGATGAGGGTCAGATCGTGCGAGATGACCTTCCCGACAGCCTGCTCAACCGGCAGGGTTTCCACTTTCATCGTCTTTCACCGCAATTCCGCCTTTCACGAAAAAAGAGACTGCACCCCGGGAAGGATCGCAGTCTCCGCTAAAAACGTGGAATTTGCAGCTCTCCTTGCCAAACACGGGAGGCATGTCTGTTTCCGGACACACCCTAACGGCCGCATTCCATAGAGAACACACCCCACAGGAAATACGGCTCGGAGGCTCAGTATGTGGAATTCCCCCGAGGGGAATTCGTTGCCCGGCAAGGCCGGGTGGACGAAGCGACTAAGTGAAGCGGGTAGCTCACGGACCATTATCACTTTGAATAACATTTTTAGCAAGCACCAAACCCGTCAAAATGGATGCACTTTATCCCTCCGGGGCGGCGATCGGGGCCGCTCGGCGCGACGGCCTGTCATGAGGTATACTTGTTCTGATCCTTTTATCTTCATTTTCATTAGGGGGGCAAGGGCATGACGGTCTACCGCATCAAAAGCAGAAGTCGCTCCTGGGACGGCCAGGCGATCGGGATTCTCATCCTCGACGCCGCCTATCCCTGTGTTCCGGGCAATGTCGGCAACGCCACGACCTTCCCCTTTCCCGTGCGGTACAAGGAGGTCAGCGGTGCCTCCAGTTATCGCCTTCTCACCGAGCGCGATCCCGAGCTGCTCAAGCCCTTCATCGACGGGGCCAAGGCGCTCGAGGCGGAGGGCGTGCGGGCCATCACGGGAGCCTGCGGCTTCATGGCCCTCTTCCAGCCTCAGGTGGCCGAGGCCGTCGACGTTCCCGTCTTTCTCTCCAGCCTCCTCCAGGTGCCCTTCATCTGCCGGACGCTCACCTCGAAGCAGAAGGTCGGCATCATCACCGCCAGCGCCGCCTGCCTCACCGACGAGCACTTCGCCAACGTGGGCATCACGAAGGAGATGCCCACCGTCATCTACGGCATGGAGGATCAGGACGAGTTCCGCACCTCCGTCCTCGACGAGAAGGGGACGATGGATTCGGACCTCGTCGAGCGGGAGGTCGTCGGTGTCGCCGAAAGAATGGTCGCCGAGAATCCCGACGTGGCCGCCATCGTCCTCGAGTGCAGCGATCTGCCGCCCTATGCCCATGCCGTCCACCGGGCGACGGGTCGTCCCGTCTTCGATTTCATCACGATGATCAAGTACGTCCACTCGGCCCTCGTCCCGCGCCCCTACGAGGGCTATATGTAGGGCGGACGTTCCGGTCGCGAAGAGGAGCGGGGGCCGCCTGGGCGGCCCCCGCTCTCATGCGGCGTCTTCAGCAGGTGATGATTCGAGGGAGGGTCTTGGCCTGGTCGATCCAGTCCTGGATCTGTTGCATCGCACAACTACCGGGGAGGCGGTGAGGCTGTTTTGCCGCCGATGACCCAGTTCTCCGCAGGCGACTCCTCGATCTTGACGGTGACGGCCTCGACGGGGCAGCCGACCTTTTCGACGACGACGTCGGTGATCGCCTTGGCCAGATCGACCTTGAATTCGGTGCTTCTGCCGGACCAGAGTTCCACTCGCACAATGGGCATGACTCCACCTCCTCTTCGGGAAGCCTCGGTTCCCGAAATGTCTTTAATTCGAAGCATTTGCTATTTACGTCATTTTATCATGGCTTTCTGTTAAAGCAGTGCTTCTGTTTTCCCCCTGTCGTTGCGGTGAAGGTGGGACGTGCCATGCCTGTCGTCGAGAGGTAAAAAAGGAGCCCTCGCGTTTCGTGAGGGCTCCTTTTTTACCGATCTGATGCCGGGGAGGGACTCCTCCCTCCGCGATGTCGCCACAGATGTTCTCACGCCTGGATGATCCGGTGCTCCCATCGTTCCCAAAGTCGTTTGCCCCATTCGAACCAGAGGAGCATGCCGACTCCGGCCATCCCGCTCATGGCGAATTCGGAAAGGCCTAAGGAGGAGAAGTGGAACACGGTTCTCAGTGGCGCAAAAGTCAGAGAAGCCGACAGGAAAAGAACCGCTCCGCCCAAAACGCACCAGAAGGCCAGGTTCGGGACATGCAGCATCTCAACGGAGCTTCGGGTCCAGGAGCGGTTCGCCAGAATCAGAGCCAGATCGGAAAAGACCAAGGTCGCGAAAGCCAACGTCCGGGCCTTGTCAGCAGAGCAGTCATTCCTCAGGCAGTACCAGAAGATCCCGAAGACGAGACAGAGAATGCTCGCTCCCTGGAGCAGGGCCAACGTGACAGTTGGCGTATCGAAGAGCGGCTTCGAGGGATCTCGGGGGGGACGGTCCATCACGTTGGTCTCCTCCTTTTCCGCCTCGAAAACCACGGAGCAGGCCGGATCGATGATGAGTTCCAGAAAGACGATGTGAACCGGGAGAAGCGCCAGAGGCCATCCCCGAAAAAGCACCGGGAGCAGGGACATGCCGGCGATGGGAACATGGACCGCCACCACGAAGGCCAGCGCCTTTCGTATGTTGTCGAAGATTCTCCGTCCCATCCGGACAGCAGTCACGATTGAGGCGAAAGAATCATCCACCAGCACCAAGGCTGCGGATTCCCGGGCGACGTCTGTGCCTCGCCCTCCCATGGCGACGCCGATGTGGGCGCTTTTGAGGGCCGGAGCGTCGTTGACGCCGTCTCCGGTCATGGCGACGATCTCGCCGTTGGCCTTCAATGCCTCCACGATGCGAAGTTTCTGCTCGGGGACAACC
>JAHDQY010000051.1 GCA_018433595.1 Synergistales bacterium
CGAGGAAATCAGCTTCGGCCGGAGCTGAAAAACCGGCCGTTCCGGAAGGTCCGTTCGTGAGCCGGGAGAGGAGTATGTCATGGCCAGAAATATCGTTTCGAAAGACAAAGACTATTCCCAGTGGTACCTTGACGTCATCAGGGCCTCGGAGCTGGCCGACTATGCCCCCGTCAGGGGATGCATGGTCATCCGACCTACCGGCTACGCTCTCTGGGAGACGATTCAGAGGGCTTTTGACGAGGCCTTCAAAGATGCCGGCCACGTCAACGCCTATTTCCCGCTGCTGATCCCCAGTTCCTTTCTGGAAAAGGAAGCCGAGCATGTCGAAGGCTTCGCTCCCGAGTGCGCCGTCGTCACCCATGCCGGGGGCGACAACCTTGAGGAGCCTCTGGTCATCCGTCCCACCTCGGAGACGGTCATCGGTCACATGTACAGCAAGTGGGTCCAGTCCTGGCGCGATCTGCCGATCCTCATCAACCAGTGGTGCAACGTCATGCGCTGGGAAAAGAGGCCGCGCCTGTTCCTCAGAACGTCGGAATTTCTCTGGCAGGAGGGGCACACGGCTCATGCCACCCGTGAAGAGGCCATGGAAGAGACGCTCCTCATGCTCGAAATCTACCGAAGGGTCATGGAGGAGCACCTGGCCCTTCCCGTCGTCGCCGGAGAGAAATCGGAAGGGGAACGGTTCCCCGGTGCCGACAACACCTACACCTGCGAGACGATGATGAGCGACGGCAAGGCCCTTCAGGCCGGGACCAGCCATTTCCTCGGCCAGAACTTCGCCAAGGCCTTCGACATCTCCTTCCAGAACCAGGAAGGCGCGATGGAATTTGCCTGGACGACGAGCTGGGGCGTCTCGACGCGCCTCATCGGCGCCATCATCATGACCCACTCCGATGACGACGGTCTCGTTCTCCCGCCTCGGGTCGCTCCTGTCAAGGCTGTCATCGTCCCCATTTCGACCGACGAGGGACTTCTTCGGGATCAGCTTCTTCCGAAGGCACAGGAGCTGGCCTCAAGGCTCAACGCCGCTCTCGGGAGGCGGAGCGTCACCGTCGACGATCAGTTCCACCTCCGTCCGGCCGACCGCTTCTTCTGCCATCTTCAGAAGGGGGTTCCCCTCCGCCTCGAACTGGGCGAGAAGGAGCTGGCGGCCTCGACGCTCCGCTGCATCCGCCGCGACACCGGCGATCGGGCCGATCTCCCCTGGGAAGGATTGGAAGGAGCCGTTGCCGGCCTTCTTGACCGAATGCAGGAAAACCTCCTGACGCGGGCCCGCGACTTCCG
>JAHDQY010000020.1 GCA_018433595.1 Synergistales bacterium
ACGGAGGCGGCATTTCAGAGTCTAGTAAGTTCCGGCCGAAACCGGACTACGGACCCCGCGAGCCACACCTCCGTCATTGCTTATGATAACTGATTTAGCTCAGGGGGCCACCTGTTTTTTCAATGGTAGACCCCGCCTCTCGGGCCCTTTACCGAAACGCCCAGGCCAAACTCCCCCAGATCCGGGAATTTTTGAATCTCCTCTGAACCCCCCCGCCCTTCACGCCCTGTCTAAAAGCGCTATAATTGAGGCCATCTTAAGGAGGAATGGCCCATGAAATTGCCCCTTTATCGAGCCTATTCCGTTCTCCTCTCCTTCCAGGGGAAAGACAACGTCCGGATCGTCTGGATCCCCCTGAGGTCCGGCGAGACTCCTCTTTCGGATTACGAGGCTCTTGTCCCTAACTTCGGCAAACTCACCCAGGAGGTCCGCTCCCGCGTCAAGGGCTACCTCGACGAGTTTTTCACGGCCCGCGAGCTGGAGGCCCTGAGGCGCTACCTCAAGGAGCGGCGGGACTGCCCCGTCGAGGCCGAGCCCCTAAAGACCCCTCTGTCTTGGACCGACGACCAGGGCCACCCCCCGACCCCCCTTCGGACGGACCGTCAGGGCAAAGGGCGATTCATCCGCATCGAAAGGACGAAAGAGTTCGATCTCCCCTTCGACGTAGCCGCTCTCTACGACCTTTAAACTCCCCTGTTCAAGGAGGTTGCCGCCATGCGTGATTTTACCTTTCAGAACGCCACCAAGGTCATTTTCGGACGAGGTGCCGAGGAGGCCGTCGGCGCCGAGGCGGCCGCCCTGGCACGTAAGGTGCTCCTCCACTACGGCGGAGGGAGCGTCAAGCGGAGCGGCCTTTTCGACCGCGTCGTCGCAAGCCTGACTGAGGCCGGCGTCGACGTCGTTGAGCTGGGAGGTGTCAAGCCCAATCCGCGGCTCTCCCTCGTCGAGGAGGGCATCGCCCTCTGCCGCAGGGAAAGGGTGGACCTCATTCTGGCCGTCGGCGGCGGCAGCGTCATCGACTCGGCCAAGGCCATCGCCCTCGGCGTGCCCGCCGACGGGCCCCTCTGGGACTTTTTCGAAGGCAGGGCCAAACCCGGCGAGGCCCTTCCCGTCGGCGTGATCCTCACCCTTCCCGCCGCAGGAAGCGAGACCAGCCCCGTTTCGGTCATCACCAACGAACGGGGGCTCTACAAGAAGGGCTTCCGCAACGCCCTCCTCAGACCCCGTTTCGCCCTGCTCAACCCGGAGCTGACCTTCTCGCTCCCGGCGGAACAGACGCGGGCCGGCGCCGTCGACATGCTGGCTCACGTGATGGAACGGTACTTCACCAACGAGAGGGACGTGGAGCTCACGGACCGCCTCTGCGAGGCCACGATGCGGACCATCGTCGCCAATCTGCCGCGGGCCCTGACCGACCCCGAGAATTACGCCGCCCGAGCCGAGCTGATGTGGGCCTCGACGGTCGCCCACTGCGACCTTCTCGACACGGGGCGGGAGGGAGACTGGGCCTCCCACAAGATCGAACACGAGCTGAGCGCCCTCTACGACGTGGCCCACGGCATCGGCCTCGCCGTCGTCTTTCCGGCTTGGATGGACTACGTCGTCGACCACGACCCGAGCCGTTTCGCCCAGTTCGCCCACCGCGTCTGGGACGTGGAGCCCGACTTCTTCGACCCCGGCCGGACGGCCCGTGAGGGGATCGCCCGCGTCGTCGCCTTCCTGCGCTCCTGCGGGCTGCCGACGACGCTGCAAGAGCTTGCCATCGGCGACGACCGCTTCGACGAGATGGCCCGGAAGGCCGTCGAATCGGGGCCGATCGGCGCCTTCGTCCCCCTCGGCGAATCGGACGTGCGGGCCATCCTGGAGCGCTGCCGCTAGCGCCGGAGGGCGGCCAGAGCCAGAAGCAGAAAAGGCCCCATCCCGAGGAAGACCGCCAACAGAGGCCCCCGGATGTCGAGAAACCAGAGGGAGATGGCGAAGGCCCCCATCAGAATGCCGTAGATGGCCGAGGGGATGTAGCGGGCCCAGGGAGGGAGGCTGCCCGGATCCGGGCTCAGGCCCCCGAAGAGGCGGAAGGGCAGGGTGACGGCGAAGGCCGTCAGAAACCAGCCGAGGAAGTTCTCCAGGGGCACGGCGAACCAGGGACCGCCTCCAAGCCAGCTCCAGGAGCCGATGGCCACCTGGACGGGGTCCATGGCGGCGTCGATGGCCGTCACGGCCAAGCCGTCGAGGAGGGCCAGGGTCAGCCCGCCCGGGCGTCGTTTCGATCCGTCGGCGATGGCCGTCACCAGCGACGACCCGACGTAGATGAAGGCCATCCAGTAGAGGGAGACGAGGAGCGGAAAGCCGCCGACGGCGACCGTCTCACCGGGAACGTCGAGATGGTAGACGTAGCGGACGCCGAAGGCCCCCCAGCGCAGGGCCGCCACTTCGCCGGCGGCGCCGACGAGACCGGCCGAAAGCAGAAGCAGGATTCCCCGCCGCCCCAGGC
This sequence comes from Synergistales bacterium, assembly GCA_018433595.1. GTDB lineage: Bacteria > Synergistota > Synergistia > Synergistales > Aminithiophilaceae > Aminithiophilus. The sequence goes on from JAHDQY010000020.1 coordinate 2,492, forward strand.
TCCAGAAAGCGTGAAGAAAAAGAAGGGCCAGGGGCGCGTAGAAGAGCAGGAGGAAAAAACGAGGGTCGTCGGAGAACATGAAACCCGTGGCGATGAAGACGGCCCGATCGATGAAGGCCAGCAGGAAGACCAGGCCCAGCAACGACGCCAGCAGGCGCCCTCGAAGACGTAACCGATCCATTCCTTCCGCCTCCTTGTCCGGATGTTCGTTTTTTATTTTATCATTAACCGAATCGACCCGCCGAAGGAGGAAGCCTCATGAACGCCGTGATGGACGCCGTCTGCCGTCTGACAGGGCATATGGTCCTCCCCAGGGAGCTTGAGACGCTCCGGGGGAGGTGCCTTCTTCATGTCTCCGATACGCCGTCGAGTTTCTACGGGGACCTGGAGCGCCTCCGGGCCTTTCTTCGCCCCTTGGCCCTGATCCATACGGGCGACCTGGCCGACGACGTCAAGCTGGAGCTCCACCCCGGAGAGCTGGGGCTCTACCGCCGCAAGGCGGGCGACCTCTTCCGTCGGCTGGGGACCTTTCCCGAGGGGCTCTTCATCGTCTCCGGAAACCATGACAGGCCCCAGGAGATCCGCCGCCTCGCTCCGACGGCGACCGTCATCGAAGGGGGAGCCGTCATCCGACCATGCGGCCTTTTCATCGCCGTAGCCCACCATTTCCGCAACCTCCCCCAGCCAGCGCGGCCTTTCAACCTCTACGGGCACTCTCCTTCACCGCCTCCTCCGGAAATTCCCGGCATCATCTTCCTCAACGGCCTGGACACCCTGAGCGCCATCGACGTCGAAAGCGGCAAGGTCCACTCCATCGCCTACCCCCCTTACGTGAACGGAGACCGTTGCCGCAAACGCAAGATCGGTCTTTAGCGGGATTTCGCCACGGGAGGTGGGGTCATGCTTTCTCTTGTACGGGGAAGTGCGCGGGGTCTTTTCATCCAAACCGGGAGCGCGGCGCCGATAGAGGCGATTCAGGCCGCCTTTCCACTGGAGGCCAAGCCCCTGCGGAACCTCTGGGATCAGGCCCGAGAGGACCAGACCGTCCTTATTTTCTCTCTTCGGGGCCTCCAGGAGGGGCGGCTGAAGACCTTCCTGGCCGACGCCTCGCCCGTCGATCTCCTGGCCCATCTCGTCAATGCGGGCCTGAGCTCGCACCTGCGCGTCCGCCCCCTGCCGCGGACGATCCTCTTCCGTCTCAGCGGCGACGTCAAGGCGGCGATGGAGCAGATCAGCCGTGACTTCGACGCCGTCCCGGGAAAACTGAATCAGATTTTACGCTGGTCCGGCCGGAGCCGCGTCCTCCTCTGCTTCACCGAGAAGAATCTCAACCGCCCCCTGGCGATTTCCGATCTCCACCCCGAGGTGCTCTACTTCGAAACCCCTTACGAAAAGCTCTTTCAACGCCTGCGGGGACGGGCCATGGAGTACTTCAACGAAGCCTCCGGCGGCCAGGCCTGGCAGAATCTGGAGATCCGCATTTACGATCTCTGGGAGCGCTACCGCCTTCAGGCCCGCCGGCTCCGGCTCGTTCTGGAGGATCTCGATCTGGGCCTCGTCCTCGGCGAAGGGTGGGGCAAAGACTATGCCCGCATTCTCATGGCCGTCCCCGTCTACCGGTTTCACCTGGCCACCTTCATCGCTCCCGGGCGGATCAAGGAGATCCTCATGGGACTCGAATACGACGCCGAGGGAGAACGCCTCGTCGATATGGATCTTTTCAAGGAAAAGGTGAAGATCGGATGGCAGGGACGGGCGGCGAAGAAGGAAGACCGCGCCGCCGCCGGAGGGAGGTTCCGGAGTGCGCTGAGAGAGGAGCTTCTGCCGGAGACGGCGACGATCCTCGATGCCCTTGAGGCGGAGCTGGAGCAGGCCAAAGGCGGGCTTTCCTGAAGGATCTGTCAAGGGACAGGGAAAATGTCATGGGTAGCGCGACAAAACGGGACAGGGAAAATGTCACCCCTCCTTCGTCACCGCTGTAACTGGGAGAATTTGTTCCCTGGGGTTAGGCCTGTTCCCGTACCACTTCCGCCATGGATGATCCGGAGCAGGTACCGGGGGTTTCCCTGTCTTGACCTTGACGCCAGATCCTTCGTTCACGTCTTTTCGAGCGTTGTCTTCATCGCTCTCGATAAGCCTGTAACAGAGACCTCCATGCCGTAGGGCCATCTGACCGTCCAACAGGGTCAGGACCTCGACCTCGGTCCCGCGGCGGA
>JAHDQY010000061.1 GCA_018433595.1 Synergistales bacterium
AGGTCAAGATCATCCCGATACGCATCGCCAACGCCGTCGGGAAAGCCGACTTCCGCGACATGGCCGAAGCCGTCAACCACCTCATCGGCCTTCTTCCGAAGCTCGGCCCCAAAGCACGAGTGATCGTCAACCTGAGTTACAACAGCGCGACGCCTCAGCTGGCCTTCAGCGACGCCGCCGACAAAGCCTTCAGGGCCATCCTGGACTGCGCCGGAGGGCACGGGCTTCTTTTCATCGCCTCGGCGGGCAATCAAAGCTGCAACATCGACAGCCGCTACGTCTATCCCACAAGCCTCACCGATCCGGCCTTTCTCTCCGTCGCCGCCGTCGAAAGCTCGGGAGCCCTGGCCTCCTTCTCCAATTACGGCGGAAGATCCGTCGAAATCGCCGCGCCGGGGAGAGCAATCCTGACAACGGCCCGCGAAGGGGGGTACACGACAAAGAGCGGGACCTCCTTCTCGGCCCCCTATGCCTCCGCCGTTGCGGCTCTCGCCTGGGCCCTCTACCCCGACCTCGAGGCCTGGGAGATACGCAATCTCCTCATCAACGCCTCGTCAACGGGACAGACCTGTCTCGCCATCATGGCAGAGAGAGCCCTGGAGCCGGACGTCATCGCTTCGGAGAGTTTCGTTGCCAAGGCCATCGGCAGCGAACCCATCCTGGGAAGCGAAACCTCTCCCGGAGCCGATTCCGACGGAGAGGCTCTTTCCGGCGGGGGCGGAGGCTGTTCTCTTTCGTCTTTTTCCTGCGGAGGTCTGATCCTGCTGCTTCTTCCCCTCGTGATCGTCAAGAACCGTTGAGCGCTCCCTCGCTTCAGACGCGCGAGGCGCCAGATCTGCACACAGAGCCTGACGCCTCGCGTTTATTCGTAGCGGAGCGCCTCGATCGGACTCAACCGAGAGGCCTTCCAGGCCGGATAGAAACCGAAAAAAACGCCGATGAGAGCCGCAAAACCGAAGGCCAGGCCCACGGAGAAGGGGGAGATCAGCGTCGCCCATCCGGCGATGCGGGAAAGGAGGAGCGCTCCGCCGCAGCCGAGAGCGATCCCCATGGTCCCTCCCAGCAGTGACATGATCAGGGCCTCCGCCAGAAACTGAACGAGAACGTCGGCCGTCCGGGCCCCCAGGGCCATTCGGATGCCGATCTCGCGGGTCCGCTCCGTCACGGAGACGAGCATGATGTTCATGATCCCGATGCCGCCGACGAGAAGGGAGACGGAGGCGATGGAGGCGAGAAGCAGCGACATGACCTTCGTCGACTCTCGGGCCGCCTCCATGATCTCGGAAAGATTGCGGACGGAGAAATCGTTCTCCTGGCCGGGACGGATACGGTGACGTTGCGCCAGCAAGGCCGTCACCTCCTGTTCGGCCGAGCCCAGCGCTCCCGAACTGCGGGCCTGAACGAGAATGGTCTGAACCTTATCCGGGAAGGGACCGCCGAAAAGCCGTTTCTGCGCCGTCGTGACGGGAACGATGACCGTATCGTCCTGATCGCTGCCCCAGGCGGAACTTCCCTTGGCGGCGAGAAGGCCGATGACGCGTACGGGGACCTTGTTGATGCGGAGCACCTGATCGACGGGATCAAGCCCTCCGAAGAGCTCTTTGGCCACCGTCTGCCCCAGGATACAGACCTTGGCGGCGCTTCTCAGGTCCGACAGAGACAGGTTGCGGCCCCTCTCAATCTCCCAGCTGCGGATGGCCAGCATCGACGGCGATGTCCCCTGGATGGAGGTGGACCAGTTGGCGTTGCCGTAAACCAGCTGGGCCACGCCGTTAAAGCGTGGAGCCACGGCAACCACCGACGGGCACTCCTCCCCGATGGCCCAGGCATCTTCGACTGTCAGCGTCGGCCCGCTTCCGGCGCCGAAAGAGCGGCCGCTGCTCGTGACGGCCCCAGGCATGATGATGAGGAGGTTGCTCCCCATGGAGGCGATGTGATCCTCGATCCGGCGATTGGCGCCGGATCCGACGGCAAACATGGCGATGACGGCGGCAACGCCGATGACGATGCCCAGCATGGTCAG
>JAHDQY010000067.1 GCA_018433595.1 Synergistales bacterium
CTCCCGTTCGCCCTCTCTGTCGTCGAAGGAGTTGTCGTCCCAGAGGCGCAATCGACCCGCCGCGACAAGGAGGTCGATGTCTGCGGCCTCCTCGTTGAGGATTTCCGCCAGATCGCTGACGTTCAATCTCTCCCGGGGATGGTCGCGAAGGTACTCCCGAGCTCGTTCATAGATTTTGTCGAGCTCCTTGGAGCAGGCTGGACAGATTCTCGGTCCCGGCGAGCCGAAGAGCTTTGAGCAACGATCACAGGTCACCATATTCATGAGAACTCACCCCCGTTTCATTATGGGGCTTCGAGAGGAAAAAAGGAAGACATTGAGAGGACGACGACGTTCCTTTTAAGATAGGGTTTCTCGGAATCGTCGAAGAGGCGCTTGACAGATCGCGGCTTTAAGGGAGAATAGGAAACAGCTTGAGGCTGTTGGGATGCCGGGGCTGCCCCTAAAAGGATGGGCGCCCCTCTTTTTTGCTCCCCTGGCCTCGTCGTTCAGGAGGAGATAGTTTGTCCATCGATGCAGTCCGTTTTTCTGATTTTGATTTAAGCCCCCGCCTTCAGGAGGCTATTGCGGCGCATGGCTTCGAGACGCCGACTCCCGTGCAGGAGGCGGTCCTGGGGTTTCCCGACGTCCTGTCGACGGATCTCGTTGTTCAGGCCAAGACGGGATCGGGCAAGACGCTGGCGTTTGCCCTGCCGTTGATTAACGATCTTGTCGCCGGCGGTGCGCCGAGGGTGCTTGTCCTGGCTCCGACCCGCGAACTGGCCCAGCAGACGGCGGGTGAGATGGAGTGGCTCGGTCGTCCCTTGGGAATGGCCGTGGCGACCCTTGTCGGCGGAGTTCCCATCGGCCCCCAGATCTCTCAGCTTCGCCGCGGCGCCTCTCTGGTCGTCGGAACTCCGGGCCGCGTCATCGATCATCTCGAGAGGGGCACTCTCAGTGCCGATGCGATTGAAAGCCTCGTCCTCGATGAGGGGGATCATATGCTCGACCTCGGCTTCCGCGACGAGCTGGAGACCATTTTGAAGCGGATGGTCAACATCAAGAGAACCTGGCTTTTCTCGGCCACGGTCCCCGACTCCGTCCGCTACCTCATACGCCGGTATCTGAAGAATCCCCGGAGGCTGGTCCTGTCGGCTGACGAGACGGCCAACGAAGATATCTCCCACAAGGCCTTCGTCTGTCCCTCCAGGAAGCGCTATGAGGCCCTTGTCAACGTTCTCCTCTGGGAGCGTCCGGAGAGGGCCATCGTCTTCTGCGCCACCAAGGTGGAGACGGCTGATACGGCCCTTCGGCTGGCTCAGGCCGGTTTCGCCGCTCATCCCATCCACGGGGATATGGGGCAGAGGGAGCGCAATCACGCTCTGGAGATGTTCCGAAGCGGAGGTACCGGTATCCTCGTCGCCACTGACGTGGCGGCCCGGGGCCTTGATGTCACGGGGGTGACCCATGTCATTCAATTGGGGCTCCCTTCAAATCTTGAAGCCTACGTCCATCGCAGCGGCCGGACGGGCCGGGCGGGCAACAGCGGAATCAACGTGACCCTGCTCTCTCCTGTCGAGGCGCGGAGGATGAAGGCTCTTGTGAGAAGCTTTTCCCTCAAGATCAGCTGGTTCCCCGTTCCCGACAAAAAGGATCTGGAGCGGTTGGAGCACCTTCGCCTCAATGAGGAGCTGGACAAGCTCGTCTTGATCCCGGAGGGAGGCGGTTACAGGGAGCTGGCTCTTGCCATCCTTGAACGGGCCGATGCCGCTGAAGTGACGGCCGGTCTTCTGGCTCGCCTTGCCTTCCAGGCGCCTCGGGGCTACGCCCTCAAGGCGGAACTCGAAGCGGAACAGGAACGGGCCCAGAGAGACAGGGGACGCCGCGGCGATTTCCGCGGCGGACGGCGTGGTGACTATCGAAGCGACCGTTCCCGAGGATATACCGCCTCCTCCGGACGCGCTCGGCCCAGGGGATCCCGTTAGCGCTTTCGCCTCAAAGAGACTTCGAGGAAGAGGAGCCGATCCGTCAGGGGCCGGCTCCTCTTCCTTGAAGGTCTTTTCTCAAGGAAGATCTTTTCGAGAAGCAAAATTTCATGCCTCTTTCCCCTGTTTTCAATGGTTTCATTCTCCGCGATGGGCTATACTAAAACAGTGTATTCTCTCTAATGGCTCCGATGTGGCGGTCGGTGTGTTTGCACAAAAAACCGCCTTTTCTGGATATTTAGGTCAAGCAGTTGATTTCTGTAAAAAGGTGATAAATACTAAGGTGGCTTGCAGTTGTTCCCGACGGGACGGGCTCCATGCGATCCTGTGGGGACTTCTCTTGTGGGGAGACAAACGTTACGTTGGAGGTGGGAGGAGTGTTTCAGGAAGAAAAGCTCCAGAAAATCGCAGAGGGCAGAGAGAAGTACGACGCCTCTGTCGAGAAGGCTTTGGCCAGGTTCCCCGAGAGACGGAAGCGCTTCGTCTCCGGCGGAGGTCTGCCTGTTGACCGGCTCTACACGCCCCTTGACGTAAAAGGGCTGGATTATGGCAGGGATCTGGGCTTCCCCGGCCAGTATCCCTTCACCCGCGGCGTCCAGCCGACGATGTATCGGGGGCGCCTCTGGACGATGCGGATGTACGCCGGGTTCTCGACGGCGGAGGAGTCGAACAAGCGCTACCGCTACCTGCTCGAACAGGGCGGCAGCGGCCTTTCCGTCGCCTTCGACCTGCCGACGCAGATCGGCTACGATTCGGATCACCCCATGGCTCAGGGTGAAGTCGGCAAGGTCGGCGTCGCCATCGACAGTCTGGCCGACATGGAGATCCTCTTCGACAGCATTCCCCTCGATAAGGTCTCGACGTCGATGACGATCAACGCCCCTGCCTCGGTCCTTCTGGCCATGTACATCGCCGTTGCCGAGAAGCAGGGTACGCCGGCCGAGAAGATCTCCGGCACGATCCAGAACGACATTCTCAAGGAGTACATCGCCCGGGGAACGTACATCTTCCCCCCGAAACCCTCGCTGAGGCTGATCACGGACATCTTCGACTTCTGCTCCAAGAGCGTGCCCAACTGGAACACCATCTCCATCTCGGGCTATCACATCCGCGAGGCCGGATCGACGGCTGTCCAGGAGGTGGCCTTCACCCTTGCC
>JAHDQY010000018.1 GCA_018433595.1 Synergistales bacterium
TATCTTTTTTTCAGGCCCCGGGAGGTGCCCGCCGTCAGGGCGATCCGGGGGGAAATCTCCAGCGGCGTCGAAGAGGACGGCTACGTCCAGCCCATCGACGACAGGAACCTCTACGCCACCCAGACGGCGAGAATCGTCGAGCTCCCCGTCGAGGCCGGAGACGCGATCGTCCGGGGACAGACCCTCGTCCGAATGACGAACCCCGACCTTGATGCCCTGCTGGCCGAGACGCGCGCCTACTGGGGCCAGGCCGAAAAGAGCGAGACCGCCCACGACGCCGCCGTCGGAAGCCTCCGCCTCCTCCTCGCCGACGCAAGGCGGAACCTGGAGCGCTACCGGAGGCTCTTCAAGGCCGGAGGCCTCGCCCGGACCGAGGTGGAAGAGGCCCAGCTGAAGGTGGAGCGCTACGAAAAGGAGCTCGCCAAAACGCAGGCAGAGCTGGCCTCCGCCTCGGCCTTTCAGAAGGGGCTGCGGGAGCAGGTCAAAAAGCTGGAGAAAAAGGCCGCCGAACTGCTGCTGGAAAGCCCCATCGACGGCTACGTCCTCAACCTCCCCGTCGAGAAGGATCAGGTCGTCACGACGGGCGACCTGCTGGTGGGGCTGGCGGCGAGGGACGACATGGAGATCCGCTCCGACATCCTCAGCGACGCCCTGGGCGGCGTCGAGATCGGGCAGAGGGTGCGCATCACCGCGCCGATCCTCGGGGAAGGCGCGATCGAGGGGCGGATCAGGAAGATCTACCCCCTGGCCGAGGAGAAGATCTCCCCTCTCGGCGTGGCGCAGAGGCGCGTCCCCGTCCTTGTCACCCTCCCCGTCACGAAGCTTCTCAGGCCCGGCTACGAGGTGCGGGTCTTCGTCGAGACGTCGCGCCGCGAGAAGGCGCTGATCCTTCCCGTGGAGTCGATCCGCACGGAAGACGGCGCGAGAACCGTCTTCCGGATCGAAAGAGGGAAAATCCTGGCCGTTCCGGTCCGGACCGGCATAACGGACCGTCGCATGGTGGAGATCGTCGAAGGGCTCGAAGAGGGCGACGTCGTCGTCCGCGACGCCAGCCTCGACCTGCGGGAGGGGGAGCGGGTCCGGGTCCCTGAAGTGCCGTGAAAGAGCCGCATGGAGCCTAGCCGTCGAGGCCGACGACAGCGGCCTCTTTCCGGAGCGGGGACGCCTGTCGGGGAAGGGCGGCGTTCCCCGAAGGCGACTGCCTGAAGATAAGGGGGGCTGCTCTTATGAAGATATTTGATCTGCTGGAACAGTACGATTACGAACAGCTGATGTTCTGCCAGGATCGCGGCACCGGGCTCAAGGCCATCATCGCCATCCACGACACGACCCTGGGCCCGGCCCTGGGGGGGACGCGTCTTTGGAACTATGAATCCGAAGAAGAGGCCATCATCGACGCTCTCCGGCTCGCCAGGGGCATGACCTACAAAAACGCCGCCGCCGGCCTCAACCTCGGGGGGGGGAAGGCCGTCATCATGGGCGACCCGGACACGATAAAAAGCGAAGAGCTCTTCCGGGTCTTCGGCAGATTCATTGAAGGCCTGGCCGGCAGATACATCACGGCGGAAGACATGAACATCAAAACGCAGGACCTGGCCTACGTGAACGATGAGACGGAGTTCGTGGTCGGCCTGGAGGGAAAGAGCGGCGATCCCTCTCTGGTGACGGCTTTCGGCGTGTTCAGAGGCATTTCAGCCGCGACCGGGGAAGTCTACGGCAGCGATGACCTGAAAGGGAAAGTGATCGCCGTGCAGGGCCTGGGTGCGGTCGGCTACCACGTCTGCAGGCACCTGCACGAAGCGGGGGCCCGGCTGATCGTCACCGACATCCGAAAGGGGAAAATCGAGCGCGTCGTCGACGAAATGGGCGCCGCGGCGGTCGCTCCCGATGAGATTTACGCCGTCGCGTGCGACATCTTCACGCCATGCGCCATGGGGGCCGTCATCAACGATTTCACCGTGGAACAGCTCAAGTGCAGGATCGTCGCCGGTTCGGCCAACAACCAGCTGGCAGAGGACCGGCATGGAGACATGCTGACGGCAAGAGGCATTCTCTACATCCCCGACTTCGTGATCAACGCCGGCGGGGTCATCAATGTCTACGAGGAAATGAGGGGATACGACAAGGAGCGGGCCATGACGCGAGCCGCCAACATCTACGGCAGCATCAAATGCCTCCTGGCGATCGCCAGGAGGGACAACATCCCCACCCATGTCGCCGCCAACAGGATGGCCGAAGAGAGAATCGCCAGGATGGCCGGAGTCGGCACCGTATATCTGCGGAAGTAGATCTTCGGCGGCAAGGAGCTCGAAGGGCTCGGACGCCTGAGCCTCCTCCCGGCACCAACGGGTGTGCCGGGAGGAGGCTCGCCTTTCCGGGAGGGCGGGACATCACGCCACCGGCTCCACGGCCACGCCGTTCCTCCCCGAATTCTTGGCGCGATAGAGAGCTCTGTCCGCCCGCTTCAGCGCGGCCCTGCCCTCCCCGTCTCCGGGGAGAACGGCGGAAACTCCGAAGCTGGCCGTCACCCGGAGGGTCCCTCCGTCGGGCAGAACGATCTCCAGGGCCTCGATGGTCCTGCGGAGACGTTCGGCGAGCAGCCGGGCGCCTTCGACCCCCGTCTCCGGAAGCAGGACGACGAACTCCTCTCCGCCGAAGCGCCCGAGAAGGTCGCAGTCCCGGATCTGGCCGGAAAGGGCCTTGGCGAGGATCTGGAGGACGGCGTCGCCGGAATCGTGCCCGTAGGTGTCGTTAATCTGCTTGAAGTGGTCCAGGTCGAGCAGGATGAAGCCTGTGGGAAGCTCATATCGCTGGGCCTTGCGGAAGGCCTCCTCGGTCGCCTCCGTGATGCGCCTGCGGTTGGACAGGCCCGTCAGGGCGTCGGTGACGGCAAGTTCCCGGATCCGCCGGAAGAGACCGGCATTCTCGATGGCGATGGCGATGTAGGATCCGATGGCGTGGAGGACCTCGACCTTCCGCCTGTCGTAGGCGTGGGGAATGTGGCTCTGGACGCTGAACATGCCCACCACCCTGCCGCCGGCAAGCAGCGGGATGAACACGAGCGACTTCTCGGCCGTGCCGTCCACGACCAGATCTTCATAGGAGCTCACGTACCGGCGATACTCGGCCTCGATGTCCCCGATGACGACGTCCCTGCCGTGCCTGACGCACCAGCAGCCGAAGTTCTCCTCGTCAAGGGGGCAGACGAACCCCTCCTTGCGCTCGCCCCGGACGACGAAGAGGCGATAGTCGAGGCTGCGGCTCTCCGCATCCACCAGGGCGATCATGAGCGTCGGGGCGTCCATGAGCCCGTTGACGGCGCTGTAGAGGGTCTCCAGGCTCACATCGAGATCGAGGCTCGCGGTGATGCGCCGCCCGATCTCGCTGACGGCGGAGATCTGCCGGTAGAGGGACTCGAAATGCCGGGCCTCCCTGCGGGAGCGTTCGTCGTGCAGAGCCTCGATCCGGCGCAGGGTCTGTTCGCTCCGCATCGCATCCTTGAGTTCGGAGTGGCGGACGAAGGCGTCCAGGGCCTTCCGGTATTCCCCGCGGGCCTCCCAGACGAGGTAGAGGGCTTTCTCGGCGTCCGTTTCGACCTTGTGCGCGCCGATCTCACGCGCCGTCCGGAGCGCCGCTTCAAGTTCGGAGATGGCCCGCTCGGTCCGGTTTCTCAGGGTCTCCATCCGCGCCCGGCTGAGCCTGAACCGCGTTCCCAGAAGGCGTTCCCCGACCCGGGCGCACTCCGCGATCCCCCGCCCGATGAGGGTCTCGGCCTCTTCCAGACGCCCGGCGTCGATGTAGACGTCGGCCAGAACCTGCCGGAATTCGAGCGAATCGTGAAGAGCTCCGCCGGCCGAGTCAAGGGCCTTCAGAAGTTCCCGCTCCGCCTCTTCGAGCCTTCCCAGAGTCCTGTACACCTTCCCGGACAGTCCCTGGAACGACGCGATGTTGTGCGGCGCGACGGGGTACTCCCTTCGGCACTCCTCAAGGAGATGAAGAGCCTCGTCGGGGGCCTCCAGTTCATAGAGGCATTCGGCCATGTTGACGTAAGCCGCCCCTGCCAGGTCCGGGCGGGAGGCCTCCTTCGCCTCGTCCACCGCCTCCCTGAAGAAGTCCAGGGCCAGATCGTGGACGCCTATCATGAACGTGGCGAATCCAAGCGCATTGAGGCAGCGCGAGAGCCCCTCGCCGTCGCCGGCGTCCTCGAAGGCGGACTTGGCGGATTCGATGATCGCGCTTCCCCGCTCGTAGTCGTCGGCGTCAATAAAGAGCCAGCCGAGATGGAAGCGCAGCCAGGCGACGCCCTGGGAATCCCCCGCCTCCTCGGCCTCCGGCAGGAGGCGCTCGACAAGATCCTTCGCGGCCCGCGGCGCGACTCTCAGGTTCCCGTCAAGCCAGGCCTTCGCGGCGGCGACACGTCCGTAGACGGATCCCCCCTCCGCAAGAAGCGCCTCTGCCGCCGTCCGTGGTTCGCTCATGAGACGTCATCCTCCATCCGCCTTCGACGGTCCGGTCCTCCGCGACATCGACGCAGGCGGTTCCGACAGGACCCTGAAGCCCGGTAAAACTCGAGGCCCGGCCTTCGGGCCTCAGCGTGCCTCGTAGCGCAAGGTGACTCCGTCGAAACGCGTCGGGGCCGTCGACGTGGCAAGGGTCAGCGAATCATCGTCCATCGCCAGCTGACGAAGGCGCACCGGGAAGGGAAATTCCCGGAAATCGAGAAGCGGCTGGGCCTTCTTGATGGCCTCCATCACCAGGGCCATATCCGTCTCGGAATTGTTCACGGAAACCTGGTAATCGGCCATGACAAGGCGGTCCCTGCCCTCGATCTCCAGGCGGCTGTCGATCTCCACCAGGGCTGAAACGGCTCCCGAGGCAAAGCGGGCCGAAGCGGAAAAACCGCCCGGGCGCAGATCGAGACGCAGATCCCGCCATTGGGCGTCGCCTCCCGAAAGCGTCGCTCCCAGCAGGAAATCATTCAGATCCTTCTCGGTTACCTGGCCTTCGAAATAGCCCTGGACCGCCTCGGTCACATCGATGTCGCCCAGGTTACCCGAGACGGCATCCAGAAAGGCCAGCTTGACGAAAAGCGCTTCCAGGCGGATCCGGTCGACGCGCACCCCGCCCTGGCGGACCCCCCGGGCCTCGCAGTAGAGCCTCCGCACCGCTCCCGACGCGTCGGGGCCGCCTTCGAGAACCAGCTCCAGGCGCTCCGGCTCAAGACTCTCCACAAGGCCGCGAAGCAGCCTTGCCGCGAGATCCCCGTCCCCCACGGTGCCGACGAAAGTCCGGACCTGCCCTCCCTCGGCCGCGACGGCCGCCGAAGACACCCCTTGAAAGGGAAGGAAGAAGACGAAAAGCAGCCACACCAGGACAGGAGCGGCACCGCGTCGAGGAACCGTTCTTTTCATGCAGCACACCTCCGTTTACAGTCTTGCCCTTCATTCTACCTCTCCGCCGCCGATGAAGGCATTTCCGAGAGACCGGAGCAGGGGGGCGGCATTCTTTCTGGACAGAAATCCCTCCCTGTGCCATGCTTGTTTTTATCTTCATCAACTTGGCGAGGGCAGGCCCGTCGACGGTGTCGCCTTTTCGCGAAAAGTAAGGAGGGAAAGAGTTGAGAGTCAGAAGAGAGTTCCTCCTGTGGATTTTGATCCTCCTTGTCGCCGCATCCTCCGGAGGGTGCGGCTCCGGAGGGATCGGGGACGTCTCCTCGGCCCCGCCCCCGGGCTTTGATCCCGATGCCGGGCCCTACCTGGCCCGGGGGACCTGGGACTACTCCGGCTCCGGAAAATCCGAGGCGAAAGGGATCACCTGCGACACCTACGTCACCGAGGGAGTCTCCACCATCGAATCCGACGGCGAAGCCGGGAACGAAACGACGACGAACGTCACCAACTCCGCCACGATCGAGATCGACTGCGACCTTCTCGGCTCCCGGCGGGAAACGCTTTCGGGCTCCACCTCCGTCAGGGAGAACGTGACCGACAACTATCTCAAGGTCGAACAGCAGGACCTGACCTTCGAGTACTTTCTGATGTCCGACAGGGAGGCGCAGGCCCATCTCTACGGGACCCGAGAGATCCGAGGCATCCCCGTCAAGGTGAATCTCTGGCTTTCCTGCGTCAAGCGTGCGGAATAAGGACGCCCCACCGGGGGAAACGGCCGGAATCTCCTGCCGTCGCATCTGAAAGATGCCGCCCCTTCTCTCTGGACAAGGCCAAAGCGCTGTGGCATCATTGTCTTCGCCTGCCGGGGTGGCGGAATGGTAGACGCAGCGGACTCAAAATCCGCCGGTGGCGACACTGTGGGGGTTCGAGTCCCCCCCCCGGCACCAGATCCAGCAACTGCAGAGGGCTCCGACA
>JAHDQY010000017.1 GCA_018433595.1 Synergistales bacterium
AGGCTCCACGAAACGCTGAGCGAGGCCGGCTTCGCCGTCCTCCTCGACGACCGCTACGCCAAGGCCGCCGCCCGCGAGGCCGACTTCGAGAGCCTCGCCATTCCGCTGCGCGTCGCCGTCGACGACGCCCAAGGGGCAGCCCGGGCGACCCTCCGCCTCGAGGAGGGAGAACGACTCGACCTCCCCCTCGAAGACGCCGCTCACGCCCTCCTCCACGCCCTGGGCGGCCCCTGCGGCTGCGACGGTCACTGACGGGTCGGACGAAACGTCGAGGGGCGTCGGGAAAAGCTTCCCCCGGCGCCCCTCGACGTTTAGGATAGAGGAGCCGCAAACTTTCGACTTCAGGAGGTTCTTGTCACCGTGAACATCTCCTTCGCCTGGGGCGTCTTGCTGGCCCTGGCCTCGGCCGCCATCTGGGCGCTGGCCCCCGTGCTCTACCGCCGCTGCCTCGACCATGTCTCCTCTCTGGAGCTGGGCGCCCTCCGAACGCTGGGCTATCTCGCCAGCGCCGGGCTCTTCCTCCTGGCCGCCGAAGGCCCTTCGGCCTTCGAACTCCCTTCTCTTCCGCTTTTGGGAGCCATCTTCGTCAGCGCCGTGATCTGGCTCGTCCTGGGCGACCTCCTCTACTTCCTGGCTCTGCCGCGGCTGGGCGTCTCCATCGGCGTCCCCTTCACCTCGGCCTATCCTCTGATCGCCGTCCCGGCCTCGTGGATCTTCCTCGGCGAGCCCTTCCGGCCCATCGTCTTCCTGGCGACGATCCTCATCGTAGCGGGCCTCGTCATCCTGACGCTCCGCCTCGAAGAGGAGACCCCCGAGAAAAAGGCCGTCGCCGCAGGCCTTCTCTTTGCCTTCGGCACCATCTGCTGCTGGAGTTTCGGCATCGTCACCAACCGCATGCTCATGGCACAGGTCGCCATCGCCCGTCTCGAGTGGTGGCGATCCGTGGCCCTGACGGCCGTCTCCTGGCTTCTCTACCTCGTCGGGGAGCGTCGCAGGAAACCCCTCGCCCGGGTCCGGGGAGGGGTTCTCTTCGAAATTCTTCTCTCCGGCGTCCTGGGGCTGACCGTCGGCAACCTTCTTTTCACCTTCAGCATGAACTACATCTCCGTCGACGTGGCGACCTGCGTGGCCTCGCTCCGCCCCTTCCTGGCCGCCCTTTTCGCCTTCGTCGTTCTCGGCGAAACCCTCTCCCTCCGCAAGAGCGCCGGCATCGCCTGTGTCGTCATCGGCGCCCTCCTGCTTTCCGTCTGACGGCGCCGAAGGGAACCAGGAAGAGCCACGACGCCCATCGGCTTCCGACGGAACAGCCGCCGGCAGCCCCCTCGTCCTCCCCGGACCCTTCCGGCTCTTCCTCAGGCATGACGACGTTCAACGCCAAGGGGGAATTTCCGGCGGCCTCGGCGACGAAAAACTTGTCGGCGAGGGAATCGAAGGCGACGGCCCCCCCCGAAATCACGGGGACGACGTAATCGGACGGCGCCTCGCGGTGATCGGAGAGCCATCGGGGGTTTCCCGTCAGGTTGAGAAGGGCGTTGCGGACCTGGTAGGGCCTCAGGCCGGGATGAGCCGCCCAGAGGGCCGCCGCCGCTCCGGCGAGGAAGGGCGCCGCGAAGGAGGTCCCCCGGACATCGACGTAGAGAGAGCCTCCGATCCCGGTGGAGACGAGATTCTCCCCCGGAGCGGCCGTCTCCACCTCGGTGAGCCCGTAATTGGAAAAGGTCCCGGCCAGAAAGCCGCCGGCATTGGCGGCGGCGACGGTGACAAGACAGGAGTGTCGAAGCGCCGCGGGGTAGATCCTGTCCACGGCGACATCGGCCGAGGAGTTGCCTGCGGAAAAGCAGAAGAGGGCCCGGCACCCCTTCCGGGCGAAACTGTCGAAGACGGTCGTGAAAAAAAGCTCCACCGCAGCCTCCTCTTCAGGGTCTCCGCAGACGACGCTGTAGCTGACGTTGAAGACGAGGTTCTTCCCCCAGAGGGGATTTTCGGGGTCGACGGCCCTTCCCAGCACATCGTCGAAGGCGGCGGCGAAGTGCTCCAGCGTGGAGCGTGCCTCCTCATCGGCGACCTTGATCGGGACGAGGGAGAGCGCCGGCCAGCATCCCGTCGCGTCGCCTCCGGCCATTCCAGCCACGGCCGTCCCATGACCGTTATCGTCGCCGACATCGTCGGGGCTGTCCGCGTCGATGACGTTGCACCCCAGCTCAGGCAGCAGATGGGAGGCGAGATCGGGATGGTCGATACGGACACCCGTATCGAGAATGAAAAGAAGGACCCGGCTCGGGTCGACCGAATCC
Organism: Synergistales bacterium; assembly: GCA_018433595.1. Classification (GTDB taxonomy): domain Bacteria; phylum Synergistota; class Synergistia; order Synergistales; family Aminithiophilaceae; genus Aminithiophilus. The sequence continues at coordinate 2,295 of JAHDQY010000017.1, forward strand.
AGAGGAATCCACTGCTGAAACTCTTGAGCCAGATCCTGATGCCAGGAGAGGGGCTGCCCCCCGGCGGCATCGCCCAGAACGACGCCGGAGGCGACAAAGGGGAGAGAGGCGTCGACGAAGATTCGATCCCCGTTGGCTCGGGCCAGCTCGGCTCGGGGCACGTCCGTCTCCACGACGGAGATGCCCAGGTGACGGTAGAGAGGCTGAACGCGGCCCTCCACGAGCCCCCCTGCGGCCTCGCCCCCTTCAGCCGGGGGGAGGACGAGATAACGTTCCGCCCCGGCATCGGCGGCAAAGAGCAGCACCAGGGCGCAACAGCAGAACAGCGACCGAACTCCGCTTGCCTTCATCATCCCTTCCTCCTCGTCTCTCAGCTCTCATCACCATGAGGCAGGCCAGGGAAACCTCACGATTTTTTATTTATATATTAATATCTAATTAATGTCAAGGTTGTCTTTCTTTCTCTGGCCATCGGGGCCTAAAGACTTTATGCTGTAGGGGCTTTCCGTGAGACTCTGAAACGCAAGGGGAGAAACGATGACGCCTTCCTACCGAGCGGTCTTTATTTCCGACCTTCATCTCGGTCTGCGCTGGAGCCAGGCCGAGGTGCTGGCGTCTTTTCTGGAACAGCTCCAGTGCCAGACCCTCTATCTGGCCGGAGACATCGTCGACGATTGGAAGATGGGAAAACGGCGTTTTCTTCCCCCGTCGCACCTGCGCGTCCTTCAGCTCATCGGAGCCATCGCCTCCAGAAGCCGCGTCGTCTACCTCCAGGGCAACCACGACGGCCTGTCCGACGACTGCCTGGGCCGCCATATCGAAGGTGTCGAGTTCCTGCGCCGCGCCATCCACGAGACAGCCGACGGCAGGCGTTTCCTCGTCGTCCACGGCGACGAGTTCGACATCTTTCAGGAGGGACGGAGACGGCTGGCCCGGCTGGGAGCGAAGGCCTTCGAGGCCCTGATGTGGTTCGACGCCTGCCACAACAGGCTGCGCCGCCTCGTGGGGATGAGGCGGCGCTACGTGGCTTCCCTTCTCAAGCGCAAGGCCAAAGAGATGGCCGGATCGATGACGGGCTTCGAAGACTCCCTCAGCAGGGCCGCCAGGACGCTCAAGCTGGAAGGGGTCATCTGCGGCCACCTCCATCATCCGGCTCTGCGCCGCCTGGGCGATCTCTCCTACTTCAACTGCGGCGACTGGATCCACCACTGCTCAGCCCTCGTCGAAAGAGATGACGGGCACCTCGATCTCATCAGCTGGCGAGGACGGGGGCTCGCCGCCCTCCCCCTGGCCGGAGAAAGCCAGCCTGGGCCGGCCGACGAAAGGAAAGACTCCGTCCTCCGCCCCTAACGGAAGAGCTCGCTCCGGCCGGGCAGTCCCGCGAGGGAAGAGGCACGGACGGCGGCGTTGACGACGGCCCTTTCAACGGCCCGGACGGCCATGACGCCGACGACGTTCAGGTCGGCCTCGACGGCGGCGCACGAGAGGGCGAAGATCGTGTCGCCGTCGAACATGGAGTGGGCGGGCCTGAGAGTCCTTCCGTAGCCGTCGTGGGCCATGGAGGCCAGCTTGTTCATCTCGGCCTTGGTGAAGGCCCCGTTGGTGAGGACGACGCCCAGGGTGGTGTTGCCGCTGAAGAGATTCCGCTTCTCCCCCCAGCGGGCGATCATGGCCTCCTCCGTCCCGACCAGAGCCTTCCCGGACTCGTCTCGGAGCCCCGCGACGATCTCGCCCCGCTCCGGATCAACGACGTCGCCCAGACAGTTGACGGCGACGAGAGCGGCCACCTCCAGCTCGCCCTCCCTCAAGACGGACCAGCCGACGCCGCTTTTCATGGCCCGGCCCATCCCCAGCAGCTTCCCCACCGAGGCTCCGGTCCCGGCCCCGACGTTACCCTGAGCGGGTTCTCCGTCATCGGCATCAAGGCAGGCCTGATAGCCCATGGCGCGGTCGGGACGGACGCGCCAGTCGCCGACGGCGAGGTCGAAGAGCGCGGCGCCGCAGACGATGGGCACCTTCGTCACCTGGACGTCGAAGCCGATCCCCCGTTCCTCGAGATAGGTCATGACACCCGAGGCCGCATCAAGGCCGAAGGCGCTCCCCCCGGCCAGAAGGAGCCCGTGAATCCGGTCGACGCTGTTGACGGGATCGAGAAGATCCGTCTCCCGCGTCGCCGGAGCCCCGCCCCGGACGTCGACGCCGGCGACGGCCCCCTCCTCGCAGAGAATGACCGTCACGCCCGTCGCAGCGACATCATCCTGGGCATGACCGATGCGAAAACCCTTCATAATTCCCGCCTCCTGCCCTGTCTTTCGTTTTCGCCGCCCCTTCACAGACGGCTCCGCCTCATTATATCGTCGCCGTCCCTCCGGAAAGCCTTTTCAAAGAGGCTTTTACGCCCTACACTCTACATGCAAATCATTCGCATAAGGAGGAGAACCCCTTGAAGCGTCTGTCTCTTGCCGTCGCCCTGACGGTCATGATCCTTCTGTCGGCCGCCTTTTCCGTTTCGGCCGAACCTCTCTCCGTTTTCGTCAGCATCGTCCCCCAGAAGTTTTTCGTCGAGGCCATCGGGGGGGATCGCGTCGCCGTCGCCGTCATGGTCCCCCCCGGGGCGAGCCCGGCCACCTACGAGCCGAAGCCGCGGCAGATGGTGGAACTTTCAAAGGCCTCCCTCTACTTCTCCATCGGCGTCCCCTTCGAGGGGGCCTGGCTGGAGCGCATCGCCTCGGCGAACAGGGCTATGACGATCGTCGCCACCCAGGAGGGGATCGAGAGGAGAGCCATGGCCTCCCACCGCCACGACGGCCATGTCGATGGCCATGACGACGGCGGCCGGGGGCTCGACCCTCACGTCTGGCTCTCCCCCCGGGCCGCCCTGACTCTTGGACGGAACATCCTCCGGGCCCTCGTCGCCGCCGATCCCGAAGGCGCCCCCCTGTTCCGGGAAAACTACCGGCGCTTCGCCGGGGCCGTCGTCGATCTCGACCTGGAGCTGATGGAGCGCCTCTCGTCCCTCCCCGAGGGGACGCCCTTCATGGTCTTTCATCCCTCCTGGGGATATTTCGCCGGCGATTACGGGCTGAAACAGCTGGCCGTCGAGATGGAAGGC
>JAHDQY010000028.1 GCA_018433595.1 Synergistales bacterium
AATGCCTTCCTGGCAGCCTACAGATCGAGGCATAACAGGCTCTTTGCCGTCACGCCAAAGGATGAAACGGCGGCATTCATGCCTGCTCCCTCCAGACAGGATCTTGCCCTTGTCCTGTGCCGAAGATCTTTCCGGAAGATGACAGGAGATTCCACCATCTCCTGGAAGAATCGGAAGTGGGCCGCTGTCGGCGAGCAGGACAGAAAGGCCCTCTTCCGCCGCGGGACCGAGGTCGAGGTCCTGACCCTGTTGGACGGTCAGATGGCGCTGCTGCATGGAGGCATCTGGTACAGGCTTGTAGAGAGCGATGAAGACAACGCTCGAAACGACGTGAACGAAGGATCTGAGGTCAAGGTCAAGACAGGGAGGCCCCCGGTGCCGGCTCCAGATCATCCATGGCGGAGGTGGTACGGGAACAGGCCTAACCCCAGGGAACAGCTTCTCTCAGCTACAACGGTGACGAAGGAGAGGTGACATTTTCCCTGTCCCGTTTTGTCGCGCTACCCATGACATTTTCCCTGTCCCTTGACACCCCGGACCTTCACCCGGCGAAACGGAACGGGAGGGAGGCTTTCGATAACGCGCCAGCCGGGCCGAGTCAGGACGCGGCTGTCTAGGATGACGGCTCTGCCCCGGTCGGAACTGCTCCGAATGAGCCGGCCTAGAGCCTGCTTCAAGTAGAGCTTCGCCCATGGAAGGGTCACCGTCGCGAAGGACCGGGAACCCTCAAGCCGGGAGCGGGCCTCGACAAGGGGATCCTGGGGATGAGGAAAGGGAATCCGGTCGACGATGACCTGAGTCAGCCCTTCTCCGGGAATGTCGATCCCCTCTCGAAAGGAGACGCTGCCGACAAGGACCGACGAGAGGTCTTCCCGGAAGGACGTCAGCAGGCTCCCCCGGGGAAGATCGCCCTGCACAAAGACCTGATACGGTTTCTTACGCCGCTTCAGCCGCTGCCCGACGCTTTTGAGAAGTCGAAGAGAGCTGAGCAGGACCAGCGAACTCCCCCCGTTATCATCGCAGAGTTTTTCCACCACCCGGGCGACACGTTCATCGTATCCCTCGTCTCGGACGGCAAGCCCTACATCGACGATCCAGGTCTCCATCTGGGAAGGCAGATCGAAAGGGGAATCCAGGCAGAGCGTCCCGTCGGGCTCAAGCCCCGTCTCGCGGGACCAGAAGCGGAAGTCTCCCTCTACCGTCATCGTCGCAGAGGCGGCGACGATCGCATCGGGCGAGGACATCTCCAGAGCATCCCGGATCAGAGAGGAGGAGAGGGTCGGAGCGCTCGTCAGCGATTCGCCATCCCACCAGTAGGCCCACCCGGGGAAATCGCTCACGGCGAGGCACCAGGAAAGATCTTCCCGAGCCTCACGAAGCTCGTCGCGCCAAAGAAGGAATTCGGCTCGGACCGGATCGTCGCCGCCTTCTCCTACGGAGGCGGCAGTACGTTCCAGCGACTCGACGGCCTGAAGAGCCCGTTCCAGATCACCGCGGATCATCTGCGGAGGTCCGTCGAGTCCCCGCCCTCGGTTAAGAATCACCGAAGCCTTGTCGAAAAGGGCGGTGAGTCCCTGGAGACAGTCATTGAAGCGTCCTCCCACCTCCTGCGAGGGAAGACCGGCTTCGTCGAAAAAAAGAGCGAAACGGCTGAGGTGGGCCCGGGAAAAGAGCCGGGACCAATCGGAGAGAGTCGACTTGCGCGCCGCCGAAGCTCGGGCCGCCTCGGCCATATGATGAGCTTCGTCACAAAGCAGGATGTCGAAGGGGACGGGAAAGGGACGCCTCGCTCCGAGAACATAGGAAAAGAAAAGATGATAGTTGGCGACGACAACCTGCCACCCCTGAGCCTTCTGGAGGGCACGAACGACAAAGCAGCGATCGTGAAAAGGGCAGGAACCGCCGAGACAGCCGCGGTGGGACGAGGAGATTCGCGCCACAGCCGGGTGAGCGGGAGCCAGATCAAGTTCCGAGAGATCTCCTGTCTCCGTTTCGGCGGCCCACTCGGCGATCCGCGCCGAAGCGAAACCGCCGTCGTTGAAGGAGAGGTAACCCTCGCCGCTGAGATCCTGAGCCTTAAGAAGACAGGCGTAATTGCGCCTCCCCTTGAGAAGGCCGAAAGACAGATCGAGCTTCAGCGTCTCGGCCAAAAAGGGCAGGTCCTTCGTCAAAAGCTGTTCCTGAAGGGGAATCCCGGCCGTCAGGACAAGGACACGCTTCTCCTTCTCCAAGACCTCGAAGAGGGCCGGCACGAGAAGAGCGAAGCTCTTGCCCACTCCGGTGGGAGCTTCGGCGGCAAGAAGAAAGCCGTCATCCTTGGAGAGAGCCCTGGCGACCTCCAGGGCCAGACGTGTCTGCTGGGGGCGTTCTTCGTAAGCTTGCAGGGTTCGAGCGAAAGGACCGTCTCGACCGAAAAGGGCCTCTACGAAGCGCCCCTTTTCCTCTTCGTTGTCTATCGACATGTTCGGGAATCCCTCATCTTTCCTGAAGCTCGAATCCAGAGGGCAAGCACCAAAACAGAAGCCAGACCGACACCCCGCTCCTCCCCCGTCATGAGCGCCAAGTTGAAGAGGCCGTGAGCTGTCACCGGGAGGAAAAGGATGGGGAAAAGCCGTCGGGGCTCGCCCTTCATCTTCTGACGTGCCGCCTCGTAACCCATAAAAAGGCCGCACAAGGCATGCAGAGGAACGGGGAGAACGGCGCGCAAGCCCGCCACAGCCCAGGGGTTGAGGGCTACGGCCAGGTACATGACGTTTTCCAGAGTCGCAAAACCCAAGGAGACGGCCGTACCGTAAACGATGCCGTCATAACACTCATCGCAGGCTTGATGATCGATATAGCCTCTGAGGACGATCCATTTGGCCACCTCTTCGACCAGGGCGATCCCCAGAAAAGGATAGAAAATCCCCGTTCCGAGAAGCAGGAACTGAAGTGCCTTCTCGATCAGGCAGGCAGGGAGAATCACCGCCATGCCCCGTAAAAAAGCCGACAATACCAGGGAAAGGGGTTCCCGATCAAGATAATCCCTGTGGTAAAACCACCAGAGAAGAGCGAAACCCGGAGCTATCCCAATCGCAATGAGCAACCCCATCGGGGAGCCTCCCCTCTGCAAGCCGTCAATCATTCTTCTCCATGATACAATGGCCTCTGTGAGATCGTCTCGGCCGTTGCGGTTTTTTCGCCGGCCGTGATAGAATGTGGTCTGCTTCGCATAAGGAGGAGGTGAACGATATGCCCAACAAGAAATCCGCTCTCAAGCGGGTCAAGACTTCCGAGAGGAACCGCATGTACAACCGCTTCTGGAAGACCCGGTGCAAAACGGAGACCAAGAAGGTCCTCGCGGCCGTCGCTTCCGGCGACTATGAAGGAGCTCTGAAGTGCCTCGACGCGGCCCAGTCCGTTTTCGACAAGGCCCAGATCAAGGGAGTTCTTCACCGCAACACCGTCGCGCGCCGCAAAGCCGGCCTTGCCGCCAAAGTCAAGGCGCTTGCTCCCGCCGCCGAGTGACCCCCCTTCTCCCGTTCGGACCGTCCTCAAATATTCAACGAGGAGAGAGAGCGAATCCCTTCGCCCCCTCTCCTCGTTCGTCTGTTCCGGGGTTTCCTGATGCACCGCGTCGGGATCACCGCGCGGGAGGCCTTTTCGACGCGGCGAGGAGCTCCAGAAGAAGCAGGGTCAGACCGTTCCAGCCTTTGCCGAGCCCTCTTTTTTCAGCTCCATTAAGGGCAATGAGCCCGACAACGGCAACCTTAAGCGGCTCAGAGCCGTACCTGCGGGCCGCTTCTGCAGCAATGCGGGACGCATAATCGCGAGCCTTGAGAGCGGCAAGAATCGTCTTCGCCTCGCCCGGAGAGAGCAGGGCCTGGTAGAGAGAAAGGCGAAGACGGTTATGAAGGGCCGTCACGACGGGAAGAATCGACGGCCCTCTCCGAAGCCCCGCCAAGGCCGTCAGAACGTCGTTTTCACGACCGTGACAGACCCCATCGAGAAGACGGAGCAGATCTCTGCCTCCCTCGTCAAGACAGAGCGCCTCCACGACCCCGGTATCCACCTTCCTCCCCCTTGAAGCCAGAGAGAGCTTCGGAAACTGGGCCCGGATCTCCTCGGGATCGTCGATCCACTCGGCCAGAAGCGATGCCGCCGCCCGGTCAAGGTCGATTCCCTCCTTACGAGCCGCTTCCCTCACCCAGTCAACGCGTCGGCCTCCCCATAACGGAACCGCTTCGCCTCGCATCACCTGAACCTTATCGAGCAGCGCCTTGCCGAGGTTCTTTCGGAAATCGCCGTCAAAAACGAGGACGAGGGCGCTCGAAGCCTCCTCTCCCTCGACGAAGGGAAGGAGTTCCCCCGGGAAAGGCCCCAGACGAGCGGCATCTTCTACGACAAAGAGCCTCCTGGCCTCAAAAAGCCCCCCCGTCCTCAAAGAGGCAAAAAACCCGGGCCAATCGCCCGCCTCAGGCTTCCCCTCGACAGAGAAACCTTCAGCCCTCAGCCCCTGGAGCGCCTCTTCAAGAAGGCGCCGCTGGGCGGTCCCGGCGGCGCCGATAACGACGATTCGGGGCACTACCCCTTCACCACCGCATTGACAAGTTTATCCGGCACAACGACGACCTTGACGACGGTCTTGCCGGCCAAGCGGGCGCTGACCTTCTCGTCATTCAGAACCCGTTCCCGGAGCTCTTCCTTCGTCAGCCCCGAGGGGAGGTCGATTCGCTCGCGAAGCTTGCCGTTTTCCTGGAAGACGACGGTCACGCTGTCGACGACAAGAGCTTCCGGATCGACTTCAGGCCAGGCAGCCAGAGCCAGGCATTTCTCATGCCCCAGCATCTGCCAGAGCTCCTCGCAGATATGGGGCGTGAAGGGAGAGAGGCAGAGGAGCAGGACCTCGACGCCCTCACGGAAAAGGCGCCGGTCGACGTCATCGGCGGGGCTGAAGGCCGTCAGAGCGTTGGTCAGCTCCATGAGGCGGGCCAGGGCCGTATTGAACTGGCGCTCCACATCGATGTCGCGGGTGACAAACTGGATCGTCTCGTGAATCTTCCGCTTCAGATCACGCCGTTCCTTCGACTGAAGGTCTCTCATGTCCACAGGTTCGCAAGATGTGCGCCCCAGGTCGGACGCCTTCTCCTCGACAAGGCGCCAGACGCGGCGCAGGAAGCGGTGGGCCCCCTCGACACCCTGCTCGGACCAGTCAAGATCCTTCTCGGGAGGTGCCGCGAAGAGGATGAAAAGCCTCGCCGTATCGGCACCGTACTTCCGGATGATCTCGTTGGGATCGACGACGTTGCCCAGCGACTTGGACATCTTGGCGCCGTCCTTGATGACCATTCCCTGAGTCAGCAGATTGGAGAAGGGCTCCCGGACGTCGACATAGCCCAGATCGGCCAGGGCCTTGGTGAAGAAGCGGGCGTAGATCAGATGGAGACAGGCATGTTCGATGCCGCCGATATACTGGTCGACGGCCATCCAGTAGTTGACCTCGTCCTTCAGGAAGGGAGCCTCGTCGGTGAAGGGCGATGCGAAACGCAGGAAATACCAGGAAGAGCAGATGAAGGTGTCCATCGTGTCCGTCTCGCGCAAAGCCGGCTTGCCGCAGCGGGGACAGGTCGTCTTGCGCCAGGCGTCGCTTGTCGCAAGAGGGTTGCGCGTCCCTTCGGCGACCTGAAGATCCAGAGGAAGCCTCAGGGGAAGCTGATCTTCCGGGACGGAGACCATGCCGCAGTCGTCGCAGTAGACGATGGGAATCGGCGCCCCCCAGTAGCGCTGACGGGAAAGAAGCCAGTCGCGGATGCGGAAATTGATCTCCCGCTTACCCCACTGCCGTTCCTCGAACCAGAGGGCCATCCTGGGGAGAGACTCCGCCGTCGGCAACCCGTCGAAGGAACCGGAATTGCACTGGATACCGTCTTCGGTAAAGGCCGTCTCCATCGTGTCGCCATCGGGGACGGGCCCGTCGACGGGGCGGATGACGGGAATGACGGGAATGCCGTACTTGCGGGCAAACTCGAAGTCCCTTTCGTCGTGGGCGGGAACGCCCATGATGGCTCCTGTTCCATAGTCCATGAGGATGTAGTTGGCGATGTAGATGGGGACCTTCTTTCCGTCGACGGGGCTGACAGCGTAGAAGCCGGTGAAAAGCCCCTCCTTCTCTCCGCCCACGGCGGTCCGTTCAATGGCGCTCTGGTGTGTCACGGCGGCGACGAACCCGGCGATGCGCTCCCCCTGGGGAGAGCGTTCGATGAGCTTCTCCACCAGCGGATGTTCAGCGGCGAGAGCCACAAAGGTGACGCCGTAGATGGTATCGATACGGGTCGTGAAGGTCTCGACGGACTCGTCCGTTCCGTCGAGACCGAAGGCGAGGCGCACTCCTTCCGAGCGGCCGATCCAATGGCGCTGCATGATCCGGACCCGCTCGGGCCAGCCCGGCAGGTCATCAAGGGTATCGAGAAGTTCCTGAGCGTAGTCGGTGATCTTCAGGAACCACTGGGTAAGATTCTTTTTCCTGACGGCCGTGTTGCATCGCCAGCAGTGGCCACCGTCGACGACCTGCTCGTTGGCGAGGACGGTGCCGCAGCTGTCGCACCAGTTGACGGGCGCCTGACGGCGATAGGCGAGACCGGCCTTGTAAAGCTGGAGGAAAAGCCACTGGGTCCAATGATAGTAATCGGGCTTGCAGGTCGCGACAGAGCGGCGCCAATCGTAGCTGCATCCCATCTGTTTGAGCTGCTTCGTCATCTGGGCGATATTCTGGAGGGTCCACTCGCTGGGATGAACACCGTACTTGAGAGCCGCATTTTCGGCGGGAAGGCCGAAGGCATCGAAGCCCATGGGATGGAGAACGTTGAAACCCTTCATCCAGAGGAAGCGGGCCATCAGGTCGCCGATGGAATAGTTGCGCAGGTGTCCCATGTGAAGCGCTCCGCTGGGATAAGGGAACATCTCCAGACAGTAGAATTTGGGGCGGTCACCCCCTGCATCCACATGAAAGACGCCCTCTTTCTCCCAGAAGCGCTGCCACTTTTCCTCAACCCGTTCGAAATCGTAAGCCATGACGCCCTGCTCCCCCTCTCAACAAAAGACCGGCACTGCGGTCGAAATCACAATTTGACCCACATTATACCCACTTCCGGAGTGAAACAGAAGGCAAAACACGGCGAAAGGCCCGCCTTGAGGCGGGCCTTTCCGAAGAAACCTTCCTCCCGAAAGCGCACTTGGGCTCTGAAAGAGATCAGCTTCGGCCTTCCTCCGCCTCGGTTATCTTCCGAAGGAAAGGCTTGACCAGATCGATGGGGACGGGAAAGATCGTCGTCGAGTTCTTCTCGCTCGCCACATCACGCAGCGTCTGGAGGTAACGCAGCTGAAGAGTGATGGGCGACTGCTCCATAACAGCTGCCGCCTGAGCGAGGCGCTCCGAAGCCTGAAGCTCCCCTTCGGCGCTGATGATCTTGGCGCGACGCTCCCGTTCCGCCTCGGCCTGGCTGGCCATGGCCCGCTTCATTCCCTCGGGCAGCTCAAGCTCTTTGACTTCGACGGCACTGACCTTGATCCCCCAGGGATCGGTCTTTTCGTCGATGATCTGCTGAAGCTCCATGTTGATCTGGTCTCGGGCCGAAAGGACATCGTCCAGTTCGGAGCGGCCGAAGACGGCGCGCAACGTCGTCTGCGAAAGCAGGCTGGTGGCGAGGGCGTAATTCTCCACTTCGATGATGGATCGCGTCGGCTCCATGACACGGAAATAGACGACGGCGTTGACCTTGATGGGCACGTTATCCTTGGTGATGACCTCCTGGACGGGGACGTCAAGGGTCAGCACCCGCAGATCGACGCGAACGATCCGATCGATGAAGGGGATGACGATGATCAGCCCCGGCCCCTTGGCTCCGACCATCCGCCCTAGGCGGAAGACGACGCCGCGCTGGTACTCGGGGATGATCTTCAGGGCCGAACTGAGGACGAAAAAGACGATCAGAATGATGCCCAGATAGCTGCCGGCACTGAAAATCAGGTTAAAAAGGAAGTCCAACATCCTTCATCCCTCCTAGGAATTATTCCCCTTTTTTACAGGTTCAACCGTAAGAAGCAACCCTTCGACCTTGACGACCTTCACGACGGAGCCGACGGGAACGGGCGTTCCGTCGGAGCTCCGTGCCCGCCAGAGCTCGCCTCGACAGAGGATCATCCCCTCCGGCAGGAGGTCGCTTTTTACCTCTCCCCTGGCCCCCACAAGCCCTTCCCGCCCCGAGACGGCACGGCGGCGGAGCGAACGCCAGACGGCAAAGGCTGCCAAGGCGAACAGAAGGGAGAGGGCGGCGATGGCACCGCCCAGAACCCCCATGGAGACCCGCAGCAACTCCCCCCCCGGCGCTCCCCGGAAGGTGACGAGACCTCCCAGGATGAGGGCCGCCACGCCGAAAAGACTCAGGATTCCCATGCCGCCGACGACGAGGTCGAGAATCATGACGGCAATGCCCGCGATGAGGAGAACGATCCCGGCCCAGTTGAAGGGAAGCATCCGCAGACCGTAGGCCCCCATGAGGACCATGACGGCCCCGGCCGTCCCCATGACGAAACCTCCGGGAGTGAGAACCTCGAAGATTATGGCGTAAATCCCCACCATGAGGAGAAGGTAGGCCACATCGGGGCGGGTCAGAAAGGCCAGAATGCGGAGACGCTGTGAGGGAGGCATCTCTTCGACAACGGCTCCTTCAAGGGCCAGCCGGACCACTTGGCCGCCCACCTTGACCTGGCGCCCCTCCAGAGCCGCCAGAAGGTGTCCCGTTTCATCGGCGACGAGATCGATGACCCCCGCCTCAAGAGCTTCCGATGACGTCAGAGAAAGGCTTTCCGTGACCATCTTCGCCGCCGTTCCGGCATTGCGCCCCCGCTCGGAGGCGAGAGAACGCATCTGGGCCGCCAGGTCATTGGTCACTTTTTTCTTCAGGTCCCCCTCGGCAAGGTCACCGCTTGCCCCGACGGGATGGGCGGCACCGACATGGGTTCCCGACGCCATGACGGCCACGGCGGCCGACTGGACGAGAAAGGCTCCCGCCGAAGCGGCCCGGGCACCGGATGGAGCCACCCAGACGACGACGGGAACGGAACTGTTGAGAATCTTTCCCGTCATGGCCTGCATCGAACTCACCAGCCCTCCGGGCGTGTCGAGACGGAGGATCAGCAGGTCGACCGATCGATCCCGAGCGCTCTGAAAAACTTCGTCGAGATGGGACTCCATGGCCGTCCCGACAACACCTTCGAGGTCGGTAAGGATCACCCGCGACGCAGCCTGGCCCGGAAGCGCCAGAAGTAGAAAGGCCAGAACAACGACCCACCGCAGTGTCAAAATCCCCTTGCTCTTCATCCCCCCATCACCTCCAGGGCCTCCCCCAGCTCCCCTACGGAAAGGATCTCCATCTGGCCAGGCATCTCGTCCCGGTCACGTCGGCTGACAACGGCTCTCTTGAAACCGAGGCGAGCCGCTTCGCGAAGGCGCAATCCCGTACGGCGACAGGGCCGGATCTCTCCTGCAAGCCCCACCTCTCCGAGGAAACAGCACTCCGGGGGCAGGCTCCGATCGGCCGCCGTCGAGGCCAAAGCCATGCAGAGAGCCAGGTCGGCGCTTGTCTCCCGTAACTGAAGCCCTCCGGCGACATTGACGTAAACGTCGGAAGAGCGATAGGAAAGGCCGCATCTCCGCTCAAGAACAGCCAACAAAAGCTGTACCCGGGCCACATCGACGCCACGGGCCGTCCGCTTAGGATAGGGGAAAGGCGTCGCACAGGCCAACGCCTGCATTTCCGCCACGAGGGGCCGCGACCCCTCCAGGGCGACGGTCATGGCCACCCCCGGAACGGCCCCTTCACCGGCATTCCAGTAGAGCAGGCTCGCGTCCTCGACGGGCACCAACCCTCTCTCGATCATCTCGAAGATCCCCAGCTCGTCGGTAGCCCCGTAGCGGTTCTTCAGGGCTCTGAGAAGACGATAAGGGGAACTCCTCTCTCCGGAGAAGAGAAGGACAACGTCGACCATATGTTCCAGCAGCTTCGGCCCCGCCAGTTGCCCCTCCTTGGTGATGTGCCCGACCAGGACAAAGGGTATGGCATGGGCCTTGGCGACATCGATACAGCTCTGGGCCACCGCCCGAACCTGGCTCGGCGTCCCCGGCCACCCCGATTCGCCCGGCGCTTTCAAAGCCTGGACACTGTCGGCGACGACAAAGGCATACCCGTCGGCCGAGGTCAGGGCCGACTCAAGATCATCCTGACAGACAAGGTGCAGCTCCCCCGCCGTTGCGCCCAGGCGCCGCGCACGGAGAGCGATCTGAGAAGCCGATTCCTCGCCCGAAAGATAGAGGACCTTCCGCCCTTGAGCGGCCATCGCCGCAGAGACCTGAAGCAGAAGCGTCGACTTCCCGATTCCCGGCTCGCCGCCGAGAAGCGTCACCCCCCCGGGCACCCAACCGCCGCTCAAGACACGATCCAACTCGGCGATGCCCGAAGGAATCCGCCTCGGCGCCTCGACTTCGAAAAGATTGAGCGGCCGCACCTGGGAGCGGCGGCACCCTCCCGAATCCCGTTCCTCTGTAACCTCGGCCAGAGTTCCCCAGGCACCGCAGCCGGGGCAGCGCCCCGTCCAGGTCACCGCCCGATGACCGCACTCACTGCAGAGAAAGCGTGATTCGATCCGTTTCGCCATGGCAGCCTCCTATTGGATTAATCTCTATCTTATCGTCCCGCTCCCCCTCTGTCGAGAGCCTCCCTTTACACCTCCCGGACGGCATGCTATCATCCTTTTTGCATGCCCTGGTGACATGATATCAATTCAGCGCAATAAAGGAGCTGCTCACATGGCTACACCGGCAAAAAACCGACTGCCCCGAGGGTGCCGCGCCGTCGGAGGAGCTAAAGCGCGTGCCATGGAACGATGCCGTCGGCTTTTCATGTCCCGTTTCTCCTCTTTCGGCTATCACCCCTTCCTCCCCTCGGGACTACAGCTTATTCAAGCAACCTGGGAGCGGCTGCCCTCCTCTCTTCGAGGGCGCACGATCTGCCTCACCTCTCCCTTCGGCGAACCCTGCTGTCTCCGGGCCGACCTGACCCTGGCCGCCGTGGCCTACCTTGGGGCCCATCACGCCCCCCAGGAGAGGCCCCTGCGGCTCTGTTACGCCGAGCGCGTCTTCAGAAGTTCGCCCCCCCCGGGAAAAAACTTCGAGGGAACCCAGATCGGAGCCGAGCTCCTCGGTTGGGAGGGAGAAGGTGCCGACGTGGAGATCCTTTCCCTTCTCATCAGGTTCCTGATCTCCCTGGGAATCTCCGACATCATCGTCGTCCTCGGCGACATCACCCTCTTTCGCAGAGTTCTCCAGGGGATCCCCTCCGAATCGGCCCGGCGGCTGACTCTCGCCCTCCAGGAAGGGAATCTTTCCGACTACCGCTCCGTCGTCCGCTCGCTGCCGAGCCGTTTCGCCGCGCCTCTCGAAGAACTCCCCTTCCTGAAGGGAGGGGCGGAGATCCTCGATCAGGGAGAGCGCCTCTTCGGGTACGGCAGTGTCGCCACGCTGAAAAATTTAAAAGAGAACCTCGACGATCTCGGTCTCGGCGATCGGATCCGATTCGACCTGAGCCTGGCCCGCGAACTCGACTACTACTCGGGCCCCCTTTTCGACATCTACGGCGGGCCTTCCGGAATGGCCCTGGGAGGCGGCGGGCGCTACGACACCCTCCTTTCGGAATTCGGCATCCTCGGTCAGGCCTTGGGCTTCGGACTCAACCTGGAGAGCCTCGCCGAAGCTTCGGCAGACGAAAGCCGATCTCCCCTTCAGGCGATGGTCTGGACCGGAGGTCTCAAGGCGTCCCAGGCCCTGGATCAGGCCCAGCGCCTCTGCGACGACGGGTTCGAAATCGAGCTGAGCTGGCAGCCCTCGGAGATCGACTCTCGGCGGCTGGCGATGCTGCGGGGCTTTTCCCGCTGGATCGATCTTGGAACCCGGCGAGTCGTCGATATCGCCACGGAGGAGATCCGCCCTCTCGACGACTTTCTGAAGGAGGAGCTCTGATGCTGGCCCTGGCTCTGCCCACGGGACGTGTGCATCGAGACGCCTTGGCCCTTCTCACCGCGCTGGAGCTACCGACGGGGAAGCTGGAAAAAGCCGGCAGGAGCCTTGTCATCGAAGAGGGAAACTATCGCTACCTTCTGGCCAAGCCGATGGACGTCCCTCTCTACGTCCACTACGGCATCGCCGACCTCGCTCTCGCAGGCAGCGACGTTCTCTCCGAATCACCCTCCTCCCTCATCGAGCTGGGCGACACAGGGCGGGGGCGCTGCCGCCTCGTCGTCGCCGGCCCTCAGGAGTTGAGCAGCCGGTTCTGGAGCCATGAAAGCGCCATCATGGGCCTTCGGGTCGCTACCAAGTACCCCCGCATCGCCGACGGCTACTTTGCCGCCCGGGGGGCCCAGGTTGAAATCATCCGGCTCAACGGCTCCGTCGAGCTGGCCCCTTTGCTTAACCTCAGCGAGTGCATCCTCGATATCGTCCAGACGGGAACGACACTGAAGGCGAACGGTCTCGTCGTCCTCGATGAAGTGGCCCCCGTCTCCCTCCGCCTCGTGGCGAGCCGGCGAAGCTCCCAGCTCCACTGGCGGGAAATCGAAAAGATCCTGGAGCGGCTGGTCCACTCCCGAAAGGAGGAACTCTGAAGCGATGGCGACCCGGCGGGAACGAAAAACCAGGGAAACGGAAATCAGCCTGCTCCTCGACACGGCGCCGGAAAAACCGGCCAGCGACATTGACGTCGACTGCGGCTTCATTGGCCACATGCTCACCCTTCTGGCTCATCACGGCCGATGGAGCCTCGTCATCCGCGGACGGGGCGACGAAGCTGACGACCACCATCTTGTCGAAGACCTGGCCCTTCTCCTCGGATCGGCCCTTCTCGAAGAGGCGAAGACAGTCTCCCGCTCCCGTTACGGCTGGTGCGCCCTCCCCATGGACGGGACCCTCGTCCTGGCCGCCGTCGATATCAGCGGCCGCGGTTCCTACACAGGAGACCTCCCCTTCCCTGTGGCCGTCTGCCGCGGATTCGACCTGGAGCTGATCGACGAATTCTTCCGGAGCCTCGCCAGAGAAGCGAAGATGACGATCCACCTTCGGGCCCTGGCCGTCGACAACAGTCATCACCTTGCCGAAGCCGCCTTCAAGGGCCTCGGCAGGGCTTTCCGCCAGGCCCTTGAAGGCGAAGAGGGGGAACCGAGCAGTAAGGGAGCCTGGCTATGATCATCGTCATCGACTACGGTGCCGGCAACGTCGGCAATGTCCTCGGCGCCCTGAGGACTCTGGGCCTTGAGGCAAGGGTCCAAAACCGGCCCGAAACAATGGAAAGGGCAGCTCTCTGCCTTCTCCCCGGCGTCGGCGCCTTCTCTCCCGCCATGGAACGTCTCATAAAGGATGGATGGGAGCCCTTTCTCCGCGACTGGACCTTTTCGGGCGGCGCCCTCCTCGGCATCTGCCTCGGCATGCAGCTTCTCTGCGGGAGGAGTCTCGAAGGCGGTTCAACGGAGGGGCTGAGCCTTCTTGACGGCACCGTCTCTCTCCTTCAGGGGACGAGACACCTCCCCCACGTGGGATGGAACAGCCTTCGTCCCTGCACCGCCCCGCCTCTTCCCCTGGACGGAGATTTCTACTTCGTTCACAGCTACGGCCTCGCCGAAAGCGCCGACGCCGTCGCCCTCACCGACGTTGACGGAGCCTCTTTCGTCTCTCTGGCCCTGAGGAGAAACGTCGGAGGCTGCCAATTCCACCCCGAACGGAGCGGCCTCAAGGGCGTCGCCTTTCTGGGCCGCCTTATCGACCATCTCAGAAAGGAGTCTCGTCAATGATCCTCTTTCCCGCCATCGATCTTTACGAAGGGCACGTCGTCCGCCTTCGCCGAGGCGATTACGGCTCTCTCATCGATTACGGCGACGATCCCGTCGCTCAGGCGCTGGCCTTTGCCAAAACCGGATGCAGCTGGCTCCACGTCGTCGACCTCGAAGGGGCCAGAGCCGGAGAACCGCGACACCTTCACCTGCTGCCGGCCCTGGTCGAAACGGGCCTCTCAATCCAATACGGCGGCGGCCTCCGAAGCGGAGACGCCCTCGTCGCCGCATTACGGGCCGGAGCAACACGGGTCATGGCCGGCAGCCTCCTCGTCAAAAACTTCGATATCGCATCCCGTCTTTTTGAGCGCTGGGGTGAAACCATCGTCGCCGCCGTAGATATCAAGGAAGGAAAGATCGCCTTCGGAGGTTGGTTGGAAGAATCCGATCAGAAACCGGAGGCCTTCGTCGACCGCCTCCGAAAAGC
This sequence comes from Synergistales bacterium, assembly GCA_018433595.1. GTDB lineage: Bacteria > Synergistota > Synergistia > Synergistales > Aminithiophilaceae > Aminithiophilus. Next base: position 14,339 of record JAHDQY010000028.1, read on the forward strand.
AGGTGCCCGGTACTTTCTCGTCACCGCCGTCGAGCGGGACGGGACAGGGCTCGGGCCGGATCTCGCCCTCTACCGATCCCTTCTTGCGGCCTATCCCGGAATCGCCGTCATAGCGGCCGGCGGCATCAGCTCCATCGACGACCTTATCGCCCTTCACCGGGCCGGTCTGGCGGGTGCCGTGACGGGGCGAGCCCTATACGAGGGGACCTTCGATATCGCCAAGGCGCTGGAGGAGCTGCGGAAACCGTGTTGAAAAAGCGCATCATCCCCTGTCTGGACGTAAAAGACGGGCGCGTCGTCAAAGGCATCAACTTCGTCAGCCTGCGCGACGCCGGCGATCCCGCCGAGCTGGCGCGACTTTACATGGAACGGGGCGCCGACGAGCTGGTCTTTCTCGACATCAGCGCCTCGGCTCAACGGCGGGGCACCAGGATGGAGTGGGTCGCCGCCGTCGCCCGGGAACTTTTCATTCCCTTCACCGTCGGTGGAGGCATCGCATCGGTCCGGGAAGCCCGGGAGGTCATTGCCCTGGGGGCCGACAAGATCTCTCTCAACACGGCAGCCGTGGAACGGCCGGAACTCATCACCGAATGCGCACTCCTTCTAGGCCGCCAGGCCGTCGTCGTCGCCATCGACGTCCGGCGCCGGGGCCCGGATTGGGAGGTCCTCATCCGCGGAGGACGGGAGGCCACGGGACTCGACGCGAAAGCCTGGGCTCGCGAGGCGGAGCGTCTCGGCTGCGGCGAGATCCTCCTCACCTCCATGGACCGCGACGGCACCCGCGACGGCTTCGATCTGGATCTGCTGCGTCAGATCACCTCGGCCGTGAAGGTCCCCGTCATCGCCTCCGGAGGCGCCGGAACCCGGGAACATTTCGCCGAGGCCTTCCGGGCCGGAGCGGAGGCGGCCCTGGCTGCTTCGATCTTCCACTTCGGCGTCGTCGACATCGCCGACCTCAAAGGACAGCTCGCGGCGGAGGGCATCGCCGTCCGCCTCTGAAAAGCCCCCTCGGCCGGAGAGCCTCCCTTCTCCGCCGGAGCGAAACGATGGAGGGATGAATCGTGAACGAAGAGACCTTTGAAAACCTCCGCTTCGATGAAAAGGGGCTTCTGCCCGTCGTCGTCCAGGATAAAACGACAGGCGAGATCCTGATGCTGGCCTGGGCAAACGAAGAAGCCCTGAGAGAGACGGAACGGCGAGGGGAACTCGTCCTCTTCAGCCGCTCCAGAAACCGTCTCTGGCACAAGGGAGAGGAGAGCGGCAACACGATGAAGGTTCTCTCCCTGAAAACCGACTGCGACGGAGACGCCGTCGTCGCAGCAGTCGAACCCTCCGGCCCCGCCTGCCACACGGGGGCAGAAAGCTGCTTCTTCCGTCACCTCCTCGGCGAGGGGAGCGACGAGGCCACCTTTCTCGGCCGCCTCTGGCGCTACCTCCTCAAAAGGCGTCACGACGATCCCGAAGCAAGCTACACCGCCTCCCTGCTGGCCCGCGGGAAAAGCCGAGTGGGGCAGAAAATCGGCGAAGAGGGCGTCGAAACGGCCATCGCCGTCGCGACCGGAGACAGGGGGCAGACCCTCTACGAAGGAGCCGACCTGATCTACCATCTCCTGGTGGGCCTGATCGCCCTCGACATCCCCCTGGGAGACCTCTGGAAGGAGCTGGCCTCGCGCCACGGGAAAAAGGAGTAGGGTTATCCGAAAAAACTGCGGAGACGGCCCGCTCACCCTTTCGGAGCGATCCGTCTCCGTTTTCCATGAGGCCGCAGAAGAGGAACCTTACAGGAGAACCCTGCGCCCTTCCCGCCCTCTCAGGGCGAGGGCGATCTCGTCGAAGCTCGGTGACTCCAGCAGCATCCGGCAGCCCCACTCCGCCTTGAGATCTGCAAGGCGATGGGCGTCAGAGGCCCGGGTGAAGATCCGCTTCGGATACTGGCGACGGAGCGCGCTCAGGTCTTCGGCGTCGACACGGCGGGAAACCTCCAGGGCATCGACGGGCAGGCTGTCGGGAATGGGCCCGAGAACGATGGGATAGGCAAAGGAGGAGCGGTCGATATGAGCCATGATGGAGAGTCCCCCTCTCCGCCCTGTTTCGGCCACCACCTCATCGACACTGTAGCCGACGGCCTGAACGAGAAGACGCTCCTCGTATCGGACGATTCCGTTGGTCCCGTCGATGACGACCTGCCAGCCGAAGTAGTCGGGATCGTTGAGGACAGGGCCCATTTTCTGCCAGAGCCATCCCTGGAAATCGGCAGCTTCCCCGTAAGAGGGGAAGAGGGCGACAAGGTGAATATCCTCGGCGGTCTGGACCTCAAGACCGGCGATGATCACCGGCCCGCCCCCGCCGGCGGCTTCCCGCAGAGCGGGAACGTTGTCGGCGGCGTTATGGTCGGTGACGGCCAGGATCTCGATCCCCTCGACCCGCGCCTGTTGGACGATCTCCGGCGCCCCCATCTCCAATTCGCCACAGGGCGACAGGACGGTGTGGACGTGAAGGTCCACCTGGAAAGGGCGCACGGGAGCCTTGCCTATCCTTTCAGCCCCAGGGCGTAAAGCCTGCCGCAGATCTCGTAGGCGGACATCGGCGACGAGGCCAGGGCGATCTTTTCGTCACCGCACCGCCGCGTCAACTCCGGTACGGGCTGACGGCCGTCGGAAAGGATGATCAGAGGAATCTCGCGAAGAACGGCGACAGCCGCCACGTTGACATGATTCTGGATCGTCACCCAGGCGGCCTGTTCGGGACAACGCCCCATGACGAAACTCAGAAGATCACCGACCGTTCCGTGGCACACCTCCGCCTCGGCGTTGCCGGAGCAATGGACGTCCAGAGCAAGGGATTGAAGCAAAGCGGCGACTTTCATGACCGAAGTTTCCCCCTTCCGCGCAGCGTCTGCGGCTGAAGCCTGGAGAGGTCGATAATTTCGGCGGCAAGGGTGCTGATGCGCTCCCTCAGCTTGAAGATACAGTCCGTCGTTTCGCCCAAACCTCGAACGACATCTTCGGCCATGGCCTTGCAGGAAGGCCTGCCGCAGGCACCGCAGTCGATATGAGGCAAGTCGGCGTAGACTTCCTTCATTTTTTTCAGGCGCTCCATGGCCTCATTGAGATTGTCGGCCAGGGGGCGCCCGGGGCGCGTCGTCAACGGCAACGGCAGTCGCCAGACCCCCTCTTCATAGAGATCGACAATGACCGCTCTCTCTTCTTCCGAGGGGTCCCAGTTGACTTTGAATTTCTCCGTGCGCAGCTGCCCGAGAAAGCGCGATTCGGCATTGCCGATGCCCCCGATGCACCCCAAATCGCAGACACGGCATTCGACAAAATCAACGCCATGAAGCCGACCCAACTCCAGATCACGGAGCAGGTCGAGGGTGTTGCGAAGGCCCGACACCGTGACTGTGGTAATTTCTTTTGATGAAAAAGCCTTGATATGCCGGGACTCGCCTCCCCGGACGGCCCAGCGGATCCAACGGGTATTGGCCATCGGCTCCAGCTCGCCCCGCACCCGGGGACCACCGGCCAGAAGATCCCGGGCGACGCTTTTAACGGAGACGACATGGTCGATATTGCTCGATTCCCGCCCCTCGGGATTGCGGACCATGGTGATCTTGGCCGGACAGGGCGACAGAAGCGTCACGGGATCGGTCCGCCCCGTCTCCTTGCGCCAGAGGGCAACACCTGCCTCAAGGGGCGACTCGACGGGGACGAGCCGTCCCAGAAGCTCGGGGAATCGGGTCTGAATGAGGCGCACCACAGAGGGACAGTAGGTCGAGATGAGAGGGCGCTCATCTTCCGTCGAACCTTCGATGACGCGGGCTATGGCATAGGCGGCGACATCAAAGGCCCGGGAGACCCAGTCGTGAAGATCCAGAATGTTCCAGGAGGCCAGGGCCTCGACGACGAGAGCAGGACGCCAGTAATGACTGAACTGAACGTAAAAGGTGGGATCGGCGGAGATAACCGAAGCACCATGGGATTGAAGAAGGCGCCAGTCGTCCTCGTCGAGCCCCAAGGCCTTATTGCCGCAGCTTCGGATGCATTCCCCACAATCGATGCAGAGCTCGGGGATGATCTTCACCATGCCATCGATCACCCGAATCGCCTCTGTGGGACAGGAACGAATGCAGTTGACACATCCCCGACAGGCTACGTCAAAAACCTTCACCCCCATGGGCTGTTGCCCCCCCTCTCTTATCCTAAGCGGGACCTCCTTCTCCGCTGAGATCGATGGAGGCCGTCAGGGTCGTCCCGACACCGACGGCCGACTCGATCTCAAGGGAGTCGGCATTTCTCTTGATGTTGGGCAATCCCATGCCGGCCCCGAACCCCATTTCGCGGATCCGGTCCGGCGCCGTCGAAAAACCTTCCCTCATGGCCAGCTCGACATCAGGGATACCGGGGCCATCGTCCCGGGCAACGATTTCAACCTTCTCAGGCGAAATCAGAATCTTCAACACTCCACCGCCCCCGTGAATCACGAGGTTCATTTCCGCCTCGTAGGTAATGATGGCCGCCCGCCGAATGACCGCCGAAGGAATGCCCAGCATCTTCAGGGTATCCTTGACGCTTCCCGAACCCTCGCCGGCCGCCAGGAAATCATCCTTCGCGATTTCAAATTCGACTACGTAAGGGGCACCCAAGTGCAGTTACTCTCCCCTCTCGGGAATGGGACAGGGAGCCACTCCGGCCTGAAAGATGATGCCCGAGGTCTCGTACATGCTCTTGTCGGAAATAAGAAGGGGCAACCCCACCTGAGAGGCAAGACGGACCGTCTCCTCTTGGGGGTGTTTCCCCCGCACGAAAAGAATGGCCGGAAGGTCAAGCATCTGGGCCGTACGGATAATCTGAATGTTCGTCAAGCCCGTCAGCAAAAGGGTTCCCGGCAGAGCAAAGGCCAGGACGTCGCTCATCAGGTCAGCGGCATAGACATAATCGACTTCGGCTGTCTCCAGTTTCTCGGCCCCGCAGAGGACCTTGGCACCTAACAGCTCGGCAAGCTTCTGAACCTTCATAAAAACACATCCTCCCCTTCGCAAATGAGGTGATAACAAATTCGGGCCACCCTCAATATGGGGTAGACGGTTTCCAACGTCACCACCCTATCAGGGCAAGACTACTTTGGCAAGAATTTCTCAAAGTCTCGGGATTTTGATCACTCTGAAGGCAAGATCCCCTCGACGACTTCGAAGGAGCGGACGTCGATAAACCCCTTTTCGATAAACCCGCCGTCGCCTCCGATCTCAAGAAGGGCAACGACAGCTGAACGGGGGCGATGAGTCCTGGAGTCGATTCCCAGGGTTCGGCTGCCCAGCGGAATCGAGTCGACCTCCGCCAGGGCCTCCGCCAGAGGGGCGGCTTCCGGCCCGGCGGCCTCTAAAGCCGTGGCAAGCCAGCTGCCTAGGGCGTAGGCGCGGGAAGCCGAAGGGAGATCGATAACGCGAAGCCCCTCTTCAAGCCAAAGTTCGTCCTTGAAGAGTGCGAGCTGGGGATCCATTCTCAAGGGGTAATCCTGATCGGCGAAAAGAAGCCCCTTGGCCGCCATCAGAGATGGATGGAAGGCATCGCCGAAATAGAGTTCCGTCACGTGTCCCCGCCGCTGCATCATGGCCCAGAAATCAAGCGCCGCCAGGGGATCGAGGAAAAGCAGGCAGAAAGGGGCGCCCGTTGCAAGAACCTCGTCGGCGCGGGCCAGAAGAGCATCGTCGGAAGAACTCCGGAAGAGAAGGGAGAGCACCGGCAGTCCCCGGTTCTCGATGCGCCCGATAGCCGCGTTGTGACTGCGGAGGAGATCGGAGTCAAGCGAGTCCGAAAGAAGAGGCATGATGCGGCTGCCCCTAAGGAGGGCGTAGTCGGCGACAGCGTTAGCCCTGAAGGCCCGCTCCTGGCTCAGGGCAAAAAGGTAAGGGCAGGGCGAGCCTGAAGCGTCCCTCAGCGGGAGATCTTCCCCTCCGGCAACGATCAGAGGCGGCCCCTCCTGCCCCAGCGCCAGAGCCAGAGCGCGATCCGTTTCGGCCGAAGCGAAGCTCAGAACGGCGACGCGCCTTTCCCGCCGCCAGGACTCGACCCGTTCGGCGACGGCGCCGGGGGGGAGGGGCTCATCCCAGGTGAAAATGACGTCGAAACCGCGCACCCCTTCGGCGGGCTCGTTGAGGCGCCGTTGAAGCAGGAGCAGACCAGCCCTGACGGCGACACCCTTCTCTGCCAGCCATCCCTCAGGCGGAGGCACGACGGCGACAGACCAGACCCAAGGCTCCGAGAGCAGGTCGGCGGCCCCCCCCCACAGAGGCAGCCCGCCGAGAAAGAGGCCCGTGAAAAGCAGTAACAGCACGATTTTTTTCATGAGGATCCTCCATTGAGCAAAAAGTCCGTGACATTCTCCAAGGCGCGTTTCCGTCTTCTGACGCACCTACCTGCCCTTAGAGTATCATAGGGGCGGAGGTGGTCCACCCTGACAGGCTTTTATTCTACCGCTCTTCTCACCATCGTGGCTTTCCTTCTTATCGGCATCGTCGCCGGAAAAGCGGTTCGGAGCGGCTCCGATTACACCGTCGCCGGCCGAAAGGCAGGCACGTCGGCCGTGACGGGAATCCTTCTGGGAGCGCTCGTCGGCGGGGCTTCCACCATCGGTACCGTTCAGATGGCCTACAGCCACGGCCTCTCTGCCTGGTGGTTCACGCTTGGGGGCGGCATCGGCTGCCTTCTCTTGGGGCTGCGCTTTGCCGGCCCCCTGCGCCGGTCGGGACTGGAGACGATTCCCCAGTTCCTGAGCCGAAGTTACGGTGCAGGGACGGGGCGCCTCGCCATGGGCGCAGCCTCAGCGGGAACCTTCATCTCCATCGTCGCCCAATTCCTCGCGGGTCTGGCTCTGCTCCGCTCGGCTCTGCCCCTCTCGACGGCTCAAGCCTCTCTTGTTCTGGCTTGCTCCATCGCCGGCTTCATCTTCTTCGGAGGCCTGAAAAGCTTCGGTGCCCTGGGCAAAGCCAAGATCGCCCTCCTCTATCTCGTCATGACCTCCTGTGCCGCCGCCACCTTCAGCGGAGGGGGATTCAAGGCCCTGACGGCGCTCCCCTTCAACCCCTATCTCAACCCCTTCGGCCGCGGTGCGGCCAAGGACCTGGCCGCTCTGACATCGCTCATCGTCGGCGTCTTCACCACCCAGATCTACATTCAGGCCCTTTTCGCCGCCGCCGACGAGAGAGCCGCCCGCCAGGGCGCCTTCCTTTCCGCCCTTCTCATGCCTCCGCTCGGCCTCCTGGGGGTCCAGGTGGGGCTGACGCTCAAAGCCACCCAAGTCGTCGTCGATCCCTCGCAAGCCCTGCCTCTTTTCATCATTGAGCGATTTCACCCGCTCCTGGGGGGCATCCTCTGGAGCGGCCTTTTCATCACCGTCGTCGGCTGCGCCGCCGGGCTGATCCTGGGAGTCGCCACCAACATCGTTCGTGATCTTCTGCTTCCCCTTCTCTCCCGAGAACCTTCCGAGCGTCATGCCCTCATAACGAGCCGCGTCGTCGTCGCCGCCATCGTCACTCTCGCGGCCTTCCTTGGAGCCCGCGGCGAGGGGTCGATGATTCTCCAGTGGAGCTACCTCAGCATGGGATTGCGCGGCGCGGGAACGTTTTTCCCCTTCATCGCCGGTATCCTGATGCCGGGACGTCTCTCTTCCCGCTGGGCCCTGACAGCCTCTCTCGCAGGTCTGGCCACGCTTTTCGCCGCCCCCGTCCTCCGCTTCCCGACGGAACCTCTTTTCGCTGGCCTCCTCGTTTCGGGCATTCTCACTCTCATCGGTTCAAGACGTGCGAGGGGGGTTGTCCACTAGGGACAATCCCCCTCGATACCATACCCAAACGGGCCTGCTTCAGCGTTTGTAGCCGATCACTTCCCGAAGTAGCGTCTTGCGATCGACGATATCCTCTTCGGTTTCGACCCCTGCGGAGGAAAAGCCGTCGACGACGCCAGCGACGCCCCTGCCCTGGTTCGTCTCGAAAACGAGGACCTGCAGGGGATTGGCCGTAGCGGCGTAAATGCGGCAGATCTCCTGAACGTTCCTGATGCGGTCCAGAACGTTGATGGGGTACCCTTTGCGGAGGAGAATCACCAGAGTATGCCCCGCGGAAAGACGTTCCGCATTTTCGACGGCCTTCTGGATCAGATCGTCGGCATTGCCGTCGTAGCGAATGAGACAGGGCCCTGAGGCCTCGCAGAAGGCGATGCCGAACTCCACAACCGGTGACGACGTCACGAGGGCCTCGTAGACATCCTCCACGGTCTTGATGAAGTGGCTGTGGGCCAGAATGATGTTGGAGCCCTCGGGGAACGTCACATCGACGATCTCCCACTTTCGAATTTCCGCCATGAAGAGACCTCCTTTCAATGCCGGGCCGGCATCAGGGATTACGGATTACGGATGACGATCCAGGCCTCCTCGCCGCCCAGAAGCGCAGGGATGCTCAGAAGATCACCGGAGTTCCGGTCAAGCCGGAAGGTTTTCTCCACGCTCCGGACCACCTCGTCATCCATATCGAGCTCTTCGACCCTGATGACGTGACTGTAGCCGACGACGGAAATCACGTCACGATCGCGTTTCATCAGCTCGATAGGCTCCCCGCCATCGACGGAAACCCGCACCGTCGACGTCGCACGATAGGTTCTGTCCTCGATGGTGATCGTCTTGTTGTCGACGAGAAGGTCAAACCCCTTGCCGATACGGTAGAGCCCCGCTCCAAAAAGGACGAGGAGCAGGACGAGAGAAGCCTGAATGATCGTTCTCCGCTTCATGACCGACAGCACCTCCTAGGCCTCGCCGCCGCGCAGGCTCCGGCGTGCGTAGGCACGGTCCCGGGCACGACGCCATTCGTAGAGAACGAGCGACACGGCGATGATCCCGTAGGAGACGAAAACCCGGAAATACTCTCCCAGCTGAGCCTCTCCGATGAGGTACTTTCCGGCCATGGGAGACACGACGAACATCAGGTGAAAGAGGATGACACCGAGGAAGACGTTGGGCAACGTCGCCCTGGCAACGCTGGCCCCTCCCACGAGGAGGGCGGCGATGGCGAACATCCCCGCCTGTTCGTGGCTGTTGTAGGTATTCATCGTGCCGATGTTCTGGAGGAAAATGATCTGCCCGTAGGCGGCCAGGACCGTCGAGATGACAATGGAGACCACCCGGGTCCTCTCGACGGGGATTCCCGCCGCCCGAGCCACATCCATATCCTGCCCCACGGCACGCATATCCTGCCCGAGCTTGGTGCGTCGGAACCAGACGATGAAGAGACAGAAGACTCCGATGACGAGAAAGGTCCCCAAGGGGATCCTGATACCCTGGAGGGATACGGGAATGAGATTATCGAGGCAGTTCCGGATCCCCAGAAGGTTGATCGCGTTGCGGACGCCGAAACCGCGGGAGAGGACGAGATCGGCGCTCCTGATGGGGATGACCTTGCCGAAGCCGTAGAGGACGATGAGCTGGTAGAGGCCGTTGATGAAGAAGCCCAAAATGTAGGAAGTCACCATCTCACGCCCCTTGGCGCGGTTCAGGATGACTCCGCACATCCAGCCCAGCGCCATGGCAATGGGAGTCGCGATAAGGGCTGCCAGGACCATCCCCGGCAAACCGATGATCTTCCAGTCCGTGATCAGGATGAGCCCGATCTGCCCTGCCATGGCTCCCAGGACCATGCCGAAATTGAGCCCCATCCCGGCGATGATGGGGATGAGGAGCGAGAGGACGAGGAAGGCATTTCTGGCCAGCCGGATCAGCATCTCCTGAACGAGATAGGAGCCGGAAAACTGGGAAATCGGGATGGCCACCATCGACAGACCGATAAAGATCAGGGGGACCAGGTTGGTCAGCAGAAAACGGTCGAGACGAAACTTGGCGTCGCGTTCCATGTTCTTCATTTTGAATTCACCCTTGCCACCCGTGTCAAGGCATAGAGGATCATCCCGTTCGAGACGATGATGCGGATGACCTCGGACATGTCGGTCTGGAGCATGCTGTTGATGACCGACGGCGTCATGGTCAGGATCCCCTGGAAGAGAAAGGTCCCGATCAGAACGTTCGTCAGCGTCGCCTTATGGACCGACGCCCCGCCGATGAGAATCGCCGCCACCGAGGGGAAGGCCATGAAGAAGGGCCCCATATAGAGCTGGATAAAACCGAAGCTCTGCTCGTAGACAATGATCCCGACGGCACCCAGGACGGTGGACATCATGACGGAAATCGTCCGCATCCTGTCGATGTCGATCCCTGAAGCCCTGGCGAAGTCGGGATTGGTTCCGACGGCCGTCATGGCCGTGCCCGTCTTGGTGTGAAAGAAGGCCCAGACCAGAAGACACATGAGGCCGAAGAAGAGGAGCATTCCCGTCGGAACGGAGAGAAAATCGCTGAAACGGATGCCAAAAAAATCGCTGAGCACCCCGCCCCAGTATTCCTGAACGCTGATCGTCGTCCGGAGTCCCTTCCCGGCATATCCCCAGACCATGGTCGGATTGCGGTAGGGCAGGAGAAGCCACATCATGCACATGAAGGCCACCGAGGAAAAACCGACGTAGGTGGCGATCATCATCTCCCCTCCCTTGACCTTGTTGAGGAGGCGGCCGTACCCCCAGCCGAAGAGGAGGCCGAAGGGAACGGCGATGGCGATGGCCGCGACAAACCCGGCAAATCCCGTCAGGTTCAGCTCCAGACTCGTAACGGCACCGAGAAGACCGGCGATGATCCCCAAGGGGAGACCGAAGTTGAGACCGCACCCGGACTGGACCATGGGAACCATGGCCAGCACGAGGACACCGTTCATTCCGAAGCGGACCAGCGTGTCGCCTATGGAGGCATCAAGACGGACCCTAACGAAAGGAGCCGCCACAAAGAGACAGAGAAGGAAGACCGCGATGATGACCCGGGGCCACCCCACGTGATGGATCAAGGCTCGCAGTTTCTGCATCAGGAAGCCACTTCCTTTTCACTGACTTTCGAAGCGCCGAGGAAAAGCATTCCGAACTCGGCCCGGTCCGCCGTAGGAGGCAGGATTCCGGCCACCCGCCCCTCCTGGATGACGGCGACACGGTCGCAGATGGAGCGAAGCTCCTCCAGCTCCGAAGAGGTCATGATGATCGTGGTACCGTATTCCCTGTTGTGACGACGGATCGTGTCGAGAACGAGTTTTTTGGCCCCCACGTCAATCCCCCGCGTCGGCTCGGAGACGAAAAGCAGCTTGGGTCTCACGGCAAAGGCCTTGGCAAGGCAGATCTTCTGCTGGTTCCCACCGGAAAGCTCCTGGGCCCTCTGATCCGCATCAACGCACTTGATGGCCAGGCTTTCGATGTACTCCCGGGCAAGCTCGTCTATGGCCGCCTCATCACGCCACGTCAGAAAACCTCCCAGGCTCTTCTTGAGGAAACGATCCTGCATCTGGAGGGCGGTGAAGGCGATATTGAGCTTGATAGGCTCCTCAAGCAGGAGCCCCACACCCCGGCGATCCTCAGAAACGAAGGCGATACCGGCCCTGAGGGCGCTCCGGGGATCATCCAGGGTGATCGGCTTCCCTTCGAAAAGGACGGTGCCTCCCGCAGGGAAGAGCCCCATGATTCCGTTGGCGATGCCGAGCTTCCCCTGGCCGGCCAGGCCGCCGATTCCGAAAATCTCGCCGCGCCGCACCGAAAAAGAGACGTCGCGGACAGTCTCGCCGGGCATATCCACCCAGAGCTGTTCCGCCGTAAGAACCGCCTCACCGAAGGCCCTCCCCTCCTCTTCACGGGCCTCCTCGACTCCCATCTTGCGTCCCACCATCGCCGTAGCGATCTCTCGGACGTCAGCCTGCTCGGTACCGGATTCCTTGACCACCTCTCCGTCACGGAGGACGATGAAGCGGTCACAGGCGTCAATGACCTCCTGGAGACGGTGAGAGATGAAAATGATCGAAATCCCTTCAGCGGCGAGGCGGCGCATCGATTCGAGGAGAATCGCCGCTTCCGACTCGGTCAGAACGGCCGTCGGCTCGTCAAGGACGAGAAGTTTCGTCCCGGCCTTCTCGATCTCCCTGGCGATCTCGGTGAACTGCTTGTGTCCCACAGGCATCTCCGAAACAAGCATATCGGCGTCGATGGAGACACCCAGCTTCTCGATGGCACTGCGGCCGCGGAGAAAGATATCGCCCCGATCAAGTGTCCTCAGACGATCGCCGAAGACTTCCACGAGAAGGTTGTTCCGCATCGACTCCCGGTTGAGGACGATGTTCTCCGCCGCCGAAAATCCGGGAATCAGGGAAAACTCCTGGTGCACCATTCCGATGCCCGCATCCAGAGCCTCGAAAGGATTGGAAAAGGCGATTTCCTCTCCATCGAGATAAATCTTGCCCTCGAATCCTCCCGTCTCACGGATCACGGGCATCCCGAAAAGAATGTTCATCAGAGTCGACTTGCCCGCTCCGTTTTCCCCGACGAGCCCCAGGATCTCCCCTCTGGCCAGAGAGAAGCTCACATCCTTGAGAACGCGGTTCCCGAAATAGGCCTTGCCGACCCCCTCTATGCGAAGGAGCGGTTCCATTGTCATGCCTTTCACCTCGGTATAAGAGGGATGGGAGGGCGTCAAAATTCCCCGGTCACCGATGATAACGCTCTTGAGGGATTCTGCCATGCGAAGAGAAGGGCTTGCAGCGGTCATCTTCTCCCCGGGTAACGTCGGCGCCCACGATAAGGGGGAAAGAAGGCGGCCTTCCTCCCCCCTGACGTTCGCGGTCCTTCCTAGTGAACAGTGAAGTATTTTTCCGGAACCTCAACGTCGGTCATCTTCAGGTAGCCTGTGCCGAAGACATAGGTGTCCTGATAGAGCAGGACATGATTCTTCTTTTTGATGCCTGTGTTCAGATCGACATAGTAGCTGCCGTTCCAGGTCGCCCCGGGGGTGTACTTTTCGTAGGCGGCAAGAAGATCCTTGAAACTGTCGAGCTTGGCCTCCCCGTCGAGAACGCGGCGGGCAAACTCCACCAGCCCGGCCGAATTGGTGTAGCCGTAGGAGTAGGCCCAGGTTCCCATGCGTCCCTTGCCGCCCTTGTCGATGACGGCCTGCTCCACCTTCTTGAGGATGGCCGGGAATTCGCCCTTTTCAGCGGAAAGGTCGACACCGAGGGCACCGGGGTAGCCCATGAGCGGCGAGGGAAGGTCGGCCTCGACGAAGTAGCCGCCCATCTCGGCAATCCGCTTCAGAAGGGGCTCCGTATGGGCATCGTTAGTGCAGAAGAAAGCCGTGTCCTTGCCGTACTTGTCGATCCAGGCGGGGACCTTCTCC
>JAHDQY010000009.1 GCA_018433595.1 Synergistales bacterium
CCAACAGGGTCAGGACCTCGACCTCGGTCCCGCGGCGGAAGAGGGCCTTTCTGTCCTGCTCGCCGACAGCGGCCCACTTCCGGTTCTTCCAGGAGATGGTGGAATCTCCTGCCATCTTCCGGAAAGATCTTCGGCACAGGATAAGGGCAAGATCCTGTCTGGAGGGAGCAGGCATGAATGCCGCCGTTTCATCCTTTGGCGTGACGGCAAAGAGCCTGTTATGTCTCGATCTGTAGGCTGTCAGGAAGGCATTGGCCTCCTCCAGGGTGGACACCCCTGCCACTCTCAGGTCGACCACCAATCGGTGCTGGAGCGTCCCCCAGAGCCTCTCTATCCGCCCCTTCGCCTGTGGAGAGAGGGCCTTGATGGGGGAGATGCCCAGGATGTCCAGGGCCTTGCCGAACTGGGTAAGCCCCTCCCTTGCCCCCCTCAGCTCCTCAGCAAGGGTGAGCCTGGCAGGCTTGAGGGAGAAGAAGATCGAGTGGGCATCGGAGTAAATGGACCTGGGGACCCCGTAAGCGAGGACGGTCTCTTCCAGGACGCGGAAATAGCCGTCAAGACACTCCGTACGCTCGAACCGCAGGGCCGTGACGCTGCCGGTGGCATCATCGATGGCGCCGTGAAGGGAGATCATCGAACCGTTCGAGAGCCAGTCGAAGGGAGAGGCGTCCATCTGAAGCATCTGTCCGAAGCGCTCCATCCGGGTCCTTCTCCTCCGCTTCCTGGCCCCTTGATGGGAGAGGGGGCTTTTCAAGCCCGCCTCCTTCAGGATCCTGGTGATGGTCTTGGAGGAGACAGAGCGCCCCTCTTCGGCCAAAAGCAGCTCCGACATGTGCTTTGCGCTCGCCCCTTTCCACAAGGATCTCGCCCGCTCCGCCACAAGATCCCTGACCGCGCAGGAGACGCAATTGGACGGCTTCCGGCCGGCATTGCCGTGGACCAGCGATGCTGCTCCCGCCTCCCTGAAGCTGGCCTTTATCCTCTGGACCTGCCGCACCGACAGGCCCAAAGCGGCTGAAGCCTCCCTGTTGGTCATCCTCCCGCATGTCACCTCTTCAAGAACATGAAGCTTCCGCGCCTGCCTGATGGACAACCTGATGTCACCCTCGTTCTTCATAGAGTCTATTTTCCACCGAGGGGGGTGACATTTTCCCTGTCCCCTTAAGGGATGACATTATCCCTGTCCGGCCACACAAGTCTTTGACGAATATTGACTTTAAGCCTTCGCCCCGCTATAATCAGGGCCGGGAGGGGTTCATCATGGCCAACGTGCCCGTCGCCACCAATCGCAAGGCGCGACACGAGTACTTCATTCTCGAGACCTTCGAGGCGGGCATCGCCCTCACCGGAACGGAGATCAAATCGGTCCGGGAGCGCAGGGTCAACCTGAAGGACAGTTTCGCCCGCTTCGAGGGGGCGGAGCTGTGGCTTCAGAATCTGCATATCTCTCCCTACGACAAGGGAAGCTACTACAACCACGACGAAAAGCGGCCGCGAAAGCTTCTGCTGCACAAGGGCGAGATCATCCGCCTCATGAGCAAGATCCGTGAAAAGGGTCTGACTCTGATCCCCCTTTCCATGTACCTCAAGGAGGGGCGGTGGGCCAAGGTGGAACTGGCCCTGGCCAAGGGGAAACAGCAGCACGACAAGCGCGACGCCATCGCCGAGCGGGATGTCAAGAGGGAAATGGCGCGGGCCGTCAAGGACCGCAACAGAGAACAATAAACTCAAGGGGGCGACAGGTTTCGACGACAGGCTGGAGGGCCCAGAGGAGCGAGCCGAGGTCTCCGCAACCTCGTTAAACGCGGAACCTTCAAAGTAACTGCCAACGATAACTACGCACTGGCTGCTTAATTAAGCAGCCCGCTGCCGGCGCTTTCACCGTCCGGGTGTCGTCCAGCGTCACATAGAACGGTTGCTCCGGCCGCTTTCGCTTCCGACGGCCGGCTAAGATCAGGAAGCTGGGGGTGAGGGATCCTGTCCCTGGGAGCCCGATCCCCGAGATCAAATCAGGGACTACGCTCGTAGTGCTTCTGAGGCCGGCCCCTGGCGGACGGGAGTTCGATTCTCCCCGCCTCCACCAGCATACAATCTGAAGCCGTCTGGGTTTATCCATAAACCCAGACGGCTTCTGCTTTTGTTTTCTTGAGCTTTCCCTATTTGTCGCTTAAAATGCTCATGGTGGACATTAATTCTGCCCCTACGGCAGGGGAATCCAATTGCTCACCGTCAAGGAGGCTTGTGCGGTAGAGGTGCTGGATAGCTCTGTCTCATCATGAAAAATGGCCCGTTCACTGACCGAGTGCAGTTATGGGGCGGGTTTTTTCTTTCCGTAGGGGTTTTGGCAACTTGCACCGCTTTCAGGACTTAGGCCCCGTCACCCGAATTACGTCAAAAAGGTCCTTGATTCCAATGGCTGGTCTCTTGGCGTTTGGATTAGGGCCTTACTTACCGGAGAAACGGTATGATTGTCAACGACAGCCGTCGACGCTTTGACGATCGCTAAGCTGCTGCTCAGCCTGGGAGGCAAGAGCAAGGCCCTGTATATAAAGAATGTTTTTGGGAGGGGAATGTAAGCATGGCCCAACTCGAACACATTGAAGCCATAGAAAAGCGCCTCTGGAGCGCCGCGGACACCCTGCGCGCCAACTCTAACTACGCCAGCAACGAATATTTCCTGCCGGTCATGGGGCTGGTCTTCCTGCGCCACGCCTACAGCCGTTTTCTCGGCGTCAAGGATGCCATCGAAGCCAACCTGCCCACTCGCGGCGGCAAGCCCCGTCCGTTGACCAAGGAGGACTTCTCGCAAAAGAGCGCCATCTTCCTGCAGCCCAAGGCCCAGTTCGATACCCTTGTGGCTCTGCCTGACAGTGCCGACCGGGCCAAGGCGATCATCGATGCCATGGAATCCATAGAGGCCGACTACGAAAACCTACGCGGCGTGCTTCCCAAAAGCGAGTATCAGGAACTCGACAACGCCGTGCTCGGCCAGCTCCTGCGCACCCTCAACCCTGAGGAACTCAAGCGGGTCTCCGGGGATGTCTTCGGCCGTATCTACGAATACTTCCTGACCCAGTTCGCCGACCAGAAGGCCCACGACGGCGGCGAGTTCTTCACCCCGGTGTCGCTGGTCTCGCTGATCGCCAACGTCATCGAACCGGCGGGCGGCACGGTGCTCGACCCGGCCTGCGGTTCGGGCGGCATGTTCGTACAGAGCGCCCGGGTGGTCGAGCGGCGTCACGAGAACCCCACCGAGAAGCTCACTTTCTATGGCCTGGAAAAGAACGCCACCACCATCCGCCTGGCCAAGATGAACCTCGCGGTGCATGGCCTGGAAGGCGACATCCAGAAAGCCATCACCTACTACGAAGACCCCCACGAGCTGCTGCGCAAGGCCGACTTTGTCATGGCCAATCCGCCCTTCAACGTAGACGAGATCGATGCCGACAAGGTCACGAGTGATCCTCGCCTGCCTTTCGGCCTGCCCGGCGTCAACAAGAAGGGCAAGGTCAGCAACGGCAACTACGTCTGGATCAGCTATTTCTACAGCTACCTCAACGAACAGGGCCGGGCCGGGTTCGTCATGTCGTCTCAGGCTTCCAGCGCCGGGCGCGATGAGGCCAAGGTGCGCCAGAAGCTGGTGGAAACCGGCGACGTGGATATCATGGTCGCCATCCGCTCCAACTTCTTCTACACCCGTACCGTCCCCTGTGAGCTTTGGTTCCTCAACCGCGCCAAGCCGGAAGCGCACTGCGACAAGGTGCTGATGATCGACGCCCGCAACATCTATCGCAAGGTGACGCGCAAGATCTTCGATTTCTCTCCCGAGCAGGAGCAGAACCTGCTGGCCATCGTCTGGCTCTACCGGGGCGAGATCGGGCGCTATCTCGACCTGGTAGCGGGCTACTGCCGGCGCATGCTGGCCGAGGGCGCGGCCTGTTTCACGATGAAAGACAACAATGGCGAAACGGTCGAACTGCTGCCCGATTTCATCGGTGCGCTGGCGACCTTGCGCAGCAGTGTTGAGCCCTTTTTCAAGACCCTGGCCAAGGACGCGCCCCACATTGAACCGCTCAAGGAACTGGATGATGCGATCCTGCTGTTTAAGGTGGACGTGGAGGCATTTCGGCAGACCCTCAACAATGAGCAGGCGGCATGGGAAAAGCAGGAGAAAACCAACGGCGAATTGAAGAAAGCCCTGGACCGCCTGGCAACCTTGGCCGAAACAAGCCGCGATTTGGTCAAACAGGCCGACCTGCTCTACAAGCTCGCCTGCCGCTTGATCGAAACCTGCGAAAATGAGTGCGACGCCAAGGACAGTGACGCCTGGGCAGGTCGTGCCATCACCCGCAGCCGCAAGGCCGTTGACGAAGCCCGCGCCTTGGTCGTGGAACAGCTCAAGCAGGTGCGTTACTTCTGGAAACAGGCCCACTGGCTCACCGAACGTTTCCCGCAAGGCCAACTCCGCGATGTGGAAGGGCTGGTCAAGCTGGTGGACCGGGCCAAGATCGCGGCCAACGACTGGAGCCTCACCCCCGGCCGTTATGTCGGCGTTGCGCCGGAGGAAGAGGACGAGGATTTCGACTTCGAAGAGGCCCTGCGCGACATCCATGTGGAGCTGGAGGATCTGAACGCCGAGGCCGTGCAACTGGCTGCGACGATCAAAAAGAATTTTGAGGAGTTGGGGGTATGAACTTAACTCCTTATAAATTGGGCGATATCTGTCGAATGAAGTACGGCAAGATGCCCCCCAGCAATGTCGTAGCTGACGAGGGATACCCGATTTTCAGTGGATACAGAATTACGGGATGCGCCAAGGAGTACCTGTATGACGAACCGCGCGTCATCGTTGTTGCAAGAGGTGTGGGGGGCACGGGAGACGTCAAAATGTCACCCGAAAAATCTTGGATTACAAATCTTTCAATCGTACTGGATCACGATGAAGGAATTGTAGATAAAAAGTTTCTACTGTACCGACTCGGCCGTGAACCTCTAAAAGAAAAACTCAACACTGGGGCTGCACAAGCTCAGATAACCATTGATTCGCTTAGCGCTTACAGCATTACGCTACCACCTGTTGAGGCTCAAAGACGCATTGCCTGCATCATCACGGCCTACGACGACCTGATCGAGAACAACCGGCGGCGAATTCAGTTGCTGGAGCAGGCGGCGCGGCTGCTTTACAAGGAATGGTTCGTCCACCTCCGCTTCCCCGGCCACGAACACACCCAAATCATCGACGGCGTGCCGGAGGGGTGGGAGAAGAAGCCTTTAAGCGAGATCGCCGATATCACGATGGGACAAAGCCCCAAGTCCATCTATTACAACAACGATGGAAATGGTTTGCCGTTTCATCAAGGCGTGACCAATTTCGGGGTTCGATTCCCCTCTCATGAGACATATTGCACAGTCCAAAGCCGTATCGGAGAACCCAGCGACATACTTTTCAGTGTGAGAGCTCCTGTCGGGCGCATAAACATAACGCCAGATAAAATTGTCATTGGCCGAGGGCTTGCGGCGATCCGGTCGAACTGTAATCAACAGAACTATCTTTTTTACGCGCTCAAGAGTCACTTTTTCAAAGAAGACATGATTGGCGGCGGTGCGATCTTCGCAGCGATAACGAAGAAAGACCTGTATGGTGTAGAGCTTATGCAGCCGACAGATCGGATAGTGGCGATGTTCATGGAGCATGTGCTCCCGATAGATCTTCAAATCGCGAATCTTCAGCAAACGATCGAGAGGCTCGCCAAAGCCCGCGACCTCCTCCTGCCCAAACTGATGAACGGGGAAGTGGCGGTATGAAGCCAGTCAAAGAGGGACTCAGACTGGCCCGGTTGATGATGGTGTTGAGTAGTATCTCGCCCTTGTTCATATTATGGGCGGTTCGCGGCAACAGCCTGATACCCGAGTATTGGTTTCTTGGATTTTGTCTCTTCATGGTTATTGCACCGTCTTTGTATCTTTGGCGGCGTATCGTGATAGCGAGAAAACAAAAACAGATTCGCCCCATCGTGGTTGGCAAGGCAGAAGACCATCGAGATCACTTACTGGTTTACCTGTTTGCCATGTTACTGCCCTTTTACAGCCCTGATTTGAGTGCTTGGCGCGACTTTGCAGCGGTATTGGTGGCGCTAGGCTTTATCGTCTTCCTGTTCTGGCGCCTGAATCTTCACTACATGAACATCCTGTTCGCGGCGTTTGGCTTTCATGTCTTCACTATCTATCCGAAAACAGACGACAACCCGCTGAGCGGCAAAACCTGTGTTGTTTTGATTACGAAACGCGTCGCTGTGTCTGGTGGGGAACAAATCGAGGCTTATCGCTTGAGTAATACGGTTTGCTTTGAATTAGGAGGGCAATGATGGATTTTGATTTGAATGCCATTCAGACGGTGCAGTTCGGCGTAGGGCGGGACGATGGCGATGAACACGCCTTTCATTGCGTGATGGTGGATGAGGCTGTGCAGATTGCGCTTGGTGAGATGGCCGCAGAAACTTGGGCGACCATGCGGCAACTGACCAACGATCCGGTCCGCTATGAACCTTCAGAAAAGCACTCCGGCTGCGAACATGTATATCTTCCACTTGATGACGAATTGGCTGTGCGTATGCGGAATCTGCACCAGGCAGTCAACCTGGATATTGATCAGAACGCTCTTGATGATACAGAGGCAATGTTTTGCTATTTCGCAAAATTCACTGACACCCAGGGTCGGAACCTCACCGCACTAAGGCGGTCAACTCAATTCAAGGGCGTGTTGAAAAGCCGCTTGATTTGGCAGAGTGGGGATGCCCTGAGGATAGTGGGCGATAAAATTTTCAAGTTGGATAATGACTTCGATTTATTGATTGATAGCCAGAGAATCCACATCTTACGTCCAAGTGGCTTCGAATTTGCTGGAAAACTGCAGGAGGCTATTCTTGCCGCTGTCGTTGGCAATGTTGCAACGCTTCAGGCAGACCTGCCTTTCGTGCAGTTTGGTGGTATTCAGCAGTACGCTACCACCCATCTCCGTGCCGCCCGATACCTTGCTTCTATCCGTTCACAGCAGGAAGTCGCCAGGATCGATGGGCAACATCTGATTGATACGTGTAGTGCAACCGGAGTTGATATTACTATCAACGGGGAAGCGCTTATCGTTAATGAACGAGACATCATGGGGTTTTTGGAGGTGCTTGATCGCCGTCGCTACGAGGTAAAACTTGTGCCAGATGAACCGGAACAATACCGGGCACCGAGTCGAACACGCCTTCGTTAGGAATCTTTATGAACTTGAAAGAACTCAAAGGCCTCCTTGCCCTCGGCGAAGGTTTCACCACCGAGTTCAAGTCTTCTGGCACCTCGAATCTCGGCCGGGAGACCTGCACCTTTGTCAATACGGGCGGCATGGATTCATCAGGTCACGTTGACCCGATAAGTGACCTTTTAGGCATGGAGGCGGCGGCATGAATAATTCGAAAATTCTTATTTACCAGGCTGCCGACGGCAATATCAAAATCGATGTCCGGCTGGAGGATGAGACGGTCTGGCTGACCCAGGACCACATGGCCAGGCTGCTCGGCAAAGCCAGGTCAACCATCAATGAGCATATCAAAAACATTTTCGCCGAAGGCGAGCTGGTTGAAGCGGATGTGATGAAGAAATTCGGAATTTCCGAATTTCAGCAAAAAGCTGCTCTGGAGTATGCCAAGTTCCGGGAGACGCAGCGGCACATCCAGCATGAAGAGAGCCTCAAGGAGCTGGAAGAGGACATCAAAAAGCTGAAACCGCCCCTGGAAAAAGGAGGCAAGTCATGAACGGCATGAAGACACGAGACCTCCTCGCCCAAATCGCCCTCGGCGAAGACTCCACTCGCCAGTTCAAGGCGGACGTGAAGAATGCCGAATCGCTTGCCTCGGAGATGGCGGCTTTCGCCAACACCAATGGCGGCACCATCTTTATCGGCGTGGCCGATGATGGTTCGGCGCCGGGACTTTCAGGGCAGGATGTGGCCCGCATCAACCAGCTCATCAGCAACGCTGCCAGCCACTTGATCCACAGCCCGCTGGCGGTGCAGACCGAGAACGTTGCCCTGGAAAACGGCCGGATTGTCATCGCACTGACCGTGCCCAAGGGGATCGACAAGCCTTACTTCGACAGGAACGGGGTGATCTGGCTCAAGGCCGGGGCCGATAAGCGGCGGGTGAATTCCAAGGAAGAACTGCGCCGCCTGTTCCAGTTCACCAACCAGTTCCATGCCGACGAGCTGCCCACCAAGGCGGGCATCGACAAGCTGGACAAGCTGCGTTTCCGCGATTTCCTGCGTGCTGTCTACAAACAGGAGTACCCCGACTCCCCCGATGAGCTGACCCGGCTGCTGCAAAACATGAATCTTGCCACCGACGACGGCAGGCTGAACCTGGCTGGGGTGCTGATGTTCGCCGAGCAACCGGAGTGGATCGTGCCGCAGTTCGTGGTCAAAGCGATCCACTACCCCGGCAACAAGATCCACGCCACCGACTACCTCGACACCGAGGATTTTTCCGGACCGCTGCCGAAACTCTTCGAGGGCGCATTGGCCTTTGTCATGCGCAACCTCCACAAGGTGCAGGCCGGTCGCGGGGTGAACGCTCCAGGAATGCCGGAGATTCCCGAAGCGGTTTTCGAGGAACTGCTGGTCAACGCCCTGGTGCACCGGGACTACCTGGTCAGCGCCCCGATCCGTCTGTTTGTTTTCGATAACCGCATCGAGATCATCAGCCCCGGCCATTTACCCAACAACCTGACGGTGGAGAAGATCCGGGCCGGGAACTCCAACATCCGCAATCCCATCCTCGTTTCCTACGTAGCCAAGGGGCTGCTGCCCTATCACGGCCTGGGTTCGGGTATCAAACGGGCGCTGGAAGAGTGGCCGGCCATCGACTTAACTGACGACCACGACGGTTGCCTGTTCACGGCAACGGTTCACCGCAAGCCGGTGGAAGAGCTGGATCTGGTGAACATTGCACTGGACGTTTCGCCAAAAGCCGACACAGCGTCGGGAAAGCGTCGGGAAAGCGTCGGGAAAGCGTCGGGAAAGATCCTGGATGCTTGTCGAAGAAAACCGTCCATTACCATTCCTGAACTGGCTGAATTGATCGGCATTACCGAGCGATCGGTGCAACGGAACATTCAGAACCTGCAAAGGGATGGATTGTTGCGACGGGTCGGAGGAAGGAAGGAAGGCCACTGGGAGGCAGTTGAATGACTCCCACTCTCTATACAGAAGACACTCTCGTCCAACAGACCACCGCCGAGTACCTGGAACAGGAGCTTGGCTGGGAGTCGGTGTATGCCTACAACAACGAGGATTTCGGGCCGGATAGCCTGCTGGGGCGGGAATCGGATCGCGAGGTGGTGTTGACTCGCACCCTGCGAGCCAAAATCGAAGAATTGAATCCCGGGTTGCCTGCCACGGCCTATGAAGACGCCCTCCGCCAGATCGTCACGGTCTCCGCTTCACAGACCATGGCCGCCACCAATCGCGAGAAGTACTTTCTTGTCAAGGACGGGGTGCAGGTCACCTTTCGCAACGCCAAAGGCGAACGGGAGCGCCGGCGGCTGCGGGTGTTCGACTTCGATGTTCCTGAGAACAATCATTTCCTCTGCGTGCGAGAGTTGTGGGTGCGCGGCGATCTGTATCGCCGCCGGGCGGACATCGTCGGTTTCGTCAACGGCCTGCCGCTGTTGTTCATGGAACTGAAGAACGTCAGCCGCGATATCCGAGCCGCCTACGAGCGGAACTTTTTGGACTACAAGGACACCGTCCCGCATCTGTTTCATCATAACGCTTTGGTCGTGCTGGCCAATGGGGTGGATGCCAAACTCGGCTCGCTCACCAGCCGGTTCGAGCATTTTCACGAGTGGAAACGGTTGGCCGAGAATCAGCCGGGCGTGGTAGCCATGGAGACGCTGCTCAAGGGGGTCTGCGCGAAAGCCAATTTCCTGGACCTGGTGGAGAACTTCATCGTTTTCGACGACTCGGCCGGGAACCCTCGAAAAATCCTGGCCCGCAACCATCAATATCTGGGGGTCAACCGGGCCATCGAAGCGGTCCGCGACCGCAAGCGCAGAAACGGCAAGCTTGGGGTGTTCTGGCATACCCAGGGGGCGGGCAAGAGCTATTCGATGGTGTTCTTCACCGGAAAGGTGCATCGCAAACTGGGCGGCAATTTCACCTTTCTGATTCTCACTGACCGTGACGACCTGGACACGCAGATCTACAAGACCTTTGCCGGGTGCGGCGTGGTGGATAACGACCGCGACCCGTGCCGGGCAGCGAGCGGCGAGCATCTCGCCCAGTTATTGGCCCAGCACAAATCACATGTCTTCTCGCTGATCCAGAAATTCAATCAGACTGTGGTCGAAGGCGAGGCCTATTCCCGGCGCGATGATCTCATCGTTATCACCGACGAGGCCCACCGCACCCAGTACGGCACCTTGGCGCTCAACATGCGCAATGCTTTGCCGAACGCCGGCTATATCGGCTTCACCGGCACACCGCTCTTTAAGGACGACGAAATCACCCGACGAGTGTTCGGCGATTACGTCTCCACCTACGATTTTCAGCGGGCCGTGGAAGACAAGGCCACGGTGCCGCTCTACTACGATGCGCGTGGTGATAAGCTCGGCGTGGCGGTCGGTGATTTGAACGAGCGGATCGCCGAAAAACTGGAAGAACTGGAGACGGGCAATATCGATGTGGAACAGCGCCTGGAGCAGGAGCTCAAGCGCGACTATCACATCATCACGGCCGGGAAACGTCTCGACCAGGTGGCCCGCGATTTTGTGCAGCACTATTCCACGGCGTGGGAGGCCGGCAAGGCGATGCTGGTCTGCATCGACAAGGTCACCTGCGTCCGCATGCACCAGCTGATCGAGTGCTATTGGAACGAGAGAATCGGCGAGTTGGAAGCACAGTTGCCCCAAGCCACGGACGAGCAGGACGAACAGTACCGGCGTCGCCAGATCGAGTGGATGCGCCAAACGCAGATGGCGGTGGTGGTCAGCGAGGAACAAGGCGAGGTCGAGAAGTTCCGCAAGTGGGAGCTGGACATCACCCCGCACCGCCGCCTGATCAAGGAGGGCATTGCCCTGTCCGAGGCGATGCGCAAGCAGCCGCAGTTCCAGAACATGCAGCGGTTGTCGCTGGACGATGCCTTCAAGGCCGAGGAGCACCCCTTCCGCGTCGCTATCGTCTGTGCCATGTGGCTGACGGGTTTTGATGTTCCCAGTCTCTCCACCTTGTACCTGGATAAGCCGCTCAAGGCGCACACGCTGATGCAGGCCATTGCCAGGGCGAACCGGGTCAACGAGGGCAAGAACAACGGCTTGGTCGTCGATTACTGCGGTATCCTGAAGAACCTGCGCAAGGCGCTGGCGACCTATGCCGGAACGGGCGATGACGGGCGCAGTGGCGAGGGCGGCGAGACCGAACCGGCCAAACCGGACGAAGAGCTGTTGGCCGATCTTCGTGAATCAATTGTCTTTATCCGGGCTTTTCTGGAGGAGCGTAGCGCATCTTTGGATGGAATTATCGGGCAGACCGGATTTGCCCGAAATGCGGCAATTCTCGCAGCCAAGGAGGCGGCGAACGAAAACGACGAGACGAGAAAACGCTTTGAGGTGATGTGCCGGGCGGCGTTTTCGAAATTCAAAGCCTGCATCACCATTGAAGGCGTCAATGATTGCCGGGCTGACTTCGACGCCATCAACATCGTCTACAAGAGTCTGCAACTGGACCGTGAGCAGGCGGATATCACCGATATCATCCGCCAACTGCATCAGGTGGTCGATGAGGCGATTGAGACACAGACCCAACCGGCTGTTGATGAAGAGTCACCACCGTACGACATCAGCAAGATCGATTTCGACCGGTTGCGACGGGAGTTCGAGCGCAGCCCGGCCAAACGCACCACCGTGCAGAACCTGAAGACCGTCATCGAGCAACGTTTGCAGCGTCTGCTCCAGCAGAATCCTTTGCGGACCGATTTCCAAAGGCATTACGAGGAGATCGTCGCCGAGTACAACCGTGAGAAGGATCAGGTGACCATCGAGAAGACCTTTGAAGCGCTTCTGCAGATCCTGGACGAGATGGGCGATGAGGAGAGCCGCGCCATGCGGGAAGGGCTTGAAGAGGAAACTCTCGCCGTATTCGACCTGCTGAAGAAGCCGGATCTGACGTCCGGTGACATCAAACGGATCAAGTCCGTAGCCGTTGATCTGCTCGAAATGCTCAAGGCTGAGAAGCTACGGGTTAATCACTGGCGTGACAAGGAATCCACCAAAGATGCGGTCCGCCTGGCGATTCAGGATTTTCTCTGGAGCGAGCAAACCGGGTTGCCGGGAACATATTCCGAGAAGGACGTGTGGGACAAGGCAGAGGCGGTTTTCGTGCATGTATTCCGGGCGTACCCAACGGTGCCGTCGCCTTATTACGCCAGTATGGCATCGTAGAGAGCGGCAAAGGACAGCATGAAATATAGTCACCCTACCGGCTGATCGTCGAGCGGCTCAAGCTCATTTCCTTGGCCCGTGCTACTACGCTGATGACCAGCTTCAGCAGGGGTGACCGGGTCGGTTTTCAGGCCCCGGACGGCCGAGCGCTGGAAGGCCTAGTGATCCGGCTCAACAAGAAAACGGTCAGCATCGTAACCGAGGACGGCTCTCAGTGGAACGTTGCACCCGGCCTGCTGCGGCTGATTCGATCAGCGGGAGGTTCCCAAGGGCCATGACCTGCCACTCTGATGATTTCCCCGAAACAGTCAAGGCGGTCCGAAGGCAGCTGGCGGGGCCATTGGAGGCCGGCGATGAGTGAGAGCCTTGAACTGGAATTCATGACCGATGATAGCTTGGCCGGTTTCCGTCTGCAGCGATTGGAGGTCTTTAACTCGCGGGAGCTGAGCGAACGGTTTCCCGAGGTCCGTGATTGGATCGCCCGGATCTCGGCGGCCTCCGGCCCCTACCGGATCGAATGGCGCACCGTCAACCATCGTGTCCTCGGGGTCAATGAAATCCCCGCGCAGATCTGGATCGACAGCCTGGAAGATGCCTTCCGACTGATCGGCAGGCTCCGGGAGGCGGAGCGGTTTGCCGCGCTTCTCGCCCTGATCGGCGAGAGCCGGCCCGAATTGACCGCTTGGCTGGCCAGGCGCCCTCTCCGTGCTCTGGAGCTGGCCGAGGAGTGGCCGCGACTGTTGGCCGTCGTCGCCTGGTGCCTCAACCATCCCCGCTCTGCCGTCTACCTTCGCCAGATCGATCTCCCCGGCGTCCATACCAAGTTCATCGAGGGACATAAAGCCGTCCTGGCCGAACTGCTCGACCTCGTCCTGCCCAAAGAGGCCATCGATGGGGCCTATGGCGGAGCCTCAGGGTTCTGCCGCCGCTACGGTTTCCTGGACAAACCGTCACGGGTCCGTTTTCGCGTGCTTGACCCCGCCGTCCGTCTTCTGAGAACAGAGGGAGACCACGATATCACCCTGACGGAACGTTCCTTCGCCTCCCTTGATCCGCCCCTTTCGACGGTCTTCATCACCGAAAACGAGATCAACTTCCTGGCCTTCCCTGATGTCCCCGAAGGGATGGTTCTTTTCGGGGCCGGTTACGGTTTTGGCAACCTTGCCGGCGCCGATTGGCTCCATCAAAAGAAACTCCACTATTGGGGAGACATCGACACCCACGGCTTTGCCATCCTCAATCAGCTGCGGAGCCTCTTTCCCCACGCTCGTTCTTTTCTTATGGATCAGCAGACCCTTTTGGCCCATCGGTCCCTTTGGGGCATGGAGCCGCAGCAGGAGACGGCGGACCTGGCGAGACTCAACGATGAGGAGCGTAACCTGTATGATCAGCTGAGGTGCCACCACTGGGGCGATCGGGTCCGACTAGAACAGGAGCGGATCGGCTTTGACTTTTTGCTTGATCAGCTCGGGTTGTCTCGGTGAGACAGAAGAGGGGAGGCGAGAGTGATGAAAAACCCCGACCGGCAAAAGGTGACGAAACTCGATGAGCTTCCCAATATCGGCCCGTCCATCGCGGCCGACCTTGCTTCCATCGGCATCACCCACCCCAGGGAGCTGATCGGCAGAGACCCGCTGGATCTCTACAGGCAGATCGGTGCCAAAAGAGGACGGTGCCAGGATCCCTGCCTGCTCGATGTCCTCATGGCGGCCGTCCGTTTCATGGAAGGCGGAGAACCCCTGTCCTGGTGGTCCTTCACGGGGGAGAGGAAGAGGCTTCTGAACGGGGAACCCTGACGGTCCCGGGCCTTTTTGCGCAATCGCGGCGACGGTGCTTGCCTTGAGCCCTCGGCTTAGAGGAACGGCACAGTGCGCGGAAAGCGCAGAAAGCAAGATACAGCCAACGCAGAGGGAGAGCTCCGGAATCGTCCGGAGCTCTCCCTCTCATCTGTCGGGTTGACTTTTTTGGTCTCTTTCCCTGATTCCATGTCGTAGAGGTCCTCTTCCGTGATCAAGTCGCTGAGGTTGAACCAACACTGGAGAAAGTGGATCCGAAAGCATCCGTTCCAACCCAACCGGCGATTGGGATAGAAGGGGGCGATGAGCGCGCAGAGATCCTTCCAGGGGACGACAGCCTCCATTTCGCCAGAGAAACTTCTCCCGCCGGGTAGGCTTCCTGTATCTCTCGAAGGTCTGGGCATCGGCAAGGGTTTTCTGTCGCTCCATTTCGTCTTGCGCCCCTTGAAGAGGGGATGATGATAAAGTTGCTACAGCTCTATTCTGCCGATTACATCATCACTGATGCGACTCCATAAAAGGCGCTTTTTTCAGAGATTCTCTAAAAGTAAATAGGGCGGGCACCGATCAGGTAGGCCGGGGGAATGAATTTCCCTGGCTTTTTCGAAGACCTTTCCCGGGCCTTCCCGATCTTGCTTCCGGGAGCGACGAACCGGAGCAAAGGATTGATGTCATGGGCGATCCCTATAAGAATCAGATCTTAAGTAAAAAGATTTATAATGATAACAGAGATGTCTGTGGGGCTTTAGTCGTCGTCATGGATGCGATGCTCGAAAACAGGGGGTTGGAGTTGATCGTTCAGCCTTCGCGGGCAGTAACTAAGCATCAAATTCACGAAATGATCATGATTTACGAAGATGCTGGCCCTTCTGATGTGGTAAATAAAGTTGCC
The DNA here is from genome assembly GCA_018433595.1 of Synergistales bacterium. Taxonomy (GTDB): domain Bacteria; phylum Synergistota; class Synergistia; order Synergistales; family Aminithiophilaceae; genus Aminithiophilus. Next base: position 15,166 of record JAHDQY010000009.1, read on the forward strand.
TATGTGGGTTTCTTTGAAGTGGAATCGGGCGGAGTTATTTTAGTCGGTGACAGCGTGTACATCGACGATCGCTATCTCGGGAAGGTTGCAGGTTTTGATGAAACTCATTATCCAAATCATTTAAATCTTGTGATTAAATCAACTGAGCGGAAAAGCGGTGTAAATTTGAACCTTAAGCTATCCAACTCGGTAAAATTTATATTTGCCGGCAGTTAGCTTTTTGTTTGTAAAGCTTCTTTGGCTTCTGTCGGTTTCCTGCGATCGTGTGGCAATGTTGCAAATCTGAGGTAATCCCATTTTGAATCGGCTGGCCACGAGACGATAGACGGCGATGGCGCGGCGTGAGGTTTTGTCGCTTCGCGCTTTGGTCGTTGTGTTCTTCCAGAAATAGTTCCGTCGGGCATTTCTCGCTAAGACATCCCGTGACACCGGCTCAAATTGGCCGGGTACGGAGAGTTTTGCGTTGAGCTTCAGCCCCGTCTGACCGTTACGGAGCCAGGCGATCCCTGCAGGGATCGCCTTTTTATGGCTCCATCAACAGAGACGCAGAATGTGGGTCTTGACGTCGTCTCTTTGAAGAATTAAAAAAGACGGCATCAACGCGGCCTTAGCCGCAGCTACGGCCAAAGCCGCGAAAGGTTTTTTGATGCGGCGCGGGAAGACCGTGTGGCCGGACCGGATATAATAAGACGATCATGTCGCGAAAGGGGACGGGAAGGAATGAGCAAGGCCGTGAATATCGACTGGAAAACGATCGGCTTCAAATACATCAAGACGGACCTGCGCTACGTCTCGAGATGGAAGGACGGCCGATGGGATGCGGGAGAGCTGGTGGAAGACAACATGCTCCGCATCAGTGAGGGCTCGACGGCGCTCCACTACGGACAGGCATGCTTCGAGGGGCTTAAGGCCTACCGCGCGAAAGAGGGCGGGATCCATCTCTTCCGGCCCGATCAGAACGCAAAGCGCATGCAGGAAAGCTGCAGGCGCGTGCTCATGCCCGAGATGCCTGTAGAAAAATTCATCGACGCCTGCGTTCAGGTCGTCAAGGCGAACCGGCATTACGTGCCCCCGTACGGCACCGGCGCCACCCTCTACCTCAGACCCTTCATGATAGGCGTCGGCGACAACATCGGTGTGGCGCCGGCCCCGGAATACCTTTTTTGCGTCTTCTGCATCCCCGTGGGTGCCTACTTTAAAGGAGGAATGATCCCCGTCAACTTTACGGTGTCGGACCATGACCGGGCGGCTCCTCACGGCACCGGCGCCGTGAAGGTCGGAGGCAACTACGCGAGCAGCCTCCTGCCCCACGGCCTGGCGGCGAAGAGGGGATTTGCGGATTGCATCTACCTCGACCCCGCAACCCACACCAAAATAGAGGAGGTAGGGGCGGCGAACTTCTTCGGCATCACCGGGAGCAACAGGTTCGTCACTCCGCAGTCTCCCTCGATACTGCCCAGCATCACCAAATATTCCCTGATGCAGGTGGCCAAAGACTACCTCGGCATGGATGTCGAGGAAAGAGACGTCTATGTCGATAGGCTGGACGAGTTCACGGAGGCCGGCGCCTGCGGAACGGCCGCCGTCATAACCCCCATAGGCGGGATCGAATATAAGGGGAAACTCCACGTCTTCTACAGCGAAAAAGAGGTTGGCCCCGTCACCAGAAAGCTCTATGATACCCTCTGCGGAATCCAGCTCGGGGATATCAGGGCGCCCGAAGGTTGGATTTTCGAGGTGAAGGAATAAAGATCACCTCTCCCGACCCTTCTGAATCTCGGGGCCGCAGCTGGCCGGCAGGCCGTTCCGCCGCCTCCTTCTGGGCTGCGCTGCTCCGCACGGAGCAGGCACCGTGAGGCATCGGTTCCTTGAGGTCGCCAGCGCCGTCGCCAAGGACTTTTTACGGAAGCGTCCCGACCGTTGCGGTCGGGACGCTTTTTTTGTTGTCAATCCGCTGCAGCTTTACCGGCCAGCGGATCGATCAGGCGAATTAGCTATCGAAGCCTTACTTGATGCTATAATTAGTGAAACTTTTTGCTCTTATGGTGGCAGGCGATCGGCGAGCTGCGTAAACTGAACTTTATTGGCTAAACGATGGTCATTTTAAACAGGGGGTCGCTAAATGAGTCGTCAGCGCTTAGAACATGATTTATTAGGCGAACGAGAGGTGCCAAAAGAAGCCTATTATGGCATACAAACGCAACGGGCATTGGAAAATTTCCCGATCACAGGTTACCGGCCCCATAAAGAGCTGATATTGGCAATGGCAATGGTCAAAAAGGCCGCTGCCCTTGTCAATATGAAATTAGGTCAGTTAGATCAAAATAAAGCTGACGCGATAATCCAGGCTGCGAATGAAATCCTTGAAGGTCAGTATATGGATCAATTTGTGGTGGATGTCATACAGGGCGGAGCTGGGACATCATTTAATATGAATGTCAACGAAGTGATAGCTAACAGGGCTATTGAAATTCTTGGGGGTGAAAAAGGAGATTATGATCTGATTTCACCTAACTCTCATGTAAACATGTCCCAATCGACTAACGATGCTTTTCCTACGGCTACTCGAATAGCGGTATTGAAATTGGCTAAAATCCTTTTGGATGAGCTGGATCAGTTACATTCAACCTTCATGGTGAAGTCTGAAGAGTTTGATGATGTCATAAAAATAGGTCGCACTCATCTTCAAGATGCCGTCCCCATTCGTTTAGGGCAGGAATTTGAAGCATATGCAAGGGCTATCAATAGAGACATAAACAGAATCAAGGTGGCCTTGGAAGCTCTTCACGAAGTAAACATGGGAGCGACTGCCATAGGCACAGGATTAAATGCCAAAATCGAATACATTGAGTCCGTCATAGAAAACTTAAAGGGAATATCGGGTTTGCCCATCTATGGTAGCAAACATATGGTAGATGCGACCCAGAATGTTGATACCCTTGCGGAATTTTCGGGAAGTTTAAAAATCTTAGGATTAAACTTATCGAAGATAGCCAATGATTTGAGGATGATGGCATCCGGTCCGAGAGCCGGTCTTTGTGAAATCAACCTCCCTCCGGTGCAACCAGGTTCATCGATCATGCCTGGCAAGGTAAACCCGGTAATGGCTGAAGTGGTCAATCAGGTGGCTTTCCAGGTCATTGGCAACGACCACACTGTTACTCTTGCAGCAAAAGCCGGTCAGTTCGAACTGAATGTCATGGAGCCGGTTATGGTTTTCAATGTAATACAATCCGTGGAGATACTTGCGAATGTCGTAGGAGTCTTTAGGAAAAAGTGTATCGTCGGAATAACGGCAAATCGTGACAGATGTCAAGAGATGGTTGACAGAAGCGTAGGGATAATCACGGCATTGGTTCCCTATATAGGTTATGAAGGCGCGACAAAACTTGCTAAAGAAGTTATCAGCACAAACAGAAGCGTTTCAGAAATACTTTGTGAAAAAAATATTTTTACCAAAGAAGAAATAAAAACAGCATTATGTCCTAAAAACATGACTGAGCCAAGCTGTTTTGAAATAACTAAGCAGTAGAAGTTGTCTAAATAAAGAATTTATCAAGAAAAATTACGAGATAACCTTGCTTTTCAAATTTATAACCTGCTAACTAGTCGAAGCGAAGGGTTAATAGGGCGCTTTTGTGAATTTGGATTGCCGAAGACGAAAATGGAGACTTGCAGGAGGCTTAATCATGAATATAAAAAGTGATTCCCTAAAACTTCACATAGAAAATCAAGGTAAGATAGAAGTAATTAGCAAAGTTCCGTTAAAAAATGCCAGGGATCTGAGCCTTGCTTATACGCCTGGCGTTGCGGAGCCGTGCATGGAAATAAGCAGGGATCCGGATTCTGTATATAAATATACGGCAAAGGGACGAATGGTGGCGGTGGTTACCGACGGATCTGCCGTGCTGGGCTTGGGTAACATCGGAGCAATGGCCGGAATGCCGGTGATGGAAGGCAAGTCGGTGCTTTTCAAGAATTTTGGCGGCGTCGATGCTTTCCCCATCTGTCTTGACATCCAGGATGTAGATGAAATAGTTAAAACCATAAAATACCTGGCTCCAACCTTTGGCGGGATCAATCTGGAAGATATTTCAGCTCCAAGGTGTTTTGAGATTGAGAAAAGGCTGAAGAAGGAACTTGATATTCCAGTTTTCCATGATGATCAACATGGTACAGCTGTTGTGGTTTTGGCCGCTATCATCAATGCCCTCAAGATGGTTAAAAAAGAGATAGAAGAGGTCAGGGTTGCCATAAGCGGCGCAGGGGCGGCTGGAGTTGCTATAGCTAAACTGCTTCTTTCGGCTGGGGTTTATGATGTGGTTGTATGTGACAGTAAAGGAATCATATCAAAAAGTAGGACAGACCTGAACTCCAGTAAGCAGGAATTGGCAGAAATAACGAACAGACATGAGATAAGCGGGAAATTGTCAGAAGCTTTAAATGGGAGCGACATCTTTATTGGAGTGTCGGGTCCTGGGACGGTTGCAAAAGGCATGATAGAAGCCATGGCAAAAGACTCGATAGTTTTTGCAATGGCAAATCCGGTACCTGAAATCTATCCAGATGAAGCAAGGGCGGCTGGGGCGAAAGTAATAGGCACAGGTCGTTCTGATTTTTCAAACCAAATAAATAATGTACTTGCCTTTCCTGGTATTTTCCGTGGGGCTTTGGAGGCTAGGGCGTCTGATATAAACGAAGAGATGAAGCTTGCGGCCTCTTATGCAATAGCGTCACTTGTAACTGATGAAGAATTATCTCCTGATTATTGTATCCCCGGGGCATTTGATAAAAGAGTGGCAGCGAATGTGGCATGTGAAGTTGCTAAAGCTGCTATGAAAACGAATGTGGCAAGAATAGCGATCGATACAGAAAAACTTAAAGAAACTATCATGAAAGAGTGAAAACTAAACAAAATATTAGTTTGTCCGGTAAAAGACATAAAGCCTTTCGAATCTGCTGGGCTCCCGGGACGCCGGAGCTCTCTTTGTTGATGAAGTGTGAGGCGTTTGCAGGCATGAGGCTGTTTCCCGTTTGGTGATGCTGATGATGCTCCCAGAGCGGCGCATGATGTCGCGTCTAGGAAGGGGGCGCCATGCTTGGCCTTCCACCGGAAACGATCTTCTGCAAGGGGTGCCGGAGTGACCAGAAGGCACCTCTCTGTCCTGAAACTTGTGCCACCTTTGCCTGCTCCGTGAGCAAGGGGGTGGATTTTTGCTTTGCCTGTGGAGAATTCCCTTGCTCGAAGTTCAACCCGGCGGCGGACAGGGCCGATAAGCTTCCCCACAACCTGAAAGTCTACAACCTCTGCCGCATGAAGATGATGGGCCCCGAGCGGTGGCTCGAAGAGGATGCCTGCCTCGCCTCTTTCAGGTACTACCGGGGGAAAATGGTGATCGGCGAGGGGCCGAAGACCGGCTGAGAGTGAGGGGCGGGGCTGGAGGGAACCTCCGTGAACGATCTTGGGAGGTGATGCTGCCGTGGCTGAAGCAGTGAGGGATATCCGGATCAAGCGCGTTTACGAGGTTCCCGGCGATGACGGTCGGCGGGTTCTTGTCGATCGCCTCTGGCCCCGTGGCCTGAGCAAGGAGCGGATCCACGCTGATCTCTGGCTCAAGGAGGCGGCGCCCAGCTCCGAGCTGCGCCGCTGGTTTCACCGTGCGCCGGACCAGTGGGAGGAGTTCCGGAGGCGCTATATCGAAGAGCTGAAGGGCAGTCTCGCCGTCGAGACACTTCTCGATCTGGCCGGCGAGGGGAAGATCACTCTTCTCTATGCCTCCCGCGATGTCGAGCACAACCACGCCCGGGTTTTGAAGGAGTACCTGCTGAGCCAGGCCGGACGCTGAGTTTCTCTTTTTGCTGCGCCGTTAGCCCTTGACGAAGGCCAGCCAGAGCGCTTCCTCCTCTTCCGAGAAGAGCGTGATTCCCGCCTCCCGGAAGAGCCTGGCCGTCATCCCCTCGCCGGCCAGAAGGGTGCCGTCGAAACGGCCGTTGTAGATGCACCGGACCCCGCAGGAGGGGCTTCTTTCCTTCAGGACGGCGGCAGGGGTCTTCACCAGCCGGGCCAGTCGGAGCCCCTCCGCCGCGCCTCTCCGGTAGGCTTCGGTCAGATCTTCTCCGCTTCGCGAGAAGATCCGAGGAAGATCCTCGCCGGGGCAGGCTCTCTGCTCCGCGGCTTCCCGGGGCGTGGGCAGGCCGCCGAGCTGTTCAGGGCAGAAGGGGAGGGCCTTCCCTTTCGCGACGAGGTTGCGGACCCAGGGGACGCCGCCGCCGCTTCCGTCATAGCGGCAGGCAAGGCCGGCCAGACAGGCGCTGACAAGGATCAAAGCTTCACCACACCTTCCCGGCCTCTTCCGTCTTTTTTCTCGGCAGGCCTCTCCCATGATAGCGCAACAGCCGCGTCCCGAGTACGGGGCGGAGCTTGTCGCCTTGATTGAAAGCGGCTGCGGGCAGACGTTCCTTCGGGTGATTCTGGGCCGTCAAAGAACTATAATGGTTTCGAAAGGTGAAGACTGGATTTCTAACCGGAGAGAACCTGACGGGACAGACGATGGGGGGGTGCGAAATGAACATGAGCGATCTGCTGGGGACTCTGATGCAGTCGGATATGAGCTCCTCGTCCACTCAGCGCCTGCAGAGGGCTTTGGGCGGCGGCGAAGAAATACGGGACAGCCGGCAGGGAGGTGCCCTGGGGAGCCTTCTGGCCGGTGCGCTGGGCGGTACGGGAGGCGGCGGAATCGGTGGCATCCTCGGCGAAGTGCTGAACCAGGCCGGTCGGGCGGCGGGGGGAGAGCAGAACCTGGCTCTCGGCGGCTTGGGCGCTCTGGCCGGAGCCCTTCTTGGCGGCGGACGCCGATCGGTGGGCGGCGCCATGGGTGGAGGCGTGATGGCCCTTCTCGGGGCCATGGCGTTCCAGGCCCTCCGGGCCAAGGGAGCGTCACGGCAGGTTCCCCTGGGGTTGAGGGCGCCTCAGACGCCTGTCGAGGAGGTCGAGCTGGAGCGTCGGGCCGAGATGATCCTCAAGGCGATGATCAACGCAGCCAAGGCCGATGGCAGAATCGATGAAGGGGAGATCGGGCGCATCGTGGGGAGGCTTCAGGAGGAGGGGGCCGACCCGGAGAGCCAGCGCTACGTTCTCGCCGAGATGCAGCGCCCCCTGGAGACGGAACCCCTCTTTGCCGCAACGAAGGGTGATCCCGAGCTGGCGGCTCAAATTTACGGGGCTTCCCTCATGGCCATCGAGGTTGATACGGTGGCGGAAAAGGCCTATCTGGAGAAGCTGGGCAGCGGCCTGGGGCTTGCTCCGGAGATGATGCGGCGCATCGAAGAGATGGTGGGGCTTTCGAAGGGCTGAAAGGCGCAGGTGACATCGGGCCGGTGAAACTCACCGAGGTGCCTGGGCGGGGCGGAGAGTTGTACCCGGACTATGCCGTCGATCCGCCAGGCGGTCGGTGTCATCATGATTTTCGGACGGAGGGCTCTTTCAGCTCCCGACAAGAGGAAGCTGTCTGTCGGAACAGTTGTGACGCCTCTCGCGAGCGATCTCCCTGATCGGGCACCCGAGAGATCTTCAGGAGGAACGATATGATCGAAAACATGAGCGCTACGCCGATGGCCAGCCGCTTTCATATCGGCATCTTCGGCAGGCGCAACGCCGGGAAGTCGTCGCTTATCAACGCTCTGACGGGCCAGGAGATCGCCCTTACCTCCGATGTACCCGGGACCACGACCGATCCCGTCTACAAGGCCATGGAGCTTCTGCCCATCGGTCCCGTCGTTCTCATCGATACGGGGGGGCTTGACGACGTGGGCGAGCTGGGGCGCAAGCGCGTCGAGAAGAGCTACGAGGTGCTGAGGCGGTGTCATTTTGCCGTCGTTGTCGTCGACAGCGGGAGCGGCTGGACACCCTTCGAGAGGGATTTCATCGAGGAGCTGCGTTTCCGCGGGATTCCTACGCTCTGCGTTCTCAACAAGGCCGATCTCGTCGATGCCGGCAGGCGGCAGGAGCTGCTGAAGGAAGGGCCGGCAGGAGTTCCCGCCGTCTTCGCCGCTGCCCTTTCGGGGGAGGGGATCGTCGAGGTGAAGGCCCGGATCATCGCCGGTGCCGCCGAGAGGGAGCCCGAGCCGCCTCTCATCGGCGATCTCGTCAGCCCTGGCGAGATGGTGCTGCTGGTGACGCCCATCGACAAGGCGGCCCCCAAGGGGCGGCTCATTCTCCCGCAGCAGCAGACGATCCGTGATATTCTCGATCGTGGCGCCATGACCGTGGTGACCCGGGACGACGAGCTCCGTCGGGCGTTAGAGCTGCTTGCCGCGCCTCCGGCTCTGGTCATCACCGATTCCCAGGTTTTCCGAAGTGTCGATGTCGAGACGCCCCTCTCGATTCCGCTGACCTCCTTTTCCATCCTCTTCGCCCGCCAGAAAGGAGATCTGGCCGAGCTGCTCCGAGGTGTCAGGCGCATCGAGCGGCTCCAGCCGGGAGAGACGGTTCTCATCGCCGAGGGCTGCACCCACCACCGCCAGGACGACGATATCGGCACGGTCAAGATCCCCCGCTGGATCCGGCAGATCACCGGCGAAACGATCCGTTTCGAATGGACGTCGGGGGCCTGTTTTCCCCGGGACCTCTCCCGCTACGCCGTCATCGTCCATTGCGGCGGCTGCATGCTCAACCGCCGGGAGATGCAGTACCGCATCGCCAGGGCCCGTGAGGAGGAGGTGGCCATCACGAATTACGGCCTTCTAATCGCCTACGTCATGGGGATCCTCGAACGCGCCGTGGCGCCCTTTCCCGAGGCGCTCCGGGTCTGGAAAGAGGCCGTCGCCGGAGGCCGTGCCTGAGGCCTAGAGGAGCTTTGCCGTCGCCGATGGCCGCGGCGCCTTGACGACGAGGACCCGGAAGACGGTCTCGCTCTCGTTGTACCAGCAGTGGGGGATACCCTTGGGGCTTTCGATGAGGGTGTCTCGGCTGACGGCCTTCCTTTCGTCGCCGATCTCGACGATGCCCGTTCCCTCAAGGACGTAGAAAAAGACGTCCACGGGGGTGATATGTTTCTTGAGGGCCTCGCCCGGCTCCAGGGTGATGTGGACGGCCTGAGCCTCCTCAGTGTCGTAGAGCTTGCAGACTTTGATGCCGTGGGGCGTCGGAATTGTTTCGGCTTCGTCGAAGCGGATGCACTTCATGATCTCGTCCTCCTTGTCGGTTTCTGATCTCGGGGGGCGTCTTTTTCCCGGCTTCAGGATCATTCTATCGCGAATTATCGCGAAGATCTCCCGCTGGCCTTGATTCCGACCGAAGAGTCGGAGAGGTGAACGAGAACGTAACGGGCTGATTTTCATTTTTCTCCATTTTCGGCCTATTGCGTATTAACAGGAATCGCTTGTCTTTCTGCTCTTCCGCGAGTACAATGTTCCGCAATATCGGTTGCGCCCAAGGAGGGACTGTGATGAAGGGTTTCGACAGGATAGCGGTATCGCTCATGATTAGCCTGCTCGGCCTTATTAGCGCCAGGTCCCTTCCTGGAGCGCTTGCCTGTCCCTAACTTTTAGGCAGCTGAGCTTCAGGCCGGGATCTTCGGATCCCGGCTTTTTTTTATGGTTCCCTTCCCGCGGAGCGGAGAAGAGAGAGAAAAAAGACAGGAGGTCTTTGAGAAGCATGGGACAGAATGACGCACCAAGAGAGCAGTGGGGAAGCCGCATCGGCTTTCTGCTTGCGGCGACGGGATCGGCTGTCGGGTTGGGGAACATCTGGCGTTTCCCTTACATTACGGGCAAGAACGGGGGGGCGGCCTTCCTTCTGATCTATCTGGCCATCGTCTTTTCCATCGGTGCCTCGGTCATGCTTGCCGAACTGGTTCTCGGCAGGGCCTCCAAGCGCAACTCCGTCGGAACCTTCCGGGTGCTCAAGGGCGGAGCCTGGCCGATCGTGGGCTGGATCGGCCTGATCGTCGCCTTCCTCATCCTTTCCTACTACGCCGTGATCGGCGGCTGGACGATGGCCTACATCGTCAAGTCCTTCACGGGGCTCATGTCGGCTGATGGAGCCGAGGGGGCCCAGGGGGTTTTTCTTTCCTTCATCGCCAGTCCCTTCCAGGTGATGATCGCCTTTTTCCTTTTCATGCTGACGGTCTTCTGCATCGTCTACCGCGGCGTCGGTGACGGCATCGAGCGCTTCGCCAAGGTCCTCATGCCCGGCCTTTTCATCATCCTGCTGATCCTGATGGTCCGGGCCCTGACCCTTCCGGGAGCGGCCAAGGGAGTGGCCTTCTATCTCAAGCCCGATTTTTCCAAGGTGACGGGAGCGACCTTCATCGACGCCCTGGGGCAGGCCTTCTACTCTCTCTCGCTGGGAATGGGTATCCTCGTGACCTTCGGCAGCTACCTCAACAAGAAGGAGAGCATCCCCAAGTCGGTGGCGACGGTGACCTTTCTGGACACCCTCGTGGCCTTCTTCTCAGGTCTTGTCATCTTCCCCACGGTCTTTGCCTTCGGCGTCGACGCCGGCGCCGGTGCCGGCCTGACCTTCATCACCCTGCCGGCCGTCTTTTCCCGCATGTGGGGCGGGGCCCTCTGGTCGGCGCTCTTCTTCTCCCTTCTTTTCATCGCCGCCCTCACGTCGGCCGTCTCCCTCTTCGAGGTTGTCGTCTCCTACTGTATGGACGAGCTTCGGTGGGGCCGCCCCAAGGCCAGCGTCGTCATGGGCCTGGCCGTCTTTCTCATGGGTATCCCTTCGGCCCTTTCCAACGGGGCCGTCGATATCCGGCTTTTCGGACAGGGCTTTCTGGATGGCCTGGACTGGTTCTGCTCCAATATCCTTCTTACTGTCTGCGGTATCCTGATCTGCATCTTCGCCGGATGGGTCGTCTGCGACAAGGTCAAATCGGAGGTCACCAACGACGGCCAGGCGCCCTTTTCCCTTCTGGCCCCCTGGCTTTGGATCCTGCGCGTCGTCGCCCCGGCGGCGATCATCATCATCATCTACTCGGGGCTGAAGTAGCAGATTCCTTCCGGTGCACGATGCACAAGGGGGCTCCGGCGGATTTCCGCCGGAGCCCCCTTGTGCATCGGAGCCCTTTAGAGGTGTTCGCAGCTGCTTTGGAAGGTGATGTGGGGCCACTTTTTCACCACGTATTTGAGCTCCCACTCACTGGGAGCCAGGTAGACGAGGTTTTCGTTTCGGTCGAGGGCAAGGTTGCCGCCGTTGTAGCTTTCGAACTCGGCCAGTTTTTTGGGGTCGTCGCAGCCGACCCAGCGGGCGACGGAGAAGCTGACGGGTTCATATTCGGCCTCGACGCCGTATTCGGCCTCGAGGCGGGCGACGGCGACGTCGAACTGGAGGACGCCGACGGCGCCGAGGATGTAGCTGTTGTCGCTTGCGGGGCGGAAGAGCTGGATGGCCCCCTCTTCAGAGAGCTGGGTCAGGCCTTTCTGGAGCTGTTTGGCCTTCAGCGGCGAGAGGAGTCGGACCCTCCGGAAATGCTCCGGGGCGAAGCTGGGGATTCCGGTGAAGCGGAGGGGCTCCTTCTCGGTGAAGGTGTCGCCGATTTTGATCGTCCCGTGGTTGTGGATGCCGATGATGTCGCCGGGCCAGGCCTCTTCGATGCCCGCCCGATCCTGGGCCATGAAGATGATGGGGTTGGCGATGGAGATCTCCTTGCCCAGACGGTGGTGGAGGACCTTCATCCCCTTGGTGAAGCGGCCCGAGCAGATTCTCAGGAAGGCCAGACGGTCGCGGTGGGCCGGATCCATGTTGGCCTGAATCTTGAAGACGAAGCCCGAGAAGGCCTCCTCGCCTGGGTCGACGAGGCGTGTCGTCGTCTCCCGAGGCCTGGGATAGGGAGCGATCTCGACGAAAGCGTCAAGCATTTCCTTGACGCCGAAGTTGTTGATGGCGCTGCCGAAGAAGAGGGGCGTCTGATTGCCCCGGAGGTAGTGTCCCCTGTCGAAGGGGTCGGCGGCCCCTTCGAGAAGGGACAGCTCCTCCCGGAGCCGGTGGGCCTGGCTGTCCAGACGGGCATCCAGGAGGGGATCGTCGAGGTCACCGATGGTGACGACGTCGGTGGGGCGCTGATCCTGGCCGGGGCGGAAGAGGTTGAGCTCCTTGCGGTAGAGGTTGTAGGTCCCCCTGAAGTTCTTGCCCATGCCGATGGGCCAGGTCAAGGGGGTGCATTCGATCTGGAGCTTCTCCTCGATGTCGGCCATCAGTTCCAGCGGGCCGAGCCCCTCCCGGTCGAGCTTGTTGATGAAGGTGATGATGGGTGTGTTGCGCATCCGGCAGACTTCCATCAGTTTCAGCGTCTGGGGCTCGACGCCCTTGACACTGTCGATGACCATGACGGCACTGTCGACGGCGGTGAGGACGCGATAGGTGTCCTCGGAGAAGTCCTGGTGTCCCGGCGTATCGAGGAGGTTGATCTCGTAGTCGCCGTAGTGGAACTTCATCACCGAGCTGGTGACGGAGATGCCCCGCTCCTTCTCGATGTCCATCCAGTCGCTCGTGGCGTGCCGTCCCGCCTTGCGGGCCTTGACGGCGCCGGCCATCTGGATGGCACCTCCGAAGAGGAGGAGCTTTTCCGTGAGTGTCGTCTTTCCCGCGTCGGGGTGGCTGATGATGCCGAAGGTGCGGCGGCGGCGCACCTCTTCATGGAGCCTGCCGGTTTTTTCCGGCGTCTGTGTCGTGGCTGTCAAGGCGATTCCCCTATTCCATATCGATTGAGACAACAAATTATCATTGCGCGAAGCGTTTGCTTTGTCAACGGATCGACTGTCGTCAGTTACCGTCTCTTCGGTTCGACCGCCGCCAGATGCCGGCTCGGCGGGCCGCCTCGATGAGGGGCTCCCTGAAGTCGGGGTGAGCGACGGCGATGAGCCCCTCGGCCCGCTCCCAGGTGCTGCGTCCGGCCAAGTTGACAATGCCCCATTCGGTGACGATGAAGTGGGACGTCGTCCGGGGGTCGGTGACGATGGTGCCCGGAGTCAAGTGGGGGACGATGCGGGAGCGGACCTCGCCGCTTTCGGGGGCGGTGAAGGTCGAGGCCAGGCAGAGGAAGGCCTTACCCCCTCGGGCCCTGAAGGCGCCCTCGACGAAGTCGAGCTGCCCGCCGGTTCCGCTGATGTGGCGAAGGCCCGACGATTCGGCCGACACCTGGCCGTAGAGGTCGACTTCGAGGCAGCTGTTGACGGCGATCATGCCGTCGTTGGCGGCGATGACGGAGGGGGCGTTGGTGTAGTCGACGGGGCAGGAGGCCAGTTCGGGGTTGTCGTCGATCCATTCGTAGAGATCTCGGCTTCCGGCAGCGAAGGTCCAGACGCCCTTATTGTGGCCCGTCTCCTTGAGGCGGTTCGTCAGTTTGCCTGCCCGATGCAGCTCCAGGAAGGCGTCGCAGAGCATCTCCGTATGAATGCCCAGATCGCGGCGGTCCGAAAGGGCCAGCAGGTGGCCGATGGCGTTGGGAAGGCCGCCGATGCCGAGCTGGAGCGTCGCCCCGTCGGGGATCTCCTCGACGACGCTTGCGGCGATGATCCTGTCGACGTCGGAGGGGGCCGTCGGGGGGAGCTCGGCCAGGGGCGGATTGTCGCCTTCGACGATGACGTCGACTTCGCTGATGTGAAGGCTTTCGTCAAAGCCGCCCAGGGCTCGGGGCATGCGGTCGTTGACCTCGACGATGACGAGGGAGGCTTTTTCGCAGATGGTCCGGGATGCGGAGTTGGAGATGGAGAAGTTGAAGTGGCCCCGGCGGTCCATGGGAGCCACCTGGAGGATAGCCACATCGACGGTGAGCTCTCTGCGATAGTAGAGGGGCATGTTCCGGTAGATCATGGGGAGGTAGTGGCACAGTCCCCGGGCGGCGAGTTTCCGTTCGTAGCCGCTGAAGTGCCAGCTGTTGTAGGAGAAGCTCCTGCCTGAGGGGTCGGCCTCGACGGCCAGAAGGGGGCGGAGGGCCAGTGTGCCCCGGATCTTGACCCCCTCCAGTTCGTGCGCTCTGGCGGCGAGAGCTCTGTCGAGAGCGATAGGCATGTTGAGGGCGAAGCCGTAATCGATCCAGTCTCCCGAGCGGACGAGTGCGGCGGCCTCCTGGGCGGTGCGAAGTTTGCGGCGGTATTCTGCGGAATAGGTCATGGCTCTCTCCCCGTTCTTTTAGGAGTTGAGAGCTATTCTACCTCAAGATAGCCCCGGGCCGCTTTCTTCGGGAATTCCGGAGGAGCCGTTCCAGGGGCCTCTTTTTGCTGATAGACTGGATCTTGAGTTCGGAGAAGGTCTCTCCTCCTTGCCGTTTCTTTTTGACTGTCTCTTTACGGACTGGCCCCTTTTGTCGCTGCGCTCAGGCTGATTCTAAAATTAATAGGGAGGATTCCTGAATGAGAATCATCATCGCCGCCGATTATGACCAGATGAGCCGCATGGCCGCTTGCGTCGTGGCCTCCAGGCTGATCTTGAAGCCCGATCTGACCCTCGGTCTGGCCACGGGAGACACGCCGAAGGGGCTCTACCGGGAGCTTGTCGGGCTCTACCGGAAGGGGGATCTTGATTTTTCCCGGGCGACGACCTTCAATCTCGACGAGTACTGCGGCCTCGGCCCCTGCGACGACGGCAGCTACCATCGCTTCATGGAGAACCATCTGTGGGATCATGTCAACCTTTCCTCTGGAAGACGTCACATTCCCGATGGCAGGGCCTCCGACCCCGCCGGGGAGTGCCGACGCTACGAGAGGCTCATTGCCTCCATCGGCGGCATCGATCTTCAGATCCTCGGCCTCGGTCATGACGGCCATATCGGCTTCAACGAGCCTGACACCGTTTTCCGGGAAGAGACGCACGTCACCGAGCTGGCGCCGTCGACGGTCCGGGCCAACGCCCGCTTCTTCGATTCTCCCGACGAGGTCCCCTGCCGTGCCGTTACCATGGGCGTCGGCACGATCATGAAGGCCCGGGAGGTGTTTTTTCTCGTCTCCGGACAGGGGAAGGCGGAGATCCTGAAGAAGGTTCTCCGCGGGCCCGTCACGCCCGAGGTGCCTGCATCGATCCTTCAGTATCATCGCAATGCGACGGCCTT
The DNA here is from genome assembly GCA_018433595.1 of Synergistales bacterium. GTDB lineage: Bacteria > Synergistota > Synergistia > Synergistales > Aminithiophilaceae > Aminithiophilus. Next base: position 30,219 of record JAHDQY010000009.1, read on the forward strand.
TGTCGATCGCGAGGCGGCCTCGGCGCTCTAAGGGAGGCTCAGAAGGGCTTTCTGAGGGAGAGGATGAGCCTTCTCAGGAGGTGGAAGGCTTCGATGGCCATTCCCCGGAGCCCGAGAGGCTTCTGGGGTTCGGCGAGGTCGTCGACGGCGGCTGTGAGAGGGGTAGGGTCGATTTCGGAGAGGAGCTCCTGACGCAGAAGATGTATCTGGGGTCCGTCGAGGCTTCTCGACCGGGCGAGGAGGGCCGCCCCCCTGCGGATGACTCGCAGCGAGGCGGGGGAGTGGAAAAGCTCCGATGCCAGGTGCAGAACCGACTCGGCGTCGTCCCGGTCGCGGCGGCGGTAGTGGGCCAGATAGTTTTCGAGGGCTTCCACGGCGTCGCGGCGGTCTTTGAGTCCGCCCTGTTCGTCTTTGAAAAAGCGATCCTCGGCCATGACACCGCCCATGGAAAGCAGGAAGCGCCTGATGCCGACGGGATCGGGCGTCACGACGACGCAGCGGCCCAGCTCGTCGGGGGTGTCCTCACGACGGCCGAGATCGCAGGAGAGGACCTCCATCTGGAGGAGGAAGGCCATCACCAGGTGTCCCGCTTCGTGAAAGGCGACGCGGCGCCGGTCCATGGGGCGTCTACACGACGGTTTCGGCGACGACGCAGTCGCCGCCCCGCCTCTTGGCTTCGTAGAGGAGTCTGTCCGCCTCGGCCAGCAGGCCCGTGGCGTGAAAATCTCCACGGCAGCAGGCGATGCCGATGCTGAAGGAGGGGGAATGGTCTCCGTCTTCGAGGGGGCTCTTCTTCACCAGCCGGCAGAGCTTGTCGCCGACGACATGAGCCCCTTCGAGGCCCGTGTCGGGAAGGACGATGAGGAACTCGTCGCCCCCGAAGCGTCCGACGATGTCGGTATGGCGCACATTCTGCCGGATCAGGACGCTGACGGTTTTGAGGATTCTGTCGCCGGCGAGGTGTCCCTTGGCGTCGTTGACGGCCTTGAATCGATCCAGGTCGATCATCATGAGGCAGAGCGATCCTCCTTCGGGAAGCCTGCCGATCTCCTCGCGGAGCCGCTCCAGGACGAAGCCGCGGTTGTAGAGCCGTGTCAGCGGATCGCGGACGGCCCGCTCCCTCAGCGCCTCCTGGGCGCGCACCAGCTCCGACGTCCGGATCTGGACGGTCTCTTCAAGAAGCTCCTTGTGCCGTGAGAGCGTTCTCATGGCGGAGAGGAGTCTTTTCCTCTGTGAGCGGAGGAGGAAGACCAGGGGAAGGATAAGGACGAGAAGGAAAAGACCGATCATCGTGATCGTTCGGGCGTCGTCGTGGGCCAGAGCAGCCAGGTGGTCGGAGCCGATATCGGCGCAGGCCAGGTAGCGCCTTCCCCCCGGCGTTGTTTCGGCGATGGCGACGGAGCGGAAATTTCCCCACTGGTCCCTGTAGCTGGCGTAGACCGTCTCGCCTTTCTCGTAGGCTCTGCGGAAGGCGTCGGGAATATCGTCGTAGGGGTAATAATACCAGGATTTCCGGCTTCGGCCCTCTTCGCCGGTGACGGTGGGGGCGGCGAAATAAAACCGTCCGCCCTCTTCGACGAGAGTGTAGGCCCAGATCAGCCCCGCCTCGGCGACGAAGGAGTTGACGGCGCAGCGATTTTTCATCTCCTCTTCGAAGGAGATGGCCCCGGGACCGACGGCCCGATCATGAAAATCCTCGGTGACCAGGTGCTTCAGGGAGCACGCGGCCAGCCGCAGATAGCGGTCCGTTTCGGCCAGAGTCCTTTCGAGTGATATATTGTAGATCAGGACGGAAAAGGCCAGGACTCCGGCGAGGTAGAGAGTCAGTGCAAAGAAAGCGAGAGACGTGAAGCGAGGCTGGCGTCGTCTTGGTTTTCCTCGATTGGACAAGGGGTGATCCCTCCTCATTTTGTCCGGGGATGACGTTGTCGTCGCCATCGTCTCAGCCGGGAGCCCTGCTGGGAATGATCGGATGTCCTGTGAGGTGTCTAATTGAAGAGGGAAGCATTTCGATGGTGGTGGAATTATATCTTGATTGTGTAAAAAATACAACCCCTTGCGGTCCGGTCGGCGACGGGAGGCAAAAAAGGTGGAGAAGGTAAGACGTTTGCGCATCGGTCTCTGTCAGATCGAGGTGAAGCTGGGCGACAGAAGGGAGAACCAGGCCCGCGTCGAATGCTGGATGGAGCGCTACTACCGTCCTTCCGATATCCCGACGGCGCTGGTTCTGCCCGAGCTCTGGGACGTGGGCTACGCCCTTGATGCGGCGGAGTCTCTCGCCGATCCGGAGGGGAGAGAGGCGGCGACTTTCCTCGGTGGGCTGGCTGAGAGGTACGGTGCCTGGTTCGTCGGCGGCTCCGTCATGGTGAGAGGAAAAAGGGGGCTCCACAACCGCTCCCAGGTCATCAGTCCCTCCGGAGAGCTTGTCGCCTTCTACGACAAGGTCCATCTCGTCCCTTTCATCACTCCCGAAGAGGGCGTCTTCCTTCGGGGCGACAGGGCCTGCCTTTTCGATCTCGAGGGGATCCCTGCCGGCTCCATCATCTGCTATGACGCCCGATTTCCCGAGTGGCCCCGCGTCTACGCCCTGAGGGGATGCAAGCTCCTTTTCGTGACGAGCCAGTGGGTCCGGTCTCGCATCGGCATGATTCACTCCATGGTCCGGTCGCGGGCGACGGAGAACGCCATGTACGTCGTCCTCGTCAACAATTGCGGTCTCTCGGGCGGCATCGACTTCGGGGGGCGCTCCCTCGTCTGCGGACCTGACGGGGAGATCCTCGCCGAGGCTTCGGGCGAGGCCGACGGCCTCTTCGTCGAGATCGACATGGAGAAGGTCGATGAAGCCCGCGACTTTCTCCGGATCTTCGAAAAGAGGCTGCCCGGTCTCTACGGGGATCTTTGCAGGGGATAGAAGCCTTTCTCCCGATCGGGGTTCACTTCATCAGGACGGAAGCGACGGCTGAAGCAAAAATCGCCCCGACAGGGAGCAAAGAGAGGAGATCCGCTTTTCCTGGACGGGGCCGGCTGCGGAGCGCCGGCGTTGCGTCGCTTCAGCAGCGATGGAACTGGTAGAGCTTGACGGGGCGCCCCACTTCGCGGAAGGCGTAATCGATTTTGGCCCGGCCCGTTTCGACGAGATACTCCAGGTAGCGCCTCGCCGTGGAGCGGGAGATGCCGAGGATCTCGCCCACTTCCGCAGCAGAGAGGGCCTTGTCCCAGGCCTGGAGCAGGGAGGTGACGTCTCCGATCAGTTTTGCCTGAAGCCCTTTGGGTGAGGTGTGCTCCAGGGGGAAGAGCGACATGCGAGCCGTTCGGGTGAGCTGATCCAGCTCTTCCTGCTGCCAGGGTTCACGGCGTTCCGTTAACCCCAGGTGATAGGCTCTGTAGGCGTCCAGGGCCGATTTGAAGCGGCTGTAGGCGAAGGGTTTGATGAGGTAGTCGAAGGCGCCGAGACAGAGGGCGCCGCGGACCGCGTCGGGAGAGGTGCCGACGGAGAGGACGATGAAGTCGACTCTGGGATGGGAGACGCGGGCCTGGCGGAGACCGTCGAGGACGGAGAATCCGGGCAGGAAGAGGTCGAGAAGGACGAGATGGAAGATCTGTTCCTTGAGGAGTCCGAAGAGGGCCTCGCCGGAATCCACCTGGGCCTGGAGGCGGAAGCCTCGCTGTTTTTTCAGATAATCGCTGTAGAGATCGCGCAGCATGGGATCTTTCTCAGCGATGAGAACCGAAAGGGACTTCACCGGGAATCACCTCTTCCTCGAGAGAGCGCCAAACCGGGGTCTCCGCAAGGGAGGACTCCACAGATCTTTTCATTATCCGACAGACACGTCACTTCATGATATCAAATGTTGAGGAAATCTCTATGAACCTTCCTGTTTTGATCGTTTATGATCCTTTTTGCTTTTTGAGGCGAACCAGAGCCTCTCGGGCCGGCGTGTATCGGGGGTCGAGAACGAGGGCGGTGGCGTAGTTTTCCTGAGCTTCGAAGGGAGATCCGTCTTTTTCCATGAGCTTCCCGATCAGGTGAAAAGCTTCCGGCCTGGACGGAGCCGTCGAGACGGCCAGGCTCAAAGAGGAGAAGGCCTCTTCGTTCCGGCCGGCTTCGAGAAAATTTGCTGCCTCCCGGCAGATGGCGTCATAGCCGCCTTCTCCCAGAAGGCGGCGGATCCGTTCGCGCAGTTCGGCGGGGGAGAGATCCGAGGGGAGTTCCCTTTCGTTACGGGTCGCGATGCCTCTCGGCAGGAGGCGGGCGACGGGGAGCTGACGCAGCCGGCGGGGGAGGGACGGCGCCTCCCCCTGGACCAGGATCAGCTCGGTCTCCTCCCGCCCTGCGGGCGTTTCGGAAAAGAGTTCGGCACCCAGGGGATCGAGCCACCGGACGAGACGCCGCCCCTCCCTCTCGTCGTCGGCGACGACGAGGATCCGCCGGCGGAGGTCTTGCGATGTCACGGCTGAGGTTCTCCCGTTTTCTTCGAGGGAGGCCACCGGAAATGGAGCACGATGATGTCGTGATCGGGGTGTTCCCGCCTCTTCGTCGACCGTCGGGCGATGGCCGATTCCGTCTCTTCGAGGCGCCAGCTGCCATCGGGCATGACGCCGAGGTAGCCGATATGGTCGATGTTGACCTTGAGTCTGTCGTAGGAGTGCCCCGTGGCAAGGCTCAGGACGGGAAAGTCGGTGCCGATGACCGTTTCGGTGTTGAAATCGCCGAGGACGAAGCGGGGTCCTTTGAGGGAGAGGGCCAGCTCGCTGGTCTTGAGAAGCTGGAGTCCCCGCTTCGTCTCGCTGTAGAGAAGCTCCTCGGCTGTTCCCCGGGGGTTCTGGCTCTTGAGGTGGACGTTGATGAGCCTGAAGCGGCGTGCCGATTCCCTGTCGAGGAAGAGGGCCGCCAGGGGCGGCCTGTCGAAAAGCCTGCGGTTTTGTCCCTTCCAGGAGAAGGAGTCCTTTCGGAAGAAGGGCGTCGGGCCCTCGAGAAGCCGGACCTTCCTGTCGTTCCAGATGAAGGCCAGGTTCTGACGGCTTCCGTTCTCGTGGATGACGTATTTCCACCCCTTCAGTTCCCGCTGGAGGAAGTAGCGCAGCGAAGCCCCCTCGCCGATCTCCTGGAGGGCCAGGACGTCGGCTCCCGAGATCCGGATCGACCGGGCCAGCTCCTTGAGGTCGCTGTCGACGTAGGCGCCCTTGCCGGAGACGGTGAAGTATTCGATGTTGAAGGTGCCGATCGAGAGGGCCCACGAGGCGGCGGAGAGTGCGCAAACGAAAATAAGGGCGACCAGTGCGGAGGCCGCCGCCTTCCGGAGACGTTTCATGAAGGTCTAAAATCCCCTTTCCCTGCCCGAGGGCGGGCGTTTCTTCTGAAAACCCTTTCGTGGATCCGTAAGGCCGTTATTCCCGGACGATCCTCATTGATTCCGCCGTTCCTTTGAGGGGGCTGTGGCGCCTCACGTAGGCGGCGAAGGCGTCGATGTCCTTGTAGCCTGTGTCGACGATGCGCCCCTTCCAGGGGAGGAAGACGTCATAGCCATCTCCCCCCTCGGCGAGATAGTTGATCGTGGCCAGGCGGTAGGTCCGGCTCCCATCGAGGGGGCTGTCTCCGACGAAAATGTCGGAGGCCTTGCCGCCAGAGAAACGGCAGCGGACTCCCGACAGATGGGGGAAGGCCCCGGCCCCAGGCGGGATGGTCACCAGAGCGTCGAGAAGAAGGGTCACCTCGTCGCCGGAGAGGTCGAGCGTCACCAGGTCGTTGCCGAAGGGGAGCACGGCCAGGGCGTCGCGGAGGCTGATGGGTCCGGTGGCGATGGAGTCGCGGATCCCTCCGCCGTTGATCAGGGCCAGGTCGGCCACCGCCATCTCCCTAAAGGCGTCGGCGATGAGGCGGGAGAGGTTCGTCTCGCCGGAGCGGACCCGGCTGCGCGCGCCGTCGAGATCCTCGGCGGCGGAGCCGATGACGGCGCCGGTCTTGCGCGAGCCCTGCCACCGGTAGTAGCGCAGCCTTGATGCCGTATGGGGGTCGCCTGCCGTCGAGGGCTCCAGGGGCAACGCCCGCCAGTTCCAGGCGACGATCTTTCCCTCTTCGACGGTCAGGTCGAAGCGGCCCAGCCATCGCCCTTCCGAACCGGCCTGGGCGACAAGGGCCGACCCGATCTGCCGGGCCTTGTCGAAAAGGGTGTGGGAGTGGCCGTCGATGATGATGTCGAGCCCTTCGATGCCCGCTTCGGCCAGTTCCCGCGACCCTGTCCCGTCGGCGCGGGGCAGATCCCAGCCCAGGTGCCCCAGGGCGATGACGACGTCGGCTTGGGCATCGAGTTCGGGGACGAAGGCGCGGGCTGTTTCGATAACGTCCTCGAATCGTCCCCCTTCGAGATTGAAGGGAGCGGCCTTGGCCGTCTCCTCCGTCGTCAGCCCCAGGACGGCGACGGTCAGATCGCCGAAGTCGAAGAGGCGATAGGGCTCGAAGGGGCGCCTTCCCCGGCTGTCGACGAAGTTGGCCGAGAGGAAGGGGAAGCGGGCGAAGCTCTCCTGGAAGCGGAGAAGCGCTTGGGGATTGTCGAACTCGTGGTTGCCCAGAACCATGGCGTTGCACCCCATGAGGCGCAGCAGGGCGAGATCGGGCAGGCCGTGCTGAAGGTCCGACTCGGGGACGCCCGTATTGACGTCGCCGCCGTGGAGAAAGAGCACGTGGCCGCCCTGTCGTGAGACTTCCTCGTCGATCTCCCCGACGAGGCGGGTCAGGACGTCGAAGCCGCCCTTCCCCTTCTCGGCCCAGAGATGGCCGTGGCTGTCGTTGATGTGAAGCACCGTGAGCTCGGCCGCCTCCGGAGCGAGGGGGCCCGCCAGGACCAGCTGGAGGGAGAGGAGAAGAAGAGGCAGCCTTTTCCATGGGACCGCTGAACGCAAGGGATTCGTTTTCATCTCTTCAGGACTCCTTTCATGTCGCAGCAGGATTTCAGAGCATTCGCTTCCGCCAGAGCCAGAAGGTGGAGAAAGCGCTCATGGCCAGCGAAATCACGAGAACGAAAAGAAACCCGCGGGAAGATCCGGCCCAGGGTACAGCCACGTTCATCCCCCAGAAACTGGCGATGGCCGTCGGCACGGAGATGATGATCGTCACCGAGGCCAGAAATTTCATGACGATATTGAGGTTGTTGGAGATGATCGAGGCGAAGGCGTCCATCATGCCGCTCAGGACGTTGCTGTACATCTGGACCATCTCGTAGGCCTGGTTGTACTCGATCTGGACGTCTTCGAGAAGATCCTCGTCATCTTCCCTTATTTTGATGATGTCGCGCATCTGCCCGTTCTGAAAGAGGCGGAGGATCCGGTCGATGACGACGCGGTTCGATCGGAGGGCGGCGCTGAAATAGGTGAGGCTCTTTTCCAGGTCGAAGAGCTGGTAGAGCTCCTCGTTCTTCATGGCGTGGCGGAGGTTGTCCTCGATCTGGTTGGAGCGGCGGTTGATCTGACCCAGATAGCGCAGGAAGGATGTCGCCGTCTTGTAGAGGATCTGCAGCAGAAAGCGCGTCCGCTTGAAGGTGCAGAAGCCGTTCATGGCGACGACGCTCCGGGGCAGGATGTCGTTGGCCTCGATGGAGACGGTCACGATATGGTCGGCGGTGAGGATGATCCCCAGAGGGACCGTGTCGAAGTCGTACTCGGTGGTGCTTTTCGCGACGTTGATGACGATGAGGACAGCCCCTTCGTCGGTCTCGATGTGAGAGGTCTCTTCGGGGTCGAGGGCAGTGGTGATGAAGTCGGCGGGAACGTTCACAAGTCTGGCGAGGGCGTCGATCTCGTCGCCCGTGGGAGCGACGGCGTTGACCCAGCACCCCGGCTCGAGGGCGGGAAAATCGAGCTGTCGGATGCCGTTTTCCTCCGATCTGAAGACGGTGATCATGGGCTTCCCCCTTCTTGCACGGGCCGTCAGCGACAAAGGCGCCCGGAAAAAGGTCTTCCGTCGCCCGCTTCAGGCAGGATATGGGGACCGTAGAGAGGGATTGGTCGGTATCGCCTCCTCTCCCCGGCCCGGCACGCCGCCGGACCGGAAAAGAAGGCCGACGGCTCAGCGTGTGGCGAAACGTTGTCGTGGAACAGGTGTGCTGGAACTGTCGCCTTCCATTAAGGATGTCACTCCCTTTGTGTCGTTGGAGTTGTCCTGAAACGTCTCCTTGCGGAGAACCTTTTTTCGAAGGGGACAGGCCAAGTATAGCTTTTTCACGTGAGGGTGGCAAAAGCGGGAGCGGGAAGGGAGGCATTCCCCCCGCCGTCTTTGCCAGAGAGAGAAGAGCGTCTATACTTCATGGGAGCCGGTGTTTCCCGCATCCGGCCCTTTGAGGAAAGGAGAAGATATCTGTGCCATGGGAGAAATTTTCGAGGCTGTCATGATCTTCTGCTTCGGGCTGGCCTGGCCCGTATCGGTCTACAAATCCTACGTTTCCCGGAGCACGAAGGGCAAAAGCGTCTTTTTCCTCTTCATCGTCCTCTTCGGCTACGTGGCGGGGATGATCCATGTCGTCATCGACTATGACGGCTTCAGCTATCTGAATGTCCTCTACGGTGTCAACTCGGCGATGATCATCACCGACGTGCTTCTCTACTTCCGCAACCGGCGCGTCGAGAGGCTGGCAGGGGAGGGATAGAGCCCTTCGGCGGCGGTCCGGGGGAAGCGGATCTTTGAAGGGAGAGGGGGCGGGGAAAGGGCCTCAGGATTTCCGAAGGAGGTGGCATCATGACGGGAGGCAAGGAGCGCTGGGAACGTCGCCCACTCTTTGAGGTGGGCAGAGAGCTTGTCGCCGTGGCCCAGGGGAGAGAGCCCGCCGATCTCGTCGTCTGCGGCGCGCGGCTTCTCAACGTCAGCACCGGTGAGATCCAGGAGAACATCGACGTGGCCGTCAAGGCCGGGAGGATTGCCTACGTCGGTGACGCCGCCCATACCGTCGGCCCTGCCACGGCCATCGTCGAGGCAGACGGGATGGTGTTGGCGCCCGGTTTCCTCGACGGGCACATCCATGTCGAAAGCAGCATGGTCACCGTCAGGGAGTATGCCCGCATCGTCGTCCCTCACGGCACGACGGGGGTCTTCATGGACCCCCACGAGATCGCCAATGTCCTCGGCATGGACGGTGTCCGTCTCATGGTCGACGACGGCCGGGACGTGCCGATGAACGTCTGGGCCACCATGCCCTCCTGTGTCCCCGCCGTGCCAGGATTTGAAGACGCCGGAGCCGAATTCGGTCCCGCCGAGGTGGCCGAGGCCATGGCCTGGGAAGGAATCGCCGGGCTGGGCGAGCTGATGAACTTCCCCGGCGTCCTCATGGGAAGCGACCATGCCCACGGCGAGATCGAGGCCACCCTCCGGTCGGGCAAGCCCGTCACCGGTCATTACTCCATGCCCGACATCGACCGGAGCCTGAACGCCTACATCGCCTCCGGCGTCAGCTCCTGTCACGAGTCGACCCGCAAGGAGGACGCCTTGGCCCGGATGCGGCTGGGTATGTACGCCATGATGCGCGAGGGCTCGGCCTGGCACGACGTGAAGGAGACGATCCGCAGCGTCACCGAAAGCCGCATCGATACGCGCTTTGCCGTCCTCGTCAGTGACGACGCCCACCCCGACACGCTTCTCTCCCTGGGGCACCTCGACCACATCGTCCGCCGGGCCATCGAGGAGGGTGTCGACCCGATCCGGGCGATCCAGATGGTGACGATTAACACGGCCCAGTGCTTCGGCAAGGCCGACGAGATCGGCAGCATCGCGCCGGGCAAGTTCGCCGACATGGTCCTCCTGTCCGATCTCTCCCGCGTCACCGTCGACCGGGTGATCTACAACGGAACGGTCGTCGCCGAGAAGGGCGAGATGGCCGTCCCCATCGCGCCGTCGGCGATCCCCGACTTCGCCAAGAATTCCGTCCGCCTGGCCCGCCCCGTCACGACCGAGGATCTGCGCATCGCCGCCCCCGAAGGGGCCGTCTCTGTCACGGCCCGGGTCATGGAGGTCATTGAGGCTCACGTCGGGACCTACGCGCGCCAGATCGAGCTTCCCGTCGCCGACGGCCAAGTCCCCGCCTCGATCGCCAAGGATGTGGCCAAGATCGCCGTCTTCGAGCGCCACAAGGCAACGGGGACGCGGGGGCTGGGATTTGTCACCGGTTTCGGCCTCAGGGGAGGGGCCGTCGCCTCGACGGTGGCCCACGACGCCCACAACCTCATGGTCGTCGGCACGAACGACGCCGACATGATCGTCGCCGCCAACGCCCTCGCCGAGGCCGGTGGCGGCATGATCGCCGTCCGCGACGGCAAGATTCTGGCTCTCCTCCCCCTGCCCGTGGCGGGCCTGATGAGCGAGGAGCCGGCCTCGACGGTGGCGGCTTCCGTCGAGGCTCTCGACCGGGCCTGGAAGGAGCTGGGCTGTCAGCTCCATTCCCCCTTCATGACCATGGCCCTGCTGCCCTTGGCCTGCCTGCCCGAGCTGCGTCTCACCAACAGGGGGCTCGTCGACACGGTGGCCTTCCGCTTCACCGAGATCTTTGTCCAGCCTTAGCCTCCGGCAAGAAGGGGGTAGAGGAAAAGCTTCTCCGGGCCGTCGATGATGATGCCCAGGGGGAAGTAATCACCGTCAAGGACCACCAGGACCTCGGTCTCGTCGAAGCCGAGGTCCTTCATGATGGCTGCGGCCGTCGTCGGTTCCTGAAGGCTCATTGCCTCCGGCAGGGGCCCGGAGGTCAAGACGGCGACGGAAGGGTGGCAGCGGAATCGGACTACGAGATACACCGTTCCTTCCCCCTGCAGCCGCGGCGTTTCCGAAAGCTCCCGTTAGCGTTCCGACCTAAGGATTCTCCGTGGGAATCTCTCCCGCCATCAGAAGGGCCTGCTTGGCGACGACGGGACCGATCAGCTCATAGATCACGGTGGAGCCGAGGATGATGTTCCTCAGGGCGATTCCCATGCCGGGGAGGGATTTTTCCGCCAGAAGGGAGAGTCCGATGGCGACGCCCGCCTGCGGTACAAGAGTCAGGCCCAGGTACTTCTGAACGGCCGCCGGTGCCTTGGTGCATCTTGCTCCGACATAGGAGCCCAGAAGCTTCCCGATCACCCTGAAAACAACGTAGCCGATGCCGATCCATCCCACTTTCTGAAGAACCGAAAGCTTCAGGTCCGCTCCGGAGAGGGTGAAAAAGCCGACGAAAATCGGCGGAGTGACGCGGTCCACGATGGAGAGAACCCGGTCTCGGTGATAGACGAGGTTCGATACGGTGGCGCCTACGGCCATGGCAGAAAGAAGCGTCGAAACATCCAGGGCGGAAGCGAGTCCGATCGTCAGGAAGATGCAGGCGATGGAGAAGGAAAGAAGCGAGTCCTGCCCCTTGAGCCTTCCAGAGATGATGGAAAGCCCGAGGCCCACACAGAATCCCAGGCCGACGGCGATGAGGATCTCCAGCAGGAGGGTGCCCGCTACCCGAAGAAGCGAAAGTTCTCCCCCGCCCGCCAGGGAGAGCGACTGGGCGATCCCGACGGCGATGCCGAAAGCCATGATCGCTACGGCGTCGTCCATGGCCACGACGGGGAGGAGAGTGTCGACGACGATTCCCCTGGCGTTGTACTGCCTGATCACCATGATCGTCGCGGCGGGTGCCGTAGCTGCGGCGATCGATCCCAGCACGAGGCTGAAGGCCAGGGGCTGTCGGAAGACCAGAATCATGGCGGCGGTGACGGCCAGCGCCGCCCCCAAGGCTTCAGCAAGGGTGATCAGGAGAATGGAAGGGCCCAGCTTTTTCAGATGTTTGAAATTGAACTCGCTGCCGATGCTGTAGGCGATAAAGCCTAATGCGGCCTCTGAAATGATGTTGAAGGAAGAGACGGCTTCTTGCGGGATAAAGCCCAGAAAAGAGGGTCCTATGGCGACCCCTGCCAGGATGTAGCCTGTTACGTTGGGCAGCCGGAACCTTCTTGCCACCCTCGCCATGAGTATGCCGGCAAAAAGGACGACAGCGATATAATAAAGAGAATGCACCTTTTATCTACTCCTTTGGCAACGTGGTCGTTTGATGTTTCATGTGAATGTGTTAATGTCCCAAGGAAATTCCTTCCACATGGCTGACTGGAAGAGTAAAAAGAATTCCCGCGTTAGGCTTTGAAAGGTCTCCCAGTACTTTTTTTACACTGTTTATGGCAGGTTGGACCTGATTATCTCCCAAAACAACAAAAATAGTTTTATTAAAAGGGTGTTGGTCGTTGATGAGCATCCGTAGCGATCCGAAGATCGGTATTTTGTCGATATCATCGTGCAGGACCCGAGCCATTCCCTGAGTGTCGATGACTGTCGCTCCACGAATCCCGATGTCGATCATTTCTTTAAACAGGGTTTCTACTTTCTCTGCTTCGTTGGTGACAACAACCAGTAACTGCATCGTGCACTCTCCTTTTTTGTGATGGGATGCGCTCCGTAACATGAGCGTGTCAAAATTTTTAACTCTTATATATTATGGCATATCGGCGGCGTTTAGGCATCGGAATTGGCATGTATAAATGCCTTACGGTCTCAAAAAAGGCACTGAGGTCCTGACGAAATTTTGCCAGATGCGATTTGTTGTACAAGCCCAAGTTCGATAAAACCAGTCTTGTTAAAATATTCTTGTCGGAAGATCTGATGTTTCTTCGCGTTCAGCCTGTCCTTTGGAGAAAGACGGGGAATTTTTCGTGGCGACGGTATCCTCCTATCTCTGACGGCTGTTCCCATAACGGGTGACGCCGATGAAACCGTCAGCCACGTCGTGGCAACGAGGGGGAGCCTCTCGTCGCTCTCTCGGCTGCGGTTCCTTGGTGAAAAGATGAGGCTTTTTCGAAAGATTCCTGTCGAATGCCTGATAGAATACTTTGATGGCGGCAAGAGGTTTCTGACGGGGACAGCGGACGCAGCTTGCAGGACAGGAAAGGAGCCTTTCGGCTGGATGAATCAGACCAGGGAAATCAGGAACATCGGCATTTTCGCCCACGTCGACGCTGGCAAGACGACCCTCACGGAGCGGCTCCTCTTCGCCGGCGGGGCCATCCGTACCTTGGGCAGTGTCGACGAGGGGACGGCCAGCACCGACGGCCTCGACGTGGAGCGGGAAAGGGGTATCTCGGTCCGCGCCGCCCTTGCCTCTCTTGCGTGGAAGGGGACGACGATCAACCTCGTCGACACGCCGGGCCACGTCGATTTCTCCGCCGAAGTGGAGCGTTGCCTTCAGCCTCTCGACGGAGCCGTGCTGGTCCTCTCGGCCGTCGAGGGCGTCCAGGCCCAGACGGAGGTGCTCTGGCAGGCCCTTCGGGAGAGGGGCCTGCCGACGGTTTTTTTCATCAACAAGATCGACCGCATAGGGGCTGATCCCAAGCGGGTCGTCGGCGACATCAGGCGGTTCCTCACGCCTCAGGCCGTACCGCTTCAGACGGTGGGCGGAGCCGGGACGGATAGCCCCGCGATCCTCTCCGCTTGGGTCGAAGGCGGGGCCGACTTGGCCGAGGATGTGCTGGAACAGCTGGCCGACGCCGACGAGACGCTCCTTGAGCGCTATCTCGACGGCGAGGAGATTCCCCTTGATGAGCAGGACGGAAAACTCGTCGCGCTCGCCAGAAGGGGTGCCGTCTTTCCCGTCCTCTTCGGGGCTGCCCTCGACGGTATCGGTGTGGAGGAGGTGTTGGAAGGCATCATCCGCTATCTGCCGCCGGCCGGCGGCAGCGCGGAAAACCCCCTTTCAGCGCTCGTCTTCAAGGTTGCCCACGACCCTGCCTTCGGTCGCGTCTGTTTCGCCCGCCTCTTCGGGGGACGCCTGGCCACGCGGGACGTCGTGCGCAACGCCGCTCGGGTCCTTGACGAGAAGGTGACGCTTCTTCGAAAGGCCCGGGGCTGCCGTTTTGACGACGCCGATTCCTGCTGCGCCGGCGACATGGTCCTCCTCTCGGGTCTCAACGACACGAAAGCAGGCGATATCCTGGGCGATCCTTCGGCTGTCCCCCGGCCCGTCAGGCTGCTGGAGCCGCTCTTTCGGGCCCGCATCGTCCCCGCCGAGCCCGATCGTCTGCCCGCGCTGCTTGAGGCCCTGCGCATCCTCGATGAGGAGGACCCCTTCCTCGATTTTCGCTACGATCCGGAGCGCAAAGAGCTGCATGTCCGCATCGTGGGTCTCATGCAGACTCAGATTCTCGAGAGCCTTCTGCGCAGCCGTTTTGGCCTGACTGTCACCTTCGAACAGCCGGCGACGATCTACCGCGAGACCCCCCTCGACGTTGCCGAGGGGACCGTGGAATACACCCTTCCCAAGCCCTGCTGGGCCGTCATGACCTTCCGCGTCGAACCGGGAGCGAGGGGATCGGGCATCTCCTTTCGTTCCGAGGTCAGCACCGACGACATCCATGTCAAGTACCAGCGCGAAGTGGAGCGCGCCCTTCCGGCGGCTCTTGAGCAGGGCCTTTATGGCTGGGAGGTGACCGATCTCAAGATCACCCTCGTCTCAGGCGAGGATCACGAAATCCACTCCCGCCCGTCCGATTTTCTCATCGCCACACCCATGGGCATCATGGATGCTCTCGAGAAGGCCGGCACCCGCCTCCTCGAACCCATCCTGGGCTTTTCTCTCACGGCCCCTGAAGAGATCGGGACCCGCGTCCTAGGCGATCTGGTGCGGATGCGGGCCGAAATCGAAAGTCCCGTCATCGCCGGAGGCCAGTTCCAGGTGAAGGGGACCGTGCCCGCCGCCGACTCCATGGAGTACCCCGTTCTGCTCGGGACCCGCTCCGGCGGCAGAGCCCGGATGGTCACGCGCTTTTGCGGCTACCGTGAGTGCCCCGACGACTTCCGGGCCGAAACGCCCCGTCACGGCATCGATCCCCGGGACCGGTCGAAGTACATTCTGGCGGCGAGAAAGGCTCTGAGTTGAAAACGTCACAAGGGCGGTGCCGCGGAGGCCTCCTGTCAGGACAAAAGATCTCCGCGGCGGTGTCTTCAGCAAAGGGGTCTTTCCATTTATCGGCGATGAAATTCCGGGTTGAGCGGATTCGTGGCGTGCTCTTGTCGGAGCCTTCTGTGCTATACTTTCACGGAAATTTACTCTGAGCGATGAGGGGCTGTTGTCTTATGACGCCGCTTTGTGCAATGGATCTTGCTTCAGGTCGGGAGGCACGTGCCTGACCTGATCGCATCGGCGCCTCCCAAAAGTTGAGGTTGAAAACTAACTTTTGGAGGTCAGCCCATTGGACGAAAAAGAGAATTTTGGTTTCAGCGAGAGCTTCCTCGCTGAGTCTTCTTGTGCTGATTTTTCTGTGGGGCGCGTGGCGTCGCAGTCGAAGGGGCTCTATCGGGTCATCACCGAGAGGGGCGAGGTCACGGCGGAGGTGTCGGGAAAATTCCGCTTTGCCGTGAAGCGTCTCGCCGACTATCCGGCCGTGGGCGATTTTGTCCTCGTCGATCGAGACGGTGATGATGGCGGTCACGCGATCATCCACCGCCTTCTGCCTCGGAAAAGCGCCTTCATCCGGAAGGCGGCAGGTACGGCCGAAGAGGAGCAGGTGGTGGCCGCCAACGTCGACACCGTCTTTATCTGCGTGTCGCTCAACAGTGACTGCAACCTCCGAAGAATCGAGCGCTATCTCAGTGTGGCCTGGAGCAGCGGGGCCCTGCCGGTCATTGTCCTCACCAAATCGGACCTCTGCGACGATCTTCCCGAGAAGCTGGCCCAAATTGAAAGGGTTGCCATCGGCGTCGATATTGTCGTCACCTCGAGCCAGACCGACGACGGGTGGCAGGCCGTCCGGGCCTATCTTGACTGGGGCCGGACGGTGGCCTTCATCGGTTCCTCCGGCGTCGGCAAGTCGACGCTGATCAACCGGCTCATCGGCCGCGACCTTCTGGCGACAGGGGAAATCCGAGCAGGAGACGGCAGGGGGAGGCACACGACGACGCGGCGGGAACTGATCGCCCTTCCGGAGGGCGGCGTCGTCATCGACACGCCTGGCATGAGGGAGCTCGGCCTTGACAGTGCCGATCTTGCCCGGACCTTTGCCGATATCGACGACCTGGCGGCGCGGTGCCGCTTCCGCGACTGCACCCATGACGGGGAGCCCGGCTGCGCCGTGGAAGAGGCCATCCGCGACGGGCTCCTTGAGCCTGAAAGGCTGGCCAGCTACCGCAAGCTCAAGAAGGAGGCCCGCTACGAGGGGCTCAACTCGCGGCAGATCGAAGCGGAAAAGATCACGGCCATGTTCGGCCCCCTGGGCGGCATCAAAAATGCCCGTCGATTGGCCAAGGAGAAAAACAGAAGACGTCACGGCTACTGAGCGTGACCGTCTGTTCAGCGCTTCGGTCTCTCTTCCAGGGGACCCGAATGCGGGAAGAGGTGACGGGGCAGACCTCTTTGCAGAAGAGGCCTGCCCCTTGCATCAGGCTTGGCGGGGAGAGCCGGAGGGAGCCTCTTTCCCTCTCCGGCCTCGGTGGGGGTAGTCCGCAAATCCGGCCCCCAGCCGGGACAGGGGCGGCTCCAGAGGAAAGGTGAGGAACGGAATGACTCACGATTGCCTGGCCGCCCTCAAGGACGGGTGCCATCCTTTTCTTCGCTGGCAGTTCGCCTTGAAGGGATGCTGGGAGGAGGCCCTCCACCTCCATCCCCGATAGCCGAAGTTGAAGGAACGCCTCCGGAGCTGGCTTGAAGGGGCTCCCGACGATGTGGCGGCTGAGCTTTTCTTCTCCGGCGGCGCAGGTGAGCTCTTTCTGGGCTTTCGCTTTCCTCCCCGGAAAGAGACACAGCTGTTCCTGGCCGAGGCCCTTATCGTCCTTGATCTGGGCGTCGGTTCTGCTGAGGATTCCCTCGGCAGAACCGACGCCGCTCTGAGGGCCATCTCCGGTCTGGAGAGGCTCTTTCTCGGCGAACCGGCCTTTATGGGGAGATCGGCGTTGTCAACGGCTGGAAGAGCTTCGGGCCCGTTCGCTTCTGGGAGGGAGGGGCTCTCTCGCCTCTGGAGGCCCTCCGCCTGGCCCTGCAAAGGGGAGGAGGAGACCTTGACGGCCCCTTTCCTCTTCCTCTGGTCCTGGAATGGGCCTTCTCCTTCCCCGTACCCCACTGGGTCGGATTGCCCGTCTCGTCGCCGACAGCCGACGGCTACCGCCTCGACGGCCTCCTGGCCCAGGAGGCCATGGCTTCCCTATTGCGGTGATTTCCGGCGGCTTTGCTTCAGCGCCTTCGTCGGTGCCCCTTTGATAGGGGCCCTGTTCCTTTGGGCGGGTTCATTGAGGGTGAGATAGGATGAAAAGTAGAGGAAAGAACAGAAGAGAATGCCGATTTCATCGACAAGGCTATTGCCGTTTCGGGGGCGAGCCTGCTTTTCGACTCTTGTCGCGAATTGCTTCAAACGATTGTCTCAAAAGGTCCTTACGTGGGTTACCGCTTGCCGACGGTGCGGTTTGTGCCCGCAGAGCAGGAGGAACCTAACTGCCAGGAGAACGCGAGGACGAAGGATTAAGCCTGAAGAAAAAAAGAGGGCAGCTTCATGGAGAAAGCTGTCCGCTTTTTTGCATACAACTGGCGTGCCCGAGGCGATTTGAACGCCTGACCTTTGGCTCCGGAGGCCAACGCTCTATCCAGCTGAGCTACGGGCACACTTGACGGCGCTTATACTACCACGCGGGACAGGGGAGCGCAACGGTTTCAGCGCTTTTCGAGAGGAGTCGCCGCCGGATGATTTCCCGGTTGCGGCTAATGCCGGCTCTGGACAATGGGCTCGATGAACTGGACTTCCGAGTCCCAGGGGAAGAGGATCCAGGTGTCCTGGCTGACTTCGGTGATGAAGGTGTCGATAAGGGGACGTCCGTCCGGCTTGGCGTAGACGGTGGCGAAATGGGCCTCAGGAAGCATCTCGCGAACGAGTTTCGCCGTTTTGCCCGTGTCGACGAGGTCGTCGATGATGAGCCAGTCCTTGCCGCCTCCTTCAAGTTTTTTGAGGACTGCAAGCTCGCCCTGCTCGCGGATGGTGTAGCTGGAGACGCAGACTGTGTCGACGTAGTGGATGTCCAGCTCCCTGGCGATGATCGCTGCGGGGACCAGGCCGCCCCGGACGACGGCGATGATCCGCTCCCAGGTCTTGCCCAGGTCAAGGAGGCGCCAGGAGAGGGCGCGGCTGTCCCGGTGGAGCTGGTCCCACGAGACGGGGTAGGTTCTGTGATAGCGGTCGCTTTTTTTTGACATGTCCTTCTCTCCTTAAAGGGGGTGCCGGTATGAAGGGGCTGGGAAAGCCCGGCCCGATGGGGTCATTATAATCGACTTCTTCATTGACTTTTAGCCCTTTTCCCGATAGATTGTCCGTAAATGATCGATCGGCCCTGAGGGGCATCCATTTTTGAAAGGGGCGGGAGGAAGGATGAGAAAGGGAGTTCTGTTGGTGCTCGCTGCAGCTCTGGCGGCCTGTTTCGCCGGTTCGGCGTTGGCTTTCGAGGCCATCGCGCCGGAGGATCTGAAGGTCGGCTGGGTGTATATCGGTCCTGTCGGCGACGGCGGGTGGACCTACATGCACGACCAGGGGAGGCTCGCCATGGAGGAGGCCTACCCGGGCGTCACGTCGAGCATCGTCGAATCCGTTCCTGAAGGCCCCGATTCGGTCCGCGTCATGGAGACCTTCATCCGCAACGGAGCCAAGCTGATTTTCGCCACCTCCTTCGGCTACATGGACTTCGTCCAGGAAGTGGCCAAAAAGCATCCCGATGTCATGTTCCTCCACTGCTCGGGTTTCAAGCGGGCGGAGAACGTCGGGACCTATTTCGGCCGCATGTACCAGGCCCGCTACCTCTCGGGGCTCGTCGCCGGCAGCATGTCCAAGAGCAACGTCATCGGCTTCGTGGCGGCTCATCCCATCCCCGAGGTCATCCGCGGCATCAACGCCTTCACCCTCGGCGCCCGCAAGGCCAACCCGAACGTGAAGGTCAAGGTCGTCTGGCTCTTCTCCTGGTTTGATCCCGGCAAGGAGAAGGAGGCCGCCAAGGCCCTCATTGATGCCGGTTCCGACGTGATCGCCATGCACGCCGATACGGGGTCGGCTCCCCAGGCCGCCGAAGAGGCCGGCGTCTACGTCGTCGGCTACAACAATGACATGTCCAAGTACGCTCCCACGAAGCACCTGACCGCTCCCGTCTGGAACTGGGGAGCCTACTACAAGCACATCGTCGGCCAGGTGACGACAGGGACCTGGAAGGCCGATGACATCTGGTGGGGCCTCAAGGACGGTTTCGTCGATCTCGCTCCCTTCGGCGCCGATGTGCCCCAGGAGGTCCGCGACCTTGTGGCCGCCGAACGGGCACGCATCATCGACGGGAGCTGGGACGTTTTCTCCGGCCCCGTCAGGAACCAGAAGGGCGAGGTCGTCGTGCCCGAGGGCACCGTCATGACCGACGGGGAGATGCTTTCCATGAACTGGTTCGTCGAGGGCGTCGAAGGCGAGATTCCCCAATAGACCTCTTAATAACCTGTCGGCTTGAAGGTTCAGCAACCGACCGAGGCGCCGGATCTTTCGGCGCCTCGTTTTTTTCTTGGGCGATCGGGGTGATTTCCCTTTGGGGGGGACGCCCTTTTCATCTAAAATGGTCCCGTCGGAGCTGGAGTGAGGCTCCGTCGAGAGGATGGTGCGCCGACAATGACAACAGCCTCTCCCCTCGTCGATCTGAGGGGAATCACCAAGACTTTTCTGGGAGTCGCCGCCAACGACAGTGTCGATTTCGACGTTCGTGCCGGCGAGGTCCACGCCCTGCTCGGCGAAAACGGAGCGGGCAAAAGCACCCTGATGAACGTGCTCTGCGGCCTCTACCGTCCCGACGAGGGCCGGATCTTCCTTTCGGGAGAGGAGGTCCACTTCCGAACCCCCCGGGATGCCATCGCCGCCGGCATCGACATGGTGCACCAGCATTTCATGCTCATCCCCGTTCAGACCGTCTGGGAGAACATGATCCTGGGCCAGGAGGATTTCGGCTTCATCCTTTCCAAGAGCGCCATCTGCCGCCGCATCGACGAGCTGGCAGGACAGTACGGCCTCCACGTCGATCCCGAGGCCCCCGTCTGGCAGCTCTCCATCGGCGAGCAGCAGCGGGTGGCCATCCTGCGCATGCTCTTCCGCGAGGCCCGGGTTCTCGTCCTCGACGAGCCGACGGCGGTTCTGACGCCTCAGGAGGCGCGCCAGCTCTTCTCCACTCTCAGACGGATGCGGGAGGAGGGGCATGGGGTCATTTTCATTTCCCACAAGCTCGACGAGGTGGCCGAGATATCCGACAGGGTGACCATCCTTCGCAAGGGGAGGAAGGTCGGTACGGTGAAAACGTCCGGCGTCGGGCCCGAGGAGCTGGCGGAGATGATGATCGGCAGCCGGGTCGTCCCGGCGGTGAACAAGCGGGCGGGAGGGGCGGGGGAAGCCGTCTTCCAGGCCCGGAATATCTCGGTTCTCAACGACAAGGATCTCCAGGCCCTTCACGGCCTCTCTCTGGAGCTGCGCCGGGGAGAAATCCTGGGCCTCGCCGGCGTCGACGGGAACGGGCAGACGGAGCTCTGCGAGGCTCTCGTCGGCCTGAGGCCTCTTGTGGAGGGCTCCCTTGCCTTCGACGGGCGGGAGATGACCGGGGCGCCGGTCCGGGATTTCCTCTCCCGGGATGTCCGCTACATCCCTGCCGACAGGCGCGGGACGGGACTGGTGCCGACGATGAATCTCCGGGAGAATTACGCCCTCCGCCACTACTGGCGTGACGCCTTCCGCAAGGGCCCCTTCATGAACTGGGAGGCCATCGCCGGCCAGACGGGGCGGATCGTCGAGCGCTTCGATGTGGTGACTCCCTCCCTCGGCGTTCCGGTGCGGATGCTCTCGGGGGGCAATCTCCAGAAGCTGATGCTGGCCCGGGAGCTGGACGGCGATCCTCGGGTCGTCATCGCCATGCAGCCCACCTGGGGGCTTGACGTGGGGGCCACGGCCTTCGTCAGGGAGCGCCTTCTCGACGTCCGGGAGAAGGGTGCGGCCATCCTTCTCGTTTCGGAGGATCTCGAAGAGCTTCTGGCCCTCAGCGACAGGCTGGCGGTCATTCATAAGGGGCGGATCATGGGGCTTCTCGACGATCCCCGCCTCGCCACGGAAGAGATGCTGGGTCTGATGATGGCCGGCAAACCTCTCGCATCTTTCGGGGAAGGAGCCTGAGACGATGAGGATCCGGATCGAAAAGCGCTTTGACTCTCCCCGATGGATGGATTGGGGGCTCCCCCTGATTGCCCTTCTCCTGGCTTTCGGGGCCGGCGCCCTTCTGCTGGCGGCTCTGGGCGTCTCCCCTCTGAAGGCTTACGCCGAGATGATCCGAGGGGCTCTGGGCGATGGCTACGGCCTCAGCGAGACCGTCGTCAAGGCCATACCTCTCGCGCTCTGCGGCCAGGCCGTGGCCCTGGCCTTCACCATGCTGGTCTGGAATATCGGGGCCGAGGGGCAGCTCGTGGTCGGCGCGCTGGCGGCGACGGCGGCCGTCCGCTTCCTCCCTTCGGAGAATTTTCTCGTCATGGTGACGCTCATGACAGCCGCGTCGGCCCTGGCCGGAGGGCTCTGGGGAGCCCTCGCCGGATGGCTCAAGGCGAAGTGGTCCGTCAATGAGATCATCACGACGCTGATGATGAACTACATTGCCATTCTGGGGCTCGAATATCTTGTCTACGGCCCCTGGCGGGACCCGACGAGTCTCGGCTTTCCTCTGACTCCGATCTTTCATGAGGTGGCCCGGCTGCCCCAGTTCTTCGGGACCCGCATCCATGCCGGCCTTTTTCTGGCCCTTCTGACGGCCCTTCTCCTCCGGGTCGTCCTCCGCTGGTCCCGCTGGGGCTACGAGATCCGCGTCATCGGCCAGAACGCCAGAGCGGCCGCCTATGCCGGCATGGCGACGTCCCGCCACATCGTGCTGGTCCTCTTCATCTCCGGCGCCGTTGCGGGCCTGGCCGGGATGGGTGAGGTCGCCGGTCTTCAGGGGCGGCTTCAGCCGGGTTTTTCCGTCGGCTACGGCTTCACTGCCATCATTGTCGCCTGGCTGGCACGGCTCAACCCCTTCGCGATTCTCGCCGTCTCCTTCCTGATGGGTGCCCTCCTCGTCGGCGGCGACACCCTTCAGGTCGTCATGCGCCTCCCCCTGTCGAGCGTCCAGGTCCTCCAGGGGCTGATCCTGTTTTTCGTCCTCGGCGGGGAGTTCTTCCGCAACTACCGCCTTCATTTCCTCAAAAGGGAGGGTGACGCCTGATGGATCTCCTCGTTCCCATTCTCGCCGCGGCCGTTCGCAGCGGAACGCCCATCCTCTATGCCACGCTGGGGGAGATCATCACCGAAAAGTCGGGAGTCATGAACCTCGGCATCGAAGGCGTCATGCTTGTCGGGGCCCTGACCGGCTTCGGCGTCACCTACCACAGCGCCTCGCCCTGGCTGGGGCTGGCGGTGGCCTTCGGCGTCGGCGCGGCCCTCTGCGCGATTCACGCCTTCCTCTGCGTGACCCTGGGCGTCAATCAGGTCGTCTGCGGCCTGGCCCTGACCATGTTCGGCACGGGAGCCAGCTCCCTTGTCGGCCGAAGCCTCGTCGGCGAGACGATCGAGGGGATGCGGGCCTTCCCCCTTCCGGGACTGTCGGAAATCCCTCTTCTCGGCCCCGTCCTTTTCAACCAGGACGCCATGGTCTACCTCTCCTTCGGCCTCGTCTTCCTCCTCTGGTTCTTCCTCCTTCACACCCGACCGGGGCTCAAGCTCCGGGCCGTCGGAGAGAGCCCCATCGCGGCGGCTGCCGCGGGTATCTCCGTCCCGACCGTCCGCTGGATGGCCACCCTTTTCGGAGGAGGTCTGGCGGCGCTGGGAGGGGCCTACCTTTCCGTCGTCAACAGCCATATGTGGGTCGAGCAGATGACCTCCGGCCGGGGGTGGATCGCCGTGGCCCTCGTCATTTTCGGCATCTGGCATCCCCTGCGGTCAGCCCTCGGCGCCTACCTCTTCGGGGGGGTCGGCGCCCTTCAGCTTCGGGTCCAGGCGGCGGGGACGAGCATCCCGGCTCCGCTGCTTCTCATGCTGCCCTACGTCCTGACCGTCGTCGTCCTCACTGGTATTTCCATCCGCAAGGGGAAGGGGATCCTCCTCGGAGCCCCGGCGGCTTTGGGCCTTCCTTTCCACCGGGAGGATCGGGATTAGCGGCAGGGCGAAAAAGCGTCGGGAACATAACGCATGAGGAGCCCTCTCTTAGAGAGGGCTCCTCATGCGTTATGGATGGTTCAATCTTCCCAGAAGGGGGCCAGCGTCGCCTCGTCGGGGGCTTTCGTGGCGAGGCTGACGGTGACGAATGCGGCCAGGGCGATGGCGAGGGTGGGAACGATGACGTGCATGCCCAGGAATTTCTTGACGTGGACGGTAAGGAGGAAAAAGGCGGTCACGCCGGCGACCATTGAGGCCAGGGCTCCGGCGCTGTTGGCCCGGCGCCAGTAGAGGCCAAGGACGAGGGGCCAGAGGAAGGCCGCCTCAAGGCCGCCGAAGGCGAAGAGATTGATCCAGACGATGAGCGAGGGCGGTTTCAGCGAGGCTCCGAAGACGATGAGTCCCAGGAGGGCTGTCGTGGCGAATCCGGCTCGGCGGAGTTTTTCCTCTCTCGGGGCGGGAAGGGGTTCGCCGGGACCGCCGTAGCGGACGAAGAGGTCCTTCACCAGCGTCGCCGATGCGAGGATGAGCTGGGAGTCGACGGTGGACATGATTGCCGCCAGCGGTCCCGCCAGGAAGACTCCGGCCCAGAGGGGGGGGAGGACGTGGAGCGTCAGCTCGGGCATGATCCTGTCGCCGACGGTGAGGCCCGGCAGGACGGCGCGGCCGAAGACTCCGCAGAGGTGCATGCCCAGCATGAGAAAGCCCATGACGAAGGTGCCGATGAAGATGGCCTGGTGCATGGAGCGGGCGTCGCGGTATCCCATGCAGCGTACCGCCGTGTGGGGGAGGCCGATGACGGCGAAGCAGACGAGGACCCAGAAGGAGAGGATGTAGGGCTTTGCGATGAAGTTTCCGGGTCCGAAAGGGGTCAGCAGGGCCGGATCGGTCCGGTAAAGGGTCTCCATGATGGGGCCGACGCCGCCGCCGGCCCGGATCGTCCCCCAGAGGATGGCCACGGTGCCGATCATCATGACGAAGCCCTGGACCGTGTCGGTGAGGGCCACGGCCCGAAAGCCGCCGACGGTGGTGTAGAGGACGACGGAGAGGGCAAACAGGATCAGCCCCAGATGATAGTCGAGGCCGGTGAGGCTCTCGAAAAGTCGGGCGCCTCCGATGAACTGGGCCACCATGGCGGCGATGAAGAAGAGGACCAGCGAGAGGGAACCGCAGAAGACGACGGCCTTGCTACGGTAGCGGGCCCAGAGGAAATCGTTGATGTTGACGGCGCCGATGCGGCGGCCGATGATGGCGAAGCGCTTCCCCAGAACTCCCAGGGTCAGCCAGGCTGTGGGGACCTGGGTTACGGCCAGAAGGACCCAGCCGAGTCCCATCGTGTAGGCGACACCGGGGCCGCCGATGAAGCTGCTGGCGCTGGTGTAGGTGGCGACCAGCGTCATGGCCAGAACGAGGCCCCCCATGGTCCGGCCGCCGATGAAATACTCTTCCATGAAATTGGATGACCGTGCCAGCCCGCGGCTGCTCCATAAGGCCAGGGCGTACATGAGGGCCAGATAGAAGGCGACGGGGATGAGGAGGGTCATGTCGACCTTCATTTCCCCGTCGCCCTTTCGCTGTCGAGGGGCATGTCTTTGAAGAGGAAACGAACCATGGCGGCTGCGAGGAAAGAGAAGAGCAGGAAGCCGACGATGGAGCTCATGAAAAACCAGGCCGGGAATCCCAGAATGTAGCGGTAGGATTCCACCGGCCCCGAGCCGAGGCCGTAGGCGGTCAGGTACCACCAGGCGAAGTTGAGCAGGGCCAGGATCAGGGCGTAGAGGGCCTCTCTGTCGGCCTGACGGAAGCGGCCACGCCCTCTCGAATCTGGAGCCATGAACGATCTCTCCTTTTTCTTTTGTGAACCCTCTTTTTCAGAGGGGCTTGGCCTCGACGGCCTCAAGGCGTTCCATCAGCGACTCCCACCGGGGGAGGTGGGATTCGATGGCCTTGCGCGTCTCGTCGAGGGCAATCATGAGCTTGCCGACGCGCTCCGAATCGGCGAGGACGGACGGGTCGCAGAGGGTCTCTTCGATGCGGTTCTTCTCCGCCTCCATGTCGTCGATGAGGGCTTCGAGGGGCTTCAGTTCAGCAAGGACCTCCTGCCGTCTCCGGTAAAGCTCGTTCCGCCTCCGGGCCTCGTCGCGCTTGCGCTCTCGCTCGGTCTGAACGGACCTGGCCGGCGCCTCTCCCGAAGGAGGAGCCTCCGCTCCCTCCAGTTCGAGGAGGGCCTTGCGCCGTTCAATGAAGTAGGAGTAGTTGCCGTGATAGTCGTGGACCTTTCCCCGGCGGATCTCGATGATCCTCACGGCCAGGTCGTCGAGGAAGTGTCGGTCGTGGGAGACGATGACGAGGGTCCCGTCGTAGGCCATGAGGGCCTGCTGGAAAATCTCCTTCGTCGCCATGTCGAGATGGTTCGTCGGCTCATCGAGGATGAGGAAGTTAGAGGGTCGGAGGAGGACCTTGAGAAGCCCGAGGCGTGACTTCTCCCCTCCGGAGAGCACCGATACGGGCTTGTGGATGTCGTCGCCGGAGAAGAGGAAGGCTCCGAGCAGGCTGCGCCGCTCCCTCTCGGAGAGTTCCGATCCGGTGCTTGTCACCTCCTGCCAGATTGTGTTGCGGTAGTCGAGATTGCGGCTGCTCTCCTGGGAAAAGAAGGCAGGAAGGACGTTGAGGCCCCGGTGCATCGTCCCTTCCGTCGGCTCCTCTTCGAAGGCGAGTAGCCGGGAAAGGGTCGATTTGCCGGCGCCGTTGACGCCGACGAGGGCCACCTTTTCGCCCCGGTGGATGGTGAAGGAGACGTCGCCGAAAACCTGATGGGTCCCGTAGCTTTTGGAGACCGCCGAGAGGCGGACGACGTCGAATCCGCTCCGGAGACAGGGGGGGAAGCGGAGGACCGCCGCCGCCGCCTCTCCATCCAGGGTGATCCGCTCCACCTTTTCGAGCTGTCTGATCCGGCTCTGGACCTGGCTTGCCTTGGTCGCCTTATAGCGGAAGCGTTCGATGAACTGCTCCGTCTTCTGAATCTCCGTCTCCTGGCGGCGGGCCTGTTTTTCCAGGGTCTCCTTTCTTCGGGCGCTCTCGTCGAGGTAGTAGGAGTAGTTCCCCCGGTAGAGGGTGATCCGGCCCAGGGAGAGCTCGGCCGTCTCGAAGGTCATCTTGTCGAGAAAGCGCCGGTCGTGGGAGATGACGACGAGGGTTCCCCGGTAGTCCCTGAGGTAGCCTTCGAGCCACTCCATGCTCTCCGTGTCAAGATGGTTCGTCGGCTCGTCGAGAAGCATCGTCTTAGGCTCGGCCAGAAGGATCGAAGCCAGCAGAAGCCGCATTTTCCAGCCGCCGGAAAAGGCGTCGCAGGGTTGGGAGAGCGCATCGGGACCAAAACCGAGGCCAGAAAGGACCTTGGCGGCCCTAGCCTCGAAGGAGAAGCCGTCGCGGCTCCGAAAGAGGGCGCTGACGTGGTCGTAGCGGCTCAGCAGGGAGGCGTCCTCGCCGGACGAGTCGGCGATGAGGGTCTCCAGGCGGCGAAGCTCCCGTTCCAGCGAGGCGATGCCCGCCTGTTCCTTGAGAAAATCGGAGACGATCGCAACTCCCAGTTCGGCCAAGTCCTGAGGGAGGTAGCCGATTTCCTCGCGGGGAGGGACTTCCACGGTGCCGCCGTCGAGGAAGGTCTCGCCGGCGAGGACGCGCAGCAGCGTCGTCTTGCCGGCTCCGTTGCGGCCGACGATACCCACCCTTCCGCCGTCGGGGACGGCGAAACCGAGGTCCTTGAAGAGGATCCTCTCTCCAAAACGCAATTGTCCTTCGGCGATGCGGATCATCGGGGCACCTGTCGGTTTTCCGGCCCGGTTTCGCTTCTTCTTCGCAGGGTGATCACTGCCAGCCGTTTCTGTGGATCCGCGTCTCGTCGTATCTCTGGGAGGGGCCTTTCTCCTCGGCGCCGTAGCCGACGGCGACGAGGGAGAAGGGGACGATGCCTTCGGGGATCCGGAGCATCCGTCTCATGGCCTTCATCAGTCGCTCCTTGGGGTAGATGCCCATCCAGACCGTGGCGAGTCCCAGAAGGACTGCCTCGATGAGGATGTTCTCCGTCGCCGCGGCGCAATCCTGAGGGAAAAAGTCCGGCGACGACAGCCCCTCCTGATGGGCGCAGACGAGGATGGCCAAGGGGGCCTCCCGAAGCATCTTCGAGTAGGGGTGGACGTCGGGAATGGCGTCGAGGATGGCCCGGTCATCAATGACGATGAACTCCCAGGGCTGCTGATTGTGGGCCGAAGGGGCGCTCATGGCCGCCTTGAGAAGGGTGGCGATCTTTTCTGCGGGAACCGGATTCGGCCTGTAGCGCCTGATGCTTCTTCGGGCAAAAACGGGATCGATGGACATGGCGTACCTCCTTATGACAGACTGGCGTTACTGGATCCGGACAAGGGGGCCGACGGCGGCCCCCGTCGCTCTCAGGAGATCCTGCGGCGCGACCATGATCTGAAGCCCCCGCTGCCCTGCGCTGACGGAAATGAAGGGGAAGGAGAGGCTGCTCTCGTCGATGAAAAGGCGGTAGCTCTTCTTGGCCGCCAGGGGGGAGACGCCGCCCCGGATGTAGCCTGTAAGGGGCTGGACCTCCTTGAGGTGGACCATTTCGACCTTCTTGAACCCTGCAAGGGCGGCCAAGGCCTTCAGATCCAGCTCTCCCGATCCGGGAATGCAGGCCATGACGACTTCGCGGCCGTCACCGCGGGCGACGAGAGTTTTGAAAACCTGTCTCAGAGGGAGACCGACCGCCTGAGCGACATGTTCGGCGCCGAGATGCTCCTCGTCGAAGGCGTATTCGCCCAGTCGGTAGGGGATGTTGAGACGGTCCAGCAGGCGCGCGGCGTTGGTTTTTTTCAAGATGTCACCTCCTCGCGTTGCATCGATCATTCTATACCAGAATGACCTTATAGGCAGAGTTGCTTCATCTTCTTTATCTTTATTCTTTCCGGAAGTATAGGCAATTTTTTTACCTTGCTGTAGAATAAACGCCCGAGACCGGCTAGCCGGGCTCAAGGTCTTCCACTTTTATGGAAGGTGGGGGTGATCGAGGGATGGAAATAAGACCCATCGAGAAGCTCAATCTCTACGGTTTTAACAACCTCACCAAGACCCTGAGTTTCAACATGTACGACATCTGCTACGCCCGGACGCGCGACGAGAGCCAGGCCTACATCGATTACGTTGACGAGGAGTACAACGCTGATCGGCTGACTCGCATCCTCACCGATGTCTCCAACATCATCGGAGCCAACATTCTCAACATCGCCAAGCAGGATTACGAGCCTCAGGGAGCGAGCGTGGCCTTCCTCATCTCCGAGGAACCTCTCGGCTGCGGTGTCCGGGACTGCTCCGGCCAGGAGTCTCCCGGCCCTCTGCCCGACAGCGTCGTGGCCCATCTGGACAAGAGCCACATCACTGTCCACACCTACCCCGAGATTCATCCTGATCAGGGGATCAGCACCTTCCGGGCCGATGTCGACGTTTCGACCTGCGGCAAGATCTCTCCGCTCAAGGCTCTCAACTACCTCCTTCACGCCTTTAACCCCGACATTGCCGTCGTCGATTACCGGGTGAGGGGATTCACTCGGGACGTCAGCGGGAGGAAGGTCTTCATCGACCATGAGATCAGCTCGATCCAAAACTACATCGCCTCGGACATGCGCGACCTCTACCAGATGATCGACGTCAACGTCTACCAGGAAAACATCTTCCACACCAAAATGATCCTCCGCGAGTTCGACCTCGACAACTACCTCTTCGACACGACGGAGCAGATGCTTCTGCCGGGCGAACGCAAGAAGATCCGCAACCGCATCAAGAAGGAGATGCAGGAAATCTTCTCCGGCATGAACATCTCCCATGTCTGATGCCGTGGCTTCGGGCATCCCGGATTTTTCCGATGACGACCGCTTCTTCATGACCCTGGCACTCGACGAAGCGAGGGCCGCCCTTGCTTCAGGAGATATCCCCGTCGGAGCCGTCGTCATTCATGAGGGCGAGGTCATTGGCAGAGGGCACAACGCCAGAGAGGCTTTGGGTGACCCGACGGCCCACGCCGAGATGATGGCCCTGACCCGGGCCGCCGAAACTCTCGGCCGGTGGCGTCTTTCAGGATGCACTCTCTACGTGACCCTCGAGCCCTGTCCCATGTGCGCCGGAGCCGTTCTCCAGTGTCGTCTCTCCCGGCTCGTCTTCGGGGCCTTCGACCCCCGGGCCGGTTGCTGCGGCTCCCTTTACGACCTTCTCTCGGATCGCCGCTTCCCCGTAAGGGTTGCTGGCTGCGGGGGGCTTCTGGCTGAAGAGGCCTCACGGCTTCTCAGCGATTTCTTTCTCTCCCGAAGGGGGCGGCCCGGCAGCTGAGGCCGCCCCCTGGCGCTCTGCTGCAAGCTGTGCTAGAATCGTCCACGTCCTTGCTGTGGAGGAGTGGCCGAGCGGTCGAAGGCGCTTGACTCGAAATCAAGTGAGGGACTTTGTTCCTCCGTGGGTTCAAATCCCACCTCCTCCGCCATGAAGCTCATCAGCCGCTGTGGCCCCCTCCGGGTCCAGCGGCTTTCTTCCGTTGAACCATAGGTGGCATTTCCACATCGTTGTTCGGCCACACAACAGCTGACCGTCCTCTTGCGGGGCCCGTCAAAAGATGCTAGAATCCAGCATGTTCTGCGGAGGGGTGGCCGAGGGGTCGAAGGCGGGCGCTTGGAGAGCGTCTGAACGGAGACGTTCCGTGGGTTCGAATCCCACCTCCTCCGCCATTTTTTTTGACTCGAACAAAACGGTTTTCTGCTGGAGGCCCAGTCCCGTGCGGCGAAAGCCCCCGAACTCCGCCAGGCCCGGAAGGGAGCAACGGTAGGGGATTCTTTCGGGTGCCACGGGGCCGCTGGGCCTCCAGCAGAAAACCGTTTTTTATCGGGGGGATGTCCCGTGGAAGAGCGTTTCGTCAAGGGGGTTCTGGCTCCGGAGCCGTCGGATCGGCTTCTCGCGGCGCCGGTCTTTTCCGTCGACGTGGAGATCTTCGAGAAGGGAATCCTCCGGCGCCCCACCTACCGTTTCTCACGGCTCTGGATCGACGGGCTTACGGGGAGGGAGCTTCCTCTCTCACAGGAACCGGAGCCGGACGAGGGGTTTCGGGAGGTCCAGTCCATCCCGCCGAAACTGACGGTTCAGCAGGTTCTCCTGGCAGCCGGAAACAGCCGCTGCGGTGCACCCGAGGGGTGGAGAGGCTGGGGGCGCTACGTCTCCGTCCACGTCCGGAAGGAATCGCTTGTCCTGAACTGGAGACTGCTTCTCCTGAGGGACGGCAGGATATTCGACGATCTGACGGGTGACGAACACGAGCTGGGACTCCTGGCGTCCTTCTTCGGAGCTTGACGGGCAGGGCTGATTTGCCGTCTCCGATCATTGCTTGCATGAGCGGGTTCCATCGGTCAGTCTTCGTGTCCGTCCGAGGACTCCGGGGTGCCTGAGGGGATGGGGGCGATGTCGATAAGGGTGCTGATGAGGCTTTCCATCTCGCTCAGATCGGTCTTTCCCTCTTCGGCGAGGCACTTTCTCACGTAGTTTTTGAGGATTTCGATGCAGGCTTGCTGCATGGCCTTCCGGGCTGCCGACAGCTGGACCAGGATGGAATGGCAGGGCTTGTCCTCGATGATCATGCGCTGAATGCCGCGTAGCTGGCCCTCGACCCTCTTGAGCCGGTTCAACATGGCCTTGCGCTCCGGTGAGAGGTGATCCAGCTCTTTGATAAGCGACTTTTTGGGCACGGTGCAGCCTCCTTATCCGATTGAGTTAGAGTATACGAATACGGGGTATATACTAACGGTCCGAGTGTTGATGGTCAAGCTTCGGCTGTGATATACTTCCCGTTGGCCCTTATCACACACACGTCCCGATGCTTTCGGCGTTGCCTCCCTTCGGGAGGATCCGGGAGCAGAGGAAGGGCGTGGAGGGGAAAACAAAAGGAGGAGACATGATGGGAATCGTAACGATGAAGCAGCTCCTGGAGTGCGGCGTTCACTTCGGACATCAGACGAGGCGCTGGAACCCGAAGATGAAGCCTTACATCTTCACGGAGCGGAACGGTGTCTACATTGTCGATCTTCAGAAGACCGTCAAAGGCCTGGAGAAGGCCTATGACTTCCTGCGCGAGGTCTCCAAGGGCGGTGGGACGGTGCTCTTCGTTGGCACCAAGCGCCAGGCTCAGGAAACGATCCGTGAAGAGGCCCTTCGCGCAGGCATGCACTACATCAACCAGCGCTGGCTGGGTGGGCTGATGACTAATTTCCCCACCATTCGCAAGCGGGTCAGCCGCATGGTGGAGCTCCAGAAGATGGAAGAGGATGGATCCTACGAGAAGATGCCCAAGAAGGAAGTTGTCCAGCTCCGCAAGATGCGGGAAAAGCTGGAGAAATACCTTCTCGGCATTCGCGATATGAAGGATACGCCCGATGCCGTCTTCGTCATCGACCCCCGCCGGGAGGAGATCGCCATCCGCGAGGCCCGCAAGCTGGGCATTCCTGTCATTGCCATCGTCGATACCAACTGCGACCCTGAGATCATCGACTTCCCCATCCCCGGAAATGACGACGCCATCCGTGCCATCAAGCTGATGACGAAGCTCATGGCTGATGCCATCGTCGAGGGCCGCCAGGGTGCCGATGGCGATGTCGCCTCTGATGCCGAGGGGGGCGAAGAGGAAGAGGGCGTTGAGATCGAGATTCGGGAGAAACTTCACGAAACCTACGGAGAGGTTGGCGAGAAGCTCGTCAAGGAAGTCATCGAAGAGCACAAAGGCTGGAAGGAGGCCTAGATTTATGGCTGTCGACATGGAAGCGGTAAAAGAACTCAGATCGATGAGCGGCGCCGGCGTCCTTGACTGCAAGAAGGCTCTTGCCGAGAGCAGTGGAGATGTACAGAAGGCCGCCGATCTTCTTCGCGAAAAGGGGCTTGCCAAGGCGGCGAAGAAGACGGAGCGTACGGCTTCCCAGGGCATGATCTTCAGCTACATCCACACCAATGGCAAGATCGGAACCTTGGTCGAGCTCAATTGCGAGACCGACTTCGTCGCCCGCACCGACGAATTCCAGGCTCTGGGGCATGAGATCGCCATGCATGTCGCCGCTTCGGCTCCTCTGTTCCTCGTGCCCGAGGATGTCCCTGCCGACGTCATCGAGAAAGAGAAAGAGATCTTCAAGGCTCAGGCCCTGGAAGAGGGCAAGCCGGCCCACATCATCGAGAAGATCGCCGAAGGCCGGGCCAAGAAGTACTACGAAGAGAACTGCCTTCTTGAGCAGCCCTACATCCGTGACCAGGACAAGAAGATTCGCGACCTGGTCATGGAGGGAATCGCCAAGCTCGGAGAGAACCTCGTTATCCGACGTTTTTCCCGGTTTTCCATAGGAGAATAACCCTTTCCGAAAGGGGCGAGGCGAAAGCCCCGCCCCTTTTTTAATCAGCTTTCCTGTTCGTGCCTACCTTCTCTGCCAGGAGGTTTTATCTCATGGGGCCTTATAAACGTGTACTTCTCAAACTCTCCGGTGAAATCCTCGCCGGCGAAGCCGGTTTCGGCCTCGATCTCGAGGCGGTGCAGAAGATTGCCCGTAACATTGCGGAGGTAGCCGGAGCCGGCCTCAAGATTGCCCTTGTCGTCGGCGGGGGCAACATCTTCCGAGGCATTCAGGCTGTGGATAAGGGATTCGACAGGGCTCAGGCCGATAATATGGGAATGCTGGCGACGGTCATCAATGCTCTGGCCCTTCAGGACGCCCTGGAGCGACTAGGCGTCGCTACGCGGGTTCAAACGGCCATCGAGATGCGGGAGCTTGCCGAGCCCTTCATTCGCCGCAAGGCTCTGAGTCACCTGGAAAAGGGACGTGTCGTGATTTTTGCCGCGGGAACGGGTTCCCCCTACTTCTCGACCGATACGGCTGCGGCTCTTCGTGCGGCTGAAATCGGCGCCGACTGCGTCCTGAAGGGGACCAAGGTTGACGGTATCTACGACAAGGACCCCGTCAAGCACCCCGAGGCGAAGCGTTACGCGAACCTCACCTACCTCGATGCCCTCCAGCGGCAGCTCAAGGTGATGGATGCTGCGGCATTCTCTCTCTGCATGGAGAACGGAATCCCCATCGTCGTCTTCAATATCAACGGCGAGGGTAACCTGAAGAAACTCCTCGTCGATGGACAAAACGTCGGAACTCTCGTAACCTCTTAAGGGAAAGGAGTGAAGAGCGATGCCGATGGATGAAATGGCCAAACTGAAGCAGCAGATGGAAAAGACCGTCGAACACCTCAAAAGCGAGTATCTTGGCATTCGCACCGGCCGGGCCCACCCTGCTCTGGTTGAGGAGATCAAAGTGGACTACTATGGCTCGCAGACTCCCATCAAACAGATGGGGAGCGTTACTGTCCCCGATCCTCGCCAGCTGCTGATAACCCCTTGGGATAAAACAGCCCTCAAGGCGATCGAAAAGGGGATTCTGGCCTCATCTCTCGGTGTTACGCCCGTTGTCGACGGCGAGGTGATCCGTCTGACCTTGCCGGAACTGACGCGGCAGCGTCGCATCGACCTGACCAAGCTCGTCCGCAAGTACGGCGAGGAGGCCAAGGTGGCTCTTCGCAACGTCCGGAGGGATTGTCTCGAAACTCTGAAAAAGATGGAGAAAGACAGCGTCATCAGCGAGGACGAGTTGAGGCGCTATCAGAAAGAGATCCAGGATGCCACCGACGATTTCTCGAAGAAGGTCGAAGCGGTTCAGGCTCAGAAAGAGAAAGAGATCCTGGAAGATTAAGAGCCTTTCGTTGCGTAACGCTTGAAGGTGGGGTCAGGGCAAATCCTGACCCCACCTTTTTGGAGCAGAGGAGCGGTGCATCTCCTAAATCGGATAAACGAAACAGGCAAAATGGTTTATTTTTAATTTGAATTTTATTGAAAGCCTCGACTTCGGGGCGTATGATTTTATAGAAGGTAGAGAATTTTCCCGCTACATTTTCAGAATGTCGACCAATTTTCAGGATCCGGTGGTGATCACAGGTGGGGAAAAGAGTTCTTGTGGCTCTGGGAGGCAATGCCATTCTTCAGGTCGGTCAGAAAGGGACGTTTCAGGAACAGATGGAGAACGTCGGTCTCACGGCGAAAAAGGTCGTGAGAATGCTTCAGCAGGGACTGGAAATCGTCGTTACTCATGGCAACGGCCCTCAGGTCGGAGCCATCCTGATCCAGAACGAGCTGGCCGGCGCCAAGGTTCCCCCGATGCCGATGGATGTCTGCGGCGGCGAGAGTCAGGGGTTTATCGGCTATATGCTCTGCCAGAGCCTGCACAATGAAATGGTCCGGGCCGGTCTCGACGGCCACGATCCCGTTTGTGTCGTTACCCAGGTCGAGGTCGATCCCGCCGATCCTGCCTTCGCCAGGCCGACGAAGCCCGTTGGTCCCTTCTACGGTGCGGAGCAGGCCAAAGCCCGGCAAGCCGCGACCGGAGAGCACTGGATCGAAGATGCCGGACGGGGTTGGCGAAGGGTGGTCCCTTCGCCGGATCCGAAGAGGATCATTGAAGCCGAAGCCGTCGTCAGGCTCGTTGAAGCGGGCTACGTCGTCATTGCTTCCGGCGGTGGGGGGATCCCCGTCACGCGCCTCGAAGACGGGCGGCTTCAGGGCGTCGAAGCCGTCATCGACAAGGATCTGGCCGGCGAGCGTCTGGCATGGGAGGTCGGGGCCGATATTTTCCTGATCCTTACCGACATTCCCCATGCGGTTTTGAATTTCCGCACCCCCGAGGAGCGGCCTCTCGGCAGGGTCACCGTCGAGGAGCTCGGGCGTTATCAGGAAGAAGGTCATTTCAGAACAGGCAGTATGGACCCCAAGGTTACCGCCGCCCTCCGTTTCGTCCGCGACGGAGGAGAGCGGGCCGTCATCGCCCGTCTCGACGATGCGCTGGACGCCCTCGCGGGCAGGGCTGGAACGCAGGTCGTCCGCAGCTGACCGAGTCAGTCCGGGCAGATGCCGCAAAGGGCCGTCACTTCGAAGTGACGGCCCTTTGCGGTGCTCTTTGGAAGAATCTATACTTAATTTCAGGAGGTGTTCACATGCCTGATCTTGTCGTCATCATTCAGTGTCAGCTTGCTCATAACCGATGCAGCGGTTTTGCCTGTACTCACTCTTTCTATGAGAAAACGGGAAAGTTCCAGGAGTACGGAGAGGGGACCCGCTACCTCTCCTTCACCTGCGGCGGCTGCTGCGGCAAGGGTGTGGCCGCCAAGCTCGAGCACCTGGCCGGCAAGCTTAAGGAGAAGACGGAGCTGACGCCGGACAATGTCGTCATCCATCTCGCCTCGTGCATGACCACCGATAATCACCATTCCGATCGCTGTCCTCATGTGGACTACATCAGATCCATCGTAGCCAAGAAGGGCTTCGCCCGCGTCGTCGAGGGGTCGTTCGTCAGCGCCAAAGCCACTGAACGCCGACGCCAGGGACTCTATAAGGATTACGATCAGTGCCCGGTATGCGATTGAGACAACGACATGGAAGCGTGGTTCTCCCCGCTCTTTGAGGGAGTTCCTGAAAGTGTTACAATACGGGTGTCACGTCACGATACAACGATTGGAGGAATGCCCATGGACATCCGGTACGTTAGCCGTAACGCCGAGCTCAGCGATGTCGTCAAGGATCATATGGAGAAAAAGCTGGGTAAGCTCGAGAAGTTTTTCGAGCGAATCCTCAACTCCCAGGTCGAGACGAGCTTCAGCCGTGGAATGTTCGTGGTGGAGATCACTTCCAATGTCAACGGTGTCATCATGCGTGGGGAGGAGTACGCTCCGGATATCCGCAAGGCTTTCGACAAGGCCCTCAAGAACATTGAGCGCCAGATCAAGCGGCACAAGGGATATCTGACCGATCGGGCCCAGATGAAGACCCACGACGTCTCCTTCGATATCGAAGGGCTGAAGGAGGAGTTGCAGCAGGCCGAGGCGGAGGGGCCCGACGAGATCGTCAAGGTCAAGCGTTTCCCCATGCGCCCCATGTCTGCCCAGGAAGCGACGATGCAGATGGATCTTCTAGGGCACTCCTTTTTCGTCTTCCGCAACTCCGACGAGGGTGACGATGTCAATGTCGTCTATCGCCGCCGTTCCGGCGGGTATGGGCTCATTGCGCCGGGAGTCTGATGACGCTTTAGGTCGCAACGGCGTTCAACCGATTGTGGAAGCCAAGGAATGACAGCGAAGGCGCCGGTATCTCGGCGCCTTCCATTTTCACTTCTTCTCTGGCAGTGCTTCCGATCAAAGCTCCGTTGCCGCTGCGAGCGGGGGCTCGGTCTGGCCTCCATTTGCCCCGCCTCCGGAATCCCAGCGGTTGAGGCGGTGAGGGACAGGAATATGGAGACCGCATCTGTGGAGGTGGAAGAAGTCGATGGCGAAGCTCGTTGAAATCCGAAGGACTGTCATGCCCACCGAGGAGTGCCATGTCTGGATGATCCGGCAGAACTCCGTCGGTTCTCCCGGTTCCGGGAAGAGGCTTTTTCCCGAGGGTCGGCGCCCCGGCAGGGGGGGGAGATGGTGAGGGATCTCCTGAAGGGCCTCAATGGGCGCCAGAAGGAGGCCGTCTCCTACTGTGGTGGCCCCCTTCTCGTTCTTGCCGGAGCAGGGAGCGGCAAGACGAGCGTTCTGACGCGGAAGTTGGCCTATCTTGTAGAAGAGCGGAGCATCGCTCCTCATCGTCTCCTGGCCGTGACCTTCACCAACAAGGCGTCCCGGGAGATGGCCTCCCGCGTCACCGAACTGCTTCAGGGCGATCTCGGCGGGATGGAGGTCCTCACCTTTCATGCCTGGGGGCTTCGGTGGCTGATCCGGCAGGGCGCTCTCCTGGAGTCGCGGGGACTGCCCCGCTCCTTCGTCGTCTTCGACAGAGGAGACAGCCGCAGCCTCGTCAAGCGCCTTCGTCAGGAGTTCAACCTCGATGAAAAGCGTTATGACACCTCGTGGATTCTGGCGGAGATGTCCCGCGGCAAGACCGAGTGTGATCTGGCGACGCTCAAGCCGCTGACGCTGGCGGCACCCTGGGGAGACTTTTACGGGCGCTATCAGGAGGAGCTGCGCCGTCAGGGGGCCCTCGATTTCGACGACCTGCTCGTCCTGCCCCTTCACCTCATGCTCACCGACCCCGAAGCGCTTCATGCGGCGCGAGGGCGCTACGACTGGATCCTCGTCGACGAGTATCAGGATGTCAACCGCCTTCAGTATCAACTTTTAAAGCTGCTTACCGGAGGGGGAACGCCTCTGATGGTCGTCGGAGATCCCGACCAGTCCATCTACGGCTGGCGCGGCGCCGACATGGAGATGATCCTGCGCTTTGAGAAGGATTTTCCCGGATCGAAGACGGTCGTCCTCGATCAGAACTACCGCTCGACGGGGATCATCCTCGACGCCGCCAACGAAGTGATCCGCAACAACGCTGAACGGCGGCCCAAGGAGCTCTGGACGGCCCGGGACCGAGGCGAGGCGATCTATTCCCTCATGGCCCGCAATCAGGAAGAAGAGGCCCGCTTCGTTGCCGATGAGATCGAGCGCCTCCGCACCCTGGGTTTCCGTTACGGCGATATGGCCCTTCTCTACCGGATCAACGCTCTAAGCCGTCTCTACGAACAGCGCCTTGTCGAATGGGGAATTCCCTATCGCATCGTCAGGGGAACGAGTTTCTACGAGCGCCGGGAGGTTAAGGACGCTCTCGCCTTCCTGCGGTTGGCCGTCAACCCCCGCGACAGGGCGTCGCTGGAGCGCATCGGCAATGTCCCGACGCGAGGGCTCGGCGCCAAGAGCCTGGAGCGGCTCGCTGATCATCTGGCCGTTCTCGATTTCATCGAGCCCGAGGCCGCCTGGACCGAGATCGGCTCGACGGGGGCCGGCCTCAAGGGTAAGGCGGGACAGGGGGTGAAGGAGCTCGCC
This sequence comes from Synergistales bacterium, assembly GCA_018433595.1. Classification (GTDB taxonomy): domain Bacteria; phylum Synergistota; class Synergistia; order Synergistales; family Aminithiophilaceae; genus Aminithiophilus. Next base: position 68,370 of record JAHDQY010000009.1, read on the forward strand.
GGCTGCATGCGGGATCTCTTGGCCCGAGGCGAGGCCTTTCCCGAAGCGCTCCACTACATCCTGGGAGAGGTGGGGTACGGGGCCTTCCTGGCCCAGTACGACCGGGAGGGGTGGGAGGACCGCGTCGAGAATGTCCTGGAGCTTCTCTCCGTCGTTCCCCAGGGACTTCCCCTGGCCGAGACCCTGGCCGAGATCTCCCTTTTCACCGACCAGGAGATCGTCGAGGACGACGAGGACCGGGTTAACCTCCTGACGCTCCATGCCGCCAAGGGACTGGAGTTTCCCGTTGTTTTCATGGTCGCCATGGAGGAGGGAATCTTTCCCCACTCGCGCTGCCTCGACGACAACCGGGAGGGGCTTGAGGAAGAGCGCCGCCTCTGCTATGTGGGCATGACCCGTGCCGAGGATCGGCTCTACCTGACGGGAGCACGAAGCCGCCTTCTTTTCGGCTCCGTCCAGGCCAACGGCTTCTCACGTTTCCTCTGGGAGATCCCCGACCGCTACAAGACCGTGGACGATCGAGGACGGGAGGAGGTTTCGTCCCATGTGGGTCATCGGTCTTACCGGGGATATCGGCGCTGGTAAGTCAACGGCAGCCCGGATTTTCGACGCCATGGGGGCTGCCGTTATCGACGCCGACGCCGTCGTTCGCGAACTCTGGCGCTCTCCCGAAATGATCGAGGCTGCCCGCAGCCGTTGGGGCGGGGACGTTACCGACGGTAAGGGGCGTTTCGTCGCCGCCGCTGCCGCTGCGAAGGCCTTCTCTTCCGAAGAGGAGTATCGCTGGCTTTGCAGTCTCCTTCACCCTCCGGTCTTTCGCGAGATCGGACGGCACCTTGCCGCCCTCTCGGGCTGGATCGTCGTCGAAATCCCCCTGCTCTTCGAAGCCGGAATCCCCTCTTGGGTCGACGAGACCCTATACGTCACGGCGGGAGCCGAGGCGCGAGGGAGGCGAAACGCCGGCCGGGGACTCGACGGGAAAGCCATCGGAGAGCGGGAGCGGTGGCTTCTCCCTTCTGAGGAGAAGCGCTGTCTCTCCCATTTCGTCGTCGACAACGAGGGCTCCGTTGAGAGTTTCTCCGAAGCGATCTCGGCACTGGGCCGGGATTTTGCCGACCTGGGGGGGATGGGGCGCTTCGAGGCCGTCTCCGAGGCCCCCGAAGCTTTGAAAGAAGCCCTTCTTGACCGGAGGCTGGCGGCGCTGCCCGAGATCCGTCCCCTCTCCGGAGAGGAAGGAGCGGTGTCGCGGAGTGAACTTCGCTTTTTCGGGCTGGCCCGGCGCTTCCCCGATGTGGAACGTCTCTGTCGCTCCTTCGGGGTGGTGTCTCTCCTTTTCGAGGAGCCTCGAAGATTCTCTCGCTGCCTGGCCAGGCGGGCTCTGAAGGCGCTGGCGCGATGATTCTCGTCACGAGCCATATCGGATCCGATTTCGATTCCCTGGCCTCGATGGTCGCCGCCTCCAAGCTCTATGACGGGGCCGTCCTGAGCTTTTCCGGATCGGCGGGAAGGACGGTGCGGGAGTTCCTCAAGCGCTTTCCCGGCCGCTGGGAGGTCCTGACGCCCCGCAAGATCACCCTGGGCGACGTGGAGCTCCTCGTCGTCGTCGATGCCAGGTCCCGATCGCGCATCGGTGCCTTCGCCCCCCTCCTTGACCGGCCGGGACTGAAGGTCCATCTCTATGACCATCACCCTCCCGCCCAGGATGAGATCGAGGCCGAAAAGAAGGTCATCGAACCCGTCGGGGCCGTGACGACGCTGCTCGTCGAGATCCTGCTCCGAGAGGGGATTCCCATCTCCCCTCAAGAGGCGACGCTCTTCGTCATGGGGATCTACGAGGATACGGGGGCTCTGACCTTCGGCTCCACCTGCCGTCGGGATTTCGAAGCCGTTGCCCGACTCCGGGAGCTCGGCGCCGACATGACCCTTGTCCCTCTCCATGTGGAGCTGGCCCTGTCGGCCCCGGAGCGCCGTCTCCAGGATCTCCTCGTCGATCATGCCTGGGAGCGCTACATCAACGGTGCCCGCGTCGTCCTGTCGACGCTCACCCTCGACCGTTACGTCGAGGGGCTCTCCCTCTTCGTCCATCGCCTCAGGGATTATTTCGATGCGGACGTGGCTCTTGTCGCCGTCTCCATGGAGAAGCGGACCTACGTTGTGGCCAGAAGCCGGGAGGGCGTCCTCGACGTGGCCTCCTTTCTGACCCCCCTTGGCGGCGGAGGCCATTCCCAGGCGGCTTCGGTGACGCTGACGGGAGTCGATCCCGCCGAAGTCCTTTCCGATCTGGAAAAGGCCCTCGAGGCAGCCATCGGCCCCTCCCTTCTGGTGCGGGATATCATGACGCGGCCCGTCATGGCCGTAGAGGCTCAGATCTCCCTCGACGAGGCCTACCGCGTCATGATCCGCTACGGTCACGCCGCTCTTCCCGTCACCTTCGACGGCCGTCTCCGGGGCATCATCACCCGGAAGGACCTGGACAAGGCCAAGCTTCACGGCCTGGGACAGGTCTCCGTCGCCGAATACATGACCGAGGGGGTCATCTCCGTTCGTCCCGAGGCTTCCGTGGCCGAGGCCCACCGGATGATGGTGGCCCACAATATCGGCCGCCTTCCCGTGATCGTGGGGGGGGAGCTTCAGGGGATCGTCACCCGGACCGACATGCTGCGGGCCCTCTATCCGGCCTCACTTCCCATGGAAGAGCGTCATTTCGGCAACGACTTCCCCTGGCGGGAGGACCTGACCGACCTTATGGCGCGGCGCCTTCCGACGGAGACGAATCTGCTGCTCCGGAGACTGGGCAGAATGGCGGAATCTCTCGGCATGAGAGCCTATGTCGTCGGAGGCTTCGTCCGCGACCTCCTTCTCGGCAAGGCCAACTTGGATCTCGATGTCGTCATCGAAGGCGACGGCGTGGCCTTCATCAAGGCCTGGGAGCGGGAGGGATGCCGCATTTCCGTTCACGAGCGCTTCCGCACCGGGACGATCGTCTTTCCGGGACCCTGGAAGGTCGATATCGCCACGGCGCGGCGGGAGTTCTACGAATATCCCGTGGCCCAGCCCACCGTCGCCAGCGACTCGCTGAAACACGATCTCTACCGGAGGGACTTCACCGTCAATGCCATGGCCATCGCCCTCAGCGGGAAGGAGTGGGGGATCCTCATCGATTACTTCGGGGGGCGACGTGACCTGAGACGGGGTTTCCTGAAGGTCCTCCACAACCTGAGCTTCGTCGAGGACCCGACGAGGGTCTTTCGCGGTGTCCGCCTTGAGCAGCGCCTGAATCTCCAACTTGAGGGCAATACGGCGCGATTGCTGAAAAGCTGCGTCAAAGGCGGGCTTCTCTCCCTTCTTTCGGGGCTTCGCGTCAAGAGCGAGATGGAGATTCTTTTCAAAGAGGCCAGTCCTCTTCCGGCGCTCCGGCGCCTTCGGGAGTTCGGCGCCTGGGAGATTCTTTTTCCCGGGATCAGTGTCGACCTGCCTACGGATCGTATCGTCCGGCGGCTGGCCGTCTTCTTCCGGCGCCTCGATCATGATCTGCCCTCCTTCGAGGGGCTGCTCTGGCTCGTCTACCTGGCCGCCCTTCTCTACGGCAGTGACGAGTCGATTCAACGGAGCGTCATGGATCGCCTCCACCTCGCTCCGAGAGAGCGTCGGATCATCGAGACCTCCCTTTTCAGCCAAAGGGCCGCCGAAAACATCCTCGGCGGCAGGGCCGAGAAGAAGGTCTCCGAGATCTTCGGCTACCTCGACGGGATTCCCTTTGTCGCCTGCCTCTTCTGGGCCGCGGCCACCGATCGCCCTCGCGTCCGGAGGAGGATTCTCCTCTTTTTGACGAGCTGGCACAAGGTTCGCCCCATGCTCAGCGGACAGGATGTGCTGGAACTGGGCTACCGTCAGAGCCCCCTTGTCGGCTCGATCCTCTCCGGCCTCCGTTCGGCCCGTCTCGACGGTGCTGTGGAAACCCGGGAAGAAGAGATACAATGGGTTCTCGACAACTTCTCCAAAAGGATGGAAAGGAAGTGATGGGCCCTGTTTCGCATGCCTGATATCACGCAGCTTCTTCTGAGTCTTCCGGCCGTTCTCTGGGCCATTACCTTTCACGAGTTCTGTCACGGCTACGTGGCGTACCGGCTCGGCGATCCAACGCCCCGCCTTCGGGGCCGTCTTACCCTGAACCCTCTGGCTCATCTCGACCCCATCGGAGCCCTGATGCTGCTCCTCTTCCGGTTCGGCTGGGCCAAACCTGTGCCCATCGATACGCGCTATTTCCGCAAACCCAAAAGGGATCTCGTCCTCGTTTCCCTTGCCGGTGCCGGGGGCAATCTCGCTACGGCGATTCTCTGCGGCCTCGTCGTCCGCCTCGTCCCCTATCCTTTCGTCAACAACTACGCTCTGGGGCTCTTCATCCAGCTCATGATCCTCATCAACATCGGGCTGGCCGTCTTCAACCTCCTCCCGATCCCCCCCCTGGACGGCTCCAAACTCCTCTACGTCTTCCTGCCGGGACGATGGCTTCAGGGTTTTTTCTGGCTCGAACGGTACGGCATGTTCGTCCTCATGGCGCTTCTGGCGCTGGGCGTTCTTCCGGCTCTCATGAGCCCCATCGTCATCTTCCTCTACCGGCTGATCCTTTAGGAGGTGAAATCCTTGCGGGTTCTTGTCACCAACGACGATGGCATCTACGCGCCGGGAATCGCCATCCTCGCCGTTTCTCTCGCAGAGGCGGGCCACGAGCCCGTCGTTGTCGCCCCCGACAGGGAGCGGAGCAGCGTCGGGCACGCCATCACCCTGACCCGCCCCCTTAAGCTCCAGAAGATCGGCAGCGGTCCCTATCCCGAATCCGTCACGGCCTACGCCTGCGACGGCACCCCTTCCGACTGCGTCGTCCTGGGGCTGGAGGAGATCGCCCCGGATATCGAGGTCGTCTTTTCGGGCATCAACCGCGGGCCGAACGTCGGTGACGACCTGACCTATTCAGGAACCGTCTCGGCGGCCATGGAGGGGCTCGTCTTCGGCCGGACCTCCGCCGCCTTCTCCCTCAACGTTCACGGTGACGGAGAGGAGCCCCATTACGAGACGGCCGGGGCCTTCGCCGTCCACCTCCTCGAATGGCTGGAACGCCATCCCCTTTCGAAGGGCGTCCTTCTCAACGTCAACGTCCCCAACCTCCCTCTCTCCCTCATCAAGGGGGTCCAGGTGACCCGCAAGGGCGTGAGGACCTACGAGGGGAAGATCAACCGCCTTCAGGACCCCCACGGCCGCACCTACTACTGGGTCGCCGGTCGCCCCGAAGATGAGATGGTTGAGGGGACCGACGTCTGGGCTGTTGCTCACGGCTACATCTCCGTCACTCCCGTCCACCTCGACATGACCCATTACCCCTCGATGGAGGCGCTCTCCGGCCAGGGGCTGGCCGAGATCGACCTGGAAGGCTGATATGTGGCGGGAGCTCGATCGCAGCGGTGACCTGGGGCTCCTCGTGGAGGCCCCCGACGGGGAATCCTTCTTCGAGGAGTGCCGCCGGGCTCTCTATTCCCTTCTTTTCGGTTCCGTTCCCCCCTGCGGGGAGGGGAGCCCCTTCTCTCTGACTCTTGATGGCATCGATAACAGTGATCTCGCCGTCTGCTGGTTCAACGAGCTTCTCTATCTCCTTGAGACCGGCCGGGGATGTCTCGTCCCTAACCGCTATCGTCATGATGCCGGTCTCTTCCGCCTGGAGGCGGAGGGAACGCTCGTTTTTCCCCCTTCGATGCCGCGGTTGGCCGTTAAGGCCGCTACCTACGGAAGGCTACGCTTCGACGAGGGACCGCCCCTCCGCCTGGAAATTACCCTCGATCTTTGACCTCTTCTGCGGCGTTCCTTTCGTCACGGAAAGGAGGCATTCCCATGGCAGTTCTGCTCGAGAGGATCGACGATGTCCGGTGGCTGCTTCCTCGCAGTTACAAGGCTTCGATGCGCGTCCCCGGACGGATTTACGGTGACGAGACGATTGTGGCGGCCCTCAGGGAAGACCTTTCCCTGGAGCAGGTGGCGAACGTGGCCTCCTTGCCGGGCATCGTCGGCTACAGCCTGGCCATGCCCGACGTCCATCAGGGTTACGGTTTCCCCATAGGAGCCGTCGCTGCCTTCGACACCGAAGAGGGTATCGTTTCCCCAGGAGGCGTCGGCTACGATATCTCCTGCGGCGTTCGCCTCATGGTCTCCACCCTCGAAGTCGACGACCTTAAGGGGAGATGCGAGGATCTGGCCCGGGCCCTCTTTCGCGCCGTACCCTCAGGCGTCGGTTCCCGAAGCTCTCTTCGCCTTTCCGGAGAGGAGCTTTGCCGCGTCCTCGAAAAGGGGGCCCGATGGGCCGTCGACAGGGGGTTGGGCGAGGCCGCCGACCTCGCCCGGATCGAGGAGGGCGGCACCTTCGGCGGGGCCGACGGAGGGGCTCTCTCTCATCGGGCCCTCGAAAGGGGGCTGGATCAGCTCGGAACCCTCGGAAGCGGCAACCACTTCATCGAGGTCCAGGTCGTCGACGCCGTCTACGACGTCGACCGAGCCGCGGCCTTCGGACTTTCTCCGGGGCGGGTTGCCGTCATGATCCACTGCGGCAGCCGGGGGCTGGGGCACCAGGTCTGCGACGACGGCATCCGGCTCATGGCGCGCATGAAGGGAAGCCGGGCCGTAGCCGTCCCCGACAGGCAGCTCTGCTGCGCTCTCCTCGGTTCGGCCGAGGCCGAGGCCTATCTGGCGGCGATGCGGTCGGCCGCCAACTACGCCCTGGCCAATAGGGAAGTCATCGGCCATCAGGTCCGCAGCGTCTTCTGCGCCTTCGGTTCCCGGGGGCTGAACCTGCTCTACGACGTGAGTCACAACATCGCTCACGTCGAAAGACACCGCGTCGACGGCGTCCTGCGCCGCCTCTGCGTCCATCGCAAGGGAGCGACGAGGGCCCTGCCACCGGGTCACGGCTCCCTTTCGCCGGAGCTGCGCCCCCTGGGACAGCCGGTCCTCGTTCCGGGAAGCATGGGGACGGCCAGCTACGTTCTCGTGGGGACGGAAAGCGGAGCCGAGGAGGCCTTCGCCTCCACCTGCCACGGGGCGGGAAGGCAGCTGAGCCGTCAGGCGGCGAAAAAGGCGACGATTGGCCAGAATCTGACGCGGCGCCTTGCCGGCGAGGGGATTGTCGTCTGCGCCGAGAGAGAGGGAACGTTGAGAGAGGAGGCGCCCGAGGCCTACAAGGACATCGACGCCGTCGTTGACGTCGTCGAGCGATCGGGAATCAGCGCCAAGGTCGCCCGCCTTCGCCCTCTCGCCGTCATCAAGGGTTGACAAGGTTTCTTCAGGCGGCTATACTCTTCGCCAATGAATGGAAATCCTTTTAGGAGGACTGCTTTCCGATGAAGGCCTTTGCCCGATTGAGACGAGTCCGATGCGAAAGACCTACCTCTGCGTTCACGCCCAATATGGGGGCGGAGACGGGGAAGAGTAGGCCTGTGGCTCGTCGACAGAGAGGGATTGCCTAGGCTGAAAGCGATCCTCGACGGCAAGGCCGAATAGAGCCCCCGAGCCTCTTTCCGAAGAAAGGCCTTGCCAAGTAGGAAAACGCCTGGTTCCCGTTAAAGAACCGTAAGAGGCCGCAGAGATGTCTGCGGCAATCAGGGTGGTACCGCGGGCTAAAAGCTCGTCCCTTTCCGGGACGGGCTTTTTTTGTTTGAGATGGAACTTTCATCGGATGCAGAAAGGGAGGAAACAATAATGACTTACAAAGGCAAAGTGGTTCTGGCTTACAGTGGTGGACTCGACACCTGCGTCGCCGTCAAATGGCTCGCCGATCAGGGCTACGACGTGGTGACCTTCACGGCCGACGTCGGCCAGGTCGTCGATCTGGAGGCCGTCAAGGACAAGGCCCTCAAGACGGGAGCCGTCAACGCCTACGTGATGGACCTCCGGGAAGAGTTCGTCCGGGACTTCGTCTGGCCGGCCCTCAAGGCCAACGCCCTCTATCAGGGGACCTATCCCCTCAACTCGGCCCTCTCGCGTCCCCTTATCGCCAAGTACCTCGTCTGGGTCGCCCAGATCGAGGGAGCCGTCGCCGTCGCCCACGGCTGCACCGGCAAGGGGCAGGATCAGGTCCGTTTCGAGGTCTGTGTCGGCGCCATCGATCCCAAGCTCCAGGTTCTGGCTCCCGTGCGGGACTGGCACTTCAGCCGCGAGACGGAGATCGAGTATGCCAAGGAGCACGGCATTCCCGTGCCGACGACGATCAAGTCACCCTACAGCATCGACGAGAACATGTGGGGGCGGGCCATCGAGTGCGGAATCCTCGAGGATCCCTGGAACGAGCCTCCCGCCGACTGCTTCGCTCTGACGGCCGATCCCTGGAACACGCCCGACGAACCGCTCTCCATGGAGATCGGCTTCGAAAAGGGTCTCCCCGTCTCCCTTGACGGAGTCTCCATGAGCGGGACGGCCCTCATCGCCAAGTTGAACGAGGTCGCCGGATCCTACGGCGTCGGCCGCATCGACATGATCGAGGACCGCCTCGTGGGCTTCAAGAGCCGCGAGGTCTACGAATGCCCCGCCGCCGTCGTGCTCATGCAGGCCCACAAGGCCCTGGAGAAGCTGACCCTGGCCAAGGAGGTCCACGCCGCCAAGGCCGAGATGGAAAACAAGTACGGCGAGCTGGCCTACGTTGGCTACTGGTTCTCCCCCCTCAAGGAGGCCTATGACGCCTTCTTCGAAAAGGCCCAGGAGGTTGTTTCCGGCGTCGCCAGGGTGCGCCTCTACAAGGGACAGGCCGTTGTCGTCGGGCTCAAGTCCGATCAGTCCCTCTATCAGGAGAACCTGGCCACCTATACCGATTCCGACACTTTCGACCACGCCTCAGCCAAGGGCTTCATCAACGTCTGGGGTCTGGCTGTCAAAACCTGGCGCCAGGTTCATCCCGCCGAACCGATGAAGGTCCCCAGTCTCAAGGTCGTCGGTCAGTAGCCTCTCGGCAAAACACGACATTTATTGAGCGAAAGAAGGTCTCTCGTCGCGAGGGACCTTCTTTTTTTTGAAACGCCGGCGGGATCTCCTATGCGTTGATGCAAAAGCGGGAGGAGAGCCTAGGCTCTCCTTTTAAAAGGTGACCTTCGGTGTCGCTCGCTCTCCTTCGTCGGCCTCGAAGTAGTCGGCCTTTTTGTGGCCGAAATTGTTGGCGATGATGACGGCGGGGAAGGTGGCGATGGCGATGTTGTAGTCTCTGGCCGCTCCGTTGTAGTAGCGGCGGGACATCTGAATGTCGTTTTCCAAAGATGAAAGCTGCTCTTGGAGCTGAAGGAAGTTGGTGTCGGCCTTGAGTTCCGGGTAGTTCTCGGCGACGGCGAAGAGGGTTCTGAGGGCGCCGGTGAGCAGGTTCTCCGACTCGGCCCGTTCTCCGACAGACTGGGCTTTGGTCACGCCGGCGCGGGCCTCGGTGACCTTCTGAAAGACTTCTCTCTCATGGGTCGCGTAGCCCTTGACGGTCTCCACGAGATTGGGAATGAGGTCGAATCGCCTCTTGAGCTGGACGTCGACGCCGCTCCAGGCCTCGTCTTTCATGTTCAAAAGGCGGATCAGCCGGTTGTAGACGGAGATGGCCCAGAGGATGGCAAGGGTGACAACGACCGGGACAGCGATCCAGATCAGCATGGGAACTTCCTCCTTTAGGGGCATTTTACCGTTTCCACTCATTTTACACGAGTCGGTTCCCCGTCCCAAGGCTCTCTTTGTCTAGTTGATCGGCCCCGCTCCACTGCCTCTTTTTATCGGGAACGGTTAAAATAGGGCCGTCGAAATATCAGCCGCGCCCTGAAGCCCTTTCCGGTGGACAGGGCGGCTTTCGAAAGGAGCCTTTGCATGACCTTTCCGGCCTTCGTCGTCGCCGCCGCAACGAGCGGATCGGGAAAGACGACCGTCACTACGGGGATTCTCCGCGCCCTTTCCCTCAAAGGCCACCGGGTCCAACCCTTCAAGGTTGGCCCCGATTTCATCGACCCCTCCTATCTGACGGCGGCGGCCGGGAGGCCCTGCCGCAACCTCGACGGCCACCTCCTTCCCGGCCCCACGATCCAGGGCCTTTTCGAAAAGGGATGCGGGGGAGCCGACGTCGCCGTCGTCGAAGGCGTCATGGGCCTCTACGACGGACTCGGGGCCGAAGGGCTCTATTCGACGGCCTGGACGGCCCGCCGCCTCGGACTGCCCGTCGTCCTCCTCGTCGACGCCGCTGCCGGGGCGACCAGTGTCGCCGCCGTCATTCACGGCTTCGCCACCCTGCCGGGACTGGCACCATCCCTCATCGGTGTCATCCTCAACCGCGTCGGCGGCGAAGCTCACGGCGAGACGGTGACCGAAGCCGTCCGCAGTCTCACGGGCCTTCCCGTCCTGGGCTGGCTCCCCAAGATGGCCGACGTCGCCTTTCCCTCTCGCCATCTGGGCCTCGTTCCCGCCGTGGAGCGGGCTGAACTGGCCCTTCAGATCGACCGGCTCGGTCGGGAGGTGCTGGAGCGGATCGATCTCGAGAGACTCCTGGCTCTGGCGGCGGACCGGAAATCTCCTCCTGGTGCTCCCCTGGAAGAGATTTTCCCCCTTGCCGATCGCCCCGTGCGCGTCGCCTATGCCTGGGACCGGGCCTTCAGCTTCTACTACCGCGATGCCCTGGACCTGTTGGAGGCCTTCGGAGCCGAACTGGTTCCGACGAGTCCTCTCGAAGACGAATCCCTGCCCGAGGCGACCGAGGCTCTTCTCGTAGGCGGCGGCTATCCGGAAGTCTTTCTCGATGAGCTGGCCGACAACGCCCCCTATCTGGCCTCGCTCCGGTCGGCTCATGCTGCGGGACTCCCCGTTTACGCCGAATGCGGCGGCATGATGTACCTGGGGCGGAGTCTCACTGACGGCAGGGGACATCGGCGCGACCTGGCTGGACTCCTTGTCCTGGAGACGGCCATGACGGGCCGGCTCCAGCGTTTCGGGTACGTCCACGTCGATGTCCTGGAGGAGACGATCCTCCAGAAAAGGGGAGAACGCCTGCCCGGCCACGAGTTTCACTACTCCGTCGCCTCCGGCGCCGTCCCCGACGCCTATCGCGTCAGCCGGGCCCGGAAAGAGATCCTCTCCTGGCCGGAGGGCTACCGATCAGGGTCTCTCCTGGCCAGCTATGTCCACCTCCACCTCTGGAGCGATCCCGCCATGGTGGTGCGCTTCCTCGGCCGGGCCCTCGAGAGGAGGGGCGGCGATGTCTGTTAAGGCACTTGTCCTGGCCCTGGCTCTGGACGCCCTCTTCGGAGATCCCCAGTGGCCGTTCCATCCCGTCCGTCTCCTTGGAAGGGTCGCTTCGGCCCTGGAGACGCTCTGCCGGCGTCTCCCCCTGCCAGAGCGCCTTCAGGGAGCGGTTTTCCTCGCTGCTGTCGAGGCGGCGGTCCTGCTCTCTCTCGGGACGGTTCTGCTTTTGAACTCCCTTCTTCCCTTTCCCTGGCTCTTTGAGGGGGGAGCCCTCTACTTCGCCCTCGGAGGAAGCTCCTTGGGGAGGGAGGTGCGTCGCGTCGCCGAGAGCTTCCGGGCAGAGGGTCTCGAGGCGGCCCGCAGGACTCTCTCCTTCCTGGTGAGCCGCGATACGGAAGCCCTGGGGGAGGAGGCCGTCATCTCGTCGACACTGGAGACGCTTTCGGAAAACTTCAGCGATGCCTTCGCGGCGACGCTTTTCTATGCCCTCCTCGGCGGGCCCCTTTTCGCCTGGCTTCACCGGACGGCCAACACCCTGGATGCCATGGTCGGCTACAGGACGGAGCGGTACCGCCATTTCGGCTGGGCTTCGGCCCGTTTCGATGACCTTCTCGGCTGGATACCGGCCCGGTTTTCGGCGGCGGTGATCGCCCTCGCCGCCCCCCTCGTCGGCGGCAGGACTGGGAAAACCTGGACCACGGCCTTCCGCGACGGCCCCCTCCTGGAGAGCCCCAACTCGGGCCTCCCCATGGCGGCCTTCGCCGGAGCCCTTGAGCGGCGTCTCTGTGGCCCCGTCTCCTACTTTGGCGTCGTCAAGGAGAAACCCTTTGTCGGTTCCGGGCCCCGCCCCGATCTGATGGACCTTGAGCGGGGACTGGCTCTCTACTGGGGGGCCTCCTTTCTGCTGGCCCTCCTGGTCATCCTGGCGGAGGCCCTGCTCTCATGAGCCTCCATGGTGGTCGGATCTGGGAGCGCGACGATCCCCGATCGTGGCTCGACTTTTCGGCCAACATCAATCCCTGGGGGCCGCCGGCCTTCGCCGTGGAAGCGGCCCGGGAAGCCCTTCAGTGGGCCGACCGCTATCCCGACGGCGAAAGCCGGGCCCTCCGCTCGGCCCTGATGGAGGCCACAGGCCATGACTTCCGAGGCATTGTCGTCGGTAACGGCGCCGGCGATCTTATCAGGGCCCTTTTCGCCTCGCTCCGTCCCCGGCGTTTCCTCACCGTCGAGCCGACCTTCGCCGAATACGGCGACGTGGCCCGCTCTCTGGAGATTCCCGTCGTCTCCTTCCGTCTGAAGGCCGAGGATGCCTTCGCCTTTCCCGTCGATGCCCTCTGCGGCGCCGTCGGCGAGGGCGATCTCGTTCTGGCCTGCCAGCCAAACAACCCCACAGGCCGTGCCTGGGCGCTGGCGGAGCTTGAAAGCCTCCTGGCGGCGACGATAGCCCGGGGAGCTTCCCTCGTCGTCGACGAATGCTTCTTCAACCTCACCGTTCCCCATCCGGGCTCCCTTCCCAAGGGGCCCTGGCCGGAGGGGCTTTTCCTCCTCCGGGCCTTCACGAAGGATTTCTCCCTGCCGGGGCTTCGTGTCGGCTACCTCCTGACCTCGTCTCGAGGGGCGGCAATAGTCCGGGCCTTTCTTCAGCCCTGGCCGATCAACTGCGTCGGTGAGGCGGCGGCCCTGGCCTGTGCCGAAAGGGGAGTGCCCTTCATCGAGGCCTGCCGGCTCAGGCTGGCCGAGGCGCGGCGCCGGTTGACGGAGGGGCTTGCCGCAAGGGGATTTCATGTCTTCCCCGGCGCGGCCAACTACCTTCTCTGCCGCAGCCCTCTCGAAGGGGAGAGCCTCGAAAAGAAGCTGGCCCCTTTTCGGATCCTGATCCGGCGCTGTCACACCTTCCCCGGTCTCGACGACGGTTTCATCCGCCTTGCCGTCCGATCAGAGGAGGAAAACGGCCGCCTCCTGGCGGCCCTCGACGGGCTGAATCTGCCGGGGTGACGGAGAAAGATTCCTGACGGCACAAAGGGCCGCTGTTTTTCGGAATGTGCGGCCGGAGCAGACAAGGGGGATGACGGGAAGAGGCTGACAGCCGGGAAACCGGTCTCAAAGGGACGAAACAGGATAAGGGAGGGATTCTCATGAACCGCATCTACGTCTATTCCTCGACAGGCAACAGCCTGGCTCTTGCCGAGGGGATGGCCCGCCGGCTCGGAGACTGCGAACTGGTCAACATGGCCCGCTGCCTGGAAAGGGACGAGGAAGCGTCGGGCGAGACGGTGGGCCTCGTCTTTCCCGTCCATGCCTTCGGTCTCCCCGCCGTGGTCCGGCGCTTCTTCGACCGCCTCTCCGTCGACGGGGGAAGCTGGGTCTACCTGCTTCTGGACAGCGCCGGCATGCCTCTGGGCGCTCCGGCCCTGGCCGCAAAGATCCTTGCCGGGCGAAGTGTCGCCGTCCGTGCCGGTTTTCACGTCGCCATGGCCGGCAACTATCCGCCCCTGTACAACCCCCCATCGGGGGAGAAGCGTCAGGCTCTCGCCGAAAGGGGAGAGGGTGCCCTCGATGCGATCGCCGAATCCGTCATCGGTCGTCGCGGCGTTGCCGTTCCTGGGCGTCATCTCCGCTTCCTGTCGGAGTTCCTCAATGCCAAGGCCTTCGAAAAGACGGCCGAAGGGGATCGGCGCTTCTTCGTCGACGACGGCTGCGACGGCTGCGGCCTCTGCGCCGAGCTCTGCCCTGCGGGGGACATTGTCATCGAAGCGGGGCGGCCCCGATGGCGGCATCGCTGCACGGGCTGCTTCACCTGCTTCCACTGGTGTCCGCACGAGGCCATCCAGTACAATCGCAGCTCGTCGGCGGGGCGCAACCGCTACCGTCATCCTTCGATCTCTCCCGAGCGATACCGCCGGTGGTGCCGCTCGTGAAACGCCGTTGAGGCCAGCTCTGACGGGCGACTTTTCCGGCGATCTGCTGGCCCTTCGGGGAGCGGCGATCCTCGGCGTCAATCCGCCCGTCTTCGACTTTGCCTTTTTCGACCTCTGGGCCAAGCCGCTGGGCCTTCTCTACCTTCTCGAGGCTCTTCGGGAGCGGGGCAACGCCGTTGCGCTTCTGGACTGCCTCTACGAGGCCCCTCTCCGAGAGAGGAGCTTCGGCCGCCGCATCCCCCAGAGCCGGATCGTGGCCAAACCGGCTCCCTATGCTGCTGTGCCCCGTCATTATCGTCACTTCGGCCTTTCCGACGAGGCTTTTGCCGGCCACCTTCGCTCGATGAGGCGGCCCGACGTGATTCTTGTCACCTCGGCCATGACCTACTGGTATCCCGGCGTCTTCTGGGCCATTGAGCGTCTCCGCGTCCGTTTCCCCGGCGTTCCGATCTATCTGGGAGGCATCTATGCCCGTCTCTGCCCCGATCATGCTGCCCGCTGCGGGGCCCATTTCATCCAGACGGAGTTTTTCCCCGTTCCGGCCAGCCGCCCCGCCCTGGATCTCTACGACAGCCCCCGCTACGGCCTGGCGATGACCTCCTTCGGCTGCCCCTTTCACTGCTCCTACTGCGCCTCGTCGCGCCTCTGGCCCCGCTGGCGGCGGCGCCCCGTCGGGGAGGTCGTCGACGAGATCGCCTTTCAGCTCGCCCTCCCCGGCGTCGAGTCCGTCGCCTTTTACGACGATGCCCTTCTGATGGACAAAGAGGAGCATTTCTACCCTCTCTGCCGGGCCCTGGAGCGCTTCCCCGCAGTGACGTTCCACACCCCCAACGGCCTTCACGTCAGGGAGATCGACGGTCCCTGCGCCGCCGTCCTCCGGCGGGCAGGCTTCCGGACCCTCAGGCTCAGCTTCGAGGGGCTTGACGCCGTTGTCGACCGGGCCGGGTCGGCCAAGGTCTCGACGGACGATTTCGAGGCGGCTCTGGCCCATCTGCGCCGCGCCGGATACGGCGGCGACGAGCTGGAGACCTACCTCCTCCTGGGGCTGCCGGGGCAGGAGGTCGAGGCGGTCCGACGGTCGATCGGTTACGTCCGCTCCCTGGGGGCGAAGGTGAAACTGGCCGAGTTCTCGCCCATCCCCGGCACGCCTCTTTTCGATGAGGCCTGCCGTCTCGTGCCCGAGCTGGCAGTGGAGCCGCTCCTTCAGAACAACAGCGTCTATGCCCCCTACGTGGCCGCGTCGATCTCTCCCGAGGAGCTTCAGTCGCTTAAGGATCTCGCCCGAGGGCGGTCCTCCTGCAGATAACACCAGGAGGGGCCTCTTTCGGGGCCCCTCCTGGTGTTATCTGCTGTTTCCTCTACTCGACGACGGAGGCCTTGACGATGACGACGGGTTCGAGGGGGACGTCCTGATAGTAGCCGACGTTGCCCGTGGCGACGGTCTTGATGGTGTCGACGATCTCTCTGCCCTCGACGACCTTCCCGAAGACGGCATATCCCCAGCCCCGGACGTTGGGCGCCGTGTGGTTCAGGAAGGCGTTGTCCTTGACGTTGATGAAGAACTGGGCCGTCGCCGAATGAGGGTCCTGGGTGCGGGCCATGGCGATGGTGTAGGCGTCGTTCTTGAGGCCGTTGTCGGCCTCGTTTTCGATGGGATCGTGGGTCCCCTTCTGGTTCATGGCTTCGTCGAAACCGCCGCCCTGAATCATGAAGTTGTCGATGACGCGGTGGAAGATGGTGCCGTCGTAGAAACCCTCACGGACGTAGGCGAGGAAGTTCTCCGTCGTTTTGGGCGCCTTTTCTCCGTCCAGTTCCACCAGGATGTCGCCTTTGTTCGTCTCCAGTCTGACCATGATCGTGCCTCCTTGGCCGGTTGTCCCCTCTCCTTCGGCGGCCGCCGGGGCGATGGGCCCCAAGACGGCGACGACAAGAGCCGTGACGAGAGCCAGAAGAGAGACAGCCGCTGTTTTGTCGATGCGTTTCACCGATGTCAGGCTCCTTTCGATGTAGAGGTGCGAAGGGTATTGTGCCTCAAAACGGCGGTGCCGTCCAGTTTCGGAACTCACTCGATCCAGTCGGCCAGGTCGAGGGCATCGTAGGTGATGATCAGGTCCGCACCGGCCCGCCGGCAGGCGAGATGGGCTTCCATGATGCCCCTCCGGAGATCAAGAAGACCCGCCCTTGCCGCGCTACGGAGCATCATTCGTTCGCCGCTGACGAGGTAGGTCGCCAGGGGGAGAAGGGTTTTTCCCCGGAGCCGGGCCAGAATGTCGAGACAGGTCAGGGCCGGTTTGACCATGAGGATGTCGGCGCCTTCCTCCTCGTCGGCCAGGGCCTCCCGCAGCGCCTCCCGGCCGTTGGCGGGAGCCATCTGGTAGGTCCGGCGGTCGCCGAAGCCGGGGGCGCTGTCTGCGGCGTCGCGAAAAGGGCCGTAGAAGGCCGAAGCCATCTTGGCGGCGTAGCTCATGATGGAGACATTGCTGAATCCGCCGTCGTCGAGGGCCGATCGCAGGGCCCCCACACGGCCGTCCATCATGTCCGAGGGGGCCACCATGTGGGCCCCCGCCTCGGCGTGGCTCAGCGCGACGGCGGCGAGCTGCTGCAGCGTGCTGTCGTTGTCGATGATGCCGTCGTTGGTGACGAGGCCGCAGTGGCCGTGGTCGGTGTACTGGCAGAGGCAGACGTCGGTGATGAGCAACGCCTCGGGGAAGCGCTTCGCCAGCTCCCGGAGAGCTCTCTGGACCGGCCCCTGAGGATCCTTGCCCGAATCGCCGCGGGGGTCCTTCGTCTCGGGAAGACCGAAGAGGATGAAGGCGCCGATGCCCTTGTCGAGAGACTTTTCGACGAAGGGGAGCAGCCGGTCGACGCTGAAGTGGTTCACTCCCTCCAGAGAGGGGATGGGCTCTTCCACGTTATGTCCGGGGATTGCGAAGAGGGGAAGGATGAGATGACGCCTCTCAAGGGAGGTCTCAGCCATCATGGTCCGGAGGCGGTCGTGGCTGCGGAGGCGTCGGAGCCGCATCCGGGGGAACTGGGCGGCCATGGTCAGGCCCTCCTCTCTGCCAGGGAGGAGAAAACCTCCCGGGCGGCGTCGAGGGTGCCCGTGAGGATCGCCTCGTCGTGGGCCAGCGAGACGAAGGTGGATTCGAAGGCGGAGGGGGCGAAGAGATGGCCCCGTTCGGCCATGCCGTGGAAGAAGGCGGGGAAGAGATCTTTCTCGGTGGCGCGGACCTCGTCGAGGTTGCGGGGGGTGGAGGGCGAGAAGAAGAGCCCCAGGATACTGCCGAGTCGCGTCACCGAGAGGGGGAGGCCGCAGGATCGGGCCGCCTCGATGAGCCCCTTCTCGAAGAAAGCGGCCTGATGCTCCAGTTGACGGCGAACCTCGGGCCGGGAGAGGACTTCCAGCGTGGCCAGTCCCGAGGCCATGGCGACGGGGTTGCCCGCCAGCGTCCCCGCCTGGTAGACGGGCCCCAGCGGGGCGAGATGGTCCATGACCTCGGCCCTGCCGCCGACGGCTCCGACGGGAAGCCCCCCGCCGATGATCTTGCCCAGGCAGGTCAGATCAGGGGTGAGCCCCGTTTTCTGCTGGACGCCGCCCTCGGAAGGGCGGAAGCCGGTGATGACCTCGTCGAAGACGAGGAGAGTCCCCCGCCTGGATGTGATCTCCCGCAGCCCCTCCAGAAAGCCCGGCAGGGGAGGGACGAGCCCCATGTTCCCGGCCCAGGGCTCGACGATGACGGCGGCGATCCGGTCTCCCATCTCACAGAAGGTCTTATCGACGGCCTCGGTGTCGTTGTAGGGGAGGACGACGGTGCATCGGGCCACGTCGTCGGGGATGCCGGGGCTATCGGGGGCTCCCAGGGTGAGGGCGCCGCTTCCGGCGGCGACGAGCATGCCGTCGTGATGGCCGTGGTAGCAGCCGGCGAACTTGACGACGAGAGGTCTTCCCGTGACACCCCGGGCGAGGCGCAGGGCCGTCATCGTCGCCTCCGTTCCGGAGGTGACGAATCGGACCTTCTCCAACGAGGGGAAGATGTCGCGGATTTTTTCGGCCAGCTCCGTCTCCAGCGGCGACGGGGCACCGAAGGAAAGGGCCCGTCGTGCCACCCCGCAGACGGCCTCGACGACCTCAGGCCGGCTGTGGCCGAGGATGAGAGGTCCCCAGCTGCAGATGTAGTCGACGTAACGTCTCCCTTCGACGTCTTCCAGGTAGGCGCCTTCGCCGCGGGTGAAAAAGCGGGGGATGCCTCCGACGGCTTTCCAGGCCCGCACCGGGCTGTCGACGCCGCCGACGAGAACGGCCGAGGCGCGTTCAAAGGCTTCAGCGTTGTTCATGGCGATGATCTCCTCTCCGAAGATTGAAACCTGAGGCTCAGGGCTTCCGTTTCTGTCTGAACCGAAGTTCCTGTTGCGCTTTCAAATACCTTTTTCGATGATCTCGTCGAGACGACGGAGGTCGAGATGGCGTTCCAGATGGTCGGCCAGCCGGTCGTAGCTTGCGCCGCGCATCTCCCGTCCTGTTCGACCCGGACCTGTCCGGAGAGGCAGTCCCTTGCGCTCCCGGATCCAGTTGACGAAGGCCCTTCGGAAGAGAGGGTCGTCGCAGAGGCCGTGGAGGTAGCTGCCGAAGACGGCCCCTCCCCGGGCCGCCGTCCCGTCGGCGATCGAACATGCCCTGTCCCCGCGACGGACCAGGTGCAGGAGGACGGGACCTTCGGTGACGGTCGTGCCCGCATGGATTTCGTAGCCCTTGAGGCGTTTGCCCCTCAGGGCCGTGAAGGGACCCTGTGCCTTTTCGTCGACGATGGCTTCGACGGGGAAGGCGACCTTTTGGGGAGAGAAGGTGGTCGTCGCCTCCAGAAGTCCCAACCCCTCGGCATCTCCCTCCTCTTCCAGGCCGTCGCCGACGAGACGGCGGCCAAGCATCTGGTAGCCGCCGCAGATGCCCCAGACGGGACGTCCCTTGCGGGCGGCTTCGACGAGGACCCGATCGAAGCCTTTGGTGCGGAGATAGTGCAGGTCGGCCAGGGTCGTCTTCGTCCCGGGAAGGATGATGGCGTCGGCCCCCTCCAGGTCGGAGGGTTCTCGAGCGAAGAGGACGCGGCACTCCTCGTCGGCGAGGGCGTCGAAATCGTTGAAGTTGGCCATGTGGGGGAGGGCGACGACGGCGATGCGCACCGGTCCCGAGCCGAAGTCGCGGATTCCCAGAGAATCCTCGGCGGGGACGGCCAGGTCTTCGGCATAGGGGACGACGCCGAGGCAGGGGAGCCCCGTGCGGCTTTCGAGGAAGGTCCGGCCTTCATCGAAGAGAGAGGCGTCGCCTCGGAACTTGTTGACGACGACCCCCCTGATGAGTGGTCTGTCTTCAGAGGGGAGGACCTCCAGCGTGCCGACGAGGGAGGCGATGACGCCGCCCCTCTCGATGTCGCCGACGAGAAGGACCGGCGCTCCGGCCGCCCGGGCGGCGCGGAGGTTGGCGATGTCGCGGTGGTAGATGTTCATTTCCGCCGGACTCCCGGCGCCTTCGAGGAGGATCAGTTCGAACTCCTCTTGAAGGCTCCGCAGGGCGGCCCGTGCGGCTTCCCAGGCCCTTTCGCAGTAGTCGAGGTGATAGCTGCGGGCTCCCAGGACGGCCACGGGGCAACCCATAACGATGACCTGGCTCTTGCTGTCGCCCAGAGGTTTGAGGAGAACGGGATTGAAACGCAGATCCGGTTCGAGGCCGCAGGCCTCGGCCTGGAGGGCCTGAGCCAGGCCGATCTCGCCGCCCTGGAGCGTGGTGTAGGCGTTGAGAGCCATGTTTTGCGACTTGAAGGGAGCCACCTTGACGCCTCGGCGGGCAAAGAGACGACAGAGGCCGGTGACGAGGAGGCTCTTGCCGGCGTCGCTGGTGGTTCCGCAGATCATGAGGGCCCTAGACATGAGGCCAGACCTCCTTCAGTGTTTTCACGAGGGATCGACTGTCGGGACGCTCCATGACGAGGGGGTCGACGCCGAAAAGCTCCCTGACGGCAACTCCGCAGTGGGACCCCCAGGCGACAGCGCGACATCCTTCAGGGAGAGGGCCGAAACGGTCCAGCCAGCTTTCGGCCAGGGCGGCGCTTCCGAAGACGGCGGCGTCGAGGGGTACCTCGCTCCAGTGTTCCCGGTAGAGCTCTTCGGCCGGAAGCAGCGAGGTGATCATCCGGTAGGCGGCCAGTTCGTCGACGACGGCCCCTCGCGATCGGGCCGCCTCGACGGGAAGCCCGGAGCCTCGCTCGTTGCGGAAAAAGAGAACCCGCTCACCCTCGCCGAGCTCTTCCGCCAGGAGGCGGGCCAGCCCTTCGGAGGTTTCCGGCGAGGCGACGGCGTCGGCGACGAGCCCTTCCCGTTTCAGGGCTCTGGCTGTCCCGTCGCCGATGACGGCCAGCCGGGCCTTGACGCGGCGCAGGTCACCGGCGAGATCGGTCAGAAGCGGGCAGCTTCGGGGGCTGGTGAGGACGATCCAGTCGGCCTTGGCGATCCTTTCCGCCGCTTCCGGAGGGACCAGAGATTCCGGTTTCAGGAGGGGGAGGCTGTAGGCGTCGGCACCGAACGATTCAAGCAGCCGCGCCGTCTCCCAGGATTCGGGGGCGGGGCGGCAGCAGGCGACCTGCATCCCCTGCAGGGCCTTCCGTGCCGGTTTCAGAGGAAGGTCGGTCACGGCGCCAAGATAGAGGATGGAGGGGCTTTTCACGTCGCCCCCCCGGGCCGCCTCGGCCAGATCTGCCAAGGTGCCCCGGCGAATCCGGGCCCGTCCCCATCCGGCCCAAGTGACGGCGGCGGCGGGGGTTTCAGGAGGGATTCCTCCCTCTTCAAGGAGGGAGGCGATCTCCGGAAAGAGGGAGACCCCCATGTAGAGGGCCAGTGTCCCCGGAACGGCGGCCAGGGCCGACCAAAAAGGGCCGTCAAGGGAGCCGTCCTCGGTCTGTCCCGTGGCCAAAGTCAGGCTCCGGGCCAGGCCCCGGTGGGTCGGCGTCACGCCCATGGCGCCGCCGACGAGGGCTGCCGAAAGTCCCGGCAGGGCCTCCCAGGCGAGATCGGCCTCCTGGAGGGCCAGGACCTCCTCGCCGCCGCGGCCGAAAAGGAAGGGATCTCCTCCCTTCAGGCGGACGACGGTTCCTCCCTCGCGGCCGAGCCGGACGAGAAGGGTGTTGATCTCCTTTTGGGAGAGATAGTGATCGCCGCGCCGTTTCCCCACAGGGTGGAAGGAGCAGCCTACGGGGCAGAGCTGAAGCAGGTCGGGATGGATGAGCCGGTCGTAGACGACGTGGTCAGCCCGATTCAGAAGGTTGCCGGCGGCGAAAGTCAGGTGAGCCGGCGTTCCGCAGCCGGCGCCGACGAGATGGACCGTCATGGTTGGACACCGATTCCTTCGAGAGGGAGACGGCAGAACCGTAGGAGCTCTCCCAGCTTGGGACGGGACGCCAGGCTGCTCCAAAGCCGTCGCCCCAGCTCGACGGCGCCGTCGTCATCACAGACGGCCTCGCCGAGGCTTTCCCGCTCCGTCCAGGCCCCGTTGAGAGAGAGAATCTCCGCTGTTACCGTAAGCGTTCCTTCGTTCCAGAAGGCGCTCACCGCCAGGGGGAGATGGCAGCCGAGACCGACCGCTTCGAGAACAGTCCGTTCCGCCAGGGCCTGGAGGCGCGTCGGCTTGTGGTCGAGGCTTCTGAAAAGGTCGAACCAGCCTGAGCGGGGGGAGGCCTCGACGACGATGATCCCTTGACCCGGAGCGGTGATGAAGGGAAGAGGACAAGCCCCGTCGTGATCGATGGAAAGGCGTCTCAATCCGGCTTCGGCGATGACGATGGCGTCAAAATGTCCCTCATCGACGCGGTGGAGACGGGTCTCGACGTTGCCTCTCAGATCCTGAACGTCCAGGTCGGGCCGGGCCCGGAGGAGCTGGGCCTTCCGTCGGAGGCTCGACGAGCCGACGCGGGCGCCTTGGGGCAGTTCCTCCAGGGTGAGCCCCTCCCGGGAGACGAGAAGGTCCCGGGCCGAGTCGCGCGGCAGATGGCAGGCCAGTTCAAGCCCCGGGGCGAGGCGGCATGGGACGTCCTTGAGACTGTGAACGGCCCCGTCTCCCTCTCCGTCCAGGAGGGCCTCTTCAAGAGCCTTGACGAAGACGCCGAAGCCCCCGAAGGAAGGAAGGGGGGTCGTCCTGTCCCGATCGCCGCAGCTCTGGACGATGCGCAAACTCCCGTCGTGGCCGACGGAGCGGAGGGTGCCGAGGACCAGCTCCGTCTGGCGCTGGGCCAGCGGACTGCCTCGGGTGAGAAGCGTCGGTTTATCTGTCATGATTTCACCTCGCGGTCCGTCAGATGACGGAAGATGATTTTTTTAAGTCGGGCGGCCCGGGCCGGGTCGGCGCCTCCAGAACCGACGCCGATCCGGCATCGGTTGTGGCCGAACTGGGCCACCAACGCCCAATCCCCCTCTTCCGAGAGGGAGGCGGCATTGACGAGGCAGCCCGCCTCCCGGGTCCAGGGAAGAAGGCGGCGTGTCTCCTCCGGCGGCAGAGCCAGGAGGACGAAACGGCGGCCGTCGAAATCTTCCCGGCGGGTTTTCCGGGGTTCCCAGTCGAAGGAGCCCCGGCGGTGTGCCCTCAGGAGCGGCTCCGTCAGCGTCGGAGCGATGACGAAGGGGCGGCAGCCGGCTTCGAGAAGGGTGGTGACTTTCCTCTCCGCCAGAGCTCCACCGCCGACGACGAGGATGGGTTCGTCGCTTCTCAGGCCGACGAGGAGGCTGTAGGGGGCCTTCATGACTCTTCCTCCCGTGCCAGGAGCTTCCAGGCCCTTTGGGCGTGGGCGCCCTTTTCCTCCAGAAGGGGATGAAGGACGCCCTTGACGACGCTCCAGGCCATTTCGTCGAGAGCCTTCTCGTCCCACCCCATCCGGCGGGCTGTCTTTCGGGCCCTGTCGAGAGCGACGTTCCGGGCCCGCCCCATGGCGAGGCGACGGTAAACGTCGCTCCATCGCTTTTCCATCTGGAGCCAGAGCCCTTCAGCCGCCGAGCCGGCCTCCTGTTTCAGCCGAAGGAGGCTGCGGCGGTAATCCCCCAGCAGGCGGTCCCGTTCGGAGGCGATGCTGTCGAGGGTCACCAGGTCCAGGCCGGCTCGGAACTCGACCTGAGGGGAGCCGCCGAGGTCGAAGAGGGTCCCCCTGAAACCTTCGGGCGGCAGTCCTTCGAGAGGACGGGGCGAGGCGGTGCAGAGGAAAAAAGCGTCCGCTGCTGCGGCTCTGTCGGGCCAGTCCTCCCAGGGGAGGAAGGAAAGCCCAAGAGTCGAGGCGGCCTGGCGCCCTCTCGATTCGGTCCGGTTGACAAGGGTGACGGCATGGCCGCGCCTCTTTAGGATGCGGGCCGTCTCGAGGCCGATTTCGCCGCAGCCGACGACGACGGTCCGATGAGGGCCGGAACCCCGTCCCTCCTCGAAACGGTTTACCATGAGCGAGGCCGTCGAAGGGGCCCTTCCGGGATGATAGCGGCTCCGCAGGGTCGAGGCCAGGGAGAGGGCGTGCTGGAAGAGGTAATGGAGGATAGGCCCGCAGTTTTCTGACGCCTCGCCGTAGGAGCGGCGGACCTGGCCGACGATCTGCTCCTCGCCGAGGGCCAGGCTTTCCAGTCCAAGGAGGAGCCGCAAAAGATGGGTGACGACGTCGCTGTCCTCCAGAAGGCGCCCGTCGGGAGAGGAGGAGCGGAGTCGCTTTTCGCCCTCCCGGCTTGGGACGGCGAAGAGCTCGAAGCGGTTACAGGTGAAGAGGGTGAGGCATTCGAAGAAGGTCTCGCCGTCGGGAGCGGCTCCGCTCCATCGGGCGGCCTCTTCGGAGCGGAAAGCCGAGTTGGAGCTTCGATGGTCGAAGGAGAGACAGAAAATCCGGGACATGAGATCACCTCCCTATCAGCAGGGGTAGGGCGGCGGCGGCGAGAGTGAGCAGGGACAGCGGCGTTGTCGTCGCAAAATGACAGAAAAGGATCCGCTGGGCCAGCTCTCTCGGGAAGAGGCCGAACCAGAAGGCGGCGTTCTGACGCAAGGCCCGTGTGAAAAGGCCCAGGGCATTGCCCAGAAGAAGGGCGAAAAAAGCTTCCCACCGGGTCAGATCGCCCAGGGAGAGGCTTGCTCCCGCCGCCGCAAGTGAGGCCGACAGGTGGCCGAACCCCGCCGCGGCGACGGCCCAGCCGGCAGGCGGCAGGAGAAAACCGCCGCCCAGCAGTCCCGTCAGCAGTTGTTCCAGGCGCGGAACGAAGGCGAAGGCCAGTGCGTAGAAACTCCAGGCCCAGGGCAGGGTGACGAGGACTCGACGGTAGAGCCCGCCGGCGGGGCTGTCGAGGGAGACCGCTTCAAAAGAGGCCTCGTCGTCGGTTCGGCCCATGAAGACCAGAGTGAGGACGAAGCGGAGGAAGCTCCGAAAGAGGATGACTGCAGCAAAGAGAGTGCCTGTTGCCCCGGCCAGGCTCGCCGAGAGGGTAACCGTCGTGATCCAGCGTCTCAGGTAGCCCGGAAAGGCCAGAGAGAGAGTTCCCCAGAGAGCCTTCTCATCGGAGATGCGTCCCTCGCGGTGAGCCGCGGCCAGCAGGGAGGCGCCGGCCCGGGAAGAGCCGAGGCTGGTTGCCAGGGCCGTGGCCACGACGGGTCCGATGCCGAGTCGCTGCAAGGCGGGCAGAAACCGCCGGAGCAGCCTTTCGGCCAGACGCAACCGCAGCAGGGCCTCTCCCAGGATGAGCCCGAAGAGGACGTTGGCCGTGAGGAGAAGTTCCCCTCTCAGGAGGGTCTTCCAGCCGTCCATCGCCAGAGCAGGAGCATCGAGAGGTATTCGTCGGCTGCCTCGACGGCATCACGCCCCTCGAGGATTTTTTCGTCTTTCAGCCCGGCCCGATCGATTCGGATCATTCGGGACCAGGGCCCCGTCTTTTCGACGATTGTCGCGAGCTTTTCGCCCAGGGCCGAGGGCTTGTAGAGAGCTGCGGCATCGCAGGCGCAAAGAGCCTCCGTCAAAGCGTTCACATCGTCCGTTCCCGGAAGGATGACGAGCCGCTCCGTTCCGAGAGCGAGAAAGGATCGGGCCCGGGATGAGGCCAGGGAGTGGGCCGAGACGCCGGGGACCAGTTCCAGGTCGAGGTCGGGGACGATGCTCTTCCAGGCGTCGTAGAGATAGGCTGCCGTGGCGTAAAGGGCGGCGTCGCCGATGACGGGGAGAGCTACTGTTCCCCGTCCCTCCCAGAGAGGACGGATCTTCTCGACCTGCTCCAGAATGGCTTCGTTCCTGACAGCCTCGTCCTTCACCATGGGAAAGACGAAGGGTTTCATCTCGATGTTGAGATGAGCCGAGACGATTTCCCGGGCGACGCTGGGTCTCCCCTTGCGGGAGAGGGGGACGAGGACCAGATCGGCCTCGGCCAGACGCCTCAGAGCCTTGAGGGTGATCAGTTCCGGGTCACCGGGACCGACGCCGACGGCGACGAGTTTCATGGTTGTTCCTCCCTTTCCTGGCGGCGCCCTTTTAGGGTTTCCGCCTTCCATTGTTGAAGTTTCCCGAGAAGTTCCCTTTCGTCAAGGGCTTCGGAGTCCTCTTCCTGGCGGCCGATGACGACGAGGGGGATGGACAGGGCCTCTGTCGCCTCGGCCTTGGCCTCCATACCCCCCTCACGTCCCGAATCTTTGCAGAGGAGGCAGGCCGCTCCGCTTTCGGCCAGAAGGGTGCGCTCCAGTTCCCGCCCCGGTGCTCCCCAGAGGGCGATGATCTCCCGGCCGTCCAGACCTGCAGCAAGGGCTTTTTCGAGGCTTTCCTGCGTCGGCAGGATGCGTGCCCGGATCCGCCGGTTCTCCCTGCGAAAAAAAGGGACCAGCGTGTCGAGGAGTTTGACGCCGACGGCGAGGAAGACAAGGTCGCCCTCTTGTGTCAGGGCGACCGCCGTTGCGGCGGCTTTTTCGGCGTCGGCTGCCCGATGGGCTCCCGGAGGGATCAGACTGGGGCGTTTGAGCGAAAGAAAGGGGAGATCGACCTCTGTCGCCGCCTCACGAAACTGTTTTCTGGCCTCGACGGCGAAGGGATGAGCCCCATCGACGGCGACATCGAAGCGGTGTCCTTTCAGCGTTTCGACCCAGAGGGGAACGTTGCGGCGGCCGACGAGGGCCTTCGCCCCCGACGGAACGGTGGTCAGTCCCTGAGGGGAGGCGACGGAAAGAGTGACGTCGAAGCCCTCTCGAAGGAGATCTTCAGCCAGTTTCCTGGCCGAGGCGTTGCCGCCGAGAAGAATGATCTTCAAGGCTTTTCTCCCCTTTCGGAGCGATAACCCCGGCTGTCGATGAGACGGTCGCCCTCGTGGAAAGCGCCGAGGGGCGGAAGGAAAAGAAGCGTCGTCATGTCCACGCCCTCGCATCGGAGCTCTCCCAGGGGCAAGCACCGCGCCGATTCGTCGTCCCGACCGGCGTTGTGGACGAGGAAGACGAAGCCTCTTTCAGCGAAAATACGCCGAACTTCGGCCAGCTTCTCTTCAAGGCCCCGGCGGACCGGGTTGTAGAGGGCCACGGCCAGTCCCCCCGAGGCGGCTCCCTCGAGAGCGCGCACCACATCGGGCCAGGGTTGGAGATAGTCCGAAAGAGAGATGCAGCTCAGACCGTTCGTGTAGGGAGCCCCCAGCAGGGTCGAGGCGGCCTGGAAGGCCGAGAGGCCGGGGACGAGCTTCACCGGAATCTCCCCGGCGAGGTTCAGGGCCAGACCGGCCATGCCGAAGAGGACGGGATCGCCGCCGGAGACGAGGGCGACGTCGTAGCCTTTGCGGGCAAGGTCGAGAGCGAGGCGGACGCGGCGCTCCTCCTCTCTCATGGTGAAGCCGTGTATGATTTTGCCTTCCTTGAGGCGGCGGGGAAGGCGCTCCAGATAGGGGCCGTAACCGACGAGGGCTCCTGCCTCTCCGAGGACCTTTTCGGCTTCGCCGGTGAGGAAGCGGGAATCACCGGGGCCCGTGCCGACGATGGCCAGTCTCCCGCGGAAGGCCGGCTTTTCCGCGGCGAAGGCGACGGTGACTCCATAGCCGCTGAAACGGGGCGCCAGAAGGCGGCCGAAGCGGGCGGCACAGGGCTCGGCGACGCCGGGCAGGTTGAGGTGGCGGGTGGCGGCGCTGGGTGAGAAGTCTCCCTCGACGGAGGAGACCTCCTCCCGTGAGAGAGGATGGAGGGGGAGGTTCAGCGCCGAGGCCGCCCCGTCGAACTCCGAATCCTCTGCCCTTTCGCGGAGGGTGGCGATACGGCGGAGTCCCTCTTTGCGAAGATCGAGGAGTTCCAGCCCCCGTTCAAGGGCCGTCAGAAGAGTTTCCCTTGATGCCCCGGGACGACAGCCCAGCCCCGCCGTCAAAAGAGGGGGGACGAGCTGGCACTGACCGGGGAGGAGGGGGAGTCGGTGCCAGGAGATGACGATGTCAGCTTCGTCGATGTCGAAGAGGCGGTTGTAGCCCCAGGGGAGGGGGATATCGCTCTCCAGGGCGGGGTCGATGAAGCAGGATAAAGCCCCTCCGTCGGCGAGACGTCCGTTGAGGCGAGGCAGCTCTTCCCGACCGACAAGAATCCAGCCCAGACGACGGGCGAGCAGGTCCGGCGCGATCAGTCCCTTACGGTCCGTCGCCGTCGTGGAAAGACATGGAACGGCAAGGATGGCAGCGCATCGCTGTGCCAGGGCGAGTCCCCCGGCGAGGTGGCTGCCGACAAGGGGGAGAACGAAGGCGCCGTCTTCGGGAATGACGATCAGGGCCGGGTCGTCGCTTTTGTCCTTCAGCAGAGGGGCGGCGAGGCGGATGAGGATGGCGGCGGCCCCGACGGCGATGAAGGCCTGAGCCTCGCCCCAGCGTTCCCTTATCGATTCGGCGGCACTCCCCCCAGGGAGGAAGACAGCACCAAGCTCTGCGGCGAGGCCTGATGCCAGCGCCTCACCTCGGTCGCTGAAGGCGATGACGAAAAGGGGTTTTTCACTCATGGCCAGGACGTGCCGGCCTGAAGCCGTGAGAGAAGGCCCCGTCGTAGAGGCGGCTTCTTCCTTCGGGGGGAAGAAGGCATTCGCCAACGATGAGGAGCGCGTGGTTTTCAATGGCGGCCTCTTCCATGGCGCGGGGGAGGTCGGCCAGAGAGGTGCGGATGATCCGCTCGTCAGGCCAGGTGGCCCGGTAGACGCAGGCGGCGGGCGTTGCCCCGTCCCGTCCCCCGGCGAGAAGGTCGTCGACGACGGCCTGGGCCTGACCGGAGCTGAGGAAGAGAACCAGCGTCGAGCCGTGGGCGGCGAGGCGATCGAGCGATTCGCCGTCGGGGACGGGGGTCCTGCCCTTGCGGCGGGAGCAGATCACCGTCTGAGTGCCGCCGGGGATGGTGTACTCGATGGAAAGGCGGGCCGCTGCGGCCTGGAAGCTGCTGACGCCGGGGACGACGGAGACGGCGACGCCCCGTCGGCGCAGGAGGGCGATCTGCTCTGCGATGGCCCCGTAAAGGCTGGGATCGCCGGTATGAAGGCGGACCACCCGCTGTCCTGCCTCTGCGGCCTCGACCATGAGGTCGATCTGGGTGTCCAGATCGAGAGAGGCCGAATCGACGCGGCGGCAGCCGTCGCCGCACCAGTCCAGAAGAGCCGGTGAGACGAGGCTCCCGGCGTAGAGGACGAGGTCGGCCCTCTCCAGCATTTCTTTGCCCCGGACGGTGATGAGACGGGGATCGCCAGGGCCGGCCCCGACAAAGACGACGGAACGTTCCGTCATGGTTTTTCCTCCTTTTTCGATTCCTTGTCGCACCAGACGAGGTAGGCCGGGTTGCCGCCCTGGAACATCCACGACGGTCCCAGCTTTTTCCCCTGGGCGGGGAAGACGTTCCAGGCCCCCGTCGGACCGAGACGTTCCAGGAACGCCAGAGCCGTCAGGGCCGTTTCGGGAAGGACGGCGGAGAGGACGAGCCGCCCGCCGTCGATGAGTTTCTCCCAGAGAGCGGCGATGACGGCTTCCAGGTGGGGACCGTGGCCGCCGATGAAGGCCCGGGAGACTTCCGGCAGGGAGGCCAGGCCCTGAGGGGCGGCCTCGCCGACGAGGCAGACCCGTTCGGCGAGGCTGAAGCGGCGGAGGTTTTCCTCCGTCACCTTCAGTGCCGCCGGCGAAGGCTCCAGAGTCCAGATCCTTCCTCGTGGCCCGACGGCTTCGGCCAGAGTGGCGGTGATGCCCCCCGAACCGCTGCCGACTTCGATCACTTGCCGCCCCTCCAGAGGAGCCAGAAGACCGAAAACGAGGGCGCGGACGGGAGCCTTCGTGAGGGGGACGCCGTCGATGCGGTGAAAGAGGGCGTCGTCGCGCAAAACGGCGCTCATCGTTGGGTCACCCAGAGCAGGGCCAGGCGCCCCGTCGGCTCCAGAGAGGCGAGATGATCCAGGGTCCCCTCGAGAAGCCTCTCCGAAGGGAGGCCCAGGTCCCAGCCGAGAACGGCGTGACAGTGTCTCCCCAGGCGTCCGGCGATTTCGGCGATCTGGGCCGGGACCGATGGGGCCTCGCCGAGAAGGAAGACCACCTCCCCTTCGGGAAGCTCCTTGCCGAGAGGACGCCCGTGGATGGAGACAGTCGGCACCGAGGCCCAGCTCCTCCTGAGGCGGGAGGCGAGGATCTGGAGGCTCGAGATGCCGGGGATCCACCGGACCCTTTCGCCGAAATGACGGGCCAGGGAGGAGGCGAGGCTGAAAAAACCGGCATCTCCGCTGACGAGAACGGCCACGTCGCCCCTTTCAGCCAGGGCCTCGACGCGACGATAAAGGTCGGCCTGAGAAGGGAGCGGCTCCAGCGCCGCTCCCGGCGGGAGCAGAGGAGCGAAGCGCCCGTCCCCGATGAAGAGGTCGAGTTCTTTAAGCACCTTGCGGGCCAGAGGTGTCACATACTCCTCCGTCCCCGGCCCCATGGCGACGCACCAGATGATGCCTCTGCCTTCGATCATGGCCGGGCCTCCAGCCGTCGGAGCAATTCCTCCACACCCTTCGAGGCGGCGACGATGCGGTCGGGGAGGGTGAAGAGGACGGCACCGACCTTATCGAGTGCCGGTGCGGCCAGGGCGGCTCTCTTGGCGGCACGCTCGGCCCCCGCCTTCAGAGCCGCATCGCGCCAGGGCCGGCCCTGGGAGATGGTGACGGCTTCGTCGAGCGTGTTCGCCTCCAGGATGGAGGCGACATCGGAGGGGCCGGCCCCCTCCCGGGCGGCCAAGGCGGCGAAGGTCTCCCGCCTGCCGTCGCTGTAGCGGCTGTGGGTGTGGAGGGAGCCTCCGGCCACCTTCATCAGCTTGCCCACCTGGCCGACGAGAAGGATTCCCTTCAGGGGGAGCTCGGCGATCTTTTCCAGGGCGAAGCCGACATAATTGCTCATCGTGACGATCCTTCCTTCGGCTATTCCGAGGTTCCGCGCGACGGCCCGGCCATAGTTGCCGGGAACAAGGCAGAGATCCCGGACTCCTTCGGCGGCCCGGACGGAAAGCTCACTGTGAATCGTCGCCACCAGGGCTTCGTCGCTCATGGGGACGACCAGGCCCCGCGTTCCCAGAATGGAAAGGCCCCCTTCGATTCCGA
This sequence comes from Synergistales bacterium, assembly GCA_018433595.1. Lineage (GTDB taxonomy): Bacteria > Synergistota > Synergistia > Synergistales > Aminithiophilaceae > Aminithiophilus. The sequence goes on from JAHDQY010000009.1 coordinate 99,103, forward strand.
GACGGGGATTGTAGGTCTTTTTGGCCGCCTCTTCGCCGCCGGGGATGGAGAGGGTCACCTCAAGACCACCTTGGGCGGGAAGAAGAGGGAGAAGATGGCTGATCAGCAGCTCTCTCGGGCCGGGGTTGATGGCCGGTTCGCCGACGGCGACGGGAAGCCCCGGCCGGGTGACCCGGCCCACGCCGGGGCCGGCCAGGAGAGTCACTCCCTTTTTGTCCGTATGTCGCAGCGAGGCGACGACGGCAAGGCCCGAGGTGACATCGGGGTCGTCGCCGCCGTCCTTGACGACCCAGGCCTCGGTTCCTTCCTCGGTTCGTCGGACTCCGGCGAGCGGGACGGGAAGCCTTCTTCCCTCGGGGAGGGTGACCTCGACGGTGTCACGTCCCTCGCCGCGGAGCCAGAGCAGGGCACCCAGGGCTGCCGCTGTCGCTGCCGTTCCGGTGGTGAAGCCGTATCGGAGGGCTTTCATCACGGCTTGCCGAGGGCCAGGCGCAGCAGGGCGTTGACGGCGGCGGCGCAGAGGTTGGAGCCGCCTCGGGGGCCGCGGAGGGCGACCGCGGGAAGGCCCGAGGCGAGAAGACGCTCCTTGCTTGCTGCTGCGCCGACAAAGCCGACGGGCATGGCGACGATGGCCCTGACGGGAGCGCCATCGGCGGCCCTCTCCAACAGACGGGAAAGAGCCGTCGGAGCGTTGCCGAAAGCGAAGAGAGAGATCCCTTCGTCGATGGCGAGGTCCACGGCAGCCATGGCCCGGGTCTGCCCCGATGCGGCGGCTAGGCGGGCCACCTTTCCATCGTGGATGAGAGCCACCGGCTCCAAATTCGCCTCGCGCCGCAGGCCCGGAGAGATTCCCGAGGCGACCATGGAGACGTCACAGAAGACCGGGCCTCCTTCGGCAAAGGGGCGGGCCAATTCAGTCAGAGGACGGGTGGCGGCGATGAGATTGGCCAGGGAGAAATCGGCCGAAGCGTGGACGACGCGCCGCACCAGAGGGAGCAGGTCGGTGTCGATGCCGTAGGAGGAGAGAACGGAGTCGATGAGACCCAGGCTCGTTCTCTCTATCGTTTCGGGGTGATCCACATAAACGTCATTCACGGCAGGAAACCCTCCTTGGGGGGATAGAAAATGTCGAGCAGTCTTCGACCGCCCCGTTCCAGGCCCAGAAGAGAGGGGCGGCTCAGAAGCCCCTCCTCGATGGTTTCGACTCGCACATTCTTCAGGACCTTCATCCAGGGGCGGCGAAGAACGTCGTCGACAGTGGAACGGTTCATCGTCCCCTGCTGGAGAAGGTAGACATCCAGGCCTGATCGGGCGCTTTCAAGGAGGCGCTCGACTCCCCAGCTCATGACCGTTTGCGTCGGGCTCTCCTCTTCGGAGGCGATGTTCTCTCCGCCGGCGAGGGCGATCAGATGGGCTGCCCAGGAGCCTGGGGCGCAGGTGTGAAGCCGGTCCGCCGTGGCTTCGAGGAAGACCCGGGGGCGGGGGCCGTCGCCCCTTCGTCGAGCTGCTTCGCAGGCCAGCTCTTTGCGGATTGTCCCGGCACGTTTCAGGGCGCCGTCGGCATCGACGGCGAGAGTCTCGGCCAGGGTGCGGAGGTAGCTATCGAATTCCCCCCAGAGAGGTGGGTCGAGACAGAGAAGGGGAATGCCCGCCTCGCCGAGAATTCTTTCCAGGGCGGGGTTGAGGCGGAGGACGAGAGTTCTGACGACGACGAGGTCCGGTGCCAGCGAGAGGAGCTGTTCTCCGTTCACCTTGGGGGTCAGACGGGGGAGATGGGGGAGGAGGTCCCTGTCGTCACTGCGGGAAAGGGCTACAAGACGATCTCCGGCTCCGAGGGCGACGATGTTCTCGCTGTGGCCGGGATAGAGAGAGACGATGCGTCGAGGCCCCTCGGCGGAGTTCTGTTGCGCCTGGAGAGGAAAGGCAAAGGTCAGGGCGATCATGACGGCAGCGATAAGGCACGCCACAGAGTTTTCCCTCCTTCCGAGCGGTAGGCCTCGAAGGGGGTATCGTAAACCTCTTCGAGGATTGAGCCGTCCAGATCGGACGGCGTTCCGTGAAAAAGAAGTCTTCCGTCTTTGAGGGCGGCGATGGAGTCGGCCCAGCCCAGGGCGCTGTTGACGTCGTGGACGGTGATGGCGACGGCTTTCCCCTCCCGGGCGAGGTGGCGGAGGAGGCCCAGGACCCGAACGGCCTGACAGGGGTCGAGGGCCGAGGTCGGCTCATCGAGAAGGAAGACGGCGGGGTCCTGGACGAGGAGCATGGCGATCATGACCCTCTGACTTTCGCCACCGGAAAGTTCCGTGACGGGGCGGAAAAGCAGTGCTTCGACTCCGACGGCACGAGCCGCCTCGACGATGCGGTCATCGTCTCGGCGGCGTCTCCTTTCGAAGCTTTGGCGGTGAGGAAGACGGCCCAGGTCGATGAGATCGCAGACGGCGAAGGGAAAGGAGACGATCGTTCTCTGCGGAAGGAGCCCCACCTTGAGTCCGAGGTCCCGCCGTTTCCAGCGTCGGAGTTCTCTGCCTTCCAAGGTCAGGCTTCCTTCGTAAGGGAGAAGCCCCGCCATGGTTCGTAGAAGAGTGCTCTTGCCGCTGCCGTTGGGGCCGATGACGGCTGTCAGATGTCCCTCGGGCAGGGAGGTTGAGATCTCTTGCAGCACCGTCGCCTCTTTGTAGGCGACGGTAAGCGCTTGGAGGCTCACGGCGGCTGTCACCGCCTGGTCCCCCGGAGCAGGATCCAGCAGAAGACGGGGCCGCCCAATAACGCCGTGACGACGCCTACGGGAAGCTCCCCCAGCCTCTGAGCCACACCGTCGGCGGCCGCCAGCAACGATCCTCCGCCGATGAAAGAGGCCAGCAGAAGAGGACGATGGCGGGGGCCGAGAAGGAGCCGCAACAGGTGAGGGGCCACGAGACCGACAAAGCCGATGATGCCGAAGCGGGAGACGGTCAGAGATGTGGCGAAGGCTGCCGATGCGAGGAGAGACAGGCGGAGTCGTCGCTCCTCGATCCCCAGAAGAGTCCCTCGCTCCTCGCCGAGAGAGAGGGCGTCCAGTTCCTGCGCCAGGATGAGAGCCGGAACGAGAACGACCGCTCCGCCGATCCAGACGGCGACGGCGCCGGTCTTCGTCGCTCCGGCGAAGCCGCCCATGAGCCAAAGGACGATGGCTCCCAGACGGTCATCGGCCAGGGCTTTCAGAAGGGTGACCCCCGCCGAGAGGAAGGCGTTGACGATGATGCCCGCCAGAACCAGATAGGCCGTCGCGCCGCCTCCGGCTCGGGAGGCCAAAAACCAGGAGAGGCAGAGGGCGCCGAAGGCCCCGATGAAGGAGGCGGGAGTGACCCAGGCACCGCCCAAGAAGAAGCCGATGGCGGCACCGAAAGCTGCTCCTGAGGCGATTCCCAGGGTGTAGGGTTCGGCCAGGGGATTGGAGAGAAGCCCCTGAAGGACGACTCCCGAGACGCTCAGCGCTCCTCCGGCCCCGACGGCAGAAAGAAGGCGGGGCAGCCGGAGAGACCTCACGACAAGGAGTTCCGGGGAGCCGCCCTCGTCGGCGAGACCGAAAAGGAGCGCCAGAGCTCGGAGGGGGGCGATATTCCAGTCGCCGCAGGTGATGCGGAAGAAAGAGACGAGAAGGAGAAGAGCCGTCAGGGCCGATAGCAGAAAGATGAGCCGCCGTGTCCTGCTGCGGCGATGGTTCGTCAGTTCCATTGCGGTGTCATCGGCTCCTCTCCGTCGTCTTGGGGTCGCCTAGTCGAAAAGGGCCTTCAGGTGCTGCAGGAAAAGAGCGCGCACTTCGCCGTTCTCCCCAAGGCCAGTGATGTCGGCGTCGACGCGGTAGCCGTGCTCTTTCAGCATGGAAAGCCACGACTGGGGGTCTTCCGCGTCGGCCATGTCGTTGCGGGCGTGGTCGCCGGCGACGATCATGAGGGGAACGAGGGTGACGCGGCGGGCGCCGCTTTTCTCAAGGCGGCGGGCCATGTCGTCGAAGGAGGGGAAACCTTCGACGGTCCCCACGAAGAAGCGGTCCGATACCTTTTCAAGGGCGAGCTGCATCTGACTGTAGAAGGCGTTGGCGCTGTGAGGCGAGCCGTGTCCCATGAAGACGACGGCCTGGTCGCCGCCGAGTTTGTCCTGATAGGTCCGATAAAGGATTGCGGCGAGATCGGCGCAGTCGTCGGAATCGGTCAGAAGGGGATTGCCGAGAGCGATTCTTTCGAAACCGTACTTACCGTCGATCGAGGCCAGGGCGGTGACGACGCGGGCGATATCGTCGAACTCCTCGCCGGGAATGATATGGGTCGGCTGGACGTAGACATGGGTGAATCCGTCATCCTGCAGTTTCGCCAGCGCTTCCATGGGAGTGGGGATGTACAGGCCTTCCTCTTTCACGATTTTGTGCCTGATGATATTGGAGGTGTAGGCCAGCCGCACCTCCGTATCGGGAAAGGCTTTGCGGGCTTCATCGACGAGGGCGTCGATGGCATGGCGGGCTTCCGGCATGGATGTGCCGAAGGAAACGACGAGAATCGCCTTTCGGGGCTCTTGTTCCGCGCCGTGGCCATGGGCGAAGGCGATGCCGCTGAAGGCGAAGAGGGCGGCCAGGGGGAGCAGGATCAGCAATTTTTTCACGAAAAGAACCTCCTTATAAAGTCAGGGAACAAAAAACGAGAGCTCCAAAGGGGTTGCCGCACCGAAAAGGGGGCCGCAGCATTCGCCACGGCCCCCTCAAGAAGGCAACTTGTGGCGTCCGCCCACGCAGACATCACCTCCGATCACCTCCACGGCCGGTCTCCTGGCTTCCGGTCTTCCTCTTCCGCACCTTCCCGAAGGAGCTTGCCCTTCAGTGGCTTTTTGCGGATTCGTCGCGGTTACAGTGGCGGGGCCACACGGGTCTTTCACCCGTTTCCCGTCGCCGTGGCGGTCTCTTTATAGGGTGTTTACGGCGCCTCGCAGGGCGTCATCGCTTATTGTGTCACAGGAAGGCTCCCGGGTCCATAGCGGGGGACCTGAAAAATTAAATCAATTTCCTCAAGAGAGCCTTTTGTACATGGCCGGGTCCTTTCAGGAGGCCTGGGAGAGCTTTTTCGCTGCCTTGCGCCGCTGCTCGGCGTCGAGGATGGCCTTTCGGACACGGATGGACCGGGGCGTGACCTCGACAAGCTCGTCTTCGTCGATCCATTCCAGAGCCGCCTCGAGGGTCAAAGTCCGGGGAACGTTGAGGACGACGGTGCTGTCCTTCGTCGACGAGCGGTGGTTCGTCAGGGCCTTCTGCTTTGTCGGGTTGCAGGGAAGATCGTTGGGACGACAGTGTTCGCCGACGATCATTCCTTCATAGACCCGGTCGAGAGGGCGGACGAAGAGGACACCGCGGACCTGAAGGTTCTCGAGCTGGTAGCTGGTGCACTCGCCCCGGTCCATGCTGACCAGGGAACCTCGCGTCCGAGAGGCAATCTCTCCCTTCCAGGAGGTGTAGCCGGTGAATCTCGAGTTGAGGATTCCCAGTCCTCTCGTGTCGGTCAGAAATTCGTTGCGGTAGCCGATGAGCCCTCTCGAGGGGATTTCGAGCTCGAGGCGGACGACGTTGATCCCCGTCGGCTCCATCGAGATCAGTTCGGCCTTGCGTCGGGAGAGCTTTTCGATGACCGGTCCCTGGTAATCGATGGGGACGTCGATGAAAACCTGCTCCAGCGGTTCCTGAAGACGGCCGTTCCCGTCAAGGCGAGTGATGACCTCGGGGCGGGAGACGCAGAATTCCATCCCTTCGCGGCGCATCTCCTCGATGAGGATGGCCAGGTGGAAGTCGCCTCGCCCCGAGACTTTGATGCCGTCGGCACGGTCCAGATCCTCCATGCGGAGGGCGACATCGGTTCGGAGCTCCCGCTCGATCCGTTCCCGAAGCTGGCGGATCGTGACGGCCCGTCCCTCCCTGCCGGCGAAGGGGCCGCTGTTGACGAGGAAGAACATGGAGACCGTCGGCTCTTCGATGTCGAGGGGAGGCAGAGCAGGACGTTCCAGCTCCGGAGAGGCGAAGGTGTCGCCGATGGAAATCTCAGCGGGGCCGCTGATCCAGACGATATCTCCGGCGCCGATGGAATCGACCTCCTCTCTATCCAGACCGTCGGTGACCCAGAGGTGAACGGCCTCTTCCCGGCTTTCTTCGACAATGGCGAAGTCCTTGCCGTCGGTTTTCGTCCAGGCCGTGCGCAGGCGTTGAAAAGATTCTCCCCGGCGGAGGCTGCCCTGGAGAACGCGGCCGCAGCCGATGCGCCCCAGATAGTCGCTCCAGGCCAGCGTGGAGACCTGCATCAAAAAGGGGGCTTCCTTGACGACGTCCGGTGCCGGCACGTAATCGACGATGGTCTCGAAGAGATCTTCGATCCCCTCCGGCCTGGGGGCGTCGAGATTCCGGGTCATCCATCCTTCCAGTCCCGATCCGTAGAGGACGGGGAAGTCGGCCTGGGCATCGGAGGCTCCCAGCTCGAGGAAGAGGTCGAAGGTCTGGTTCAGGGCCCGGTCGGGATCGGCACCCTTGCGATCGGCCTTGTTGATGATGACGATAGGGCGCAGCCCCAGTCGAAGGGCTCTCATGAGGACATAGCGGGTCTGGGGCATGGGCCCCTCGGCGGCGTCGACGAGGAGGAGGACGGAGTCGACCATGGAGAGAACCCGTTCCACTTCGCCGGAGAAATCGGCGTGGCCCGGGGTATCGACGATGTTGATGCGATAGCCCCTCCAATCGACGCTGCAGTGTTTCGCTTTAATGGTGATGCCCCGCTCTCTTTCGAGGGCGTTGCTATCCATGACCCGCTCCTCAACGGAAGCGCTGTCGCGGAAGACCTTGCCGCTGCGTAGGATCGCATCGATCAGCGTCGTCTTGCCGTGATCGATATGAGCGATGATGGCCACGTTCCGAATACGGTCTGATGTCGTCATGTCACTGTTCCTTCCCTGTTTCCTGAATAGCGGCAGAGAAGCCGCAACCAAAAATTATACCCTATCGAAGGCAAAATGGGCAAAAACATCCCGCCGCTCTCTGATGAGGCGGAAGAAAAAGCCGAGAACAAGGCCGTGAAAGGGGTCGTTTGGGATTAGGGGGGAAACCAAGGAGGGCCGGCGGGACGGAGCTCCTTCGATCCCGCCGGTCGTTAAGAATCCTCGGAAAAGCTAGAACCAGTTCAGACCGCGGCGGTAGATCAGGACCGAACAGGGGGCGAAACGGACAACGGAGGCGGCTGTGCTTCCGATGACGATTTCAACGAGAGTGTTGTCGGCCTTATCCTTATAGCCGACAATGATCATTGTGTAGTTCCCCTTTTTGGCTCTCTCGATGATTTCTTCGGAGGCGTTGCCCTGTTCGACAAAAACGGCGTGGGAGGTCTCTGAAGCCTTATCGGTGCCCTTGCCGACGGCTTCGGCGACGAGTCCGCTCAACTTGTCCTTCGCTTCTTTCTTTGCCTCGGCGATGGTCTCCGGAGGGATCCAGGATTTATACCCCATCCAAGGCTCGATAGGGGGAAGAACGTGAAGAAAATCGACTTGGGCGTCGAGACAGTCGGCCATGGAGCAGCCGAAGGAGACCAGATCAAGGGCGTTCTTGCCCAATCCGACGGCGACGAGAATCTTTTTCTTCAACGGTGAACCCTCCTTATTCTGTTCTCTGGTTGTTAAGACTATAACATGAGCTGTAAATTGCGGCTTTTGTCTGAATTAAGAAGTCTTTTTTTCAGACTTGACGTAATGATATGCTATCCCTAAAATTAAATCGGGAAGCGATGTGGGGTTATTGTCACGATCTATTGTCAGCCTGTTTCGCGAAGGTACTAGAGAGGAGGAAGAACAGCAATGAAGCGGCGTTTCTTTGGAAAGGGCCTGCTCCTGGTTCTGGTATCTCTTCTGATGGTGGGTGTCCTTGCGGGGACTTCCTTGGCGGACGAAAAAGTGATCAAGATCGGGACTCTTTTCCCGCTGACGGGCTCCTGTGCCCTGGCGGGACAGCGTTGCCGGGCCGCTGTTGATACGGCGGTCGAGGTGGTTAACAATGCCCATCCGGAGCTGCAGGTGCCTCTGGCAGCCCAGGAAGGCATCATGGGCGGCTACAAGATCGTTCTCATTCATGCGGACCATCAGGGCAAGCCTGATGTCGCCAAATCCGAGGCCGAGCGTCTTTTCGACCAGGAAAAGGTCTGGGCCGTCATCGGCAGCTACAACAGTGCCGCCACAAAGCCGGCCAGTTTTGTCGCCGAGCTGAAAAAGCAGATCTTCATGTGCGGCTGCTCCAGCTCCGGAGCCCTGACGGAGCGGAATTTCAAGTACTTCTTCCGTATGGCTCCCACGGATAAGACGGAGTCCCTTGAATTCGTCGAGTTCATCGAGTGGATCAACGAGACCAAGAATGCCGACATCAAGACCGTCGGTCTTATCTACGAGAACACCGAGTTCGGGAAGCATGCTGCAGAAGAAGGGCGTAAGGCGGCCGAAGCCGCAGGGTTCAAGGTCGTCGCCGATGTCGCCTACAACCCCGGTGCCACGAACCTCAACAGCGAAGTTCAGACCCTTAAGGCCGCTGACCCCGGAGCCGTTTTCGGTGCCTGCCTGGGCGGCGACTACACCCTCTGGGTCCGGACAATGAAGCAGATGGACTGGCTTCCCAAGGTGTCGCTCAACTACTGCACGGGTTACCAGGATCCCATCATCGCCGGCCAGCTCGGCGAGGACGCCAATTATTTCATGGGCGGCACCGGCTACGCTCCGGAATTTGCCGGTCTGATGCCCGCCGTCGCCGCCGTCGAAGAGATCTACAAGAGCAAGACCGATCCCAGCGTTCCCTTCGACAGTGACTCCATCCAGGAGGCCGTTGCTCTCTTCATCCTGGCCCAGGCCATCGACAAGGCCGGAAGCCTCGATCCGACGGTTGTCGCCGAGACGCTCTATGCCAACGAGTGGGAGTCGCCCCTGTCCATGGGCGGCAAGGTCGCCTTTGCTCCCGGCGGCCAGAACATCAAGGCCATGAGCATGCTCACCCAGCTCCAGGGCGGAGAGTACAAGCGGGTTTACCCCGCCGATCTCGCCGACACGGAGCCGGTCGTTCCCATGGTTCCCTGGAGCAAACGCTGATCTGACCTTATCCTGGCTTGACCTTCGATCCCGCATCGCGGCCCTTTACGCCTGGCCTTTTTTCGCCTTTGAACAGGACGAGCGAGGCAGCAGGGGGAATTCCTCTGCTGCCTTTTTCCCCTAGCGTCGACTTAGCGATTTTCTCTCTCAAACAGCTGGGAGGTGCAGGTTAATGGGACTCTTCTTCCAAGTCGCCCTGGACGGCCTCTTCAACGGCCTTCTCTATGCCGTTGTGGCTGCAGGACTGAGCCTGATCTGGGGTGTCATGGATGTGATCAATTTCGCCCATGGTGAATTTCTTATGATCGCCATGTACCTGAGTTACTGGCTGGGCTTTATCTGGAAAATCGATCCGCTAGTTTCGTCTCTGGCGGGGGGGCTCTTCGTCTTCCTCGTCGGGGCTTTGACCTACAAGCTGATCATCAGCCACACCATCGGCAAGTCGGCCATGTCGGCCCTGCTGGCGACTTTCGGACTTTCCATGCTTCTGAAAAATATCTGTCTCAACCGGTTTTCACCGAATTTCCGTCTCCTTCAGGAGACGGCATTGGGAGGCAAGACCTTCAACGTCGGTGGGATCATCGTCCCCTTGCCGCAACTTGTGATCGGTATTGTCGCGCTGGCTCTCCTTTATGTCGTTTACCACCTTGTCAAGAAAACACGCCTTGGCTGGGCCATCCAGGCGACGGCGATGGACAAGGAGGCCGCAGAGTTGATGGGAATCGACACGGAGAAGATCTATCTTCTCGTCTTCGGCCTGGGCGGGGCCTGCGTCGGCATTGCCGGCGGCCTCCTGCCCTCCTACCTGGCCGTTCACCCTGAAGTGGGGGGGCTCTTCAGCCTGATTGCCTTTGTCTGCGTTGCCATGGGCGGCTTCGGGAGCATTCCCGGAGCTCTGCTGGCCTCGCTGCTGATCGGTCTTGTCGAGGCTTTCGCCGGTTTCTACATCGCTCCCGTCTTTAAATATGTCGCCGTCTTCGGCCTCTATCTCGTCGTCGTTATGGTGAGGCCGCGGGGCCTCTTCGGGTGGTGATCCTGATGAAGGCGAGAGGAAAGACAGAGGGCAAGGACCTGCTCTGGTTCGGTCTTTTGGGAGTTCTCGCGGTGATGCCTCTTATCCCGGGGCCGCTTCAGGGTTCCTTTACCCAGCACGTCATGATCCAGATTCTGCTTTATGCCTGCATGGCTCAAGCCTGGAACATTCTCGGAGGCTACTGTGGCCAGGTCTCTTTCGGCCACTCCGTCTTTTTCGGCATCGGCGCCTATGGGGCCGGCATGGCTGTCGTGAAATACGGCATGATTCCCTGGCCCGGAGCCATTGCAGGAGCTCTTATCGCCGCAGCTGTCGCCGTGGCCATCAGCTACCCCTGCTTCAAGCTCAAGGGGCATTACTTCGCCATCGCCACTTTCGCCATCGTCGAGATCTGCAACAGGCTCTTCATGGTCTGGTACTGGGTCGGCGGAGCTCTTGGGCTCGACTACAGCTTCAGCGAGCCCGGCTGGACCCACTTTGTCTGGTATGAATCGAAGCGGGGCTATTTCTACGGTGCCCTCCTCCTCTTCATTCTCGTCTTCGGAGTCGTCCGATGGATCGAGAAAAACCGGTTGGGCTTCTATCTCCGGGCTGTAAGGGAGGGGCAGGAAACGGCCGAATCGCTCGGCGTCAACAGCACCAAGGTCAAACTGATGGCCATGGCCGTTTCGGCTTTCATGGCCGCTCTCTGCGGCGCCTTCTTCGCCCAGTACAACTACCGGGTCGATCCCCCCATGGTGATGTCCCTCGACATGTCGATGAAGTTCGTTCTCATCACGATCCTCGGCGGGCTCGGCACCTTTTACGGTCCCCTTCTCGGGGCGGCCCTGCTCATCCCTCTCCAGGAGTATAGCCGAGCCCTTCTGGGCGGCATGGGCGGCGGCGTCGACCTGATCATTTTCGGACTTCTCATCATCGTCGTCGTCGTCTACCAGCCCAAGGGAATCATGGGAATCATCGACGGGATCGCATCGAAGATGAAACGATCCGAGGAAGGGGGCAAGTAGGATGGCCCTTCTTGAAGTGCGTAACGTGACGATGAAGTTCGGCTCGCTCGTGGCCAATGACGATGTCTCCTTCGATGTCGAAAAGGGGAGCGTCGTCGGCCTCATCGGTCCTAACGGGGCGGGTAAGACGACGCTTTTCAACTGTATTTCAGGCTTTTATAAACCCACGTCGGGCAAGCTTTTCTTCCGCGGACAGGACGTGACGGACATGCCGGCCTACGCGGTGGCGCGTCTCGGTGCCGTCAGGACCTTTCAGGTCGTTCATCCGCTGAAGGAAATGACCGTGCTGGACAACGTCCTTGTCGGTGCCTTTCTCCGAGGAGCCAGTGCCGAAAAGGCCCATGAGGTGGCACGTGAATGCCTCTCTCTCTGTCAGCTTGAAGAGATCAGCGACCGGATGGCCGGCGGTCTGCCCATCGGCTACAAGAAACGCCTTGAAATGGCCCGCGCCCTAGCGACGGGGCCGGAGCTGCTGATGCTCGACGAGGGCATGGCGGGCCTGACGTCGACGGAGATCAAGGCCGCCGTCGAGATCATCAAGGGGCTGCAGAAAAGGGGCATCACCCTCCTCGTCGTTGAACACATCATGGAGGCCATCATGTCTGTCGCGGACAAGATCGTCGTCCTTGACGGCGGCGTCAAAATCGCGGAGGGCGCACCCCAAGAGGTCGTCAACGACGAACGGGTCATCACCGCCTATCTTGGAGCCAAGTTCAGCCAGCGACTTCAGGCATCGAGAGGAGGGGCGAACAATGGCTGACGTCGTTCTGAAGGTCCAGGAGATCCAGTGCGGCTATGACGGCGTCCCCGTCATTCACGATGTCTCCCTGGAGATCGGAGAGGGCGAGATCGTCGCCATGGTCGGTGCCAACGGCGCCGGCAAGACGACGATGATGCGGACGATCGCCGGCCTGATGAATCCTTACAGGGGGAGTATTTCCTTCGAAGGACGAGACATCTCACGGATGGAGGCCCACGATACGATCAAATTGGGCATCAGCTACGTCCCTGAGGGCCGGAGACTCTTCCCCAAGCTGACGATCATGGAAAACCTCGAACTCGGGGCCTTTATCTCGAAGGATCGAAAGGCGATCGATGAGAGGCTGGAGCGGGTTTTCGGACTTTTCCCCAAGCTTCATGATCGCCGGAACCAGGTCGCGGAGACGTTGAGCGGCGGTGAGCAGCAGATGGTGGCCATCGCCAGGGGACTCATGTCGAACCCCCGTCTTCTCCTGCTCGACGAGCTGTCGCTGGGTTTGATGCCCTCCCTCGTCGAGAAGGTCATGGAAGCCGTCGTGGCCATCAACCGCTCCGGAGTCACCGTTCTCCTCGTCGAACAGATGGTTCAGGAGGCTCTTGAAATCGCCCACAGGGGCTATGTCATTCAGACAGGCAGAATCGTTCAGCAGGGAACCGCCCGGGAGCTCCTCAATTCCCCCGAGGTGCGCAAGGCCTATATGGGGCTTTAGTTCCCCTTCTTACGAGAAGCGAGGGAAGCCCGATGGGAAGTTTCCTTCCCATCGGGCTTCCCTTTGGGCCTCTTGCCAAAGAATCCTTCCTGATCACCTGAATTCAAGCGTCATGGGAAAGAATCGGATGCCGTCGATCGTCTGTTCGTCGTTGCCGAGGAAGCCCTGGCGACGGTAGAAGGAGACGGCGTTCGGTGAGGCGTTGACGGTAAGGTGTCCGGCTGTCTTCGATGAGGAGAGGATTTCATCTTTGATCGCCTCAATGAGAGCTCGACCTGTGCCTTGGCCCCTTTCGTCGCCATCGACGAACAGCATGGCGAGGTGGGCCGGGGGGCGCAGTTCTGCCATGGCCCGGATCTGCCCCTTGCGGAGGGCGACCAGGAAGAGGGATCCGCCGTCGAAGCGTTGGGCGATGCGAGAAGGGGCGGCGAAGTGGGAGAAGCTTTCCCGCCCCTCTGCTTCGTAGAGGGGCGCGATGGAGTCGAAGAAGGAATGGAGAGCTACCTCACTCAGAGCCTGCGATTCCCCTTTGGCGGCGCGGCGGACAAGCGCGGGAACAGGTCGGCTGAGACGGTCCGTAAGGGCCTGGAGAACGCGAGGCTTGGCGGTGATCCATTGTGGGGCGATGAGGCGGGGCGGCCGGACATCGGCGGTAAGGCGCCGGATTTCCGCTTCAGGATTGAGGACCTCCAGAGCCAGGGCGACGGATTCGACGTAATGTTCCAGAGAAGGGGGATTGAACTCACCGCGGCGGAAGAGGGTTTCCAGTTCCGTGTCGGCTAGGACGTGAAGGGGGTGGAACTTGTATCCTCGGACTCCTTCCTGGGACAAGCGCTCCGCCGAGCGGGCCAGTTGGTCCTTACGTTCTCCGGGGATGCCTGAGATGAGGTGGGCGCAGAGTGCGATTCCCCTTCTTCTCGCCTTGGCGCAGGCGTCGAGAGAGCACCGGCTGTCGTGATCCCGGCGGAGGTAGCGGAGCCCTGCATCGTCGAGGGTCTGAATGTCCAGTTCCAGCCAGACTTCGAGGCCGGAGCCGCCCAGAGCGACGAGGTGATTAAGGACGTCTTCCACGACGAGATCGGGCCTCGTGCCGACGGATAATCCGACGACGATGGCACCGGCCTCTTCGGCAATGACCAGGGCTTCGTCGATCCTATTTTTGAAAGCATCGAAGGCGACGCAGGTCGTCGAATGGTTCTGGAGGTAAAGGATCACCCGGTCCGTATGGAACCTTCGTCGGGCCACGTCGAGACCGGAGAGGATTTGCCCTTTCAGGTTTCGTCCCTCAAGGAAGGCGCCGGTGTCTCCTCCGTGGCTATCGCAGAGAAGGCAGTCGCCACAGGCGAGTCCCTCCCGGTGAGGGCATTCCGCTTCCATGTCGAGGGTGATTTCGCATACCGGTCCTCCGTGGCGGGTTCGAAGCTGCTCCGACCAGGTGGGGCGCTGTCGAGAGGGCATCGTCGATCACCTCGAAAAAAATGGACTGGGAAGCTCGAGCTTCCCAGTCCATTTTACTCTGTTTCCCGAGATCTCAGCATTGGTGCGGAAGAGACCGCGTTTAACGAAAGGCCTCTTCGGGAGCGAGAGGAAGCGTGTCGAGTTCCTTCCGTGAACTCCTCACCTTGTCAGCGGCCTGCCCCTGGAAGGCCCAGAGGGCTTCATGGAGGCCCTTGTCGGAAAGGGCCAGGATCCGGGCGGCCAGAAGGGCCGCGTTCTGCCCTGCATTGATGCCGACGGTTGCCGCCGGAACGCCCGGAGGCATTTGGGCGATGGCCAGAAGGGCGTCCATCCCTCCCAGGGTACCGCCGCCGACGGGCAGGCCGATGACGGGGAGCGTCGTCTCCGCGGCGAGACAGCCGGGAAGGGCAGCAGCCAAGCCGGCGACGCCGATGAGGACCTTGAGCCCTCGGGACCGAGCGTTGCGGGCATAGGCCGTGACGTCTTCAGGAGTGCGGTGAGCCGAGGCGACGGTTACCTCGAAGGGGATGGCGAGGGCATCGAAGGTCTCGGCGATCTTGACGGCCTGGGCAAGGTCCGACTTGGAGCCGAGGACGACACCGACGATGGGGTGCTTCCTGTCTTCCATCAAGAGGACCTCCTTCAGTCAGATAAAGGCCTTGCGGCCGATGTCGCGGCGGAAATGGGCACCCTCGAAACGGATGAGACGGGCGGTTTCATAGGCTCGGTCCCTGGCGGCCAGGAGATCCTTGCCGAGGCCGACGACGGTCAGGACCCGTCCCCCCGCCGTAACGAGCTTCCCTGCGGAGTTGCGTGTCGTCCCGGCGTGAAAGACGAGGAAATCGTTGCCGGAAAGGGTGTCGATTCCTTCGATGGGGAAACCCTGGTTGTAGCTCCCGGGGTAGCCGCCAGAGGCTATGACGACGCCGACGGCGGCGCCGCGGGAGGAGGGCCAGACGATTTCACCGAGCCGGCCGCGGCAGCAGGCGTCGATAACGGCTGCCCAGTCGCCGTCGAATATGGGGAGAACGACCTGGGCCTCGGGATCTCCGAGGCGGACGTTATACTCGAGGACCCAGGGGTTCCTCTCGTTGTCGAGCATGATGCCGACGTAGAGGATGCCTCGGAAGGGGATGCCGTCCTCTTTCAGGCCTTCGACGGTGGGGGTGAGGATCTCCCCTTCGATGCGGCGGAGAAGAGCCTTGTCCGCCCAGGGGACGGGGGCGTAGGCTCCCATTCCCCCCGTGTTGGGCCCCTTGTCGTCGTCGAAGACGCGCTTGTGGTCCTGGCTGACCGGGAGAAGACGGATCGTCTTCCCATCCGTTACGGCGAGGAGGGTGAGCTCCGTCCCGGCGATATGGTCTTCGATGACGACGGTGTCCCCGGCGTCGCCGAGAGCTCCCTTGACGAGGAGGTTTTCGCAGACGGAGAGGGCCTCGTCGAAGGAGTCAAGGATGAAGGCCCCCTTCCCGGCGGCGAGCCCGTCGGCCTTGACGACATAGGGGGGGCGGCGCTTTTCGAGGGCCGTCCTGGCTTCGGGGAGAGTGCGGCAGAGGTCGAAGGGGGCCGTGGCGATGCCGTGGCGGGCCATGAAGCTCTTCGAGAAGGCCTTGCTCCCCTCGAGGCGGGCTCCCGATTGACGGGGGCCGAAGACGGGGAAGCCGGCTTCCTCGAGGGCGTCGCCGACGCCGGCGACGAGTGGTGATTCCGGACCCGGAACGACGATGTCGACGGCGAGGTTTCGGGCAAGGGCGACGACGGCGGCGGGGTCACAGGGGTCGATATCGTGACAGGTCGCCCACTGGGCGATGCCTGGGTTGCCCGGTGCGGCATGGAGTTCTCCGACGAGAGGGGAGCGGGAGAGAGACCAGGCAAGGGCATGCTCACGTCCGCCTTTGCCGAGAAGTAGCATTTTCAACGTTTCCACCCCCTAGTGCCGGAAAGTCCGCCAGCTGCTCAGGAAGATGCTGATGCCGGCGTCTCTGGCGGCATCGAAGACCTCTTCGTCTTTGACGGAGCCGCCGGGTTCGATGATCGCGGCGATTTGGGAGCTGGCCGCGGCTTTGATGCTGTCGGGGAAGGGGAAGAAGGCGTCGGAGGCGAGGACGGCTCCGCGAGATCTTTCTCCGGCCTGGGCCAGGGCCCAGTTGACGGCGTCGACGCGGCTCGTGAAGCCGCGCCCGATGCCGAGAGTCGCCCCTCCGGAGGCCACGACGATGGCGTTGCTCTTGCTGAGGTAGGCGGCCTTCCAGGCCAGGATCATGTCATCCCAGAGATCGGGCCGCGGCGTGCCGATCCACTCTCCCTTGTCGAGGCGGGGGAGTGGGGCCGGCTGGTCTTCCTGGGCCAGGAATCCGCTCCAGGTCGAGGTGATCTGAAGGGGGACGACACGCCCTCCTTTCCATTTCAGGAGGCGGAGGCTCGGTTTCGTCTCCCGGAGGAAGGCCAGCGCCTCCTCGTCGAAGTCAGGTGCGGCAAGGACCTCCGTGAAGGTCCTGACGAGGCTCCGGGCCGTGGCGATATCGACGGTGCGAGTCAGGCCTACGATACCGCCGAAGGCCGACAGGGGGTCACAGGCCAGCGCCTTTTCGTAGGCTTCGATGGTACTCTTCCCGACGGCGAGGCCGCAGGGGGTCGTATGCTTGTTGATGACGCAGGCGCAATCGCCGCTGAAAAGAGCCATGCCTCTCAGGGCGCCGTCGAGGTCGAGGATGTTGTTGTAGGAGAGCGGCTTTCCCGAGAGTTGTTCCCAGGGGAGATCGGCCAAGGGAGGGAGATAGAGCGTCGCCCTCTGGTGGGGGTTCTCTCCGTAGCGTAGCTCCTGAGCCTTCGTGAGAGAGAGGGAGAGAATCTCCGAGAGCTCCGGTTCCCTGCCGAAGGCCGACGCGATCCCCTTTCCGACGAGGCTGTCGTAGCGGGAGGTGTAGGCGAAGGCCTTGAGGGCCAGCGTCTGGCGACGTTCCATCGAGACGTCGCCGGTGGCTCTCATGTCTTCGACAAGAGACTCGTAGTCGTCGGGGTCGACGACTACGGCCACCTGGCGGTAGTTCTTCGCCGCAGCCCGGATGAGGGTGACGCCGCCGATGTCGATGTTCTCCACCAGTTCGTCCAGGTCGGCCCCCGCTCTCGCCGTTTCTTCGAAGGGATAAAGGTTGCAGACGACGAGATCGATGAGAGGGATCTCGTAGACTCTGACGTCCTCCATGTCCTGGCTGTTTTCCCGGCGTGCCAGGATGCCGCCCATGACGGCGGGATGGAGTGTCTTGACCCGCCCGCCGAGGAGGTGGGGAAAGCCCGTCAGATCGGAGACTTCCTTGACGTCGATCTGAGCGGACTCGAGAAAACGGGCCGTTCCGGAGCTGGAGATGATTTCGTAGCCCAGCTGGGCCAGCTCCCGGGCGAGATGATCGGCCTGACGCTTGTCGAAAACGGAGATAAGAGCTCGTTTACTCAAAGACGATGCGCCTCCCTTCAACGGTCAGACGGCTCCTGAAGAGCCGTTTCAGCGTATCGCCGTAAAGGCGATGTTCCAGAGCGTGGATGCGTTCTTCCAGGTCGTCGAGCCCCTCTCCCGCCTTGATGGTGAGGGCTTCCTGGGCCAGGATCGGGCCGTGGTCCATTTTTTCATCGACGAGATGGACAGTGACTCCCGTGACAGTGACGCCGTAATCCCACGCCTGGCCGATGGCGTTAACGCCGGGAAAGGCGGGGAGGAGCGAGGGATGGATGTTCACGATCCTGCCTCTCCGTCCGTTGACGAAGGCCGGTGAAAGAAGGCGCATGAAGCCCGCGAGGACGATCCAGTCGATGCCCTCGTCGTCCGCCATGTCGGAGAGAAGCGACTCGGCGGTCGCCTGCCCCTTCTCCCGGTAGGGGAGAACGACGGTTCGGAGCCCCAGATGCCGGGCGCGTTCCAGTCCCGGGGCATCGGTTTTGTCGGAGGCGACGAATGCGATCTCGGCGTCGATGTCACCGGAGGCGCAGCGGTCCGCCAGGGCGACCATGTTGCTCCCACGGCCGGAGAGGAGGATGGCGATGGAGGTCATCGGTGCACCTCGCCGACGATGAAGGGGTTTTCACCGCAGGAAAGGAGGCTTGATTCGACGGTGGAGAGGTCCTCGGGAGAGACGATGAAGACGAAGCCGACTCCGACGTTGAAGACCTGGCGCATCTCCATCTCGTCGATGCAGGAGGCGAGCAGGCCGTAGACGGAGGGGCGTTCCCAGTTCCCCCAGTCGACGGCAGGACGGAGTCGGCCCAGGACCCGGGAGACGTTCTCCTCGAGGCCGCCTCCGGTTATGTGAGCCATGGCCTTGACCTTGCCTGTCGCGGCGGCAGCCAAGGCCTGGTTGACGTAGAGCCGGGTCGGCATCAGAAGGAGATCGTCAAGACGGGTTGTCCCGTCGATGGTCGAGGCGAGGTCCGCCCCTTCCCCGAGGAGGGCCTTACGGACGAGGCTGAAGCCGTTGCTGTGAAGCCCCGAGCTGGGGAGGCCTAGGAGGAGGTCGCCTTCGGCCACGTGGGATCCGTCGATCAGGTCGTCCTCGTTGACGAGGCCGACGGCGAAGCCGGCAAGATCGAAGCCTTCCGGGGGATAGACGCCGGGCATTTCCGCCGTTTCTCCCCCCAGGAGGACGGCGCCGCATTCCCGACAGGCCTCGACGACGCCTTCGATGACAGGACTCAGCCGCGGGGCCTCTAGCTTGCCGCAGGCAAGATAGTCGAGGAAAAAGAGGGGCCGGGCTCCACAGGTGACGAGATCGTTGACGTTCATGGCGACCAGGTCCTGGCCGAGGCCTCGAACCTTGCCTGCGGCCCGGGCGATTTCCAGCTTCGTCCCGACGCCGTCGCAGCAGGCGGCGATGATGCCGCTCCGAGGGAGCCGATAAAGGCCGGCAAAGCCGCCGATGGAGGCGACGACGTTCTTCTGGGGAGCTTGGCCGACGATCTTCTTGATCGTTTCGACCCAGGCGTTTCCTTCCTTGATGCTGACTCCGGATTGCTCATAGGTCCAGGCCATGATCCATCTCCTTTTCCTTGAGGTAGCGTCCTGAGAAACAGGCCGTGCAGATCGACTGCCGATCTCGTCCGATAGCCGCGATGAGATCGTCCTCGTCAAGGTAGGCCAGGGAGCAGGCTCCCACCTGGCGCTCCAGACCTTCCACGTCGGTCCTGGCCGCAGCCAGTTCCTCGCTGCTGGGCGTGTCGATGCCGTAGTAGCAGGGGAAGCGGACCGGAGGCGAGGCGATGCGAAGGTGAACGTTCCGGGCGCCACAACTTCGCATGAGGTTGACGATGTGCTGAGCTGTTGTCCCACGGACGATGGAGTCGTCGACGACGACGACGTCACGGTCGTCGAGGAGGTGAGGAACGGGGTTGAGTTTGATCCGGACGCCCAGGTCGCGGACTCTCTGGGTCGGCTGGATGAAAGTGCGCCCCACGTAGCGGTTGCGGACGATGGCCTTCTCGTAGGCGATCCCCGACTCCTCGGCGTAGCCCATCGCCGCCAGGGTCCCGCTGTCGGGCATGCCCGTGACGAGAGAGGCCTCGGGGCAGGGCGATCTTTTGGCGAGAAGGCGCCCCAGCTCCTTGCGGACGGCGTAGACGGAGCGACCGTCGATGATGCTGTCGGGGCGGGCGAAGTAGACGTATTCGAAGGCGCAGCTGCAACGCCGTGTGGGTTCGACGGGGATGCGGAGGCTGCGGACTCCTCTTTCGTCGACGACGATGATCTCGCCGGGCTCGACATCGCGGATCAGTTCGGCTCCGACGATGTCGAGGGCGCAGCTTTCAGAGGCGATGTAGGTCACGTCCCCGCGCCGCCCTAAAACGAGCGGTCGGAAGCCCCAGGGGTCACGGGCCGCAACGAGGCGGTCCTTGAGGAGGACGGCTAGGCTGTAGGCGCCGTCGAGACGGCGCAGAGCGTCTATAAGGGCTTCCAGCGGCGGCTTGTGGGCCTGATGGGCCATCAGGTGGATGATCACTTCCGTATCCGTCGTTGACTGGAAGATGGCGCCCCGGCTTTCGAGATAGTTGGCAATGGCTTCCCCATTGGTCAGGTTGCCGTTATGGGCGATGCCGATGGGGCCTCGAGCGTAGGAGGCCACGAGAGGCTGCGCATTGGCCGCGAGAGAGCTTCCCGTTGTCGAGTAGCGGACGTGGCCGATGGCCACATGGGTTCTTCGCATGGCCAGATCGTGCTGATCCAGGGCTTCGTGAACGAGTCCCATCCCTTTGATGGCTTTGGTTGTCCCGTCGCCGTTGATCCAGGCGACACCGGCCGACTCCTGACCTCGGTGCTGCAGAGAGTAGAGCCCGAGGTAGACATCCTCAAGAAGGGCTTCGTGGCGGGGAGAATAGGCTCCGAAGATGCCGCACATGGAGCTATCTCCCCAGAGCTCGGTCGATTTCGCCCAGGGAGAGGCTGAAATGACCTTGGACGTGAAGGGCGATCCCTCCGGTGACGCCGATCTCGGTGAGGGGAAAGCCGTTCCATATTTCAAGAAAAGCTTCAACCCTCTCGAGCGGAACGCTGTAAAGGGCCCTGGGGCCACCTTCTCCGTAAAGGAGAATATCCGCACGCGTGGGAAGGGGAAGGCTCACGATGGCTCCCAGGTTCGAACGGGCGGCCTCTTTGGCTAGGGCTACGGCGAGCCCTCCTCCGGCGAGAGGGCGTCCGGAGTGGGCCAGTCCCGCCCGGGCCGTCGCCAGAGCTTTCTCGATGAACTCCCTTTCCGCTTCGAAGGAAAGATCGAGGGGGCGTCCCCGTCCCTGACCCAGCCGGAGGATCTGATACTGGCTTCCGGCGAGGGAGGCGGCGACGGTTCCCGTCAGGAACAAGCGGTCGCCCTTTTGCCAGCGCCCTGAAAGAAGGAGACCGGAAGGATCGTCGATGAGCCCGACGGCGACGACCAGCGGCGTCGGCAGGATCCGGTTTCTTGACGTCTCGTTGTAGAGGCTGACATTTCCTGACACGACGGGGCAGGCAAGGGCACGACAGCTGTCGGCCATTCCCCGCACGGACTGTTCCAGTTCCCAGAACTGCTCCGGTTTTTCCGGCGAGGGATAGTTGAGGCAGTCTGTCAATCCGAGGGGGCGGGCTCCTGAGACGGCCAGAGTCCGGAGGGCGCGGGCGACCGTTTCCGTCCCGCCCCGGTAGGGATCGAGAGCTGTTTTCCAGGGGTCGGTCTCCATGGCCAGGGAGAGAAGGTGTCCGTTTTCCCTGACTCGGATGACGCTTACGGGGCCTCCGGGACCTGCAATGGTGCCGAGTCGGACCATGGTGTCGTAGCTTTCGTGAATCCAGCTTTTGCCGGCCAGGTTGGGCGAGGCCAGGAGGCGTTTTGTCTCGGCGGCCCAATCCCGGGGCATCTCCATGTCTTCCGGTTCGAAAGACCATCGCCTTTCCAGGTCGCCAGGCTCCTTCGAGGGCCAGTGGATCTCGGGGCAGCCTTCGCCGATAAGGGAGGCCGGCAGGGAGGCGACGACGGTGCCGTTCTTGCGGGTCACCCAACGGTCACCTTCGACGACGTCGCCGATGACGGCGCATCCCAGCCCCCACCGAGCGGCGCGGCGGAGCACCTCTTCGACCTTTTCGGGCAGGACGATGAGCAGCATGCGCTCCTGGGACTCGGAGAGGAGAATCTCCCAAGCCTCCATATCGGCCTCCCTGAGAGGGACGGCGTCGAGGTCCAGTTCGATGGCGACGCCGCTTTTGGCGGCGATCTCGCTCGAAGAGGAGGTGATTCCCGCCGCTCCCATATCCTGCATGCTGACGATCAGTCCCGCTTCGTGAAGATCGAGGCAGGCCTCGATGAGGAGCTTCTCCTCGAAGGGGTCGCCGATCTGGATCTGAGGGCGGCTTGCCTTCTCATCGTCACCGAGCTCCGCCGAGGCGAAGGCCGCCCCGGCGATGCCGTCCCGGCCCGTGGCGGAGCCCAGAAGGAGGACCTTCTGTCCCGGTCGGGCGACGGCGGAGCTGGCCATCGCATCCAGCCTTACGAGGCCGAGAGAGAAGGCGTTGACGAGAGGGTTGCCGTTATAGGCTTCGTCGTAGAGGGTCTTCCCCCCGACGGTGGCGACGCCGACAGCGTTGCCGTAGCCCCCGATGCCGGCGACGATTCCCTGGGCCAGACGCTTCGTTTTGGCCTCCTCGGGAGCTCCGAAGCAGAGTCCGTCCATGGACGCCACGGGGCGGGCTCCCATGGCGAGAATATCGCGGATGATGCCACCCACGCCTGTTGCCGCTCCCTGGTAGGGGGCCACGGCGGAGGGGTGATTGTGACTTTCCACCTTGAAGGCTGCTCCCCAGCCGCCTCCGATATCGACAACGCCGGCATTTTCGCCGGGGCCTTGGGCGACGGCGTCTCCCTCGGTGGGGAAGAGGCGAAGGAGGGGCTTCGTCGACTTGTAGCAGCAGTGTTCGGACCACATGACGCCCATGACGCGAAGTTCGCAGTCGCTGGGTTCCCGTTCCAGGGCGGAACGGATTTTTTCGTACTCCTCGCGCCGAAGTCCAGCCTTGACGTAATCCATGGTCCTCTACCTCCTTTCGACCCAGGATCGGATGGATTTCCAGAAAAGCGCCCCGTCGTCGCAGCCGAGGATCGCCTCGGAAGTCCGCTCGGGATGGGGCATGAGACCGAGAATGTTCCTTTCTTTCGAAAGGAGTCCCGCGATATGGTGGGCCGCTCCGTTGGGGTTGAATTCATCCCCTGTGGTGCCTGAGAAGCTGCAATAGCGGAAGAGGACTCGCCCTTCCGATTCGATGACATCCAGATCGGAGGAGGGAAGGTAGTAGCGTCCTTCGCTGTGGGCGATGGGAAAGTTGACGACCTGTCCTTCCGTGAAGGCACCGGTGAAGGGGGTATCGGTTCGCTCGACGCGGATTGTGCAGGGACGGCAGATGAAGCCGGGCCGGCGGTTGGCCAGAAGGACACCGGGGAGCAGACCCGCCTCGGTGAGGACCTGAAACCCGTTGCAGATACCCAACAGGAGTCCTCCCTTCCGGACATGCTCGCGGACTTCTTTCATGATGGGAGAACGGGCCGCCATGGCACCGCTGCGAAGATAATCGCCGTAGGAAAATCCCCCCGGGAGAACGATAAGGTCCTTCCGTTCCCCTAGGCTGTCGAGGTGCCAGATCTTGGCGACGTCGCACTCAAGAACGGCCGTTACCGCGTGAACGACGTCGTCGTCGCAATTGCTGCCGGGGAAGGTGATGACAGCAACCTTCATCGGATTTCCACCACCTCGATGGACCTTTCTTCGATGAGATCGTTGACAAGAAGGTCGTCACACATGCCCTCAGCCAGGGTCAGGACCGTGCCCCGATCCTTCGCGGAGAGCCGAAGCTCCAGAAAGCGGCCGACCCGCACTTCCTGGAGAGCCTCGTAGCCTCCCATGCCGTGAAGCGAAGCCGTCACGGCCTTCCCCTGGGTGTCGAGAACCCCCTGTTTCAGGGTGATCGTGATCTTGACGAGATATTCCATCGTTATTCCTCCTTGGCCGACAGGCGGCGCCAGATCTCCCGGTAGGCACCGAGAACGTCCCCCAGATCCTTGCGGAAGCGGTCCTTGTCGAGGCGGTTGCCCGTCGAGCTGTCCCAAAAGCGGCACGTGTCTGGGGATATTTCGTCGGCCAGAACCAGCCTGCCCTCGCCGGTTCTGCCGAACTCGAGCTTGAAATCGACGAGGACGATAGAGCGCTTGCGGAAGAGCTCCTTCAGCAGTTCGTTAACCTTAAAGGAAATGGCCCTGATGATCTTCAGGTCCTCTTCGGAAGCCCATCCGAAGAGAAGGGCGTGATCTTCCGTTACGAGAGGATCGTCCAGGGCGTCGTTCTTGAGGTAGAGCTCCAGGAGAGGACGGGGAAACTCGAGCCCTTCCTTGATGCCGAGGCGCTTGCAGAGGGAACCCGTGGCGATGTTGCGTACGACCACTTCGAGGGGGATGATGGAAACGGCCTTGACGGCCTGCTTCCTCTCATCGATGCGTTCGACGAAATGCGTCTCGATGTTCCGAGACGCCAGATAAGCCAGAAGGTGGGCGCTGATCTCGTTGTTCAGCTGTCCCTTACCCTCCATGGTGGCCTTTTTCTGAGCGTTGAAGGCGGTCAGGTCATCTTTGTACTCGATGACGTAGAAGCCGTCTCTCTCCGTCGACCAGACTTTCTTGGCCTTGCCCTCATAAAGGAACTCCTTTTTCTCCCAGCTCACGATAAACCCTCCCCGAAGTTGGAAAAGACGCTTACATTGTCTAGGTTTTTTTGTAAATGTCAAGGGATGCGACGCTCTTCTTCCGTAATAAATAGGGGGTATTTCCCTATAATGTCAGGTTCACGCCCTCTCCTCCACGCTTAAAGTCACGATTTAACTCTTATCCGCTTACTCTTCCTGTAGAGATTGCCCGGCAGGCCGGGGTCGCCCGAGTCATGTTTTCCCAAGGTGTCTGAGAACACGCAAAATTCCGTGCAGGTTTCAGGATCTAAAATTTCAAATCAATGTTATTGTAACATTCCGGAGGGCCCACGCTTTTGGCAAAGAGGAGGATTCAATCCGTCTGACCGATGGCCGACCGGTAGCGAGTCGATCGGAGCAGATCTGCTTCGATCGGATCCGTCAGTGAGCTGACAGTTCCGGGGCCTGTCAGCTACAATAAAAAACAGCCCAACGAAAAAGATAAAAAGGAGTTTTTTATGGACATCCGGAAGATCCGAAATTTCAGCATCATCGCCCATGTGGATCATGGCAAATCGACTCTTGCCGATCGCCTGCTTGAGGTGACTCATACCGTTGAGGACCGGAAGATGCGCCAGCAGCTTCTGGACCATCTGGAACTGGAGCGGGAGCGGGGCATCACGATCAAACTTGTCCCCGTGAGGATGCATTACAGGGCTAAAGATGGTGTCGATTATCTCCTGAACCTGATCGACACGCCGGGACATGTGGATTTTACCTATGAGGTTTCCCGTTCCCTGGCGGCCTCGGAAGGGGCCGTTCTCGTCGTTGACGCCGCCCAGGGGGTGGAGGCGCAGACCGTTGCCAACGCCTATCTCGCCGTCGATCAGGGTCTGGAGATCATCCCTGTCGTGAACAAGATTGATCTCCCGTCGGCACAGCCCGAGAGAGCGAAGCAGGAGCTGGAGGATGTCGTCGGCATCGACGCCTCCGGAGCGATTCTCGCCAGCGCCAAAGAGGGGCGCGGCATCGACGAGATCCTTGAGGCGATCGTCGCCTCTGTCCCGCCTCCTGCCGGCAGCGCGGAAGCGCCTCTGCAGGCCCTCATTTTCGATTCGGTCTATGACAATTACCGCGGTGTCATCTGTTACGTTCGCATCGTCAACGGATCGGTTCGAGCGGGGCAGGAGGTGACCTTCATGGCGACGGGACTGGTCTACCAGATCGAAGAGGTCGGCGTCTTCCGCCCGCAGATGGCGCCCGTCGACGAGCTCGGCGCTGGAGAGGTGGGCTACATCGTTGCCAATATCAAAAGCCTCACCGAAGCTCACGTCGGGGATACGGTGACCGATGCCAGAAGGCCGGCTTCGGCTCCCCTTCCGGGATACCGCAAGGTGAAGCCCGTCGTCTTTTGCGGCTTCTACCCCATCGAAAGGGAGAATTACCCCCAGCTTCGAGAGGCGCTCGAGAAGCTTCAGCTGAACGATTCAGCCATCTTTTTTGAACCGGAGACGTCGACGGCCCTAGGGTTCGGCTTCCGTTGCGGCTTCCTGGGGCTTTTGCACATGGATATCGCCAGGGAACGTCTCCAGAGGGAATTCAACGTCGACCTTGTCGCCACGGCGCCGAACGTCGTCTATCACGTTCTGCTCACCGACGGCGAGGTCCGGGAGATTCACAGCCCGGCCGGATTGCCCGAGATCACACGAGTCGAGGAGATCCGGGAGCCGATCATCCGGATCACTGCCTTCATCCCTTCCGACTATGTCGGTAAAACGATGCAGCTCTGCCAGGATCGACGGGGTGTCTTCGTCTCCATGGATTACATCACTCCCGAACGGGTCCGTCTCGTCTACGACCTCCCTCTGGCGGAGTTCATCATCGATTTCCATGACCGCCTCAAGTCGGCGACGCGAGGCTACGCCTCTCTCGATTACGAGCAGCGGGGTTTCCAGGCTGCCGACCTCGTCAAGGTCGACGTCCTCATCAACGAGGAGCCTGTTGACGCCTTCTCCTTCATCTGCCATCAGGAGGCGGCTTTCCATCGTGGTCAGGCTGTCGTCCGCAAGCTGAAGGAACTCATTCCACGACAGCTCTTCGAGGTGCCTCTGCAGGCTGCCGTCGGCAAGAGAGTCATCGTCCGCCAAAACGTCAAACCCCTGCGGAAGGATGTCCTGGCCAAGTGCTACGGGGGCGATATCACCCGCAAACGCAAGCTTCTGGAGAAGCAGAAAGAAGGGAAGAAACGGATGAAGCAGATCGGTCGTGTCTCCGTCCCCCAGGAGGCTTTCCTTGCCTTCCTGGATGTCGACAGCGATGACGACTGAGGGAGGGCGCGATTGCTCTCTCCGCTGCGACAGGGAGCCTCTGTCCCTTTACGTTCATATCCCCTTCTGCCGGAGCAAGTGTCCCTATTGCGCCTTTTACAGCGTTGTCCCCGGCGAGGGGGAACTCGACGCCTACCTGGAGGGGCTTGAAGGGGAGATCCTTCTCAGGCGGGAACGGATCGGCACCCCGGTCCCTCTCCGCTCCGTCTATTTCGGCGGAGGGACGCCGACAATCCTCGATGCGAGGCGGTGGGAGCGTCTTGTGGAGATGATGGAGTCGGCCTTCTCCTTCCGGGCGACGACGGAGGTCACCGTCGAGGCGAATCCCGAATCGCTGACGGGGTCCCACATCCGTCTCTGGCGTGACTGGAGGGTGAGTCGCGTCAGTCTGGGGGTCCAGAGCCTCGATGACGCAGAACTCTGCCTTCTTCGACGGCCTCATGACAGCCGTCTCGCCCGAGGGGCGCTGGCTGCGTTGGCCGCCTCCGGCCTTTCCTTCAGCGCCGATCTCATCTTCAACCTTCCCGGTCAGACCCTGAGAGACTGGCATCGGACGCTGCGGGAGGTTCTTTCCTTCGGGATGGAGCATCTTTCGCTCTACGAGCTGATGATCGAAAGGGAATCGGCCTGGGGGCGTTGCCCGCCTCCAGGAATGGCTTCGGGTTATCCCTTCTACCGCTGGGCTCAATGGTATTTGGCTTTGAGAGGGTTTTTTCAGTATGAGATCGCCAGCTTCGCTTTGAACCGTCGCTGGAGCCGCCATAATCTGGCCTATTGGACCCGTTCTCCTGTCCTCGGGGTTGGTCCGGGGGCCTGGGGGTTCTTGGGAGGGAAGCGTTACCGGAATGCCGCCGACTTGAGGGAGTATCTCAGGAATATCGAGAAGGGGAAGCTGCCTGATGTCTTTTCGGAACGGCTCTCTCCAGAGGAATCCTCCCGGGAGGCGGCGGTCCTTGCCCTAAGGACGGCCTGGGGGATACCGTTGCGGCTTTTTGCCCTTCGCTATGGGAAAGAGGCTCTCCGGACGGTTTTGGCGTCTCTTGAAACGCTGCCGGATTCCCTTTTCCTTCGCACGAAAGAACAAGTGGCCCTTTCTCCCAAGGGCATGCGGGTGGCCAACGCAATCTGGGAACGGCTCGTATAGGCAGGAGGGGCGACCGTGGAGTGGAAAATTTTTGATATCGAGGGCGACGAAGAAGGGTTCTTCCAGTGGGTCCTTCTGACTCTTGCCGGAGCCTTCGAGTACAAGGAGTCGCCCTGTCCCGGCTATACCCGGACGGTGCGGGAGGATTTGCTTCCTTCCTTGCGTTTCCTCAAGGCCCCGACGGATCGGCGTCCCCTCTGGGGGCCCTTGCGGCTTTACGCGTCTTTGGGACGGAGCCGTTCTTTGGCGCTGCTTTGCGGCGAGGCTCTGGAAGGTCCTGTCGATTTTCTCCGCAAGCAGCAGGAATCCTCCTTCACGCTTCGGGACGCCCGGGCTGAACCGGCCGAAAGCAACTGGGGGCTTATCGGCGTCACCTTTCCCGGTTGGGTGATCCTCTTCTCCGAAGATGTTGAAGAAGCCTGCCGTGACCGTTTTAACGACGGTTTTTCCGTGGCCTATCTGCCGGCGGGAAGCGTGAGTCTTTCCCTTCTGGATCCGGAACTTCCCGCCGAAGAGGCACTGCAGCTTCTTTTCGTCATGCTTCTCCAGTCGCTGCCTCTCCGCGAAAGTGCGGCAGGCAATGGCCCATCCGACGAATCTTAGCCGATAGAGAGCCTTTTTGCCGCGGCGAAGAGAGCTTCGGTGATCTCGAACATGTTGGAGATCGTACCGACGGAGACGCGCTCGGTGATTCCGAAGTGGTTGGTGCAGGTGCCGCAGACGAGAAGGCGGACTCCCCGGTCCTGAAGGGATTTGAGGCTTTCGCAGGTCGAGTGCTCCTCAAGGGTCAGAGTGACGGCCTCGTTCATGAGCGCCACCGTACGGGGCGGTTCGCTCCGCTGGGCGATAGTCCCAAGGAAGGCTTTCATCAGAACCTCTCCGAGAGCTTTATCGCTGCCTCCCAACGTGGCCGTGGCGATGAGAAGGCTCTCGTCGGCCAGGGCTGTCCTGGCCGACGCTCCCTCGTTCTTGGGTTCGGCGGATTTCCCCCGGCGTGCAGTGATGATGATTCGGGGTGCTGTGCCCTTCTTCTCCGTCTGCCAGCCGGCGTTTTCGAGGAAACGCCTTACGTTTGAGGCGGAGATGGTATTGTCAACAAGGACTTCCACGGAGTCGGCCTCCGCGTCGAGGGCGGCTTTCGTCATCATGACGGGTTTGGGGCAGACCTGGCCTCGGGCATCGACGGTTGTTTTCATGGTGTCAATCTCCTTCCCTGTAGCATCGCGTCTTTTACTGCCGGAGCAGGAGGAGTGAGAAGGATTCAATGACCAGTCCGCCCCTGTCGCGGATTTCTTCAAGAGCTCGAGTGTCGTCCCCCCTGTCGACGTTAACGCCTTTGACGGCATCGCTGACGACGTAAGTTTCAAGACCCAGAGAGAGGGAGTCAAGCGCCGTGGCTTTGACGCAATAGTCTGTGGCGAGGCCGACGATGAAGATCCTTTCGATGCCTTGCCCCGCCAGCTTTCTGCCAAGCTCCGTGCCGTCGAAGGCGGAAAGGGCCTCTTGTTCTCCGCAGGCCTTGCTGATGATCAACGGGTGGAGCGGGACCTTCAGTTCGGCATGAAAGGCTGCACCCTTCGTCCCGGCTACGCAATGAGGAGGCCAGGGGCCGCCTTGGGCGACGAAGCTGGTGTGGTCGGCCGGGTGCCAGTCCCGGCTGTAGGCGACAAGGGCCTTGGCCGACAGAAAACGGTCGACGAGCTCATTGATGACAGGGATGATTGCGTCGCCTTCTTCGACGGCAAGAGCGCCGCCGGGGCAGAAGTCGTTCTGGACATCGACGACGATGAGGGCGTCGGTTTCTCCGATTTTTTTCATGGCTGTCACCTCCCATAAGGATTATACCTTCTCGACATAGTAAAGACCCGTCTGCGATAGAATGGTTAGGAAGAGATGTTTTCGCCCGACTTTTTATTTGAGCAGAATCAGGAGGGAGAACTTGTGCGCGACGAGATTCACAACCTGCTGAGGCAGATTCCCCCTATGGACGAGCTGTTGTCCCGCCCCTGGGTGAGCGAGATTGAGCTTCTTCTCGGCCGTGAGGCCATGAAGTCCGTCTTTGCCGACGTGATCGGCGAGCTCCGAATGGACCTTCGCGAGGGGAAGAGCGTCGACATCAATGTCAGGCGTATCGAGGGAGAGGCTCGTAAACGGCTTCAATTGAAGGCTGCCGTAAGTCTTTGTCCCGTCATCAATGCGACGGGCATCGTCATTCACACCAACCTGGGGCGTTCCGTTCTGCCTCGCGAAGCCCTTGAGGCCGTCGTCGCTACAGGAGGGCGCTACAGCAACCTTGAGTATCGTCTTGACGAGGGGGGGAGGGGACAGCGCAACGATCACGTGGAATGGCTTCTCTGCCAGATCACCGGTGCTGATGCGGCTCTTGTCGTCAATAACAACGCCGCCGCCGTCCTCCTCTGCCTCTCCGCTCTCGCCCGGGATCGCGAGGCCGTTGTCTCTCGCGGCGAGCTGGTAGAAATCGGCGGTTCTTTTCGGATACCCGATGTCATGGCCTTCGCCGGGACGAAGATGATCGAGGTCGGGACGACGAACCGAACGTATCTGGCCGACTATGCCGGGGCCGTTACGGCCGAGACCTCCATGCTTCTCAAGGTGCATCCCTCCAATTATCGGATCGTCGGCTTTCATGCTGAGGCCTCCCGTGAGGAACTTGCCGCTCTTGCCCGAGAGAAGGATCTGATCCTTCTCGAGGATCTCGGCAGTGGCGTTGTCACCGACCTCGCGTCCAGCGGTCTCGAAGGAGAGCCGACAGTGCGTCAATGCCTCCTGGCCGGCGTCGATGTCGTCACCTTCTCGGGAGATAAACTTCTCGGCGGTCCTCAGATCGGAGTGGTCGCAGGACGGAAACAGATCGTCGAATGCCTTCGCCGTTTCCCCCTCCTGCGGGCCTTGAGAGTCGACAAGATGACCCTGGCGGCTCTTGAGATCGTTCTGCGCCTCTACCTTCAGGGCAAGAGCGGGGCGATTCCGACGGTGCACATGCTCCGTCTTTCCGGCGAGGAGCTCCGTTCCCGTGCCCAGGCTCTGGCTTGCCGGCTGAGGGAGGTCTTTCCTCAGGGGACATTCGAGGCCATTCCCGCCGAAGACGCCGTCGGAGGGGGGGCCTTTCCGGAACACCCCTTGCCGGGCTGGGCCGTCGCCATGACCTTCCCCGGCCTGTCGAGTTCCTCTCTCCAGAGGAAGCTGCGAAAGGGAGCGTTCCCTGCCGTCGTCGGTATCTGGAACGATCGGGTCACGGCCCATGTGCGCACTCTGCTGGATGGTGATGAGGAAAGGCTCGTACAGGCGCTGAACGATCTCGTCGGAGAAGGAGCTGAAGGTCTTGAGCGATGATTCTCGGGAACTCTCTCTGGTTTTGGGAACGGCCGGTCATATCGATCACGGCAAGACTTCTTTGGTCCGGGCCCTGACGGGGACCGATTGTGATCGCCTTTCGGAGGAAAAAAAACGGGGAATCACCATTGAGCTCGGATTTGCCTCGCTGAGGCTGGCTGACGGCAGAATCGTCAGCATCGTCGACGTTCCCGGCCACGAACGGTTTATCCGCCAGATGGTGGCCGGAGCGGCCGGGATCGACGCCGTTCTTTTCGTCGTCGCCGCCGATGAGGGCGTCATGCCTCAGACAAGGGAGCACCTGGAAATTCTTTCGCTCCTGGGCATTCGCCGGGGAATCGTCGCCTTGACGAAAATCGATGCCGTCGATGACGATCTGCTGGAACTGGCTCGAATGGATGTCGAGACTCTTCTCAAGGGAACTTTCCTTGAAGGGGCTGCCATCGTTCCGCTCTCATCCGTGGACGGCAGGGGCATTGATGCCTTGAAGGCCGAGATCGGCCGTCTTGTCGACGAACTTCAGCCCCGGCGATGGGAGGGGCTTTTCTTCCTCCCCATCGACAGGGCTTTCCCCATCTCCGGGTTTGGCACTGTCGTCACGGGGACGGCTTACAGCGGGCGGATCCGTCTCGGTGAAGAGGTCTCTATCCTTCCCGCCGATGTCAGGGGGAAGGTCCGAAGCCTCCAGGTTCATGGCAAAGCCGTCGAAGCCGCTTCCGCAGGGCAGCGTGTGGCGCTTAATCTTGCCGGTATCTCCATCGATTCCTTGGAGAAAGGCGATGTCCTCTGCCCCTCCGACCTTTTCGAGCCGACCTCCTGTGTCGATGTCTCTTTCCAGCTCCTCCCTTCCGCCGCGGAGCCTCTTCGTCACTGGCAGCGGATCCGTCTTCATCTGGGGACTTCCGATGTGTTGGCCAGGATCTCCTTTCTTGACCGCAGTGAAATTCACGCCGGAGAGAGAGCTGTCGCTCAACTCGTCACGGAATCCCCCCTTGTCGGACTTCTGGGGCAGCCTTTCGTGGTGCGTTTCTACAGCCCCCTGAAAACGATAGGAGGGGGCAGAATTCTCAACGTCTACGGCCATAAGCCTCGTGGGGCTTCCGCACGCAGAGAGCGCCTTTCCTGGCTTTGTGATATCGAAGAGCGCCTTGAGGCAGGGAAGAGCCTTGTCGAGGTTTTTGTCGATCGTCATGGGCTGCTGCCGCTTCCCGAGGCTGTCCGCCTTCTGCAGGAGGTCCCGCTCGCCTTGACAGAGGCTGCCCAGAAGAATTCTTCGATGACTCTTTTAAGGGCAGGGTCGGAATATCTCCTCTCCTCTCGGTGGATGGCCTCCCTAGAAGGACGAGCCCAAAGAGCACTCAGCGTCTTTCACGAGAAGGAGCCCTTCCTTAAAGGTATTTCCCCGGAGCGTTTCTTCCGGGAGATCCTCCCCGGCGGGGATCTCAAGCTTCTCAAGGCCTTGGGCAAACTGCTTGTCGACAAGGGGACAGTCTGTTTCGACGAAGGGTTCTTTCGGCTTCCTTCTTTCGTTCCTACGCGCAATGAGCTCTTCCTTGAGCGGAGCGAAAAGCTGCTGGGGCTTTGCCGTGAGAGGAAATTTCAGTTTCCCGAGATCGAGGAGGCCCAATCCTTGCTGGGGCTGCCTGTCACCGAATTCCAGTCTTTGTTGAATGCCCTGAGACAGAAGAAGCAGGTCGCGATTCTTGCCGAAACCTTTCTTCTCTGCGAAGAGGTGGAAGAAGAGCTTCTTCGTCAGGTTGCGGCTCTTGGAGAGGCGATCACCCTTGCGTCTGTCCGGGATCTGACAGGGAGCACCAGACGATTTGTCCTCCCCCTCCTGGAGTATTGGGATTCACGGGGAATTACCCGACGAGTCGGTGACAAGCGCATTTTGCTTAAAAAGTAATGATCTCTTTGCTCTACGCTCATCAGGCCGCCGACCTCTTTCTGATTTGGCTTGTATAGTTCGAAATTGTGTGGTAAAATGACACAAAACGTATTCCCAGGAGTGAGGCCCATGAGCCGTAACAGTCTTTGCGGCATCCGAGAAAGGATCGCCTTGCATAAAGGTTCTCGTGTGAGGTATCGTGCCTCGAGAGGGCGGCGGAAGGTGGAGGAGCGTCAGGGAGTCATCCTCGAAACGTATCCCAATCTTTTCACTATGTATATCGAGTCCCAACAGAGTACCGTCTCCTTCCGTTACGCTGAACTGCTCACCCGTGAGGTGGAGCTGGAGATCCTTCCGGGGCGGGAAAAGCTAGTTTAGCAGCCGTTTTTTTGCTCTCATCAGCCCCAGCCTTCAGCGCTGGGGCTTTCCCATGTCCGGTGCACCTGAGCCAAGGGGGAATTCGGTGATGAATCATGTGGTTTACTCTCCGGCAAAGCTCAACCTGACTCTTCGTGTCGGCGGCAGAAATGGGGACGGATACCATGAGATTGTCTCCCTTTTTCTTCGTCTCCCCGCCGTGGAAACATTGACAATAAACAGGAAAGATGAGGATAATGTCAGGGACGACCTGGTGACGCACACCGTAGCCGTGCCGGGAGTGAATCTCGTCACGAAGGCAGCCGAAGGGCTCCGGAAGTTGGGGTGGCCTCTGCCGCCCCTTGAGATCTCGATATGGAAACAGGTGCCTCCCGGAACCGGGTTCGGGGCCGGGAGCGGCAATGCGGCGGCCTTTCTCGGGTGGGCATCCCGCTATTTGAGGCTCCCCCTTCCCTCTCATTTCGCGAAGTCTCTCGGTGCCGACGTGCCCTTCCTTCTGGGCGGATCCTCGCTTGCTCTTGCCGGCGGTGTCGGAGAACGGTTGGAGGCGCTGGAGCCGTTGCCGAGGCTGTCTGTCTTCCTTGTCGTTCCGACCTGGTCTTCGTCGACGGCCGAAGCCTTTGCCGATCTTGACTACCGCAGGAAAGCGGCGAAGAGGTCTGCCGGTGCTCTCGCGGACTATCGGAGTGAAATCGAAGGGGTTGTGAAAGCGCTTAGGCAGGGCCTTCCCATCGGCTTCTTGCCCAATGACTTCTCCGCCTTGTTGATTGAAAAACACCCTGATTACCTCGCTTTTTTTGCAGCGGCCCAAGAGGCGAAGAGCCTGGCCTGGGGCATCAGCGGAAGCGGCAGCGGTGCTTTTGCCCTTCTCGATGATGGACGCGGTCTTTCGGAGCTGATGAGCTGGGCCTCGTCCTCACCATGGATCACCCATCTTTTTGTACTGGAGTGAGAGTCCGAATGAGGGGACAGAGAACGGAGCGACTTGTCCGAATGGCTGCGCGGTTGCTTCTCTTTCCGGCGAAACAGGTTTCATTGACGCAGATGGCCAACGCCTTTCAGGTTTCGAAGACCGTGATCAGCGACGATGTCTCCATTATCGACAGCGCTCTTTCCCAGGAAGAGCTGGGGCGCGTCATCGTCGACAGAGGACGGAGCGGAGGTGCCTCCTTCGTGCCCGCTCTTACGGCTGGTCTGAGGCGAAAATGGCTGGAGGCCGTGGCGGAGCTGATCTCCCAGGAGGAGCGGGTGCTGCCCGGCGGCTTGCTCTATTACAGCGACATTCTCTTCGACCCCAATTATGCCCTGCCTCTGGGCCTGGCCCTTGCCTCCGATTTTGCCTCGGCAGGTGCGGACGTGGTGATGACGTCGGAGGTGAAGGGCATTCCTCTGGCTCTTTACGTAGCTCAAGCCCTAGGCACTCCCCTCGCCGTCTGCCGTTTCCGCAATCGAGCCAGCGACGGAGCTGCTGTCGGTGTTCATTTTCCCACCCTTTCCGGTGATGTGCGGACGATGTATATGGGAACACGACAGCTGCGCAAAGGTGCGAAGGTTCTAGTCATCGATGATTTCATGCGTGGCGGCAGCACCGTGGCGGGAATGTTGCTCGTTGCCCGCGAATTCGAAGCCGATGTCGTGGGGACTGGCGTTTTTATCGCAGCCGCGGAGCCGGCGAAAAAGGCCGTCGACGATTATCGTGCCCTTTTTCAGCTCCAAAGGGAACCGGACGGAAGGGTTCGCATCGTGATCATCGATTAAATTGCATGCACGTCTGATTGACGTCTTGCACGGGCTGAGATACAATGCCTTTTCGGAAGGGGGGTGAGGGAGACTCATGGTCATTACGCTGGACCAGGACGAATGTATCGGATGTGGTGTCTGTGCCCAGATCTGCCCTGAAGTCTTTGAACTGGACGAAGATGCGGGTAAGGCTAAAATCGTCCGCCCTGAAGGAGCTGATTGCGCTCTAGAGGCTGCTGACAGTTGCCCCGTTGGATGCATTCATGTAGCAGAAGCCTAGGTCCTTTCACCGCATGGCATATCCTTCTTGTCTCCCGTTCTAACAAATTTCTTATAGAGGGCCCATAGCTCAAGGGTTAGAGCCACCGGCTCATAACCGGAAGGTTCCTGGTTCGAATCCAGGTGGGCCCACCAAGCCGCGACAAAAGCCACC
Organism: Synergistales bacterium; assembly: GCA_018433595.1. Taxonomy (GTDB): domain Bacteria; phylum Synergistota; class Synergistia; order Synergistales; family Aminithiophilaceae; genus Aminithiophilus. Next base: position 134,631 of record JAHDQY010000009.1, read on the forward strand.
ACTGCGGTGGCTTTTTTGTGTATCCTTATTGATGAAGACCTTGAAGGGAGGAGAACCCTCATGGTTGTCGGCGATGTGGAGGACATTTTGGAGCAATGGCTTCCCTCCCGATGGGCGGAGGAATGGGATAACGTCGGCCTCCTCGTCGGTTGCCGTTCCTGGTCGGTCCGAGAGCCTGTGGCCGTTCTCGATGTGACGGAAGCGGTTCTGGAGGACGCCGTCTCGGCGGGTTCAACGTTTTTGCTTTCCCATCATCCGCTCCTTTTCTCGCCCCTTCTTCGCCTCGATTTTTCGACTCCCCAGGCCTCCCTGACAGCCAGGGCCCTTCTGGCCGGGATCTCGGTTTTTTCAGTTCATACCAATTGGGATGCCGCTCCCGACGGGGTTAACGTCTGCCTCGCCGAAACACTGGGTCTTGTCGAGACGGTTCCTCTTCAGGAGGGACATGACGGTTCCTGGGGCATGGGAGCCTTCGGGCTGCTGTCCCGCTCGGTTGGACCGGAGGAATTTCTTGACCGGCTGCGCCGACTCTGGGGCCTTTCTTGGGCTCATTATTACGGAACAGGAAAGCCGATTCGATCGGTGGCTCTCTGCGGGGGGGCGGGAGCCGATCTCTTCTCCCTCGCGTCAGCGCGCGGCGCCGACCTTTTTCTAACGGCCGACGTGAAGTATCATCAGAAGGAGGCGATTCTGGCTCAAGGTCTGAGCCTGGTCGTTGTCGATCACGGCGAGATGGAACGCGTCAGTTTGCCCTTCTTGGCTCGGGGCCTTTCATCCCGGCTGGGCATTCCCGTCTCCTTCTCCGATCGACGAGCCGTTCCCGCCCCACTGGGGGCAATCTCACTTTCTTCCCACAGCTGAGGTGATCTGTGATGAATCGTATTTTCAGCGGCATGAGGCCCACAGGGAAACTTCACATCGGCCATCTGGCCGGAGCCCTGACCAATTGGGTTCGCCTTCAGGAGGACTACGACTGTTATTACGGTATCGTCGACTGGCACGCTCTCATGTCGGACTACGCCGACACGAGCCGTGTCCGGGAGAATTGCCGGGAGGTCCTGCTGGACTGGCTCGGAGCGGGACTTGATCCGGAAAAGTGCGCCATTTTCATCCAGTCTCATGTCGTGGAGCACACTGAGCTGGCCCTGGCCCTGGGGATGATCACGCCTCTGGGCTGGTTGGAACGGTGTCCCACGTACAAGGAGCAGATCCTCAATCTGCAGAACAAGGATCTGGGGACTTATGCCTTCCTGGGCTATCCGGTACTGATGGCTGCCGACATCCTTCTTTATCGATCGGAAAAAGTTCCCGTCGGAGAGGACCAATCGGCTCATCTTGAAATAGCCCGTGAGATCGCCCGCCGGTTCAACTACTTTTACGGGTCCACTTTTCCGGAGCCGGAGACGCTTCTGACGCCGACACCTAAAGTTCCCGGCATCGACGGCCGCAAGATGAGCAAATCCTACGGCAACAGCATCAACATTTCCGATGATCTCCCGGAAATCTGGCAGAAGATGAGAACGATGATGACCGATCCCGCTCGGGAAAGGCGCTCCGATCCCGGTGATCCGGAAAAGTGCCCTGTCTGGGATATCCACCGGGTTTTCAATCCCGACGAGGATCAGAAATCCGAGATCGATCGGGGCTGCCGTACGGCCGGCATCGGCTGCATCGACTGTAAGAAGATGCTTTTCAATCATGTCGAGCGCTGTCTCATGCCGATTCAGGAACGGAGACGTCGTTACGAAGGTCGCCCTGATCTTCTGCAAGACGTTTTGCGCCAGGGCGCCGAAAAGGCAAGAAAGGTCGCCCGGCAGACGATGGTGGCCGTCAAGGAGGCCATGGGACTCTATATTTGACGATGACAAGGGAGACACAGCCGACTGCTCCGGAATCTCTTTCCTTCGATGTCGACTTCGATGGTTTTTCGGGTCCCCTGGATCTTCTCTGCCTGCTTGTGGAGAGCCGGGAGATCGAGGCTGCATCTGTGCCGTTGGCCGAAGTCATCCATCGCTACGCCTCTTTTCTCCTGCGGAGCCGCGAGGTTCCGATCTCCCGGGCGGCGGAGTTCCTCGCTTTGGCGGCAAGGCTCCTTTTGGGCAAGATCCGGGCTCTTTTCCCGGACAGATCCTGTGAAGAGGCCGTCGAAAATCAGGAAGAGGCGGAAGAAGATCTTTTGGTTCTCCTCGAACGTTACCGCCCCTATCGGCGGGCCGCCGCTCTTCTCGCAAGACTCCAGAAAGAGAGAGAACGGAGGTTTCTGCGCCCTTCCGAAGAAGGCCCCCTTTTTTATGACCTGGGCGATCTCTGGAGTCTCTCTCTGCTCTGGTGGGAGCGGATTGCGGCCTGCCGGAACCGACGCTCCGAAACGGTTGTCGATGACGGGATAGGTCATGACGACGGAATTCCCGAGGTCATCCCTGATGAAGTCCAGGTCGAACGACGCATGGCGGAGCTTGCGCTTCTTGTGGCCGATGAGGTCGAAGAATGGACCCTTTCCCGTCTCATCCGTCGTGAGAGGGGGCGGATTGATCTGATCGTCACTCTTCTGGCCCTTCTGGAAATGTCGCGGCTGGGAAGGATTTCCCTGAAACAGGAGGAGATGCTCGGCGATGTGCAGATCCGGGGAACCGTTCTTTCTTGAACCGTCTGACGCTGTGGTGGAGGCCCTTCTTTTCATCGCCGTCGACCCCGTTTCGACGCGGGAGCTGGCTGAGGTGGCGGGATTGTCCGTCGCTTCCGCCGAAAAAACCCTCGAACGCCTGAAGCGTCATTACAGCGGGGGACACGGTCTCGCCCTGCTCTCTGTGGCCGGCGGGTGGCAGATGACGACCTCTCCCTCTGTTGAGGAAGCGGTGGCTTCCTTTCGCGAAACGGCTCAGAGCCAGAGAGTTCGGCTGAGCAAAGCGGCACTCGAGTCGCTGGCCGTCGTCGCCTACGATCAGCCGGTGACGCGATCGGAGATCGAGGAGATACGGGGAGTCCGCTGCGACAGGGTCCTTGATACGTTGCTCCGCTACGGTCTCATCCGTATTGCCGGCCGAAAAAAAGGGACGGGCAATCCCCTGCTTTATCGAACGACCTCCCGCTTCCTCGAAATTTTCGGTCTCGATGCCATCTCATCGTTGCCTCGCCTGGAGGATCTGGAGGAGGTCGTGGGTGATGACGACGGGCCGGGGGAGTGAAGGAGAGCGTCTCAACCGCTATCTTGCCCGTTGCGGCATCGGATCGAGACGGAAGGTGGAGGCCTTCATTTTCGATGGACGTGTCCATGTCGATGGCCGCATCGCCCTTTCTCCGGGAGAGCGGGTTGGAGGGGAGAGCGTGGTTACTCTTGACGGGAGGGTCTTGGCGCCTCAAGAGGGAATCTATCTCGTCATGAACAAGCCGAGGGGGGTTGTCTGCGCCGTGACCGACCGGTTCGACAGGACAGTCATCGATCTTCTGCCTTCCTCTCTTTCCGAGAGGAAGCTCTTCCCCGTCGGTCGCCTGGACAAGGAGAGCGAAGGGCTCCTGCTTCTGACAAACGACGGTGATTTTGCCCAGCAGATCCTTCATCCCCGTTACGGCATCGTGAAGAGCTATGAGGCCCGGCTTGACGGTCCCCTTTCTGAAGAGCTTCTTGATCGTTGGCGCCGAGGCGTTCAGCTCGAAGAGGGCTTTGTCGTTCCCGTCTCGCTGGAACGAGTCGGCGGGAGGGGGAGGGACTGGATTACGCTCTCCCTCAGAGAGGGCCTGAAACGTGAGATACGGCGCATGGCGGAAGCCTTGGGCTTTCGTGTCCTCCGTCTTCGCCGTCTGGCCATCGGCTCTCTGGCGCTTCGGAATTTGCCCGTCGGTGACTTCCTCGAGATCGATGGAGATCGGCTGTGGAAGATGATTAAGTCTGGTGGTATTCTATAAAGATAGCCTCGATCAATGGGAGGTGGGAGTTGTGCCATCCTTGGATGAGAGGACCCGAGGGCTGATCCGCCAGAGAATCGTCAGTCGTGTCAAGGATATTCCTTCCTTGCCGCAGATGGTCCTTCAGACCCTGAAGAAACTGGATGATCCCAAGAGCAGCGCTGCCGACGTGGCCGGCCGCCTTTCCCGTGATGAAGGGCTCGTCCTGCGGGTGCTCAAGCTGGCCAATTCCGCTTATTACGGGATGCCCCGGCGCGTCTCCAGCGTGACCGAAGCCATTTCCTATCTGGGATACCGGACCGTAAAGAGCCTGGTTCTGGCGGCTTCGGTTTTCCAGCATATGGATAAACCGCTGGCGGGCTACGCCCTTGATCGAGGTGATCTGTGGCGCCACTCTCAGGCTGTCGCCGCTTCGTCTCGTCACATCGCCGGGAAGGTGCGGGGCCAAAAGATCGTCGACCCGGAAGAGGCCTATATCGCCGGAATGCTGCACGATATCGGCAAGATCGTTCTCAATGACTACATCCGCTTCGGCTACGGGCTGATCGTCCGCATGGTCGAGGAGGAACAGGTCCCTTTTATGGAGGCCGAAAGAGGGGTGCTCGGCTTCGACCACGCCGAAGTGGGCGCCCAGCTGATCGAACAATGGCAGCTGCCGCCATCCTTCGTAGCCGTGGCCCGCTATCACCATGAGCCGGAGCTTCTTCCGGAAGAGGCTTCTCCGGGAGAACGGGTTCTTCTCGATGTGGTTCACGTCGCGAACGTGATGACTCTCATGTTGGGAGCTGGCCTGGGGGCCGACGGCCTCCAGTACCCTCTTTCCGAGGCGGCCCTCGAGCGGCTGGCCGTCGATGAACCGGAGCTTCTGATGGCGGAACTGGTTGACTGCATCACCGCTCTTGATGAAGAGCTTCCCCTTGAGGGAGCCCGATGATGCCGTCCCTTTATGTCGTCACCATCGATGGTCCGGCAGGAGCCGGAAAGAGCACCATCGCACGCCTTCTGGCCCGGCGGATCGGCGCCAATTATCTCGATACGGGAGCCCTCTACCGTGCCTTGGCTTTTTACCTTGATGCCTCGGGGATCGCTCCCGCCAACGGGAAAAACGTTGCAGAGGCCCTTGGGGGCCTTGTCGTTTCCCTTCAAGGCGGGCGCGTCTTCGTCGATTCCAGCGATGTCACGGATAAGATCCGGACGCCCCATATCGATGCCATTGTCAGTCGTTACGCCGAATTGCCCCTCTTGCGCGCGAGCCTGCTTGAGCTGCAGCGTTCCCAGGCGGCGGAGGGGCCTCTTGTCGCCGATGGGCGGGATATGGGGACCGTTGTCTTTCCCAAGGCGGACCTGAAGATCTTTCTTTCGGCGACGGCCGAGGAGCGTGCCCGTCGCCGTTGGAAGGAACTGGCCGAAAGAGGGGAGAGAACCTCCTTTGAAGAGGTCCTCTCCCAGGTCATCCGGAGGGATGGAATCGATTCGAGCCGAGCCCTGGCGCCTCTCCGCCAAGCTGAGGACGCTGTCGTGCTTGATACGACGGCTCTCTCCATCGAGGAGGTTCTGTCCCGTCTCTCGTCGCTTGTCGAAGAGCGTCTAAAGGAACGCCTGAACAGGGGGGGGAGAGATGTTTAACACTCTCCTTTACGGAGTCGTCAAAGCCTTTTGCCTGCTCTGGCTCCGCCTTTATCATCGGCTTTCCGTCGCGGCCGTCCACCATGTGCCGCATCAGGGGGCCTTTATCGTTGCCGCCAATCACTGCAGCAACCTCGATCCCGTTATCGTCGGCGTCGCCTGCCCTCGCAGGTTGCGCTTCATGGCCAAAGAGGAGCTTTTTCGCATTCCTCTTCTGGGGACGCTCATCGGAGCTCTCGGTGCCGTCCCGGTCCCACGCGCCGATCGTCAGGGGGCGGCTGCGGTGCTTCGGCTTACTCTGAGTCGGCTTGAGGGCAGGGAAAACGTTCTTGTCTTTCCCGAGGGGACCCGTTCACGCAATGGGAGACTGGGAGCGCTTGAAGGCGGTGTCGCCCTTCTGGCTGTCAAGACGGGGTTGCCTGTCGTTCCTGCCTATGTCGACGGTAGTTACAGGGCCCTTCCAAGCGGGGCTTCTTTTCCCCATCCCATCAAGATCCGCCTTTTTTTCGGACAGCCTATCAGGGCCTCGGAGCTTGCGGGGGAGATGCCGGAACGGGAGATGCGCAAGCAATTCCTTCTCCGCCTGGAGGAGGAATTGAGAGGTTTGGAGAAGCAGGCGTCGGGGGGTGCTGGTCCTGCCTTATGAAAGGAGAGAGGCTGTCGTCTTCGGCATCGAACGTCCGAGTGACGATGAAGGCTGGTCCTCTGCTGTCGAAGAGTTGAAACTGCTCCTGGAAAACCTCGACGTCGCGGTGATTGAGGCATCCTCTCAGAGACGGGCTCGTCCTGATCCGATGACCTTTATCGGTTCGGGCAAGGCGGAGGAGATCGGCGTCATCGCCAGAGAGATGGGGGCGACGCTCCTTGTCTGTACCGACGATCTCGGGCCGGGGCAACGGGCGGAACTTCAGGAGCTGACAAAACTGGAAGTCTGGGATTGGCCTCTGGTGATCATGAAAATTTTCGAGGCCCGAGCCCATACGGCCGAAGCGAAACTTCAGGTCGAGCTGGCTCGTGCCCGGTACGAGCTCCCTCAGCTCCGGGGTTTCGGCTCTCAGATGTCACGAACTGGAGGGGGCATCGGGACCCGGGGGCCGGGAGAAACCGAGTTCGAACGTCACCGCCGCAAGCTGGAGCGTCGGGTCAAGGAGATCCAGCGCAGGCTGGAACAGGTCCGCAGGCGCCGCCAGGGACAGAGGAAAAGGCGGTGCCGGGCCGGATTGCCGACGGTGGCCCTTGTCGGCTATACCAACAGCGGCAAAACGACGCTGCTTCGGCGTCTGAGCCACGATGCCAGCCTGATCGGTGAGGATCGGCTTTTCGCCACCCTCGATCCTTCGGTCCGCCGAGTTCGCCTTCCGGGAGGGGAAACCGCACTCTTCTCCGACACGGTGGGTTTTGTCCGCCGTCTTCCTCCCGATCTGGTGGCGGCTTTCCGGGCCACTCTTGAGGAGGTGGCCGGAGCCGATCTCGTGCTTCTGCTTCTTGACGTTGATGACGGGAGATTGCAGGAGACGCTGGAGACGGTCGAGTCGACGCTGAAGGCCATCGATGCGGCGACGGTGCCCTCCATTATCGTTCTGAACAAGGTGGATAAGGTCGAGGCGGCCCTGGTGGAGCATCAGGCGACAAGGCTGCGCAACCGAGGAGACCGGGTGGTGCCCCTTTCGGCAAAAGAAGGCTGGGGCCAGAAAGAGCTCCTGTACCTTGTCGAGGAGCTGTTGTTTCCGAAGACGGAAGGGGAGAGTGAATCGTGTTCAGAAGCATGACCGGCTTCGGGAGAGCCCAGGCCGATCGGGCCTGGGGCTCTCTTGTCGTCGAGATCTCCAGTGTCAATCATCGATATCAGGAGATTTCTCTCCGGACCCCGAGAGATCTGGCTTTCCTGGAGCCTCAGGTACAGCAGATCCTGAAGGGGACCTACAACAGAGGCAAGACCTTTTTGCGCCTCGAAGTTCTTTGGAGTTCCGAGTTCCGTGCTCTGCCTCTCAATACGGATGTTCTCGAAAACTACCTGAACCAGCTTGAAGGGTTTGCCTCTTCTCTGGGGCGTCGGGAAGCTATCCCCCTCGAAAGCCTTCTGACCCTCCCGGGAGTGGCCGGGCAGGAAGGGGGACTTGGTGAGGAGCTTCGGGAAAGCCTTCTCGAGGCTCTCCGGGAGGCCCTGGCGGATGCCTGCGGGCAGTGGCAGGCCATGAGAGCCCAGGAAGGTCGGGATCTCCTTGAGGATGTGCAGACTCATCTTGCCTGTTTTGAGGAGGAGCTTGACAAGGTTGAGAGCCTGTGGGCCAGTGCACGCGATGAAGCCCTGGAAGCGTTGAGAGTCCGTATCGGCCAGCTTCTGGGAGATCTGGTGCCGGGAACGGCCATCGACGAGGGGCGTCTGGCCCAGGAAATTGTCATCCTCAGCGACCGCTGGGACGTCTCCGAGGAAATCTCCCGAGCCAAGAGTCACCTGCAGAAGTTTCGTTCCTTCATGCGAGAGGAAGGGCCTCACGGCAGAAAGCTCGATTTTCTCGTCCAGGAGATGAATCGCGAAATCAATACGCTCGGCTCCAAAATCTCCGATGCCGCCATACGCTGGACTGTCGTGGAGATCAAGTCCCTACTCGAGCGCATCCGGGAACAGATTCAGAACGTGGAGTGACCGTCGTGGCCAACCGATTGGTTCATGTCGGATTCGGCAATATGGTCGTCGCCGAGCGGGTTGTCGCCATCATCAACCCATCTTCGGCGCCGATAAAGCGGCTCAGGGAAGAGGCCCGCGAGTCGGGGAAACTTATCGATGCTACTCAAGGCAGAAAAACCCGTGCCATCCTGATCACCGACAGCGATCATCTCATCCTCTCCGCCGTTCAGCCTGAGACAGTGGCTAACCGCTACGAGGGGGACGAAGACGGTGAGAACTAGACGATGATGAGAGGACATCTTTTTGTCCTCTCCGGCCCCAGCGGTGCCGGCAAGGGGACGCTCCGAAAGGCCCTTTTCCGCTCTCTTCCCGACCTGGTCTATTCCATCTCCTGCACGACCCGGCCACCGAGGCACGGAGAGAGGGAGGGTATTGACTATCGCTTCATCAGTGCCGAGGGCTTTGAAGAGCTTGCGGTGGCCGGTGCCTTTCTTGAGGAGGCCTCCGTTCATGGTCATCGGTACGGTACCTTGAGAGAGGATGTGGAGCGGCAGCTGGAAGCGGGGCGCGACGTCGTTCTGGAGATCGACGTTCAGGGAGCCCGGCAAATAAAGAGGCACTTCCCCGAAGCCGTTCTCCTTTTCGTTCTGCCCCCTTCGCTGGGAGAGCTGGAGCGACGCCTTCGCACCCGGGGGACGGAGAACGAGGAGAGCGTGATCCTCCGTCTGAAGAACGCCGAGTGCGAGATGGGGGAGGTCGGGGATTACGATCATTCCATCGTTAACGATGACTTCGTTCGGGCCGTCGCCGAGTTAAGAGCCATTGTGAAACGCTACAGAGAGCAGAGGCCGACAGGCCGAGGAGGCAAAGAACATGATCTTTCATGATCTGGAAGAACTGTTGAGGACAACGGGCATTCCCGACAAGTATGTATTGGCCCAGGTCGTTGCCATGAGAGCGCGTCAACTCAGTGAGCATCACAGCAGAATTCTTGTCGACGAGACCAGCGGGCGATGCATCAACGAAGCCGTCGAAGATGTCGCCAGCGGCCAGTTCAAAGTAGAGGTGAGCCTTGGTCTCGGTGAGACGGCTCTTGGAGCCTGTGAAGCTCTCCATGCTCCCCTGGAAGAGTGATCGCAGAATCCTCCTCGCTGTGACGGGAGGCATCGCTGCCTACAAGGCGCCGGAAATCGTCAGGGCTCTGAAAAAAGCGTCCTGTGACGTCGAAGTCCTTCTTTCGAAGGCGGCTGCTTTGATGGTGAGTCCCCTTGTTCTCTCCACTCTTGCCGGAAGACGCTGTCGGGTCGAGGAGGATTTTCTCTCTAATGATGAGGGGTGGAAGATCCCTCATATCTCTCTTGCCGACTGGGCTGAAGCCGTCCTCGTTGCTCCCTGCACGGCGGCGACCCTTCAAAGGGCGGCGACGGGGGGTGCCGACAGCCTTGTCTCTGCAACTCTCCTGGCCACCCGCGCCCCGGTCCTTCTTTGCCCTGCCATGAACGTGAAGATGTTGGAACATGGGGCAACACAGGCAAACATCGAACGTTGCCGTGAGCTCGGATACCAGCTCGTCGACCCTGAAACGGGCTATCTCGCCTGCGGTTATGAGGGCAAAGGAAGGCTTCCGGAGACGGAAGTTATCGTTGAGGCACTCTGGAAAACTCTCTCTCCCTGTCGTGATCTGGAGGGGAAAAAGGTGCTTGTCACGGCGGGACCGACCTGGGAGTTCCTGGATCCGGTCCGTTATATCGGTAATCCGAGCACGGGCCGAATGGGTTTTGCCGTGGCCCGAACCGCCTGGTATCGCGGGGCCGAGGTGACCGTTATTGCCGGACCAACTACGGTTCCGCCGCCTGTCGGAGTCAAGGTCATCTCTGTGACCTCGGCACAAGAGATGTATGAAGCGGTTCTGGAAGAGGCCGACGAGTCCGATGTCGTCGTGAAAGCCGCCGCCGTCGGGGACTTCCGGAGTGGCGAACGGGTCGAAGCCAAGATCAAGCGGGATTCCAGGGAGAGCCTCAATCTCTGCCTCATCCAGAACCCCGACATCGCTGCGGCGCTGGGCAAAAGGAAGCGGCCGGGTCAGCTTCTCGTCGGTTTCGCCGCCGAAACAGAGGACCTCGAAGCCAACGCCCTGGCTAAAATGAGGCGCAAAGGGCTTGATGCTATCGTCGCCAACGATGTGACGGCGACTGGAGCCGGCTTCGGGTCGCCCGACAATCGCGTCGTCGTTTACGGCCCCGACGGGAGGAAAGAACCCTTTGCCGGCTCCAAGGAGGAGGTCGCCTGGTTCCTTTGGGATCTCCTGTCGGAATTTCCCGGGAGATGACGATTCATTACGTTGACGTCTTCCTCCCAGGTCCCTGGTGGAACGCCCTGACCTACCGGGCCGAAAGCCCCGTCAGGGAGGGGGTACGCGTTATTGCCCCCGTCGGACGGGGGGTGCGAGTCGGCTTTGCCCGTCCTTCGTCGGTACCTCCTCGAAATATCGAAATCAGGAACCTCAAGACGGTTCTCGACGACGTCCCTCCTCTCGGGGAGGATCTTTGGCTCCTGGCCCGATGGCTGAGCCGACGCGCTCTCTGCGGTTTCGGAGCGGCTCTGGCCTACTTCGCTCCCGCGCCTCTTCTTCGAGGAGAGAAGGTTGATCCGATGCCGCCGACTCCCAGACGGACCGGCTTATTCGAAGAACGGACCCTGTTCGATGTCGATGAGCGGCTTCGCTGGTGTGAGTACGAAGACGAGCTGCATCGTGTCGAAGGCTTCCAGCTTCTTCTCTTCCCAGAACAGGCATCGGCCAGGAGGTTCTGGGAGCAGCTGCCGCAGTCGATGCGTCTCGAAGGGCTTCTCTGGCCCTCTCGAGCGGGGAAAGCCCGATGGGAGGCATGGAAACGGGTTCGCAGCGGCGAAATCCGCCGCGTTGTCGGTTCTCCTGCGGCTCTTGCCGTCCCCTTTCCATCCCTGTCTCTTGTCGTTGTGGAAGAGGAGGGCCATGGCGGCTATCAGACGCTGGGGACCCCCTTCTTCTATGGTCGTAGTGTGGCTGCCGAGCGCGCCCGCCTTGCTTCGGCCCGTCTTGTCATCGGAGGCAGCCTGCCTTCGGCGCGCCTCTATCGGAGCAGGCGGCCGCTGACTTCGAAGCCGCCGAAGGGGAAGGTCCGTTTCGTTGATCTTAGAGCTGTTTCGGGCACCGTTTTGCAGGGTGTCCGAGATCCTCTCAAGATCAGCGAGCCTTTGCTGGAAGAGACGCTGGCCGTCGTCAACAGGGGAAAAAGGGCTCTCTGGATACTCGACAGGAAAGGATTCGCCGGAGAGGTCGCCTGTGAAGAGTGCGGCTCACCTCTTCTCTGCCGTCGCTGCGGGACCCTCTATCGCCTCAGCCGCCGGGAGCTGTATTGCCCGGTCTGCCGGGAACGGGTGCCCCTGCCTGAGAGCTGTCCTTGCTGTGGGGGACGTCTTCTTCAAGGGAGCAGGCCGGGGCTGGAGGCGCTGGAACTGATCGCATCAGCCCTTGCGGGAGGTGACGTACCTGTCAGGGTCTGGCAGGCTGATCTGGTCGGGGCCGAAAGGTGCGGCGATTCGGAACGGAAGCGGGGGGGAGGCAGCGTGATTGTCGGTTCTCGAGGGGCCCTTTCCTTTTGCGACGAAGGCGACGTGGCTCTTGTCGGCTGGATCGATGCAGACGCCGAAGCCCGAAAACCCTTCTTCGATGCCCGCTATCATGCCTTCCGCATGGTTTGGGAGTCCTGCTGGCGCGGACCCGGCAGTGCCGATCGACAGGTCCTCCTTCAGTCACGGGTTCCCGGGAAAGGGTGGCAGCAGGGGCTTATTTGGGGATGGGATCACTTTTGGGAGGCGGAATTGCGTGAGCGGGAAGCCCTTGCTCTTCCTCCTTCTGCGGCTCTTGTCGAGATTAAAGGAGGCCGCCAGACGGCGGCTCTCGTGAAAGCGTTACGGCAAGGAGGGCTGGAACCCTTCGAAGGGGAAGAGACGGAGTCGCCTCTTTGGCTGAGTTGCCGAAGGCTTTCTCAGTTGAGAGCTCTGCTTGAGCCATTTTTTGACATCGGAAGGTCCCGCAGAGGTTTTCCCAAGCTTCGAATCTGGACTGATTGAATCTCTAACACAAGGTGTGATCTTTATGGCGATTGTCTCCATCATTGGACGGCCCAACGTGGGCAAGTCGTCCTTGTTCAACCGTATCATCGGTCAGCGCATGGCCATCGTCGACGACTTGCCCGGCGTTACCCGGGATCGGCTCTATGCTCCTGTCACCGTCGATGATCGCGCCTTCTATCTTGTCGACACGGGAGGTCTTGAGGGGGCGGAGAGTGATCATCCTTTCGCCGAAATCGTCCGTCGTCAGGTTTACCTTGCGCTCAGCGAAAGCGATCTCGTTCTCTTCGTCGTCGACGGTCGACAGGGTCCCAACGCTCTTGACCGTGAAGTGGCGATGACCCTTCGTCGAAGTGAACGGCCCGTCATCGTTGTCGCCAACAAGATCGACGATCCTAAGCATGACGAAGCCTACTACGATGCTTTCGAACTTGGCTTCGATGAGGTGATTCCCGTCAGTGCCGAGCATAACCGGAATATAGCAACGCTCCTGGAAGCGATTATGTCCAAACTGCCCGAAGAAGAGATCGAAGAGTCAGATGAGGAAATCCGCGTTGCGCTCATCGGGCGGCCCAACGTGGGCAAGTCGAGCTTGCTCAACATGATATCGGGAGTGGAGCGATCTTTAGTCAGCGATATTCCGGGAACGACGAGAGATACCGTCGATAGTCTTGTCAATATCGAGGGCACGCGTTTTCGATTCCTGGACACGGCCGGCCTGCGGAGAAAGAGCCGTATCGATTCCCGACTGGAGTATTACTCCACGGTGCGTACCTATCAGGCTGTCGATCGTTCCGATGTGGTGCTCCTTGTCATGGAAGGGACGGAAGTGGCGACGGATCAGGACAAGCGCCTTGCCGGGCATGTAGCGGACCAGGGGCGGGGCTTGGTCCTCGTCGTCAATAAATGGGATCTTGTCCCCAAAGATCCCTCTTTCGGACCAAAGTTGCTCAAAAGAATCAAGGAAGAACTCTCCTTTGTGGATTACGCCCCTGTCATCCTTGTTTCCGCGCTTAGCGGCCGCTCCGTCAGCCGCCTTCCCGAAATGATCCGCAGTGTTCAGGCGAGCCGTTGTCGTCGCATCCCGACATCGCGGCTCAACGAAATGCTCCGGGACATTCTCTCCTTTGAGCGCATGCCTGGCGATGGGAAGGGGCGTTATCTGAGAATTTCCTATCTCTCGCAAGTTTCGGTGGCTCCTCCGACCTTCGTCTTCTTCGTTAACGACCCGGCCCTGGCTACACCTGCCTTCGAACGGTATGTCGCGAGGCAATTGCGGAAGATGGAAAACTTCGAGGGAAGTCCTTTGAGGCTTTTTTGGAGAAAAAAAAGGTCGACCTTGCTCTCCCTATCTTGACCCGATAAGTTTTAACAGGTAATAATGGTGGCTGAACTCGTGTCGAAGCCGCTTCCCATCGGCTTTGGACAACCTATAACAGGAGGTGGGCAGGAGTGACCAAGACAGAACTGGTTAATGCTGTAGCAAAAAAGACGGAGATGAGCAAAAAGGCAGCAGGAGAAGCTGTTGAAGCTGTCTTCGAGGCGGTCCAGCAGGAGCTGGCCAAGGGCGGCAAGGTGCAGCTTGTCGGGTTCGGGACGTTCGAGGTTCGGGAGCGGGCTGCCCGGCAGGGGCGTAACCCTCAGGATTCAAAGAAAATCATCGAGATTCCGGCTAAAAAGGTCCCCGTTTTCAAGGCTGGCAAGGCTCTCAAGGAGAGCGTCGAAGGCTGATCCCCCCCCACTGCTTTTATCCTGAAGTTTGGTTGAGGGCGAGAGAGCGAAGCCTCTTTCGCCCTCTTGTTGTGCCGCTGAAAGTGTCCTCCGGAGTTTCTGTGCTCTTATGCGCCATCCGGTGCGGCAAAAGAGGGGAAAAGGGGGCGCAGCATTTCGGCGAGGGAGAGCCAGTATTCGCTCTCGAGGGCCTCGGCACGGACCTTTTCGTCCAATCCCAGGGAAAGGATTCTTTCTATGGCTTTCTCCCGGGGCAGCTTCAATGATGAAATAAGGTTGTTGACCAGGGTCTTGCGCCTCTGGCCGAAGGCCCCTGCCAGGAGGCGTCTCCAGAAGGCGTCGCGAGGAAGAGTCAAGCGTTGCCTGATATCGATCTCAATCAGCGCCGAGTCGACTCGGGGCATGGGCCGAAAGGCGCCGGGAGGCACTTTGCGGACTCGCCTCGTCTGTCCCATCAGGTCGAGGGTGACGCCCAATGGGTAGCGCATTTTGGTCCCCGCCGGTGCCGTGAGCCTGTCTGCGGCCTCTTTCTGCACCATCAGAAGCATATAGCAGAGTCCCAGAGGGGCCAGATCCTCAAGAAGTCTCCATATCAGAGGGGTAGTGATGTGGTAGGGAATGTTGGCGATGACTTTCTGGGGTTTTTCTTCAAGCAAAAGGGCATAATCAAGTTGAACGGCATCGCCCCAAAGGATTGTCAGGTTCGGGAAGGAATCTTCAAGGTCTGTCAGGTTTCCTTCCAACCGTCGGTCTATTTCAACGGCGTAAAGTCGATGACAGCCGGAAAGAGCCAGTTGCTTTGTCAGGACACCCTGACCTGCGCCGACTTCGAGGATTGTCTGATCAGGCCCCGGAGCGGCCCTTTCGATGATGAACTGCAGCACGGAAAGATCGACGAGAAAGTTCTGGCCCAGATCCGTGTTGTGCCTGAACACCTTTTCAGGTTCTCTCGACACGGTGTCCCCTCCTTGAAAGCTGGAAACGAAAAAGCGGGAAACCCGAAGGTTCCCCGCGATCTTCCTGGTCGGGACGAGAGGATTCGAACCTCCGACCACCTGCACCCCATGCAGGTGCGCTAGCCAGGCTGCGCTACGTCCCGAAGACAAGGCGTATTGTACCTTTCTCCGGAGCGTCGGTCAAGAGGCCGAGTTGCCCCCGTGTGGCCGGACAGGGATAATGTCACCCTTTAAGGGGACAGGGAAAATGTCACCTGTGATAACCAGGGCGAAGCTTGCTTTGCGAAAGAGGGGAAGCGTTTTTTGAAAGGGTAACTTTAGGAGGTGGCCAGGCAAGCTTTTGCGTATAATGGACGCGCATCCTTAAAAGGGGGAACACGCATGGGCCATTCTCTGAAGGAGATGCTGGTCTATCCTTCCCGTTGTGATCATCCGACGGACTGGGTCGGCATCCTTCCCTACTCGCGAAGAATCGTTGAAATCGGTTTTGGAAACGGTGATTTTCTGTATCACCGGTCGGGTCTTGAGACAAAGGTTCTCCATGTAGGCATCGAAATATCGCTGCGTTGCATCGACAAGGCGGCAAGGCGGGTTTACGCTGCAGGGAGAGACAACGTCCGGCTGGTTTTCGGCGATGCACGATTCCTTCTGCGCGAGGCATTTCCGGAAGCTTCCGTAGAGGCGGTCTTCATGCATTTCCCTTGCCCTTGGCCGAAGAATCGCCATGCGGGACGGCGTGTTACGACAGCCGGTTTCTCCGATGCACTGGCCTCGGTTCTGACCGTTGACGGTTTTTTCGAGCTTGTCACCGACGACGAGGAATACGCCGGTGCCGCTCGCGAGGCCCTCGGCGAACATCCCTCCTTGGTCGTCCAGGCCTATGAGCCCAATCCGGTCAGACCGGTGACGACAAAATACGAGCGCAAATGGCTCGAGATGGGGAAAACGATCTTTCGACTTCGAGTCGCCAAGAAGGAGCCCTACCGGGCTTCAAGTCTGCTGAGGAGGAATGAGCCGATGCATGTTGTTCTTCCGGGGGTGACGCTCCCTGATGAGAGGCTGCAAGGAGTCGCCGCCCTTGAAGGAGGTGACGGCACGGCACGGTGGGTCGTTTGCAACAGCTACCGCGGGACCGACGGATCGGGCTTGGCCCAGGTCATCAGTTGCGATGACGGATTTGAGCAGCGTTTTTACCTCCGACTGATCCCTCGTGATGGGAACTGCCTCGTCAAGGTCGACGATGCCTCCTACCCCTTCAACACGCCGGCCGTTCAGGCGGCCCTGCGAGGTGTTGCCGAGGCCTTGAGGAGCGAGCCATGAGGCCGCTTCATCTTTATCCGATCGGCTCTGTGTGCAACGGCAGGAGAGAGCTGGCTCCTCCCGATAGCTTCCGTGAGACGGAGTCGACGATTCTGTTCGAAGAGCTTCCTCCGGGTGTCCTCGACGGACTTGAACCAGGCGAGGATATCGTGGTTCTTTTCTGGTTCCACCGTCGCCAGGGTTACTTCCCGAAGGTTCACCCGAAAGGAGATCCCCGCAGGCCCCTGAAAGGCGTTTTTGCCACCTGCGCGCCCCAGCGGCCTAATCCGATTGGAGTCAGTCGCTGCACCCTTCTGAAGGTGGATCACGACAGCATCCAAGTTCGCGGGCTCGATGCCCTTGATGGGACGCCTGTTCTTGACATCAAGCCCTTTGCCATGGGAGCAAAAGGGCCTTGAAGGACGTCCGCCCCACATCGGCCAAGGTCCTCCAGGCCCTTTTCAACATTCTCGGTCCTTTACAGGGGCAAGCCTTCCTGGACCTCTTTTCCGGGACGGGGCGCGTCGCTCTTGAGGCCTGGAAACGCGGAGCCCGTCCCCTTTACGCCGTGGAACTTCTGAGGGGACGCTGTGAGGAGCTTCGAGCGCTGGGTCGGGACGAGAGCCTTCACGTATGGTTTCTCGATGTCCGCAAGGCCTTGAGGCGCCTTGAATCGAGAGAGGTGGTTTTTGACGTCGCCTTTGTTGATCCCCCGTACCATGGCGAGTGGGTGAAGACGCTCATCCCTCTCCTCGCGGCGCATCGCGCCCTTTTTCGCGAAACATCGCGCATCGTTCTGGAACGCTCTTTTCGTGAACCGCTGCCTGTCGATTTATGTGGTTTCATCCTTCAGGATGAACGGAAGTACGGAGAAACGGTTCTGAGCTTCCTAAGGCTTGCTGCCGGAGGGGAGATGTCGTCGTGATTCGTGCGGTCTACCCGGGGTCTTTCGATCCCATCACCAACGGACATATCTATATCGCCGAGAGGGCGGCCTCCCTTTTCGACGAGCTTATCTTCGCCATTCTCGTCAATCCACAGAAACAGTCGACCTTCAGCGTCGAAGATCGACAGTCCATGGCACGGGAAGCCCTAAGCCACCTTCCTAACGTGAAAGTGACCTTCTTCCAGGGGCTTCTCGTCGATTTCATGCGTCGGGAGAAAAGCCGGATTGTCATTCGGGGGCTTCGCGCTCTCTCCGATTTTGAGTACGAGTTTCAGCTTTCTTTGATGAACCGGCAACTTGCACCGGAAATCGAGACTCTCTTCATCGTTACCGACGCTCAGTACTCCTATCTATCCAGCCGGGCCGTTAAAGAGGTCTTCCATTTCGGAGGTGCTGTCGGCGACATGGTCCCGCCCGGCGTTTTCCGTCGCCTTCGGGAGCATTTCCCCGACAAGCGATTCAGACCATGAGAGGGGGAGGGAAGGGCTTGGCCTGAGCTGAAGGGGGCAGCAGCCCCTCCCATATTTCGCCGGAGATCCGCCGGATCCGCTCCAATTCCTCGGCGGGCCCCTGAGGGATGTCGGCTCCTCGGGAGACGACGGGAAGGCTGCCGTTGCTTCTTATTGTCCGTAGAAGGGCACGTCCTCGCATGTTCGCGCCGAGAACCCTCAAATGAGTGGGCCCCAGCCGCTGGAAAGCCCTGTTGGTCCAATGATCCAGGCCGATTAAGCAGTGAATGAGCTGTCGCTGAATTCGTCCCCGGGGATAGCGCTTTGACGTCAGACGATCGACGAACTCCGCCCAGCTCCGGCTCCGTCCAGCCTCGCGGGTAAAGGCTCCTTCGATCCCTTCGCTTATCTCTGCCATCGCGGAGAGTTTTTCGGCTCCTTCCCGGATCAGAACAGTCCGAAGGACTCTCCAGAGAGAGTCGTAATTGGTAAGGCAGCGGCCTCTTCCAAAGGTTTCCCAGAGGGACCTGAAGGCTGCGGGCGGCATGGCTCCCTCAAGTGTTTCTCTGTCGCCGGCTGCAAGGGCCGACCTCAAGGCCGTAGCGGACATGATCACTCCCTTTGTCAGATCGTGATAGCCTGGCCCCAGTCTGGAGACGGCAACAGGTTCGAGGGGGTGGCGGGCCTTGAGGATTCGCATGACGTAGGCGAGAGCGAGACTGTTGTTGGGGCGGGAGAGAATCGCCCCCGCTCCGGGCAGAAGATGATCGACGGCGCGATTTCTCGACTCGACATAGGAAAGTCCCGCGCCAAGGTTATTCGTCAAGGCCTTCTTGAAAGGTGTCGGCTCGTCCAGTAATATAGACAAGATTGTCTTGGCTTCTGAGAGGTCGTCTTCCGTTCCAAACGCGACGTGGGTTACGACGCCCGTGGCCGCTAGGATATCGACGGCAGCCGAGGCGAATACGCCGGCGTTGTGGCAGGAGAAGGGAACGGGTAATTCCAGAACGAGATCGACGCCGCCATCAAGAGCCATGGCGGTTCTCGTCCGAGGGTCGAGACATCCCGGTTCGCCTCTTTGGACAAAATGAGAGGAAAGAACGGCAACGACGGTGGAGGCCCCTGTCTCCTTTCTGGCCTGGGCCAGATGGTAGGCATGGCCACGATGAAACGGGTTGTATTCGGCAACGATCCCCACTACGGGTTCCACCATCGTCTCACCTCCGCGTTTACGGTACGATACGCTTTTGCGGACAGATCGGTCAAGGGAGGTCCAAAGGGTATGAAGGTTCTCGTTCTTAACTGCGGCAGCTCATCTTTGAAATATCAGCTTTTCGACATGTCCGACGAATCGGTTCTCGCCAAGGGGCTCGTGGAGCGCATCGGCATCGAGGGCGCCAGGATCAAGCATGTCAAGACCGGCATGGAACCTGTCGTCAGTGATTTGCCCATCCCCAACCACAAAAAAGCCGTTGAGTTTGTCCTCGAACGTCTTCTTGATGCTCAATGCGGAGTTCTCTCAAGCCTGGACGAGCTTTCGGCGGCGGGGCACCGCATCGTCCACGGAGGCGACCGCTTCGCCTCGTCGGTCAGAGTCGACGCCGAAGTCGTGAAGGGGATCGAAGACGTTGTCCCTCTGGCGCCACTTCACAACCCGGCCAACCTGACGGGAATCAAGGCCATGATAGAGGTCCTTCCCCAACTGCCCCAGGTCGCCGTCTTCGATACGGCTTTCCATCAGACCATGCCTCCCAAGGCCTTCGTCTACGGTGTTCCCTATCGTTATTACAGCGAACACAAGATCCGCCGTTACGGTTTCCATGGAACGAGCACCAGCTATGTGGCCAACAGGGCTGCGGAAATGCTCGGACGCCCCATCGAGAGCCTCAAGATGGTAACCTGCCATCTTGGCAATGGCAGCTCCATCACGGCCGTCGACGGCGGTCGCTCCGTGGATACCAGCCTGGGTTTCGGTACCATCCCCGGCATCCTCATGGGAACGCGTTGCGGAGACGTGGACCCTGTCGTCATCCTCTCCATCATGGAGGAGGAGGGGCTCGATCCGAAAGAGATGAGCCACATCCTCCATAAGGAAAGCGGCGTCTTCGGTATCTCCGGCATCAGCAGCGACCTCCGCGATATCGAAGAGGCGGCGGCCAAAGGCAACGAGAGAGCCCAGCTGGCTCTGGATATGCTTGTCTATCACATCAAACGGTACATCGGCGCCTATGCTGCCGCCATGGGAGGGCTTGATGCCGTCGTCTTCACGGCGGGCATCGGGGAGAACGGCATCCAGATCCGTGACGCCGTCTGCCGGGATCTCGAGTTCCTCGGCGCCAAATTCGCTCCGGAAAAAAACAAGGTGCGTGGAGAAGAACAGCTTATCAGCGCCGACGATTCCAGAGTTGCTCTCATGGTTGTCCCCACCAACGAAGAACTCGTTATCGCCCGAGATACCGTCAGGCTGACGGCTGCTGAATAGCGCTCAATGGTCTGATGGAGGAGGTGACCCCGGTGAATGATTTCCTCTGGGAGGGAAGAGCGCCGACGATTCCCCTGGTCGACCTGATCGAGGGGGCGCGCTCCTTTTTCTGGGAACTTCCCATGCCAGAAGAGACGGGTTATTGGGGGATGGCCTATCGCTGGACTTCTCCTCTTGCTGTGGAGGCAGAGGCCTCCCGCCGGGGAGAGGGTATCGTTGTCACTCTGACCTTTTCGGCCAAAGCGATAACGGCCTGTTCTCGTTGTCTTGCGCCGACACCTCTTGCCATCGAGGGTAAAGTCCGCTATTTTTATTCTTTGCGGGGCGATGATCACGGAGAAGTCGAGTTCGATGAAGATCAGATCATCCATCTTGATCGATCCCAGAGAGAGATCGACTTGACGGCACCGATCCAGGAGAGCTTGATCCTTTCTCTGCCGGCGGCAGTTCTCTGCCGGGAGGATTGTCGCGGTCTTTGCCCTTGTTGCGGCTTCAATCTCAATCAGGGCAAATGCGCTTGTCCCGCTGATACCATCGATCCCCGCCTCGAAGCCTTTCGAGAGCTTGAAGGCCTTCGGGATGAAGAAGATTCTCCGAAAGGAGGGAATTGACATGGCAACCCCAAAACGACGCGTATCTCACGCCGCGACGGCGAGCAGGAAGGCACAATGGCTAGGCGCCCTCAAGAGCCCCTCTGTGACGACCTGTCCTCACTGCGGTGAAATGATCACGACCTATCGTGCCTGCCCCGCATGCGGGTATTACAGAGGCCGTAAGGCCGTCGAAACCGGCGAGGACAAGGCCTAAAGGCCTCGAGACACTGTCGGGCAATTGTGCCGTTATCGACCTTCCGGTCGTGACGGCACCTTTTTTATCGATATCGGGAAACCGAATCCTCTGCCTCGAACCAAGGCCTTCCTAAAGCCCTTGACCGAAAGAAAGGCTGCCTCTATACTGACTCCATCATCAGAACTGCTGTTAGTACCAGATACTAAAAAAGGGGGGATGTCATGGCTCGATCGATCTTCAAACAGATGCGACACAAGAATCTGCTTGAGCTTCTTGAGGCCAATCCCCTCTTGACCGACGAAGAGCTGGCACGGAACCTCAAGGTCAGCATCAGCACCATTCGCCTTGATCGAGCCCTTCTCGGCCTTCCTGAGCTCCGCGAAAGAATGCGCAGAATGGCGCAAAAAGCCAACCAACGCCTTCGCTCTCTGCGGCAGGAGGAGGTCATCGGCGAGCTTCTTGAGCTGGAGCCCGATTGTCTTGCCCTCTCTTACCTGATGACGAGTAAGGAAATGGCCTTTCGCCATACAGGTATCGTCTGGGATCACTATATCTACAGTCAGGCCAGCACTTTGGCCATGGCCGTCGTTGAGGCGGATATGGTCGTGACCGGAGCCGCGCGGGTCCGTTACAAGGCTCCCGCCCATGTGGGCGACAAGCTGATCGCACGAGCCAAGGTCGGGGTTCGTAAGGGGAATAAAAACGTCGTCAGCGTCCGGACAAGGGTCGGTCAGCTGGAGATTTTTGTCGGGCGATTCATCGTCGTCGCCTGTTCCTCCGAAGTCGAAAACTGAACAGGAGAGGAGGTTGCCTCCTTGCTCTTAGCCGTAGATGCCATGGGCGGTGATAATGCTCCGGCAGAAATCTGTCGCGGTGCCGTCGCGGCCTGCGAGCGTTTCCCCGACCTTGAGGTAGCCCTTGTGGGCTTGAAGCCTCGCATTGAGCCGCTCATCGCAGAAACCTTTTCATCGGCGACCAGCAGAATCCATGTGGTTCATGCCGAGGAAGTGATTTCCATGGACGAGTTGCCGTCCGTGGCCATTCGTAAAAAGCGGTGTTCCAGTCTGCGAATTGCCATGGAGATGGTCCGTTCCGGCGAGGCTCAAGGCTGTATCTCCGCCGGCAATACAGGTGCCATTGTGGCCGGAGGCGTCCTTGTCGTCGGCCGGATTCCCGGCATTGATCGTCCAGGGCTTGGAGTTCCCCTTCCGGCCATCGATCGTGTCCGCATGCTCATCGATGTCGGAGCGACGGTGAGGAGCAAGCCGTTGAACCTTGTCCAGTTCGCCCTTATGGGCGGGCTTTACATGAAGCATATTTTCGGAGTGGCTGAGCCCAAGGTGGCCCTTCTTGCCAACGGAGAAGAGGACATCAAGGGTGACGAGGCGATTGCTCAAGCTAGAGAGCTTCTGCGTCAGGGGCCCTTCCCCTTCATCGGGTATGTCGAAGGGAAAGACATTCCCATCGGGCCGGCTGATGTCGTCGCCTGTGACGGTTTCACGGGCAACATCCTTCTCAAGCTCATGGAGGGCCTGGGGACTGCAGTTTACTCCCTTCTCCGGGAAGAAATGGGTCAGAGAGTCCTGCCCAAGGTGGGAATGCTTTTCATGCTCCCCATGTTGAAGGAGCTCTGGACGCGTTTCGACTACGAAAGTTACGGCGGCACTCCGTTGCTGGGCGTTCGTGGTGCCGTCATCAAGGCTCATGGCCGTTCCAAAGCTCCCGCTATTGCCAGTGCCCTTGGTGTTGCCAGGGATTTTGTCCTTAAACGTGGCGTCGAGCTGATCAGTCAGGAGATCACCCAAGGAGGAATGTAGAATGCCTCTTTTCACCGGCAGGAAGGTCGCTCTTTTGGGGACAGGGCTTTTTCTCCCCGAGAAACTTCTCACAAATGACGATCTCTCTAAAATGGTGGAAACCAGCGATGCCTGGATTCGGGAGAGAACGGGCATCAAGGTGCGGCACATTGCCGATGACGGCCAACTGACGAGCGAGCTCGCCGCCTGCGCTGCGCAAAACGCCCTGGCTTCAGCGGGAATCGGAGCTGATGCCGTCGATATGATCCTTGTTGGGACCAATTCGCCGGACACGATTTTCCCCGGAGTGGGGCCGAAAGTACAGGCGGTCCTGGGGGCTTCCCGTGCCGGAGCCTGTGATGTTCAGGCTGGCTGTACCGGGTCAGTCTATGCTCTTGCCATGGCCGTGTCGGGCATCAGTTCAGGGCTCTGGCGGCATGTCCTTGTCATCGGAGCCGAGGTGCTCTCTCCTCTCCTGGACTGGGAGGATCGGAACACCTGTGTCCTCTTCGGTGACGGCGCAAGCGCGTTCCTCCTGGGGCCTGCCCCTGAGGACAAAAGAGGCTTTATTGCGGCGGATGTGAGGGCTGAAGGAGAATTCCATGATCTCATCTCCTTCCCTGCCGGCCTTGTTGAACGCCCTGCTTCGTCTGAAACGGTTGCAGCTCGAGAACATTATGTAAAAATGAAGGGCAACGACGTGTTTAAGTTCGTCAATCGGAAACTTCCGCCTTTTCTCAAGAGTTTTCTGGTTGAGTCGAACCTGAAGCCGGCCGACGTGACCAATTGGATCTTTCACCAGGCGAACCTTCGCATTATCGAAGGGGTGCTTCGTCGCCTCGATGTTGACCCGGCTAAGGCTTATGTCAACCTCGATCATTTGGGCAACACTTCGGCCGCCTCGGTCTTCATCGCACTTCACGAGGCAATGGAGCAGGGTGTTCTCAAAGGAGGCGACCTCGTGGTCATGACAAGCTTCGGTGCCGGAATGACTTATGGTGCCATTGCCTTTGAGCTGTGAGCGGGGGAGGAGCTGCCTATGGCTTTGAGCAACAACCTGACACAACTTCTGAAGACGGAGTATCCCCTTTTGCAGGGGGGGATGGCGTGGGTTGCCGATGCCAATCTGGCTGCAGCCGTATCCAACGGAGGTGGGCTGGGGGTCATTGCCGCCGCCAATATGCCGCCGAACCTGCTCGAAAAGGAGATTGTCAAGGTCCGATCGCTCACTGACCGGCCTTTTGGAGTCAACATCATGCTGCTCTCGCCGACGGCCGACGATGCTCTTGCGCTCGTTGCCGATTATAGAGTACCCGTAGTTACCACAGGTGCAGGCAGCCCGGGCAAGGTGCTGGAGAAACTGAAACCGCTGGGAGCGATCGTTATTCCTGTTATCGCTTCCGTTGCCCATGCCCGACGTGTCGAGAAACAGGGGGCCGACGCCGTCGTTGCGGAAGGTTGTGAGGCCGGTGGTCATGTCGGCGAGACGACGACGATGGCTCTTGTCCCTCAGGTTGTCGATGCCGTCTCCATCCCTGTTATCGCCGCCGGAGGCATTGCTGACGGCAGGGGAGTGGCGGCGGCTTTTGCCCTCGGCGCTTCAGGCGTTCAGGTGGGGACCCGTTTTCTCTGTGCCCTGGAATGTCAGGCTCACGAGGCCTATAAAAAAGCGGTTCTGGAGGCGGGAGACCGGAGTACCGTTATAACCGGAAGACCGACGGGACATCCCGTCCGCGTGATTCGTAACAAGCTTGCCCGAAAGTTTGAAGACCTGGAGAAAAACCTCGCTTCCGTCGAGGAACTGGAGGCCCTTGGCAGCGGACGTCTTCGGGCTGCAGTCGTCGATGGCGATGCCGATTGGGGGTCTCTCATGGCCGGTCAGATCTGTGGGCTGGTCCGCTCCATCGACCCGGCCGCGGCGATTATCAGAGGGCTTTTTGAAGAGGCTTCAGTTGTGATTGACAGACTTGGAAGCCTTGCTCCAAGCCGTAAAGAGAGGTGCAAGTGATGAGTTACGCGCTGCTTTTTCCCGGCCAAGGGTCTCAAGAAGTGGGCATGGCTCAAAGCCTTGTCGAAAACTCTCAAACGGCCCGATCCCTTTTTCAGCGTGCCGACGAAGCGCTGGGATTTTCCTTGAGCAGAATCGTCGCTGAAGGTCCAGACGAGGAGTTGCGGAAGACGGAATTCACTCAACCGGCCATTCTTGTGGCCAGTCTTGCGGCTTTCGAAGTGTTGCGTGAGGAGATGGGGAGCGAACTTGCCCCATTTTATCTTGCCGGTCATAGCCTGGGAGAATATTCGGCCCTCGTCGCTTCCGGTGTTCTTGCCTTGGAAGACGGAGTCCGCCTTGTCCATCTTCGGGGTCGGCTGATGCAGGAGGCAGTTCCCCTCGGTGAAGGGGCGATGGCGGCTCTTCTCGGCCTTGCCGCCGAGCAGGTGCGAGAGATATGTGCCGTCGTTGACGGAGAGCGGGTCTGTGAAGCCGCCAACTTCAACGCGCCCGGCCAGATTGTCATTTCCGGCCACGTTGACGCCATCGATCAAGCCATCGAACTTGCCAAGTCCGCCGGTGCCAAGCGAGCCCTTCCGCTTAACGTGAGTGCTCCCTTTCACTGCCGCCTCATGCGCCCCGTTGCCGACCGCCTGGACGAGGCTTTCGCAGGTATTACCTGGTGTGATCCGATGTGGCCCATTGTGACCAATGTGTGGGCCACGGCTCAGGAGACGGTGGAGTCCCTTCAGAAGGCGCTTTTTGAGCAGACCTACAGACCCGTACTCTGGGAGGCATCAATGGCTTTGATGAACTCGAAGGGTGTTGACCGCTTCCTTGAGGTAGGGCCGGGAAAAGTCCTGACGGGACTCGCAAAGAAGTGCCTTAAAGGTTCCGCGATGGCCAACTTCTCCGAGTATGGTGATCTTGAGGGTACTATTGCCTTCCTGAAAGGGGGTCAATAGAATGGGAGAGACCTGCCGTGTGGCTCTCGTCACTGGGGCGGGCAAGGGAATCGGCCGTGCCGTAGCTCTGGAGCTGGGGCGAAGAGGAATGGCTGTCGCCGTCAACTACAATCGCTCCGAGAAAGAGGCTTGGAAAGTCACGGAAGAGATCAACAGCCTGGGCCGTCGAGCCTTTTCTTTCCAGGCCGATGTTTCAGATGCCGCTTCAGTCAAAGATCTCTTTGCGGCTGTTAACGAAAAGCTGGGGCCGGTATCTGTCCTTATTAATAATTCAGGGATCACCCGGGACGGCCTTCTCCTGAGGATGAAAGACGATGACTGGAGATCCGTCCTTGACGTCAACCTCTCCTCGGTTTTCTACTGTTCCCGCGAGGCCCTTCGATTCATGGCCAAGGCCCGATGGGGCCGTATCATCAACGTCTCTTCCGTTGTGGCTCTCTGCGGTAACGTTGGTCAGGCGAACTATACTGCCGCGAAAGCGGGGATCATCGGCCTGACGAAGACGATCGCCCGTGAGTTCGGCCCTCGGGGTATAACGGCAAATGTTGTCGCTCCCGGCTTCATCGAGACCGACATGACAAACGCTCTCAAGGAGGAAGTTCGCCAGAATCTGTTGCGTCAGGTTCCTCTTGGCCGCCCTGGGACGCCGGCAGATGTTGCCTCTCTCGTTGGTTTTCTGGCCTCGGAAGAGGCCGGCTACGTCTCCGGACAGACGATCGCCGTTGACGGCGGCATGTCCATGCAATAGGCAGAGTCTCCCGAGAAGGAGGTGAAGAACGTGAAGATGGAAGAGATTCAGAAGCGACTGAAGGATATCGTCATCGATCGCCTTGACGTTGAAGAGGAGCAGATCAAACCCGATGCCTCCTTTGTGGAAGACCTCGGCGCCGACTCCCTCGACATCGTCGAACTCATTATGGGAATCGAAGAGGAGTTTGACATCGAAATCCCCGATGAGGATGCCGAGAAACTGACCAACGTTGAGGAAGCCATGAATTATGTGAAAAATAAGCTGGGACTCGAGGAGTAATCCTGTCCCCGAGGGGCGCGGGGGACCTACCCCGCGCCTTCCCTTTCCGGATCGTCTCCAAACCTGGGGGTACCCCCGAACTGAAGGAGTGACTCGCTTGAAAAGAGTCGTCATCACCGGACTGGGCGTCGTTAGCCCGATCGGCCACGGAAGAGAAAAGTACTGGCAGGCTCTTAGGGAGGGACGCAACGGCATTGGTCCTATCGAGCTGTTTGATGCCACCGACTTTTCTGTCCGCATTTCCGGCGAGATTCGCGACTTTTCTCCGGAGCAGTGGATGGAAAGGAAAGAGGCCAGGCGTTCTGACAGGGTGATCCATTTCGCCGTTGCAGCCGCCGATCTGGCGGTGGCTGACGCCGGGCTGGATGTGAAGAGCCTCGATCCCTATAAATTCGGTGTTTACCTCGGAAGCGGCGAAGGCGGAATCACGACGAGCTTCGAGAACATGAGCATCCTCATCCAAAAGGGGCCCTCTCGGGTCAGTCCCTTTTTTATCCCCATGATGATCAGCAACATGTCCGCCGCCTATCTCGGCATCCGCTATGGTGCCAAAGGTCCCAACCTTTCCGTTGTAACGGCCTGCGCCACGGCGACTCACACCATGGGCGAGGCCTATTATGCCATCCTCCGCGGCGATGCCGACATTATCCTTGCCGGCGGGGCGGAGGCCGCCATCACCCCCATCGGGACGGCCGGATTCGCTGCCATGAAGGCCCTTTCGACTCGTAACGATGATCCGGCTCATGCCTCCCGCCCCTTTGACATCGACAGGGACGGCTTTGTCCTTGGGGAAGGCGCCGGCGTTCTGGTTTTTGAAGAGCTTGATCATGCCATCAGGAGGGGTGCCACCATCTATGCCGAAGTCAAGGGCTACGGCCTGACCTGTGATGCCTATCACATCACGGCCCCCGACCCTGAAGGTGACGGTGCAGCGCGAGCCATGGCTCAGGCTGTGGAAAAGGCCGGTTGGCGACTGGCCGATGTGGAACTTATCAACGCTCACGGCACCTCAACGCCTCTCAATGACAAGATGGAGGCCATGGCCATTCGGCGTCTCTTCGGGGATTTGGCCGATAAAATCCTCGTCAATTCGACGAAGTCGATGATTGGACACGCCCTGGGAGCCGCAGGTGCCGTCGAGACGATCGCGGCCATCCAGTCCATCGTTGAAGGAATCATCCACCCGACGATCAATGTCGAGCACCTCGACCCGGAATGCCCTCTCAATGTAGTGACCGAAACGATCGAAAATCATCCGATACGGCGCCTGTTGGTCAACAGTTTCGGTTTCGGAGGTCATAACGGGGTTCTCGCCCTGGAGGAGTACCGACCATAAATGCAATCCTCTTACGAGGACCACAGGCCATCTGTCGACTTGCTTCAGAATCGTCTGGGTTACCGTTTCCGAGATGCCGCTCTTTTAGAAAAGGCCCTGACTCATGCGAGTTTCGCTCATGAGTCAGGGCTCCCTTTTTGCAACGAGCGTCTCGAATATCTCGGCGATGCCGTCCTGGAGCTGACCGTCTCGGAATGGCTCTTCCTGGCTCATTCCGACTGGGATGAAGGACAGTTGACCCAGGAGCGCGCCTCCATCGTCTGCTGCCGTTCCCTTGCTGAATGGGGGCGAGCTCTGGGAGTGCCGGAAAACCTCCTTCTCGGGCGAGGGCTTGACCTTCAGAAAGGCCGGGGTAGAGCCTCCCTGATCGCCGATGCTGTCGAGGCGCTTTTGGGTGCAATTTACCTTGACGGAGGGTTTGATGAGGTTCGCCGTGTCATCGGCAGATTCCTCTGGAGAAGACGCGATGAGGAAGAGACTCCGCCAGATGCCAAATCACGCCTTCAACAGCGCCTTCAGGCGGAAGGAAAGGATCTTCCGATTTACCATATCGTTGCGGAAGAGGGGCCGCCTCATGAGCGGCTCTTTGTCGTTGAAGTCTGGGCGGAAGGGAACCTCCTCGGCGTCGGAACCGGCCCTTCCCGTAAGGAGGCGGAATTCAGCGCTGCGGGTAAAGCATTGGGGAATTTGATGCAACCGGTTGCATTAGACGATAAACCCTGATATGCTGATCCATGATGAGGCTTAGGCGTCAGGAGGAGGTCGTTGTCATGGTGCACAGAGACTCATTCCCTATCGCTTGCGTTGGAAGGCCGCCGAAAGATCATGACCTCGACAAAGGTCGTGATCTTTTTTGTATGGCAAGGAGGTTCTTTTTATGACCCTTCGAGAGAAGGCCAAAGTTCTTTCCGCCGAGGAGATGGAACGTGCCCTGAAGCGAATGGCACATGAGATCATCGAAAAAAATGGAGGACTCGACAAGGTTGTTCTTGTCGGGATTCAGCGCCGCGGCGTCTTCCTCGGAAGGCGATTGGCGAAGTACCTTCAGTCGATAGAAGAGACGAAATTGTTCTCCGGAGAGCTCGATATCACGCTTTACCGGGACGATCTAACTCTGCTCCATGACCAGCCGGTGGTGCACAGCACCTCGATCCCCGTGGATATCAACGGCATGAAGGTCGTCCTCGTCGATGATGTCATTTACACAGGGAGAACGATCCGGGCCGCTCTTGATGCACTGATGGACATGGGGCGCCCCGAGGCCGTCCAACTGGCCGTTCTCATTGATCGGGGCCATCGAGAGCTGCCGATTCATCCCGATTATCAGGGGCGGGTCGTGCCGACGTCAAAATCGGAGATTGTAGAAGTCCGCGTCGAGGAGTATGACGGCAGCGATGAGGTCGTCATCTGCGAACAGGGGGATCATGCCGATGTTTAGCTGGAAGCGGAGGGAACTCATCGATCTTGACGTCTGGACCCGGGAGGAAGTGATTCATCTTCTCGACCAGGCCGTCAATATGGAGGCTCTGATGGATCGTCCCATCAAAAAGGTGCCGGCGTTGAGGGGGAAATTGGTCGTCAACCTTTTTTTCGAGGCTTCGACGCGGACGCGGGTCTCCTTCGAGCTAGCCGAAAAGATGCTCAGCGCCGATGTGGTGAACTGGTCGGCCTCAGGTTCGAGTGTCAGCAAGGGCGAGACGCTTCGTGACACGGCTTGGACCCTGGAGGCCATGGGCGCTGATGCCGTCGTCATCCGTCACGGAGCCGTCGGCGTTCCCGCCTATCTTTCCAGACGACTGAAGCGGGCCTCCGTTTTCAATGCGGGCGACGGTGCCCACGCTCACCCCACCCAGGCCCTGCTCGACCTCTACACGGCACGGCGCCGTTTGGGCGAGCTTGATGGAGCCAAGGTCGCTATCGTCGGAGACGTCCTTCACAGCCGCGTTGTCCGCAGCGATATCATCGGTTTCACCAAGCTGGGAGCCGATGTGATTCTCTCGGGACCCTCGACGCTGATGCCCCTGGAGACGGAAGCTCTCGGTGTCCGCTACGAACCTGATCCCGTCGCTGCCGTGCGGGGAGCCGATATCGTCTACCTGCTGAGGATTCAGAGAGAGCGGCAGCAGGAGGGGCTTTTCCCCTCCGTCGATGAGTATCATCGCCGTTACGGAGCGACGGAAACGCTGGTCGCCGAGGCCAAACCTGAGGCCCTCGTGATGCATCCGGGGCCGATAAACCGAGGCGTCGAGATCGCCTCGGCCGTTGCCGACGGCCCCCAGAGCGTGATCCTGCCCCAGGTCCGCAGCGGCGTTGCCGTCAGGATGGCGCTGCTCTTTCTCTGCCTTGGAGGTGCTCGTTAATGCTGCTTCTGAAGAAGGCCCGACTTTTTGACGGCTGTCACCTCTCCTCGGAGACGACCGACCTGCTCCTGGCCGAAGGGCGCGTCGCCAGGATCGCTCACGATCTGGATCCTTCGTCGGAGGAGACGGAAGTTATCGATCTTGAGGGAAAGGTCCTCTCTCCCGGCTTCGTCGATCTCCATGCCCATTTCCGGGATCCCGGTCAGGAGTGGCGGGAAGATCTGATCTCGGGTGCCCGAGCGGCTGCCGCTGGGGGATACACGACCGTTGTCACCATGCCGAATACGGATCCGGCCATCGACGTCGCTCCCCTTGTCTCTTATGTCCTGGAGAAGGCATCAGGAGCCGGAGGTGCCCGGATCCTTCCTGCAGGAGCGGCGACGAAGGGTCGTAAAGGCGGAGAAATGGCCGAGCTGGCGACAATGGCCAAGGCGGGGGCGGTTTTTTTCACCGATGACGGGGCCCCTCTCTCCGATGCCGGGCTGCTGCGACGAGTTCTCCTTTACGCCCGTGATACCGGAATCCGCGTCATGGAACATCCCGAGGAGCCTTCTCTGACGGAGGGAGGACAGGTCAACGAGGGACGTTGCTCCTCCCTCTCGGGACTCAAGGGATGGCCGGCCTCGGGAGAGATTGTCGATATTGCCCGGGGGATCGCCCTGGTTCGGGAGGCCGGCGCTCCCCTTCACTTCACCCATGTCAGTGTGGCAGGTGCCATCGAGCTGATTCGGCAGGCCAAGGCGGAGGGGCTGCCGGTAAGCTGCGATGTGACCCCTCACCACCTGACTCTGACGGAAGAGGCGGTCATCGAGAGCGCCTACGATGCTCTTTTCAAAGTCAACCCGCCGCTGCGAAGCGTCAAGGACCAGGAGGCTCTCTGGCAGGGCCTCGCCGACGGAACTGTCGACGCCATCGCCACTGATCATGCTCCTTACCACGAGGACGAAAAGGATCTTCCCTTTCCCGAAGCTTCTTTCGGCATCGCTTCGCTGGAGTGTGCCGTTGCCGTCGTTCTTGATGCCTGGAAAAGACGAGGAGAGCCTTTGGCCTTGGAAAAGCTGCTTGCCCTTTTCACATCCAGGCCGGCGTCCCTGTTGCCTGAGCCCTGGAACCGCCTTGGCCGGGTCGAAGAGGGTGCCCCCGCCGATCTGGCCGTCATCGATCTGGGAGAGCTCCGCGTCGTCGACCGCGCCGAGTGGTGGAGCAAGGCCTGCAACTGTCCCTGGCAGGGGATGCTTCTTCAAGGATGGCCCGTCATGACCTTCCTTGGAGGTCTTCTCTTCAAAGGCCGGCAATAGCCTCATGCCGTCGCGACAGGCCGTGCAGCTTCCACGAGACCGTCATGCCGTTGTCGACTCCCTGGAGGACCTTGGCGGAGGCCTTTTCTCCCTGGTCTTGAGATTTGCGGAGCCGTTCCATGCCGATCCAGGCCAGTTTGTCCTTATCCGAGATGCTCGGTGGGGGAGCGATCCCTTGCTGGGCCGTCCCCTTGCGGTGGCCTGGCAGAAAAAGACGACGGCAGGTCTGCTTTTTCAGGTGCGGGGGCGTGGAACGGAGGCTTTCTCAAGCCTAGAGGAAGGAGCAACGCTGGAGGTCCGCGGTCCTCAGGGTAGAGGGTTTCCCGTTCCCGCTGGAGAACGGCTCTTGCTGGCAGCGGGAGCAATGGGGCTCGCCCCGCTCCTTTTTGCCTGGGAGCGTTACGGGGCGAGCCGTCCCGGCGAGCTTCTGCTCGGTGTCTCCTGTTCCCGTTGGACGGGACTTGTCGAATGGCTCCACCGGAGGGGTGTCCCCTGCACGGTTGCTTGTGACGATGGTTCAATCGGTCGGAAGGGAACCGTCGTGGACCTTCTCGAAAGGCTCATTCGAAAAGAGGATGAAGTCTGGGCCTGTGGTCCTCAGGCCATGATGGTTGCCGTCGCCGACCTGGCACCTGCCAGGTTTTTCGTCAGCCTTGAGGCCCGTATGGCTTGCGGTTATGGCGGTTGTCTGGGATGCGTCGTGCCGACTCGATCGGGAAGGTTGCGTGCCTGTGTTGACGGCCCCGTCTTTGACGGGAGGGAGGTGCTCTGGAATGACCTTCTCCACTGATCTTGCCGTCACCGTCGGCAGCGTCGCTATGGAGACGCCGCTGATCGTCGCCTCGGGCCTCTGGCCCTTCGACGGGCCTTTTTGGTGCGAGGAGGCCCTCGGCGGCATCGGCGCCGTTTCTTCCAAGGGGCTGACACTCCATCCCCGGCCTGGCAACGGGGGCGTGAGGGTCTGGGAGACGCCGTCAGGGTTGCTTAACAGCATCGGTCTCCAGAACCCCGGCGTGGAGGCCTTTGCCGGCGAGATCATCCCCGGTCTGCCTCGACGCCGCCCGCTGATTGCCAATGTGGCCGTCGAAAGGCTTGATGATCTGGAGCGCTCCCTCGATCTGCTGCAGGCGATGAATCTCCCTCCGGAAGTGGTGGAACTTAACGTCTCCTGTCCCAATGTGGACGGCGGCGGGATGGCTTGGGGCCTTGATGCTTCGGGAGTCCGACAGGTTCTCGACGTGGCTCGGCCGGTTTGGAGGGGGCCGCTCTGGCTGAAGCTGACGCCCCAGGCGCCCAGGCTCGATGAAATAACCGCCGCGGCCGAATCGGGAGGAGCCGATGCCCTCGTTGTGGCCAACACCTGGCTGGGCATGGCCATCGACGTCGACAGGCGGTCTCCCGTCTTCGACAGGACCTTCGCCGGACTTTCCGGCCCGGCCGTTTTCCCCCTTTCGCTGCGTCTGCTCTGGGAGACGGCGTCCCTGACGGCACTGCCCCTGATCGGGTGCGGTGGCGTCTCTTCCGGCAGGGATGTCCTGGCGATGATCATGGCCGGTGCTTCCGCCGTCGAGGTCGGGACCGCGCTGGTCCGGGAATTTCATGCCCCTCTGCGGTTCTGCCGGGAGATATCCGCCTATCTCGAAGAACGTGGGCTCCGCAGCGTTGCCTCCCTCTCGGGCTGTGCGCGGGAGGGGAGAAAGGAGAGACGATGAAGAATACCTCCAAGCTTATTGTCGCCCTTGATCTTTCGACTCCCGAGGAGGCTCTGTCCTACCTTGACGAGACGGGCGATCTGCTGCCCTTCGTTAAGATCGGCCCGGGTCTTTTCTTCCAGGGGGGGAAAGCCCTTCTCAAGGAGATCATGGCCCGAGGACATCGGGTCTTCCTCGATCTCAAACTTCATGACATTCCCAACACCGTTGCGTTGGGAGTCAGAGCCCTCAGCGAATTGGGACTTTGGGCTCTGACCCTTCACACCTGCGGTGGCGTTCCGATGATGGAGGCCGCTGTCAGAGAGAAGGGAGAAATGCTTCTTTGGGGCGTCACGGTGCTGACCAGCCTGGACGATGCTCAATGGGGCGAGGTCCATCCGCTCTCTCCGATGGACAAGGCCCTTGAGGCCAGGGCCCGGGCGGCGGAGCGGGCCTGCCTTGACGGTCTCGTCTGTTCGCCTCGCGATCTGGGGACGGTCCGCCGTGCCGCTTCGTTGATGACCGTCGTGCCCGGAATCCGTCCCTCTTGCAGAGGCGACGATCAGGCTCGTACAGCAGGACCTAGGGAGGCTGTCGCCGCCGGAGCCGACTACCTCGTCGTCGGAAGACCGCTGATCCTGGCCCATGACCGGCGCCGTGCCGCTCAAGAGATTCTTATGGAGATCGAGGAGGGATTATCCTGCCGCAGTTGACGGAAACAGAGCGTCTTCAGGAAATGCTCAGCGAAAGCGGTGCCCATCTTCAGGGCCATTTCTGCCTCACTTCGGGGCTTCACAGCGCCAACTACCTTCAATGTGCCCTGCTGCTTCGTTTCCCCGCTTTCGCCGCCTTTGCGGGAGAAGCCCTGGCGCGGCGCCTTGAACCGTTCCGGCCCGATATTGTCCTCTCTCCGGCCATCGGCGGCCTCATCATCGGTCACGAGGTGGCCCGTGCCCTCGATGTCCCCTTCCTTTTCTGCGAACGCCAGGAAGGTGTCATGACGCTACGGCGTTTCCCGCACCCTGGTCCGGTCTCTTTCGTCGTCGTCGAGGATGTCATCACGACAGGAGGATCCTCTCTCGAAGTCGGCAGCCTCATCGAACAGGGTGGAGCCAGGTGGGTGGGCACGGGCTGTATCGTCGATCGAAGCGGAGGCTCTCACCGTCTTCCCGGCGCCCTGCACTCTCTTTGGGGGGTGCGCTTCGAGACGTGGAGCCCTGGAGAGTGTCCCCTCTGCGCCCAGGGGTTGCCGTTGGTAAAGCCCGGAAGCCGTGTCTGACCGGTATAGGGCGCTAAAGAGGAGATAGGGCACAAGGAGCCATGATACAATACCCCTCGTACGCGCAAGTAAGAGAGGGGGGTGCTGTGTGCTTGTTCTGGATGGCCGGGAGCCGTCACGGAAAATGATGGATTGCTTGAAGGAAGAGGTAGAAAAGATCAAGCGTTCCAAGGGGTGGCAGCCCTGCCTAGCGACGATTCAGATCGGTGAAGATCCAGCGGCGGCGGCCTACCTTCGGAGCCAGAGAAGGGCTTGCGAGCGTGTCGGTTTTGAAGCGAGGCGTTACGTCTTCGTCGAAGGGGTTGCTCTCAGCGAGGTTCAAACGCTTCTCCGAGAGCTCAGCGCCGATGAGACCGTAGATGCCGTTATGGTAGAGCGCCCTTTGCCGGCGACGTGGGACCTGGCCAAGCTGATGGATCTTGTTGATCCTGTAAAAGATGTGGAAGGCGTCCACCGTTCCAACCTGGGCAGTCTCTACCTAGGCGATCACAATGCGTCTCATCCCTGTACGGCTCAGGCGATAATGACGCTTCTCAGTGAATACCATCTCGACGACCTGAAGGGAAAGAACGCTTCTGTCATCGGCGTCAGCCCCACTGTTGGGAAGGCTGTCGCCATGCTGCTTCTCCATCGAAGAGCTTCGGTGACGCTCCTTCACAGTCAGTCTCGGAGCGCGGAGGTCGTTCGGGCCCTGGAGCAGGCTGACGTCGTCGTTGTCGGTATCGGGAAACCTCGAATGATTACTGGGGATCTTCTCAAAAAGGGAGCAGTCGTTATCGATGTGGGCATTAACATCCTTGAAGACGGATCCGTAGTTGGAGACGTCGATTGGGAGAGCCTTAAAAATGTGGCCTTGGCTGCGACGCCTGTCCCTGGCGGTGTGGGTCCGTTGACCGTAGCTTCGTTGATGGAAAACGTTCTTCATTGTGCCAAGAAGAGGCGGCGGCCCCCTTTCGGGGTCGCATCGCAAAAGGGTGCAGATAGGTGAAGCGGAGCGGCAAAAAGTGCCTTTTCTTGCTCCTCCTGTTGTTTTTGTCCGGGTTCCGTTTTTGGGGTGTCCCCTTTTCGGAGGCCCAGGAGTCGGGGCGACGGTCTCTCTGGGTGACGTCGCCTTGGTTGGCGTTGATGTGCCGCTTTGTCGGAGGTGTCTATGTCGATGTCCATCCGTTGGCAGCCTGGGATGAGGGAGGAAACCTTTTGCTGGAGGCCAAGAGGCCTCCGGAAGGCGGGACAGTCATAGCCCTCGACAAGGAGGAGGGGCACCTCTACGGATTCAAGGGGAAAGATGTGGAGCTGCGGACTCTTTACAGTCGCCTTCCTCTCGGTGATGCCGAACGGGAGAGGCTTTTTCTTGATCCTGCCGGCCTGCCTTTTTTGGGGCAACGACTGTTGGTTGTTCTGGCGGACATCGATAGGGAGTGCTACGGTTATTATCAGAGGCGGCTTGCCGAATTTCAGTCACGTCTCGAAAGCACCGTGGACGTTGGGAGGCAGATCATCGGAGATGTTCTCCTGCTGGACCTTACCGGCCGGAGCTCCCTTTTAATCGAAGGAGCCGTCAAGGCGCCCATCAGGCCCCCTGAGGCGGTTTGGACGAAATGGGAGCAGGGCCAGGGACTCTCCTCGCTTAGGCTCTCTCTGCAGGAGGCGCGACGACGGGGCTGGCTTGTCGTCGTGGATGTCTGGACTCCGGAGGGAATACGTCTGGAGGCGGAGACGACGGGCCCCATCGTTTTTCTGCCCGGTCCGTCAATCGAGCAGGATCTTTTCTTGTTCCTCTATGATCAGTATCTGGCGATATGGAATGCGATGAGGCAGAAAGAAAGCGGGAGAGGGGCTTAACCCTCTCCCGCTTCGGCTACCGGATGTCGATGCCGGATCCCGGCAGGAAGGTTCCGATCCGGCGGGCATCGGAAAATCCGATGTCGCGAAGAGAGGAGACGAAGGCAGAAACGACTTCCTCCGAAACGGCAATGAGAAGGCCTCCGGATGTCTGAGGATCGAAAAAAAGGTCGCTTCTTTCAGGAGGCAAGGTGTCGAGTCCCGTCACGCGGCTTGCGTAGAGGTCCCGGTTTTTGTAGGCTCCGGCAGGCACGAGTCCCATGGAGGCCGCTTCGAGGACGCCCGGCAGAAGGGGGAGCGCTTCCGCCTCGATGCGGCAGCTCAAGTCTTCTTCTGCAAGCATGTCCAGAAGGTGACCTGCCAGTCCGAAACCGGTGACATCGGTACAGGCATGGACCTGGGAAAGCAACGGGCGTGGCAGCTTCAGGGGAACATCGTTGAGAGTCGCCATCGACGTCAGGGCCTTCTCTCCGTGGACGGTGTTGAAGAGCTGGGCCATCATCGCCGTTATGGCGATGCCCGTTCCCAGGGCTTTTGTCAGAATCAATGCGTCTTGATCTCGGGCGCCGGTGACGCGCCAGATGTCCTTACAGGAAACCTCTCCGTAGACGGCAAGGCCGAACTTGGGCTCCTGATCTTCGATGCTGTGGCCGCCTGCCAGGATGGCGCCGGCTTCAAGCGCCTTTTTCTGACCGCCTCGGAGAATGTCCTGAAGCATCTCCAGGGGGAGGCATCCGAGAGGGAAGCCGACAAAATTGAGGGCGATCAGCGGTCGTCCCCCCATGGCGAAGACGTCACTCAGAGCGTTGGCCGCAGCGATTTCGCCCCACAATTCACCGTCGTCGACGACAGGCGTAATAACATCGAGCGTGAATATTCCCGCTCTCTCCTCATCAATTGCCCAAAGAGCGGCATCCTCGCCGTGCGCCCAGCCGGCAAGCAGACGATCCCCCCTTGCGGGGGCAAGGCCGTCAAGAACTTTCTGCAGGTCCGCCGGACCGATTTTCGCGGCTCACCCGCTGCTGTGACTCAGTTCCGTCAGTCTCACTGCGGACACCCCCTTTCACTGGTGTCGGTGAAGAACATCTCCAAGGCTCTTAATGGCGAGGGCGCAGATGAACGACATCGGCTGCGGTGAAAGTCAAAAGCCCCCCC
Source organism: Synergistales bacterium (assembly GCA_018433595.1). Classification (GTDB taxonomy): domain Bacteria; phylum Synergistota; class Synergistia; order Synergistales; family Aminithiophilaceae; genus Aminithiophilus. The sequence goes on from JAHDQY010000009.1 coordinate 172,296, forward strand.
GCGGATTCGATTCGCAGCGCTCCTTCGGGGCTGAGCTCGACAGCACGGCCTTCGTGGCACTGTTCTCCCGTCGTGACCCGGACTTCCCGGGTCAGTGTGTGGCAGCGACGGCTGTACTCCTTGACCAGCAAGGTATCTCCCCCTGGTTTTTCCAGAGCGGCGAGCCTTTCCTCAATGGCTCTGACGATGGCGGCAACGACGTTGCCGCGGTTGACGCTATGTCCCAAAATGGCAAAAAGAGAGCTTGCCTCCCCTTGCAGTTCTGGAGGCAAGGAATCAAGAGGTGTGTTGGCGTTGAGGCCGATGCCTGTAACGGCGTAATGGACCCGATCGGCCTCGCTTGCTGCCTCGCTGAGAATGCCGCAGAGCTTCTTCTCCTGCCAGAGGATGTCGTTGGGCCACTTCAGTTGACAAGGGAGATCGAAGAGGTTCCAAAGGGCATCGCTGACGGCAAGGCCTGCAGCGAGGTTGAGGAGCTGAATCTTTGAGGGGACAAGCCTGGGACGTGATAGGATGGAAAGATAAATCCCCCCTTTTTGGGGGGAAACCCAGCGGCGCCCTCGGCGTCCACGTCCCAGTGTCTGTTCCTCGGCAAGGCAAATGACACCGGCCGGGGCGTTGTTACGTGCCATTTGTTTGAGGACTTCCTGGGTCGATTCCAGCCGGTCCCACCACAGGACGGGATGCCCCCATGGGCAGTCTTTTAAAAGGAAATCGATCCAGGAGGGAGCCAGGTCCGGGAAAGAAGTCTCTTTCAGGGTATAGCCTTTTTGAGGTGACGAAAGAATGACGAACCCTTCTTCCCTCAGGGATTCGATCGCCTTCCAGATGGCCTGTCGTGTCACCCCCGCCTTGGTACGGAGCAATGCGCTGGAAACGAGTTTGTTCCGTTGGTCAAGGAACATGGAGAGGACGGCGATTTTCGTGGGATTTGATCGCTGCAATGAGGCCACCTCTTTTTGATAGAAATCGCTATGATGATATAATGAAACACCATTGCTTTCAACGTCAGCTTTTTTCAAAAAAGGAGGTTCCGTCATGGCGCAATTGCCGATTTCGACGGTAATGGAGGAACTGAGGGGCCTGGCAAAGGCTCTCCAGGACAGTCTTTGACCTTTCAGCAAAGGAAAGACGGGAGGATGAGCTTCTCCATGTGACTTCTCAGCAGAGCTTCTGGGAGAGAGAGGATGCGCAGGATCTCAGCCGGGAACTGGCGCGTCTTCAAGAGCTTCGCGAAGACTGGAGGCACGTGGAGGAGAGGCTTGATAACTTGGAGGCTCTGGCGGAGATTCTTGCTGAAGAGAGCGATTCCGAGTTAACGGAGGAATTTTATGCAGCCGCCTCGTCTTTCCGAAAGGCGATGGAGGAGAAGCAGACGCATCTTCTTCTCAACGGAGACTTCGATGAGCGCAATGCCATTCTCACCATTCACGCTGGAGCCGGAGGGCTTGACTCTCAGGATTGGGCCGAAATGATGCTGAGGATGTATTTGCGGTGGTGTGAAAACCGCGACTTCCACGTCCAGGTCCTCGATGTTCAGAATGACGGCGAAGCGGGCATCAAAAGTACCGTTATTCTGGTGAAAGGTCCTTATGCGTTCGGTTATCTGCGAGCCGAAGTCGGCGTTCACCGTCTTGTGCGGATTTCACCTTTTGATGCCGCGAAGAAACGCCATACGAGTTTTGCTTCTGTTCACGTGATTCCGGAATTGCCTGATGATCTGGAGGTCCATATCAGGCCTGAAGATCTGAGAATCGATACCTACCGGGCCAGCGGCGCCGGTGGACAGTATGTTAATATGACCGACTCCGCCGTGAGAATCACCCACATCCCTTCCGGCATCGTTGCAAGCTGCCAGGACGAGCGTTCTCAGCACATGAACAGGCAGGTCGCGATGAAGGTACTCAAGGCCAGGCTTTACGAACTGCAACAGAGGGAGCGCCATGAGCAATTGGAGAACCTTCAGGGAGAAAAAAAGGAAATCGGCTGGAGCAGTCAGATCCGTTCCTATGTGCTGCATCCCTACACGATGGTCAAGGACCATCGGACGGGGTGTGAGGTCGGGAATGTCCAGGCCGTTCTTGACGGTGATCTAGACCCCTTCATTTTTGCCTTCCTGCGCTTCAGCAAGACGGCGTAAGTCGTGTGGCGAGAGGTAGGGAATCGTGAAAACAATTAAAGTTGCGGTCTTGTGTCTTTTCGTGCTGCTTCTCGCCTCCATGTCGTCGGCTCTAGGGAGAGGGTTCAAGCCCGGGGTGGAGACGATGCCCCTCGAAGAGATTCGTCCGGGGCTAAAAGGTGAGGCCAGGACGGTCATTTCGGGCGAGGAAATCCTCTCCTTCCCTGTCGAGATTGTCAGCGTGATTCAACGACGGAGCACTCCCAAGAATTTCATTCTGGTTCGGGCTGAAGGTCCTCTCATCGAGAAAACTGGCGGAATCGCTGCCGGTATGAGCGGTAGCCCCGTTTACATTGGCGGGCGCCTGGTGGGGGCCATCGGCTACGGGTGGAATTTCAGCGACCATCGGCTGGGTCTTGTGACGCCCATTGAGGAAATGGCAGAAACCTGGGAATGGCCGGCCTCGTCGGTGTCGATGCCTGATCCGGTTCCTCTCTCGGCTCCGGAGAGCGGAGACGCCCTTTCCGAGGAAGTTGCTCTTCAGGACGAGGTCCTCGATAAGGAGGTTTCACCTGATGCAAGGGTGTTGCTCCTTGCCGATGGACTTAGCCCCAGAGCCGGCGAAGCCTTAGGACGTCGCCTGGGCGTGACGGTTTATCCCCTCGCAGGCGGTGGAGGAGCCCCTTCTCTGCCTGTCGAAGAGGACTGGAAGCCCTCACCCGGCGCTGCCATCGGTGTTCAGCTTGCCTGGGGCGATGTTTCCCTCGGTGCAACCGGGACGCTGACGGCTCTTGATGATCAGGGCCGTTTTGTGGCCTTTGCTCATCCTTTCCTTAATCGCGGTCCCGTCGCCTACCCGGTTGTTCGATCGGTGGTTCACGCTGTTGTCCCCAGTCTCGAAAGCCCTTTCAAAATCGGTGAAGCGAAGGCCATTGTCGGGACGGTGACTCAGGATCGCCCTCAGGCTGTTGGAGGGCGGCTTGGTTTCTTTGCTCCCTCCGTCTCCGTCTCCGTGACGTTTCGGGATGTGGACATGAAGAGGGAAAGTCGAAAGAGGTTTCACATCGTCAATGACCCTTATCTTTTCGCTTCCATCGTTCCTGATGCCATGCTGGGTCTTCTTGACGATCTTTGGGGACGGCTTGGTGAAGGAACGATCCGGTCAACCGTTTCTATTGAGGGGCGTCACCTTGTCCGTGGCTGGACGAGGAAGAATATGTTTTTCTCGGACAGCGATGTCGTCTCCTCTCTCGTCAATGAATTCCATCTTTTGACGGACATCGTCGCTTTGAATCCTTTTAAGGAGGTTTTCCCTCTCGGCCTTCATGTTGACCTGGAGATTACCCGTGTCCCCCGGGTTCTCCTCATTGAAGATGTTACTGTCAAGGAGAAAGAGGTCCTGCCGGGCGGCAAGGTGGAGGTCGAGGTCAAGCTACGTCCCTACCGCAAGCAACAGGAAACGCGGACTTTCACTCTCGCTGTCCCCTCCGATGCCTCCGGCCCCTGTGAGATCATCGTCCGAGGAGGAGGGATCGCCGAGCCGGAACAGGAGTCTCTGCTGGCCGGATGGCGATCCATAACGGATCTGGAGGGTTTGTTGACGGAAGTCAATGCCAAGGAGGCCAACAATGAGGTCATTATCGAACTGCTTTCACCTCCCAAAGACCCTCTTGCCGGAGCAGAGGAGGAGCAGAAGCTTTTGAGCGAGGTCAAAAAAGAGCGTCTCAAAGAGGGGACGCTGCGGGTCTTTCGCTCGAATTACTACGTCGAGGGCTTCATGCGGAGGCTTGTGACTGTCAAGGGAGAGAATCCCTAAAGGCTTTGAGTGAGGGAGCTCATGAAACCCTTTCTGTTTTGGCTCGGTGCTCATACGTTGCGACTTTTTCAACGGTTGGGCCTTTTTGTCTTTTTTTTGGGCCATGTCATCAAAGGGTTCTTTCGGGGCGTTTGGAGTCGCCGGGAACTTATGGATCAGATGGAGCGCATCGGAGTTGGTTCTGTGTTCATGGTCTCCGTTACCAGCGCCTTCGTCGGGATGGTTCTGGCAGTTCAGACTCTGGATCAGTTCGTCCGTTTCGGAGCGACTTCCTATATCGGGGGTGTCTTGGCTCTCAGCCTTGTGCGAGAGATGTCCCCCGTTTTGACGGGGCTCGTCGTGACAGGGCGTGTCGGAGCCGCGATGGCCGCGGAAATCAGTTCCATGAAGGTGACCGAGCAGCTGGATGCCCTTCGTGCTTTCGGCCTCGATGATGTGACTTTTGTCGGTGTTCCCCGTTTTATCGCCTCAATGTTGATGCTTCCTCTTTTGACAATCTACTCGTTTGTTGTCGGTATCTCAGGCGGCTTTCTTTACGTTTACGCCCACGGGGTAAGCCCCCAGATCTTCCGGCGTTCCGTCGAGATTCTGCTTGAGCCTGCTGATCTGTTCGGAGGTCTGTTGAAGGGGGCCCTTTTCGGCATCATTATCGCCGTTACGGCTTGTTCCGAGGGTTTCCACGCGGAAACAGGGGCGCGAGGGGTTGGCTCGGCGACGACGCAGGCAGTCATCTGGGGAAATATGCTGATCCTTGTTTTCAACTACATAATGTCCGCCTTCCTTTTCGGTGGAAGCTGATGGCGTTTCTTGTGGAAATCGAGGACCTCAAAAAATCTTTCGGCCCTCAAGTCGTTCTTGACGGGGTGAATCTGATTCTGGAGGGTGGAACGATTCTGGGATTGATGGGGCCCTCCGGATGCGGGAAAACGACGGTCCTTCGCATTATCGCAGGTCTGACCATGCCGGATGCCGGGCGTGTTGCCGTATTCGGGCACAGCCTTCTGGATCAGGAAAACCCCGAGGCGGCAGGAGCCCTTCGACGTCAGATCGGTGTGGTCTTCCAGGGGGGAGCCCTTTTCGACTCCCTTACGGTCGAGGAGAACATCGCTTTCCCGCTTCGCTATTGCCTGGGGATGACCGCAGGAGAGCGGATTTCGGTGGAGGTTCGGCGGGCCTTGTCCGAGGTGGATCTTGAGGGCGTTGAGGACCGTTATCCGTCGGAGCTTTCCGGAGGGATGAGAAAGCGCGCCGCTATCGCTCGAGCCCTTGTCTACCGACCGGAGTTGGTGCTCCTGGACGAGCCGACGACGGGTCTTGACCCTGAGACGGCCCGAAATATCGACAGACTCGTTCTCTCCCTGGCGCGCCAGTTGAATCTGGGAGTGCTCGTCGTGACGCATGATCTGACATCGGCTTTCGGGATCTGCGATCGCATCGCTCTTCTCGATGAGGGACGCGTTGTCTGGTGCGGTCTCCCATCGCAGTGGGATCGGGCCGATCACCCGACGGTGCGTCGCTTTGCCAGCGGTATGCTGCCTATCGGGAAGGAGGTCCGCCATCCTGAGCAATAAGGAAGTCAAAGTCGGTTTTGTCGTTTTTATCGCCCTTGTCTTCCTGTCTCTGCTGGTCTCCGTCGCGGGAGGCCTCCGCTGGCGTCATCGGGGCTTCGATCTCTGGGTTCTCTTTCCCGATGTCAGGGGCCTTGAGGCGGGAGGTGCCGTCTTCGTTTCCGGCGTCGAGAGAGGACGCGTCGATACGATCGAGCTTTCTCCCGATGGCGTCAGGGTCAAGCTTTCTCTTGTCCCTGATGTGATTCTTCCTGTGGACAGCCGTTTTGTCATTGATTCAGGAGGCCTTTTGGGTGAGTCCCGCATCAACATAACGCGGGGAAAACTTGAGGAGAGACTTCAAGGCGGGGCTGAGGTACAAGGTGAGGTTCCCCCCTCCTTCGATGAAGTCATCGGACGTTTTGAAAAGGATCTAAGTGAGATCCGACGCACCTTTTCCCATGTCAACGCCATCCTGGGAGACGAGGAGGTTCAACGGGGACTTCGAAGCTCCGCCCAAAGTTTCCCCCTCCTGCTTGAAGAGGGGCAATCGATGATCGAAATGATCGGACGGGCGGCCGAAGCCTACACACAGCTGGCCGCCGACATCGGGAGCGAAGTCGGCTCTATCGGTGAAGAGGCCCGCGATCTCTCGGGATCGCTGCGCGCCGTCATCTCCGGCAACGAAGAGAGTCTCCGATCGGCTCTGTCCAGTCTGGATTCCTTCATGGCTCGACTTGACCGTGTTCTGGCGGATTTTGATGCCGATGGGAAATCCGGTGAGGCGTTACGCCGTACCGTTGGAGACTTGAGCCGAGCGGCCCAGGAGATCGAGAAACTGGCCCATGATCTCGGAGAGGAACTCATGGCGCCTTCGGGGACAGGCGGAGAGGCTTCCACGGTGAGGAGTCTGCGGTCTGCGGCAACAAAGGCAGACAAGCTCCTGTCAAGTGTGGAGTCTTTTCGTTTTGGGGGAGTCGTCGGATTGCATCAGGCCTATTCAGGTTTTGACGATGGCGCGCGCCTTGTTGACCTCGATCTTAATTTTTACCGGGAAAACAGTCCCTGGAGGTTTTCTCTTGCGGTTGAAGATATCGGCGGTGCCGATCAAATTTCCGCAGCAGTCGATTATCCCCTTCTGAAGGGGATCGATCTTTCAGCCGGGTTGATCCGAGGCGAGCCGGGAGGCGGAGTCATCTTCCGTCTTCAGGAATGGGGGCTGCCTCTTTCCCTCCGCTGGCGCTGGTGGGATGAAGATGGCGGAGCCTGGAGCGCGGAAGAATGGCTTCACCTTAATGACCAATGGGGAGTCTTTCACCGGAGAGTGGAATGTTCTGACGAGGGGCGGGATTCAGTAGGCCTTTTTTATCGTTTCTAGATCGGATATGGACGAAACGAGGTGACCGGCGTTGTTCATAACTTTTGAAGGCATCGATGGTTGCGGGAAGACAACACAAACATGCAGGATCGCCGACTACCTCGAATCCCGTCTGGGTGAAGGAGCGGTGCTGCTGACTCAGGAGCCGGGCGGCTGGCCTCAGGGGGAGAAAATTCGAGAGATACTTCTTGCCGGACACCTGGAGCATTCCCTGAGTGAGCTTTTTCTCTTTCTTGTTGACCGATGCGAGCATCTCAGCCAGGTCATCCTGCCGGCTCTCAATGAAGGTCGGGTTGTATTATGTGATCGCTACACCGACTCGACGCTGGCTTATCAGGCCTGGGGGCGCGGCCTCCCGAGGGCGCGGATTGAGGCGCTCTTCGATTGGTGTGCCTTTCCACGTCCGGACTTAACCTTCTGGTTCGCTCTTCCTCCTGCGGTGGCGGCGGAACGTCTGAAGCGCAGAGGAGGGACGGATCGCATCGAGTCCGCTGACGATGCCTTCCTTGATCGCGTCGTCGCAGGCTATGAGGCTCTCTGGCGGGAAGATTCAGCCAGGATATGTCGCATCGATGCTTCCCGGGACGAGGAGCATCTTTTTGCCTCGCTTCGCCTCATCGTGACGGAAACCGTTGAGGCCCGATGAAAGTCGAGGGTGCCGGAGGCCGCCAACCCCGTAAGGGTGAGATCTTGAGGGGGAGAAGACATGCAAGCCTTTCTCCTCAGAAATCCGATCCACCTCCCTCCTTCGACGAGGCTTTCGACGCGTTGGAACTCGACCGCCTTTTCAGGAAACTTGAGGAAATCTCGGCTCGATTGGGTCGTTACCCCTCAAGGACTCTTCTCTTGGAGTATCGGGTCATCGTCGGTGAGCTTCTCCGGAGAGAGGCAAGAGCCAATCGCCTCCGCGAGGATTATCGCTGGCGTCGTGCGACAAGGACTCGATTCATCCTTGTCGAAAGGGTAGAGGAGGCCCTGGGGGAAATCGAGGCCGTCCTGGAACGGGAAGGGGAGCGCGTCACCCTTTTGAAACTCATGGAGGAGGTGAAAGGGTGTTTGATCTCCCTGCTTTTGTAAGTGAAAACGAACCGTGGAAACATCTGCTGACGCTTGTCGCCGAGAACAGGAGCCCCCAGTCCCTTGCCCTTTCCGCTCCGTCCATCTGCCACGGCTCTCTTGTTTCCAGTTATGCTCAATCTCTCCTGTGCTCCGCCGGCACAGGAGATGATGGTTGCCTTGCCTGTGCGGCCTGGGCAAGCGGGGCTCATCCCGACCTTCTGCTTTGCGGCGAGGAAGGTTCTCCGCCGGGAATCGACGATTGCCGACGGCTCTGGGGAGATCTTTCCCTATGTCCTGTGGTGGCCCCATGGCGTTTGGGTGTCGTTTTTGCAGCCGATCATTTGTCGCTTCCAGCGGCAAACAGCCTTCTCAAGATGACGGAAGAACCCCCCCAGAGGGCTCGTCTCCTTTTCCTCCTTGATGACGGAGAATTGATTCCGACCTTGAGAAGTCGCTGCTGGAATCTTTCGCTTGCGCCGACGGAGAGAGAAGGGGCGGAGCCTCCGCCGCAATCCGTTCAACAGTGGGCTCAGTCGTTTTCGGAATCCAAATCCGGTGGGCAGGACGCCCTGATCCGTTTGAGGAGATGGACATCGTCACTGCTGGAGCGGGGAGATGTCGATTTGGCCTGTTCCCTGGAATCGGTTAGACTTTTCGCGGAGCGGACCCGACTGAGCGAGTCCATGCTGCAGGATCTGACCTATTTGGTTCTTAAGGGGGATCTGTCGCTTGAGCAGATTTTTAGTGATTTTTGGTAAACCTCGCTACCTGGGGTTGCTCGAAGCATCAGAGGAACAGCCTTTCTCCAAGGGTGATTTTCTGGTCGTCGAATCTTCGCGAGGATTGGAATGTGCTGTCGTTGCCGGAGAGATCTCTCCGGATCAGGAGCAGATTTATCGCGAATCCCGATCTGGAGAGTCCGATGGGCTGGCTCGAGGCGGTGAACCTCTCCTTCAGGATGTGGGTTACATCCGTTTTGGTTCGGCTGAAGATGAAGCAGAGACTCTTCTTCAGAGAACGGAAGAGGGAGAGATTCTCAAAAAAGCACGAGCGATTCTCGAGGGGCACGGCCTGACGATGAAACTTGTCGATGTCGAATTTTTGCTCGATAGGAAGAAGCTCTTTTTCTATTTCACGGCAGAGCAGCGCGTCGACTTCAGGGCCTTTGTCCGGGATTTGGCTCGAGAATTCCGGACCCGCATCGAGCTTAGGCAGATCGGGATCCGGGACGAAGCGAAGGTTGTCAGAGGCCTTGCACCTTGTGGCCTCTCCTGTTGCTGCAGCTACTGGCTCCATCGCTTCATGCCCATCTGCATCAAGATGGTGAAGGAGCAGAACCTGGCTCTTAACCCGACGAAGATTTCAGGTCTTTGCGGGCGTCTCATGTGCTGCATGAGCTATGAGCACGATGTCTATCACGATCTTTGGAAAGAGCTTCCCAACCCTGGGAGCAAGGTCCGGACTCCGGCAGGAACCTATATCCTCTGTGGAGTCGACCTTGTCGCCGAATCGGTTCGTGTCCTGGCTCCCGGAGGAGGAGACTTGCTTGTTCCTGTCAAGCGCTTTGCCGAGTTCCGGCAAGTAGTGACCGAGGGTGGCATCTGGGATCAGGAAGATGAAGATCATAAGGCCCTGAGAGAGGTCGAGGCGGAAAGGGAATTTCCAGCGGGCAGGGTGAACGACGTCGAAAAGAAAGCCCCCCGAAATGTTCACCGAGAGCCCCCCTCTTTGAAAGAGGAAGCCCGCACTTCACGAGAAAGAGGGCCGGAGGAAGAAAAGAGCCAAACCTTGGCGCTGAACAAAACGGAAGGGGAAGAACAGACTCCCAAGAAACGGCGCCGGCGCCGTAAAAGCAGAAACAAGTCCAAGGTGGCAGTGAAGGAACAGGACAAGCCGGAATCGGTCGAGTTAAAACCGATCCCCTCAAAACCTGCCCCTCAGGGAGAGGGAGATCACCCCAAAAAGAAAAGACGACGGCCACGGAACCGGAAGCCGAAGCCTCCCAAGGGCGAATCCGGAGAAGAAGTCTAGAGAAAACCGGGAAAACTTGCAGGTGACTGAAGAACAGAAGGAGGCCGTGCCGTGGTTTTTTGGGACAGACTCAAAGAGAGTCTCAAGGGAGTGCGTGACCGCTGGAGTCGGGGCATATCGGCTCTATTCCTGGGTGGGGCCGTCTCGGAGGAGTTCTGGGTTGATCTGGAGGATCTCCTCATTTCGGGCGATGTCGGCGTCGATCTGGCCGAAGGCCTCATTGCCGAACTCAAAGAGTATGCCAAAAGAGAGCGCCTTTCAGAGACGTCCCAACTGAGAGAGCGCTTTCTGGGCCTGCTTGAAGAGCGGCTGATCTCCGTCCCGAAAATGGGTGAACCCCTCTTTATGGCTTGCCGCCCCTCTTTGACGCTTCTTGTCGGCGTGAACGGGAGTGGCAAGACGACGACGACAGGCAAGCTCGCCGCTCAATATGTGAAACAAGGGCACCGCGTTCTGCTCGCTGCCGCCGATACCTATCGGGCTGCGGCCATTGAGCAGCTTAAGGCATGGGGGGAGCGGGCGGGATGCCGGGTTATTGCCCAGGCGCCGGGGAGCGACGCGGCAGCCGTCGTTTTTGATGCCATCCAGGCAGCCAAATCGACGGGAACCGATCTTATATTGGTCGATTCGGCCGGAAGGCTGCACACGAAGCACAACCTCATGGAGGAGTTGCGCAAACTGAGGCGGATCATCGACAGAGAGCTGCCGCCTGAGTCGGTCGAAGTTCTTCTTGTCCTCGATGCCGTCATGGGGCAGAACGGTTTCCGTCAAGCCGAGGCTTTCCACGAGGCTCTCGGCCTCACCGGCGTTATCCTGACGAAATACGACAACACCGCCAAAGGCGGAATCCTTCTGGCCGTGGCAGACCGGCTGAAACTACCTATCCGTTACGTCGGCCTTGGTGAGGACATCGAGGATCTTCGCCTTTTTGCCCCGAGAGATTTCGTCGAGGGGCTTCTTTCCGATTGAGGTGACGACCATGGAAGAGCTTGCGCGAAACTTTTCCGAAACGTCGTCGATACAGCAACTGTTGCGGGCTCTTTTTTGCATGCAAGCGGACTTGGTCCGACTGCGGATTGAAGGACAGGAGCGTTTCCTCCCCAAGGAACAGCTGATCGCTCTCATCGAACGGGGAAGGGGCGGTGAAACGGCAGTCTCACTCTCCGTGGGGGTCGGTTTGGAGAGCGCTTTCCTTAGTCACATGGATCCTGACAGCCTGATACTCGATCTCACCGAAGGTCCAGGGCGTCTTCGAAGGCTGGCCGATCTCGGACAGGTTTCAGCTCCCGACCCCTCCTTTGAGGCTTCCTTGCCACTTCTCCGCCTTCGGAGAGGGCGACTGGAATTTAATGAGGCGGCCCGTTCTCGATGGGGAAATCCTCAATTGCCCCTTGAAGAGCTTCGTGTCCTGCCTTTGGGTGAGGAGGCGACTTTTGTTTCCGACGAAGGGCGGCATTTCATGATCCGCCATTTCAGGGAGGGCTGCTTCCTCGTCGACGATGTCTCTCTCGACGTCGTGGCGGCCAGGGAAATCGCCTGGTGGGCCGCTGTAGGGAAAGCCCTTGTCACCAGAATGAAGGAAAATGGTGCTGTCATCGGCACCTTGGAGCCCGACTGTCCGGAAGCCTTATGGGACTCTTCGTTGATTCCCTGTCGATGGGAAGGACGTCTTTTAGGTTACCTCACTGTCAAAGAAGGAAAGGAAGATGAAGAAGCGTGACCTGCCGAGTCAAACGGATTACGGCACTTCTTTATCCCGATCGGGAGTGGCTTCAATGGAGCCTTGATCGCATTTCGGCTCTATGGGGTCGACCTGAACGGTTGCTTGAGGACCTTTCCTTCACTGCGACGGACTACTATCGAGACATTGCTCCCACCCTCTATCGGGCCTTTTATTCCTTTCCCACCCTTCAGCCCGCAGAGGACCTGCCGTTGTGGAAAAAAACAGCCATAAACCTGGAGAAAGCCAGCGGATCCCAGAGGAGAATCAACATCGACCCCGGCTATGTCGATGGGGCAAGGCTCGTTCTTGCTTCGACGAAAGATCATGGCCACCGCATCTATCTGGGAGGGGGTATCTTCGCCGAGGTTACCCTCTGTTTCCGCAAGGGGCATTGGTGCCCGCTGGAGTATACGTATCCTGATTTCAGGAGCGGTCTTTACGACGACTTCCTCAACGAGGTGCGTCGGGACTGGCTTCTTCAGAGCAAGGAGGATCGCCGATGATCGAAAGATATCAGACGGAACTCATGAACCAAATCTGGTCCGAGCGAAATAAATTCCAGACGTGGCTCAATGTGGAGCTTGCCGTCTGCCGGGTCTGGAACGAAAAAGGCGTTATCCCTGATGAGGCTTTGGCGGAGATTGTCGATCGAGCCGACTTCGATGTTCAACGGATCGCTGAAATAGAATCCCAGGTGCATCACGACATGATTGCTTTTGTAAGCAGCGTTTCGGAAAAGATCGGCGATGCCGGACGATTTGTCCATCTGGGCCTGACGAGCAGCGATGTCCTTGATACGGCCTCGGCGCTCCTCCTGCGACAAAGCCTTGATGTCGTCATCGAAGAGACGGAGGGACTGGCTGCGGATCTCCTCGATCAGGCATGGCGCTACAAGGAAACTCTCTGTGTCGGGAGAACTCACGGAATTCACGGAGAACCCACGACCTTCGGCCTTAAGCTGTTGAATCACTACGATCAGTTGACTCATGACCTGCGACGGCTTTGCGCTGCCCGGGAAAGCATCGGTTACGGCAAGATGTCGGGGGCTGTCGGAACCTATGCCCACTGTGCCCCTGAAATCGAAGCCAGGGTTTGTGCCCTTCTGGGGATCAAGGCCGCTCCCATTTCAACGCAGGTGATTCAGCGAGATCGCCATGGTGAAGTCATGATGACTCTTTCTTTGCTGGGAACGGCCCTGGAGCGGCTGAGCCTGGAGATTCGCCATCTCCAGCGGACGGAAGTCAGGGAGGCTTTTGAACCTTTCGGGAAGGGCCAAAAGGGCTCGTCCGCCATGCCGCACAAAAGGAATCCCATCCTCTGCGAGCGCGTCTGTGGTATGGCGCGCCTGCTTCGCGCTTACGGACAGACTGCCTTGGAGAACGTCGCCCTCTGGCATGAGCGGGATATCAGCCATTCCTCGGTGGAGCGTATTATCTGGCCCGATGCCTTTCACCTGGTGCATTATGCCCTTCGCATCAGCCGGAAAATCGTCAGGAACCTCGAAGTCGACGAAGCACGCATGAAGCAGAACCTGGAAATGACACAGGGCCTCGTTTTCAGTCAAAGGGTTCTGCTCGAGCTCGTTGAACGTTTTGGCCTGAGTCGCGAGGAAGCCTACAGCATCGTTCAGGAACAGGCGATGCGCTGCTGGCGGGGAGAGGGACATTTCCGAGACCTCCTTCTTGCCGATGCCAGGTTGAAAAACCGCCTTTCCAGTCTGCAAATGGAGGCGCTTTTTGATGTGGGGCATTATACTCGGTACGTGGATACGATTTTTTCCCGTTTCCCAAAGTCATGAGCCCGATCGGCTCGTGAGTCTCCTAGGAGGTGTGGGTTACCATGTCTGTCCCTGAGAGAAACATGGCCCTTGAATTGGTGAGAGCGACGGAATCAGCGGCGATGGCGGCTGGACGGTGGATGGGACGAGGGGATAAAAACGGAGCCGATCAGGCGGCGGTTGATGCCATGCGCTTCATGCTCAATACCATTGCCATGGAGGGCATTGTCGTTATCGGCGAGGGGGAGAAGGACGAGGCTCCCATGCTCTTCAACGGAGAACATCTGGGTACGGGGACGGAGCCGCAAGTGGACATCGCTGTCGATCCCATCGACGGAACCCGCCTTTGCGCCTTGGGGCGTCCCAACTCGGTCAGCGTTGTTGCCGTCGGCGAGAGGGGAACCTTTTTCGATCCCAAGCACATTTTCTATATGAACAAATTGGCGACAGGCCCCAGCGCAGCCGACGCCATCGACATTACCCTGCCGATCGAGGAAAACATCGCCCGCGTCGCCGAGGCGAAGCACAAACAGGCTCGCGATGTGACAGCCGTTGTCCTTGACAGGCCTCGCCATGAAGAACTGATCGCCGCGATCCGTTCCACCGGGGCCAGGATCCGCCTTATCCCTGACGGCGATGTGGCTGGAGCGCTCATGACCTGCAAAGAGGAGAGCGGCATCGATCTTCTGGCCGGAGTCGGGGGATCTCCCGAAGCCGTCATTTCCGCCGCGGCCCTTAAGTGCGTCGGCGGCAACATCCAGTGCACCCTTTGGCCTCGCAATGCCGAGGAGGCCGAGAAGTGCCGCGAAGTTGGTTTGGACCTCGATGCCGTCCTGTCGCTGGAGGATCTCGTCAAAGGAGAGAACGTTTTCTTTGCGGCCACGGGAGTGACCGACGGAGAGCTTCTTAAGGGAGTCCGCTACGAAGGAAAAAGAATCAGGACGACATCCTTGGTCATGCGGGCTAAAAGCGGCACAATCCGCTATGTCGAGGCGGTTCACAGCGCGGCAAAGCTTCGTAAAATCAGCGGGATCAACTATGATTCCTAGGTTCCTGCCCATTTTTTGCTGAGGCTTGCCTTCTGCGGCTGTCGAAACGGTAGCATCACCCTGGAGCTAATCCGGAGCGGTTATCGCAAAAGAAACATTCACTTTTCTTATGCTGGTTTTTCTTTTGATTCAGATGCTATTTGCCGGGGGGGGGGAACCAATTTGTCTCATCCAAAAAGGGAAACTCGACGTTTTCCCCCGGAAAGGGCGGTCGCAGCTGAAAGGGTTGGGGTCCCTTGGCTTAAACTCCTTGGGGAGATTGATACCCCTTTATCTGGGTACTCGGACCGGACCCGACAGAATGCCATCGACATCTGGGGAGTATCGCGGGACCTGACGCCCCTTGGCGCTTTCGACGGAAGGGCTTCGACTGATTCAGCAGAGCAGCCGGCGACGCATGATTTGCCCTGGGCCCATGCGTTGATTGTCTCCTCTGGCGCTCAGGTGAAAGAAACTCATTCCGAAACGTCTTTCACGAAACCGGAACAACCGTCGGAGGCTGAAGCGGAAGCGATTTCTGAGGCGAAGGAAGCCTTGTCCGTTGAGATATTGCCCGATGCGTCTTTCCCACCTGCTAAAGACGAGGAAAGCCCTGCCGCTCGCTTTCAAGGGAATGGCGTTGATGAAAAGGGTGAAGAGGATGAACCGGATGTCGTCGCGTCGCCTCCCGATGAGGGAGTTTTTTCTGAGGCGACGGGGGCCTTGTCTGTGGAGGTTCCGTCCGCTGCACCTCTTTTCTCCGCCTCGGACGAAGAAAGTCCCGCAACCTTCCGGAGCGATGAACAGGATCCCTCTCTACTCATTCGGATCCTTTCAGGTCAGGGGAAATCCTTCGATCCGTCGGTTTTTGATGACGAGGCGGCCGATTCCGCTTCCCCGGAGAGTCCCTCAGAAACAGACGCAGTGGAACCGATTCCCTTGAGGGTCTTGGTGGAGAGCCCCGCCCTGGAAGCCTCTCAAGAAGGGGATGCCGACGCCACATCCGGGGGCGAGGAGAACCCGGCAGCTTTGTTGTTGCCGGCTTCTCCGAAAGAACGTTCTCCCCTTCATCGACGGCGGGTGATATGGGGCATCGCCTTCGTGGCCTTGTCCCTAACGGTAGGTGGCGGATATCTCTATTTTCAAAAGAGCCTGCTTCCTCGGAAGTGGCAGATCGCCGTTCAGACAGCCGTTGAACGGGGCGACCTCCCTTCCGCCAGGCTTTTTGTCAGCCGTCTGCAGGAAAGGAGAGCTCTTGACGCCTCTTCCCGGATGGCTTTCGGGCGCCTTCTGCTGGAGGAGGGCGAGAACGGGGAAGCCCTTGATATCTTGAGCAGCCTTTATGATCCCCTTCAGGCCGACGGGGAGCTGCTTCTCCTCCTGGGGATTGCCCAAAGCCGCCTTGGAGAGACCGAAGAGGCCGGGCGGCTTTTACGTGATGCCCTCATGGCGGATCCCTCCCTTGGACGTGCCTACGAGGAGCTGGGAGCTCTGGCGCGGGAGGGCGGTCATTTGCAGGAGGCGGTTGAGGCCTATCGGCAGGCTCTGGAAATCGCTCCGGAGAGAAGCGACTTGAAGGGGCTTCTGGGATACACTCTTACTGATCTGGGCCGTTGGTCCGAGGCGATTCCCCTTCTGGAAGAGGCTCTCGCTTCGGGCGATAAAGATCCCCGTCTGTCAGAGGCTCTTGCCGTCGCTCGTGGTGCCCTTGAAGAGGAGAACAAGCAACTGCTGCTGGAAGAGGAGAAACGGCGAAGGGAATCAGCGGCTTTCGATCTGAGAGCCCGGGGGCAGACGGCGCTTCCTATGGGACGATACGCGGACGCCCTCGACTGTTTCCGTCGTGCCGGGGAGCTTCTCGGTGCCTCAGACAGCGATTGCCTCAGAGGAGAAGCCTTTGCTCTTCTCGGATTGAAGCGCTACGAAGAGGCGATACCTCTTTTTGAGGCTCTGCTGAAATCCGGCGGTGATGATGGGACTCTGTTGAAAGGCCTTGGGGAGGCTGTCGAGCTCCTCAAGGAAGAGGGGCTTTCCCGGCACAGAGAGGAGTTGCGCCGGGAATTGGCTGAAGCTCGATCGAGAGGCGACGAAAAGACTCTGTCTGCTCTGGCTCGTCAGTTGATGGTTCTGGATCCTTCCGACGTGACGGCCCCTATCGAATTAGGTCGCATTGCCTTGGGACGGGGTGACCTCAACGAGGGAGAGCGTTTCTTCCGTCAGGCTCTTTCTCTGGATGGCGGGAACGCGGAGGCTTCCGCCGGGTTGGAGCGGACAGAGGAGCGGCGTAGAGAGCTCCGCCGTTCCCGTGCTCGCCGCCTTGCCTTGGAGGGAACCCTGTTGAGCGAATCAGGAGAAGATCCTCAGAAGGCGATTTCCTGCCTCCGGGAAGCCCTGAGCCTTGATCCCGGTTTTGACGGACCGCTTTTCCCCCTGGCCAGGACCTTGGAGAGCATCGGTGATCTGGAAGGTGCCGAAAAGGGGTACCGGACCCTCCTGGAGAGATCTTCCGGCCAGGGGCGCGGCTGGAACAACTTGGGTTTACTCCTTTATCGCCAAAGACGCCTCGATGAGGCCAAAAGAGCCCTGTTTCAGGGTCTTGAAGCGGAGCCGATGAGCCGGGAGATTGCCCGCAACTTGGCCATATCCTTGCTTCTTGAAGGAGAAGAAGAGGAGGCTCTCAAGGTTTTTCGCCGTTATTTCTCTTTAGATCCTTACGGGAATGATGAGGAGCTGGGGAAAAATCGGATTCCTCTCGGTTTGGCTTGGCAGGAAGAATTTCCGTTTCAATGGTCTCCCTCAGGAGTGGAAAGCAGTGCCCCTCTTTCTCAGGGCCTTCCTTTCCTTGAAGAACGGAAGCGCCTGCTTGTCCCTCTTGATCGTGCCGTTGCAGAAACACCCGATGAATCTGATGCCTATCTGGGTTTTTTGCTGTCTCTTGGAGTGCTCCATCCCCTATCGGAGTTTCCTGACCTTTGGTCTTCGGGGCTTTCCCTCGTAAGCGCTCACTCCCTTATTGCACAAGGGCGCTTTCCCGAAGCCTCATTTCTCCTGGAAGGTTTCCCCCTCCTGAGCCAGGACAATGACCGAGCGGCATCCATGCTCCTCGGCCACGCTCTTCTCCACCTTCAACGTTACAGCGAGGCTCGCGAATCTTATCGCAAGGCCTTTCTCCTGGATCCGGGCGATGTCATTGTTCGTGAAAGCTTGCGTCGGCTTCTGGAAGCGTACGCATCTCAGCCGAAAGGCGACCAATAAATAAGGAGGTGGCTTGGGCAATGACTGAATACAACAAGACCGATTTTGCTTTTGCCGACAGGGTGGAGGATCTTCTCAAAGAACTCGTCGATGACATTTCAATCCCAATCTTTCGCCTTTTTATGGCTCCGGAAGAAGGGGGCGGGTGTCGGGGGGAGCTGTATCTTCTTTTCCCCGATGACCTTCATCGTGTCGATGCCCTGTTGAGAGAGGAGTTTTCCGTTGACAATGATGCCTCCGAGACCGTGAATCAAGCCGAAGAAAAAGGGGAGCTTGCTCTGGCGGAATACCTCTTTTCCCTTAAGGCGCCTCGAGGAGCGCTGAGAGAGTGGAAGCCTTTTGAAGGGAAGCATTGCCGTCTCAGGATTGGTACCCTTCTCCAAGGAGCAAGCGATGCGCTTAACGTTTGCCTGAAGTTTAATGATGAAAGTACTGTCGATTCCAAGGCGATACGGAAGCTTGTTCGGATGAACGCCCTTCTCGAAGAGGCCGAAGAGGGCTATCGCATTCTTGTGAAGCAGGCGGGGCAACAGGTACCTGAAGAGGGGAAAAAGGATTTTTTTAGCTCATCCGACGAGAAAGAGGAGCTCCGGAGCTCGTCGGATGAGGGATTGAACGCCCTTTATTCCCGGAGTGACGTAGAGTCTGCAACGGAAGAAGAGATATCACCCGCCGCTGATCGCGTTGACCTGGCTTCACTGAGGCTTTTTTTCAGTACCCACGTTTCCTTGCTGGAGTTATGGGAAAAACAGGCGACCCAACGGGAGATAGCCGTGGTTCATCCTCCTGTCAGCAGGCAGGAAGAATCGCTGCGGGGGCTGGCTCTTCTTCTCAACGCGGCTGAGATCAAAGACACCTTCTCCTTGGAGAAGGAACTGAAAGAGCTCGATGCAACGGCCCTCGGAGCAAGGCTTGATACGCTGCGTCACACCTTCGGCGAGGCGATGGATGCCTGGGAGATAGACCCCTACGCTCTGGTCTTTCTAGTCCTTCTTGATGTCAAGTGGGAAGTGCTCAAAGACAAGGATCTCGATGAGCTGGGGATCAAGGCGGTGATGGAGCGAATCCGCGGCTCGGAGAACCAGGCTTAAACGATCCCTGAGGTGCTGACCTTTTTCGTGATTGGAAAAGCTGCGTCTTTCGGCTTTTGGGAGCCTCGGAAGGCGCAGCTTTTCGTTGGCCCAAAGGACGGGACCGGAGGCAATCTATTTCAGAGGAACCCATCGTCGTGTCAACGGCCTTTTCGGAGTCGATGAGAAGCAAAGTCCATCCCTTCATGATTCGTAAACCTTTCGGGACGAGGTTGTTTCAGGATGGCTTGGCAGGGTGGATAATGGAGCCGAAAAGATCTCCGAAAGGAGGCATTCTTCTTGAACAATAAGGGCTTGGTGCAGGTTTATACCGGCGACGGCAAGGGCAAGACTACTTGTGCTATCGGATTGGCGGTTCGTGTCCTTGGGCATGGTGGGGCTGTAGCCATCGTTCAGTTTCTCAAGGGGTGGGAGGGGTATGGCGAGGTCGCCTTCTTGAAGAAGCTCCCTTCAGTTCGCCTGGAACGGACGGGAAGGGCCGAATTCGTCCGCCCCAGCGGCCCCCAGCCGGAGGATTATGCCGAGGCGGAGAGAGGTTTCACTCTGGCCCGGAACTGGATCGGAAGCGGCGATTATGACCTTGTCGTTCTGGATGAAATCAACGTGGCTCTCCATTATGGCCTCTTGTCGACGAAAGCTGTCCTGGACCTTCTCAGGGAGAGACCGGAAAAGGTCGAAGTGGTTCTGACGGGACGCAATGCTCCGGAACAATTGATTGCTGCCGCGGATCTCGTTACGGAAATGGTCAAAAGGCGTCACCCTTTCGATAGGGGAGTGAAGGCCAGAGAGGGTATCGAGTTCTGATGATTTCCCCTGTTTTGCCTCACTCCTTGGAGGTGGATGTTCTCGCCAAAGCATTGAAGACGGATCTCCGCCGGGGTCTTGACGAGGAGGAGGTGCGCCGGAGGCAGGAAAGCTTCGGTTTCAACCGCCTCATAGAGACAAGGCCTCTCTCGGGGTGGGAGATCTTTGCGAGGCAGTTTCGCGGAGCGATGGTCTACCTGCTGGCCGCCGCCGCTCTCATCAGCCTTTTCCTTCGAGAATGGCTCGATGCCGGCGCCATCGTCGTTGTTATCGTTGTCAACAGCCTTATCGGTTTCGCTACCGAGTTTCGGGCGGAAAAGGCTGTTGAAGCGTTAAAAAAAATGACGACGACACGAGCGAAGGTAATCCGGGGAGGAAACCTTGTCGAGGTCGATGGAGAAGATCTGGTGCCCGGAGATCTCCTCGTCGTCGAGGCAGGAGATATTATCGCTGCCGATAGCCGTCTGCTCGCAGCGGCCAGCCTTGCCGTCGATGAATCCTCCTTGACCGGCGAATCTCTTCCTGTTGAAAAAGACACGGTCGTTCTCGATGAAGCGACGGGCCTTGCCGACAGGCGCAATTGCATCCATGCAGGGACAGCCTCCGTTCGGGGTACAGGACAGGCCCTGGTTGTTGCGACGGGTATGGGAACGGAGATCGGCAGGATCAGTCGTCTTCTTGTTGAGGTCGAAGAGGGGACGACGCCTTTGCAGGAACGCCTAGGGCGTTTCACAGGCGTTATGATCAGAGGCGTCATGGCTGTGGCTCTTCTTGTCTTCGCCCTTGGAACGATCCAGGGACGGGGTTTCCTATCAATGATCCAGACCGGCATCGCGCTGGCTGTCGCAGCCGTTCCGGAAGGTCTTCCGATCGTTGCAACGATGGCCCTCGCCTTCGGCGTCTCCCGCATGGCCCGCCTCAATGCCCTGGTACGCAACCTCTCCGCCGTTGAAACGCTCGGCTCGACGACGGTGATCTGTACCGATAAGACCGGCACGATCACCCTCAACGAAATGACCGTGAAGGAGGTCGTGACCCTATCCGAGGAAGCCCGACCTCTCCTCCGTCGAGTTGCCGTTCTCTGCAACAACGCCGCTCTGGAGGGCGAAAAGGGTGTCGGTGATCCCATGGAGGTCGCCCTGCTGCGTTTTGCGGCATCCGAGGGAGAATCGCCCTCGACCTTGCGTTCCAGTTATCCCAGATTGGCGGAAGAACCTTTCGATTCGACGACGATGAGGATGGTGACTCGCCACGGGGAGGGTGTCGCCCTCAAAGGAGCCCCGGAAAGATTGTTCGCCGATCTTACCCGCGTTCACGACGGCACCTCAAGCCGCCCCCTCGGAATGGAGGAGAGGATCTGGTGGTCCGGTAAGGTCGAAGAGATGGCCCGCCGAGGCATGAGGACGATCGCCTTGGCCTGGGGGGAGTACGGCGAGGGGACGGCTCTGGTCGGTCTCCTGGGGATTGTCGATCCTCCGAGGCCGGAGGTTTTCCAATCCATTCAGAAAGCCAGGGAGGCAGGTATCCACACGATCATGATCACCGGCGACCACCTGGGAACGGCACAGGCCGTGGCCCGCCAGATCGGGTTGAGCGACAGCCTCGAAGAGAGCCTTTCAGGCGACTCCCTGGACACGATCGAAGAGGAGAGACTTTCCTCCGTCCTTCTCCGGACCCATGTCATTGCCCGTGTCATCCCCGAACAGAAGCTGCGTATCGTTCAAGCACTTCAGAGGGCTGGAGAGGTCGTCGCCATGACCGGGGACGGCGTGAATGATGCTGTAGCTCTCAAACAGGCCGATGTCGGCGTTGCCATGGGCATCCAGGGAACGGAAGTGAGCAAGGAAGCTTCAGATATCATCCTTCAGGACGATCGTTTTGAGACGATCGTTCAGGCCGTTGCCGAAGGGCGGCGCATCTTTGCCAATATCAACAAGGCCATTCTCTTTCTCATCTCGTGCAATCTGAGCGAGGTCGTTACTGTTTTCATCGCGATCCTGTTGCGCCTGCCTTCCGTCCTTCTTCCTCTGCAGATTCTCTGGATCAATCTCATTACCGATGTTCTTCCCGCTCTCTCACTCTCCCTTGACCCCGCTGAGCCTCAGGCCATGACAAGGGGGCCCCGGCGACGGGAAGAAGACCTCCTCTCCCGTCGGGACGTGCGACGGATGATTCTCTACGGCCTCCTTCTAAGCCTTGGGGCCCTGGCCTCTTACGGAGCCTTTTTCAAGCTTTTTCCTCAGGAGGATTTCCGCGCCCGCGAGGCTGCCTTTCACACTCTTGTCCTTGCCCAACTCTTTTTCGTTTTCAACGTTAGGGAGGCATGCCTCTTGCGGCACCCCAGCCAACTCTGGACAAATCAGGGACTTTGGGTAGGGGTTTTGGTCTCCCTTTCCCTTCAGGTGGCTGTTACTTTCTCGCCCCTGTTTCAGAAAGTGCTTGCTATCACCCCCTTCTCCGCAAGAGAGTGGGTTTTAGTCTTTGCTTTCTCTCTTTTCCCGACGACTGTCATTCAAATTGCGAAAGCGGTGAAAGGCGATTGACAATGAGGTCCATCCTGTTGGGGATGAGTGGAGGCATCGACAGTGCTGTTGCCGCCGCCCGTCTCCTTGATGAAGGATATGAGGTGGTCCCTCTCTACCTCGCCATGACGAAAGAGAGTGACTCTCGGGAGAGAGAACGGCGGGAACGGATCTGCCGACGCCTGGGGCTCTCTCTTGTAACGAAAGATCTCCGGGCACTCTTTTTGGAGGAGGTTTTTCATCCTTTTCTTGAAACCTACCGTCGAGGAGAAACGCCCAACCCCTGTATCCGCTGTAACGAGAGAGTCAAATTCAAAACCCTTCTGGCGGAAATGCGGTCTCTCGGACTCGATTACCTGGCGACAGGTCATTATGCTAGGATTGTCCTGGGAGAAAAGAGGCGTCGCCTTGCCAGAGGGTATGATATCGGCAAAGATCAGAGCTATGTTCTCTACCGGTTGGACGAGGACACAAGAGACCACCTCCTGTTCCCTTTGGGGAACTCGACGAAAAAAGAAGTTGTCGAGGAGGCTTTCCATCGCTTCGGCGATCTTTTTGAGGGTGTCTCTGAAAGCAGCGACCTCTGCTTTCTCTCGTCGGAGCGGAGGAAAGATCTCATGAGAAGCAAACCGGGGCCGATCGTCGATCTCGCGGGGCATGAGCTGGGCCGCCATCAGGGACTGGGGCTCTACACGGTAGGGCAGAGGAAAGGACTTGGCCTTGCCGGAGGGCCATGGTACGTCCTGAAGATCGACAGCGAAAGAGAGAGCCTTGTTGTCGGTCGCAGAGAAGATCTGACGGTCCGATCCGTCGCTGCTGTTTTGCCCTTTTGGCATCGTAAACCCTTGGAGGGTGAGAGCCTTTTAGCCCAGCATCGTTACCGAACGGCGGCACGAAAAATAACGCTCGATTTTATCGGCGACGAGAGATTCGCTGTCACTTACATCGAAGCGACTCCGCTGCCTGCCCCGGGGCAATCTCTGGTCCTTTACGAGGGAGATTGCATCCTCGGCGGCGGCATTGTCGAAAAACAGTGAGGAGGGCCAAGGCAGAATCATGAAGACGACAAAAAAATGCAGACTTTCGACGACTCAATTGAGACGCATGACAGACCTTGAGGCCTTCGATTTTCAAACGACGGAAACGCTGCCCTGTTTAGGTGAACTCATCGGCCAGGATCGGGCCGTTCGATCCATGGCTTTCGGTTTGGAAGTCAAGAGCAAAGGCTATAACATCTTTGTTCTTGGAGAACCTGGAAGCGGGAGAACGACCTACACCCTTGAAAAACTGCGCGAAAAAGCCAAAACCCAGCAGGCCCCTGACGACTGGGTCTACGTCTACAACTTCGATGCCCCCAACGAACCGCTGGCCGTTAACCTTTCGGCGGGACAGGCCAAAGAGTTGGCCGTCGCCGTAGATGAACTGGTCGAGGAGCTGAAACAGGCACTGAGCAAAGCCTTTGACAACAGCCAGTACGAGGACAATAAAGCCCAGCTCGTCAAGGAATTTCAGGAGCGCGTGAACAACCTCATGGAAGAACTTCGCAGCTGGTCCAAGGAGCAGGGTTTTGCCATCAAGCGCACGCCTCAAGGTTTTGTCAACATACCTATCGTCAGGGAAGAAGATGAAGAGGGAAACAAAACGGAACGGGAGATGCAGCAGGAAGAGTTCGAAACCCTTGAGGAGTCTGAACAGAAGCGTCTCCAGAAGATTTCCGAACAGGTCTCTCAAAAGACGCTTGAAGTTCTTCGCTCCATCAGAGACGAAGAAAAAGAGTTGAAAGAGCGAATCCGTGAATTGGAGGCTGAGATTTGCCGCAATGCCCTCCAACCCTATCTGGCGGATCTGAAGGAACGTTTCGCCGAAGATGGAGGCGACAAGCTGAAAAGCTGGATATCCTCCCTTGCCGAGGACATCATCACTAATTTCGGAATGTTTGTCGCTGCTGCAAGAGACGAAAATGCCGAGACTGATTTTACGCGTTACAGTGTTAATGTTCTTGTCTCCAACAGTCCAGGAAACGGAGCTGCCGTCGTGTGGGAGACAAACCCGACCTATTACAATCTTGTCGGGAAAGTGGAGTACGAAAGCCGACAGGGCTATCTTTATACGGACTTCAAAAAAATAGTCGGCGGTGCGATTCATCGGGCCAACGGCGGATATCTCGTCCTTGACGCCGAGCAGTTTTTCCGCCAGTTCATGTCCTGGGACGCTCTCAAGCGTGTTCTGAGGACGGGAGAGCTCAACATCGAGAACCTTGGAGAACAGCTGGGTTTCGTTCCCGTCTCCTCTTTGAGGCCGCAGGCGATTCCTATCGACATGAAGGTTGTCATTATCGGGACTCGTTTCATCTACCACCTCCTGACGATCTACGACCCGGACTTCCAGAAACTCTTCAAGATCAAAGCCGACTACGATGTCGATATGCCTCGGAATGCCGAAACGGAAAAGCAGCTGGCCTGTTTCGTTGCCAGCTACGTCAGTCATGAGGGGCAGCTGGCGTTCGACAAGGAGGCTGTCGGCGAGGTTGTCGAGTGGGCTTCGCGTCTGGCCGGTCATCAGAATCGAATGTCGACGCAATTCAACCGTCTCGCTGAAATCATCGTCGAGGCTTCCGCCTGGGCATCGTCGGTCGATGCTGAAACGGTCTGCCGCAGTCATGTCGTCCGCGCCATCGAGGAAAAAACCTTCCGTAGCAACCTCATCGAAGAAAGATTCCGCAGGGCTTTCAAAGAGGGAACGATTCGCATCGATACGGAAGGCAAAACCGTGGGGCAGATCAACGGTCTTACCGTCATTGATCTTCGAGATCATGCCTTCGGTCATCCCGTCCGAATCACCGCCAATGTCTATATGGGTCAGGAGGGGATCGTCAACATCGAGCGGGAGGTAAAAATGACGGGCCCCATCCATAACAAGGGACTTCTCACGCTCAGCAGCTATCTCGGTCGTACCTACGCCCAGGACATGCCGCTTTCACTCTCGGCTCGAATCGCCTTTGAGCAGACCTATTCGGAAATCGAAGGGGACAGCGCCTCTTCGACGGAACTTTACTGCCTTCTTTCGGCACTTTCGGGATTTCCCCTCTTGCAGGAAATCGCTGTTACGGGATCCGTTGATCAGTTCGGCATGATTCAACCGATTGGTGGCGTGAACGAAAAAGTCGAGGGTTTTTTTGATTACTGTAAAGTCCGAGGGCTGACGGGAAATCAGGGTGTCATCGTTCCGATTCAGAACGTTCAAAACCTCATGCTCAAATGGGAAGTCCTCAATGCCGTCGAGGAAGGGCAATTCCACCTCTGGGCCGTTTCGACCATCGACGAGGGTATCGAGATCTTGACGGGTAAACCTGCCGGGAAGAAGGATTTCAGCGACGACGACGATCCGAAGGCCCTTGAAAAAACGGTCCATGGGAGAGTTCGACTCCGTCTCCAGGAGTGGTTCCGCCGTTCGGCGGAACTGAAAAAGCGCTACGGGGTCAAAAACGGCGACGAAAACAGAAAAGACGAGGAGCCCGATGACCAGACACGTCGCAGCTGAGTCCCGATCTCCGGTGCCCCCTTCGCCGGAGGTCCTCGACGAGGTTTTTGACCTTCTTGAGAGCCTTTGGCACCGGGAACGGGACAGCCGCCGTCCCGACTCTTTTGCCGAGCCCCTTGACGGCCTTGTGCTGACGGTCCTCTCCCAGAACACCAATGATGTCAATAGGGATCGTGCCTTTCGTGCCTTGAAGCGCCGTTTCCCCGCTTGGCAAGCCGTCGCCGACGCGCCAATGGAAGAGGTCGCCGACGCCATAAGACCTGCCGGAATCGCCAACAACAAGACTCGAAGTATTCTCGCGATCCTGCGAATCGTTCATCAAGATTTCGGAGCCTATTCTCTCAGAGAGCTGGCGGCCTGGAATCCCGATCGGGCGCGAACCTATCTGGAAGAGTTGCCCGGTGTCGGCCCGAAAACTGCTGCCTGCGTCCTCCTGTTCGATCTCGGAATGGCGGCCTTCCCGGCCGACACTCATGTCTCGCGCCTCTGTCGCCGCCTTGGGTGGGTGCCGGAGAAAATGCCTCCAGGTGAAATTCAGACCGTCATGGAGCAGGTGCTCCCTCAGGATCGCTACATGGGAGCTCACTTGAACCTCATCGAACATGGGCGTCATGTCTGCCGTGCCCGGGCTCCGCTTTGCGGAACCTGTATCGTCAAAGTTCATTGCGCCTTTGGGAGAAAACTGGCGTGAGCTGTTGTCACAAGGTCGGTGCCGCACGTTGCCTCTCCTATGACGAGGAAGAAGTCGCCTTCGCCCTTGGCCTGGCTGTCCAAAGGGGTGGAGGACTACCTCCGTTGTCGGGCGAGGTTCTCGTGAAGGCCAACCTCCTGGCTCCCCGGCCTCCCGAGGACGCCGTCACGACGCACCCGGCTCTCCTTTCAGCTCTTGCCGGATTCCTGCGGGAAAAGGGAGCGACAGGGGTTACCGTCAGTGACAGTCCCGGTTACATCTTTCAAGATCAATGGGAGGAGCTTTTCAGAAAAACGGGTCTCGATTCGCTGCGTCTCCGTAACGTCACCCTTCGGCCTCTCGTGGACGACGGTTTGGTCGAGGTTGCTCCGCCCAACGGAATCACGCTCTCAACGGCCAGAGTGGCCCGCCTCTTTATGGAGGCACCGGCGGTTGTCAACGCGGCTAAGTTGAAAACGCATGTTGAAACGGAGATGACGGGCTGTATCAAAAACCTCTTTGGGATTGCTGACACAGCGACCCGAAAGAGCGCTCATCGCTCGCCCTCTCATCGCCGGTTGGCGGAGGGTGTCGTCGATCTCTTCTCCTTGAGAATTCCTGACTTCAACGTTCTCGATGCCGTCGACGCCATGGAGGGCGACGGCCCTTCCCGAGGGCGGCCCGTTCGGACGGGCTGGATTTTCACCGGACGCAACGCCCTTGCCGTAGACGTTGTCGGTTCTTTCGTCATGGGCTACAGAGACCCTTGGAAAATTCCCCTCATCGCTGCTGCGGCAAAAAGAGGGTTGGGCCCGAAAGGATTCGACGAAATTGAGCTGGAAGGGTGTCGTTGGGAAGAGTTGTCCCATCCCGGCTTCAGGCGTTCCTCATCGATGGTGCGCTGGATTCCGACTCCTTTGCGAGGATGGGCCCATGGCTTGGTTTCCCTGCGACCTCGCCTTGATCCCTCGCTTTGCACCGGTTGTTCCGTTTGTGCCAGAGTCTGTCCCGTTGATGCCATCAAAATGCAAGAGGGTCGTCCCGTCATTGATCGGGGGATCTGCGTCCGTTGCCTTTGCTGTCACGAGATGTGTCCCGTGGGGGCGATGAAGGTTCACCACAATCTTCTGAGCCGGCTTTTCTGACAAGGAACGGTTCCTGACTCCCAGCGACGAAGCGGGCCCTTGCACGGGCCCGCTTCGCCGAGTTCTTCCTGCTGATTTGTCAGGAGTCAGCTGGAGGCTTCCTCCTTCATCCTTCCGAGAACCAGCTTATAGCCGTCGGCTCCGTATTCGAGAAACTTCTTGACGCGGCTTATCGTGGCTGTGCTGGCTCCCGTCTGTTGGGCAATTTGCGGATAAGTGTAGCCCTCGCTGAGAAGACGGGCCACTTCAAGCCGTTGTGAAAGCGCCCGGATTTCACCGATCGTTGCAATATCTTCCAGAAAACTGTAGACTTCTTCGCTGTCTTTCAAGGCTAAAAAAGATCGACACAGTTGATCGGTCAACCTATCCTTCCATCTTTCCGTCACGTTTTATCGCCCCCAATCGCAATTTACAGTATGCTCTTTAGTGAATTCTAGCACTGCATGAGCGGAGGGGCAAGGCGTTGGAGGGATTTCAGGCACCGGGCATTTCCTTGAAGGACGGAACTTCTTCCTGATCTTCCAGAAGAGAGAGAAAACGTCGCATCTCCTCCTCCTTGCCGATGGAGACCCTCAGGAACGTCTCTTTTCTTCCCGGCATTTCGATAAAACGGACGTGGATATTTTCCGCCGTGAGGAGGGTCTCCATTTTCGTTTTATCCCAGGGAGAGGTAACCATGACGTAGTTGGCCTCACTTTCGTAGGCTTCCCATCCGTCAAGGCGATTGATCTCCTGGATAAAGTGGTCGCGGATGTAACGGAGACTGAAGACACGGCTTTCCATCCATTCACGATATCCAAGGACGATCTGTGCCGCTTCCTGGGAGAGGGCGTTGATATTATAAGGAGGTCGGATACTGTCGAGATCCGAGACGAGATCGCTGTCTGCGACTGCATAGCCGAGGCGCAGCCCCGCCAGTCCCCAAGCCTTTGACAGGGTACGAAGAACGATGAGATTGGAGGGCCACCTCTTTTCCCGAAAGAGATCGATGATGGAGTTGCCGGAAAATTCGACGTAGGCTTCGTCGACGATGACAAGGCAGGGAGCGAGTTCGATGACTCGTCGCAGGAAAGAGGAACTAAGCCTTATCCCGGTCGGGTTGTTGGGGCAGTCGAGAAGAATCATCGCAGGTGAGAAGAGCGCGATGGCGTCGATAAAGGCCTCCTCGTTCAGGTTGAAGCCATTGTCATCCAGCTCTATGGGGACGCAACGTCGCTCCCGGCGGAAAATTCGAGAAAGGTGACTGTACTCGGAAAAAGTCGGTTCCAGCGTGAGGATAGGCCCGCTCTGATCGATCAGAGCGAGGAACAGGAGGTAAAGAATCTCATCGCCGCCATTTCCGATGATGATCTGGGATTCATCGGTCTTCACGTAATCGGCCAATTTGGCACGAAGCAGGCTGGAACGGCCTTCGGGGTAACGGTTGAGGGGGGCTTGACAGAGGATTTGTCTCAGCTCTTCACGAGGCGAGGGAGGCAGAGAGAAAGGGTTTTCGTTTTTATCCAGGAAAAGAGGAGTAGTTCCTGAAAGAGGAAAGCAGGAGATGGATGCCTTGTTCACGTTGATCGCCTCCAGGTAATTATTTAGCTTAGTAAAGCAAACTAGTGATCGACAAGTGCCAATTTAGCATGGCGTATTGGATCTGTCAACACGGGATCAAGAGCCTCTTGACGGCCTTTCACCCGCCACCTATAATGTTCCCTGCTGGCCGGGCTGGCGGAAGGGTAGACGCACGGGACTTAAAATCCTGTGGACGGAAGTCCGTGCGGGTTCGATTCCCGCGCCCGGCACCAAGAAAGTAGTTATCGCGGGGTGGAGCAGTTCGGTAGCTCGTCGGGCTCATAACCCGAAGGTCGCAGGTTCAAATCCTGCCCCCGCAACCAGGGCGGTGTAGCTCAGATGGCTAGAGCATGCGGTTCATACCCGCAGTGTCACTGGTTCAATTCCAGTCACCGCCACCAAAATCCCAAGCGAGGCCCTGCGAAGAGGCCTCGCTTTCGTTACTGAAGAGGTCCCGTTTCTACTGAGGTGAGGATGTTGTCTCAAACGAAGAAAGATCGGATTGAGGTCCTTTTGAAGCGAGCCTATCAGTCTCATGACTGGGATGAGATGCGCCGGCTTGCGTTGGAGATTCTCGAGCTGGATGCCAATCAGTTGGAGGCTCTGGTTCTACTTTCAGACGCCTCAGAGGATGAAAGGGAGCAGATAGACTTGCTGCGCCGTGCTCTTGCCTTGCTCCCATCGTCGCAAACTGATGTCTCCAGGCTTACCAGAGACGAAAGGGAGCTAAAGGCCACAATCCTTGAGCGTCTTGCCACTGCGTTGCTGGAGATCGATCCGAACGAAGCCCTGGTTCATGCCTCACAGGCTATCGAGACGGATCCCATATATTGCGAGACGAGCCGCTCTCTTCTTTATTCGGCTCTGCTTCTTCTTCGCCGTTTCGGCGATGTCCTGATGGAACTGTTTCAGGACATCACTGGCTGCCCCGCACGTTTCTACGCTCGGGCATTGACTCTTTATTGCCTGGGAGGAAAAGGTGAAGCTTTTTTTCAAGGCCTGTGGGAGGCCCTTGCAAAAGATCCTGACATGGCTTTTTACGCTTTGGGGTTTTGGCCTGACCCACCTCAGGAGGATGAAGGCGAGTGGGATTATCTGCGAGTGGCTTCAATCATGATTGTGCCTTGGCTGGATCATGAAGAGGCCTACGGCTGGCTTATGACGGCCACCCTGCTCTTCGGCTACCTGACGGATCGCCTGCCTGATGCGACTCTGGAAGAGCTGAAACCCTACCTGATTCAGGTGGATGTTATGGATGAAATGAACCGGTCCCTGGGCGAATTTGAAGCCATGCTCCGACCGATGGGAGAGCTTTCGCCGGAAGATATCGATGCGGCAGCCTATCGTTATCTTCGACAGAACGAGCTTTCAAGGCCCCTTTGGCGAAATTGACATGGTGGACAAGACGCCGGCGATATGATACAAAACCCCCATGGGGTTTATGATGATAACGGTCCCCTCCCTCTCAAGAAAGCGCAGAGGCGCTTCCGCGGGGGTTGGGGTTCGTCGTTTTTTGGATGACGGGAATTTCTTTTTCACGGAGGTGTCAGAGATGAGTCGTGCCTTTGTCAGGGAGGATGACGGTCTGATCGATTTCATCGATCGTGAAAGAGCTCGAAAGGAAAGAGAGGAACGCCTGGTTTTGCTGGAAAAGAAGATAGCCTACCTTATGGGAGACGAATCAGCCGACATGGATCCTCGCAAAAAGGAGGTTTTCCTTGAACGGCTGCGGCAAGAGCAGAGGGAAGTAGAGAAACTGCTCGTTGAGGAGCAGTAGCCCTTTTCAGGAGGGTGTTTCGGCTGAATCGGGAGCTTTTTTACAGGAGATTCAAAGAGGCAGGGAAACGCCAGGGCTGGTGGGATGAATCAATGCCTGTCGTCGCTGCTGTATCAGGCGGCGGAGATTCGATGGCGTTGCTTGTCATGTTGAAGCGATTCTGGCCAGGCGAAATTGTCGTGGCCCATGTGGAACATGGCATTCGAGGCCGTTCCTCTCTTGAGGACGCCGATTTCGTCCGCAGGATCGCCCGGGACCTCGGCTGTCGTATCGAGGTGGGCCATGTTGAGGTGCCTGCTCGAAAACGAAAGGGAGAGAGCCTGGAGGAGGCGGCCCGAAGGCTGCGCCATGCCTATCTGGATGCGGTTCGACTTCAATGCGGAGCTCGCTGGATTCTCCTGGCGCACCAAGCCGACGACCAGGCTGAGACCGTGCTCTTCCACCTCTTCCGCGGGACGGGCATCCGGGGGTTGCGTGGCATTCCTCCCCTTCGCTCACCCTTTGCCAGGCCTCTTCTTGAATTTTCCGGTGCCGAGCTGAGGGCTTTTCTCAGAGAAGAGGATATCCGCTGGGTCGAGGATGAAACGAATGTTGATCGTCGTTTTATGCGGAATCGGATCCGACATCAGCTTTTGCCGCTGATCAGGGCGACGGTGAACTCCCGTGTCGACGAGCACCTCAGCGCCTTGGCACGTGAAGCTCAGACCGTAACCTTTTGGCTTGAGGAGCGAAGCCGCACCTATCTCGAGCAGCTTCGAAAGCCCTGCCCTGGGACAATGCGCTGTTGGAATCGAGCTGTTATCAAAGGACTCTCGGAGATGGAGCTTTGTGAAGCGATCCGCTGCGAGGCGGCTTCGCTGGGATGGCCAGTCCTGGATCGTCGACGGACTCAGGATCTGGCCCGTTTGATTCACAAAGGCGGTCGCTGGACGTTTCAGTGGAAGAGGAACCTGAGTCTTGCTTCCGGTCAGGGGCTTGTCGGCTGGGGAATCCTTCCCTGGGAAGAAGTCGTTCCTCCGGGAGATCTTTCACAGGTCAGGGGAAGTGTTGCAGGTCCCTTCTGGTCATTGTCTTGGGAAAACCCTCATCGATTTCCTTTCAGGCTTCTCTCCATGAGTGCCGCTGGTGTTGTACCCCGCGAGAGGCGAAGTATTCCCTGGTGGCTGAGGGGGGGGTGGCCTGTGGCCGTCCAAGGAAGTACAATAATTTGGTGTCCTTTTTTTGACGGGGCGTTCCATCTTACGGCTGAGCCGGTTCCAGGCCTCTCTTTCAGGCTTGTTCTGTCTTGCGATGGGAGGAAGAAACCTAGCGATGAACTATAGATTGTCCGATATCCTTATCGATGAAGGACGTCTTCACCGTAGGGTGAAAGAGATCGCTGAAGAAGTCAGCAGGGAATACCAGGGGAAGGAGCTCATCGTCGTCGGTGTTTTGAAAGGCGCTGTCCTTTTCCTCTCAGACCTGATACGTGAGCTTGATGTCGGTGTTTGTGTGAAAATTGACTTCATGGCTGTCTCCTCTTACGGGGCTTCCACGAAATCAAGTGGCGTTGTCCGTATCGTCAAGGATTTGGATACAGATATAAAAGGGAAGGATGTTCTTCTTGTCGAGGATATTGTCGACAGCGGTCTGACCCTTGCTTATCTTGTCAAGCTTCTGCGGGAGAGAGATCCCAAATCACTCAAGACCTGCGTTCTTTTAGATAAGCCAGACAGGCGCCAAGTGCAGGTTCCGGTTGATTATCGAGGTTTTTCCATCCCTGACGAGTTTGTTGTTGGCTACGGCCTTGACTATGCGGGCTTATGGAGAAATCTCCCTGCCATTTTCGTTTTAAGAACGGAAGCTTAAGGCATAATAGTGGAGACGGAGGGGTGGAAGAAGTTTGAAGCGACTTGCTAAAAATCTGGGGCTCTACTTGGTCCTTATCGTCCTTGTCGTGAGCCTTGTCAATGCTTTTCTCTCTCCTGTGAGAGGACCTGAGGAGTTTAAATCACTCTCCTACAGCGAGTTTGTTCAGGCGGCCGATGACGGGCGAGTTCGCCATGTCGCTCTTGAAGAGGGGCTCCTTCACGGAGAAATGCAGGACGGAAGCCGATTCAAGACCTATGTCGTCGGCGTTGGAGATCTGGCCAAAGACCTTTCGATGAAGGGAATCAACGTCGAGGTTGTTCCGCCCGCAAAAGCACCTTGGTGGACAACGATGATGACCTCTCTTTTTCCGACCCTCCTGTTGATCGGTGCGTGGATCTTCATCCTCCATCACATGCAGGGCGGAGGAAACAAGGTCATGAACTTTGCCAAGAGCAAGGCGAAAATGTTTCTTGATAATCGCCCCAAGGTGACTTTCGATGAAGTTGCCGGCTGTGATGAAGCGAAGGAAGAGCTCCAGGAGGTTATCGAGTTTCTTCGTGATCCCGGACGGTTCGTCAAGCTGGGGGCGCGAGTCCCACGCGGCGTCTTGCTCCTCGGCCCTCCCGGGACGGGAAAAACCCTCCTTGCCCGTGCCTCGGCGGGAGAGGCCGATGTCCCCTTTTTCAGCATCAGCGGTTCCGATTTTGTCGAGATGTTCGTTGGCGTCGGAGCGGCCCGTGTTCGTGATCTTTTTGAACAGGCTCGCAAGATGCAGCCCTGCATCGTGTTCATCGATGAGATCGATGCCGTCGGCAGACAACGCGGGGCAGGCCTAGGCGGCGGTCATGACGAACGGGAGCAGACTCTGAATCAGCTTCTTGTCGAAATGGACGGTTTCGATGCAACAACGGGAATCATCCTCGTTGCAGCCACCAATCGTGCCGACATCCTTGATCCTGCTCTTCTCCGCCCCGGTCGCTTTGATCGGCATATTGTCGTCGATCGGCCCGATGTCAACGGCCGGCGAGCCATCCTCAAGGTTCATACGAAAGACAAGAAGCTCGAGGACGGAATCGATCTCGATGTGCTTGCCCGTCGCACCCCCGGTTTCGTCGGTGCCGACCTGGCCAATCTCGTCAATGAGGCGGCTCTCCTTGCGGCCCGCCGCTCCAAGACGGCGATCGGCATGAGCGAACTTGAGGAGTCCATCGATCGTGTCATTGCCGGTCCGGAGCGCAAAAGCCGGGTCATGAGCGCCAAGGAGCGCCGCATCGTCGCCTTTCATGAGAGCGGACACGCCCTTATCGCCAAACTCATTCCCGGCGCCGATCCGGTCCACAAGATATCGATCATTCCGAGAGGGCAGCATGCTCTGGGGTATACCCTCCAATTGCCGGAGGAGGATCGCTTCCTCTCTTCGAAACAGGAACTTTTCGATCGCATCTGTCTCCTCCTTGGGGGCCGTGTCACGGAGGAGATCGTTTTCAAGGATGTGACCACGGGAGCTCAGAACGATTTGGAGCGGGCGACGAACATCGCCCGACAGATGGTCACACAGTTTGGCATGAGCGATAAGGTGGGCCCCATGACGCTGGGCCGGAAACAGCACGAGGTTTTTCTCGGCAGAGATATTGTCGATGACAGAAACTACAGCGAGGAAGTGGCCTTTGTCATCGACCAGGAGGTCCGTTCCATTCTCGACAGTGCTTATACCAAGGTTCGCGATCTCCTCTCGGAAAACCGTGATAAACTTGACCGTCTGGCGGAGGCTCTGTTGGACAAGGAAGTCATCGAGGCTGAAGAGCTTGATGGGATCCTTTATCCCGAGCCTTCTCCTGTTAAGAACGAGCCCTCCGAAGAGGCGCCGTCTGCCCCCTTGGGAACTCCTCTCTCTCCTGAGGCTGCTCATGCCAAGACAGGGAAATTGAAGCCATCTATAGAACCGGCCTGAAAAAGAGGAGGCCGATTCCGAACCGGAGAGGGGCGACGTCGGCTGTGATACCGACACGCCCCTTGCTCTTTCTTCGCTTGCCTGTCCAAGGATTTTCCAAGGAGGGAGACCGGTGTCCGAAAAATTTCAGCTAAGGGCTCCCTGGTCACCTTCAGGTGACCAGCCCCAAGCGATCGCTTCCCTTGTCGAAGGGCTGCGAAAGAAGGAGCGCTATCAGACGCTGTTGGGTGTGACGGGTAGCGGGAAGACCTTCACTCTGGCCAATGTCGTGGCGAAAGTGCAACGACCCACCCTTGTCATTGCTCACAACAAAACGTTGGCTGCCCAGCTTTATAGCGAATTCAAATCCTTCTTTCCCGATAACGCCGTGCAGTATTTCGTCAGCTACTACGACTACTACCAGCCTGAGGCCTATGTCGCCGCCCAGGATCTCTACATCGAAAAAGACGCTTCCATCAACGACCGGATTGAAAAGCTGAGGTTGGCGACGACGAAAGCACTGCTGGAAAGACGGGATGTCCTCGTCGTGGCAAGTGTTTCCTGCATTTATGGTCTGGGTAAGCGAAAATCCTACGAAGAGGCCGTTTTCCGGTTCCATGTCGGGGATCGGATCGACCGCAAGATCTTTCTCACGCGACTTGTCGAGAGCTACTACGAGCGAAACGATGTCGTTCTCGAACCGGGCAAGTTCCGAGCCCGGGGTGATGTCGTCGAAGTCTTTCCCGCCTATAGCGACCAGGCTCTGCGGATATCCTTTTTTGACGATGAGGTGGAGCGAATCGAGGAAATCGACGCCGTCACGGGGCGGACACTTGTTGCGAAGGAGAAGGGGGCCGTTTTCCCCGCCAAGCACTACGTAACGTCGAAGGAGGAAATTGCCGTTGCTCTGGCGCAGATTGATAAGGACTTGGCCGACCAGGTCACCCGCTATCGCGCGGAAGGAAAGCTGCTCGAAGCGCAGCGCCTGGAAATGAGAACCCGCTACGATATGGAGATGCTCTCCGAGGTCGGCTATTGCTCGGGGATTGAAAACTATTCCCGCTATCTCGACGGCCGTGAGCCGGGAGAGCCGCCCGGAACGCTTCTTGACTTCTTCCCTGACGATTTTCTCCTCGTTATCGATGAATCGCATATCACGCTTCCACAGATCCGGGGGATGTACAACGGAGATCGGGCGAGAAAGGAGACTCTCGTTGAGTACGGTTTCCGGCTGCCTGCCTGTCTGGACAATCGCCCTCTTCGTTGGGAAGAGTTTCAACAATTCATGAGACAGGCCCTCTTCGTTTCGGCGACGCCCGGAGACTGGGAGCTCGAAATCTCTTCCCGCCTCGTCGAGCAAGTCGTCCGACCGACGGGAGTCATTGATCCCGAAGTGATCCTTAGTCCGGCCAGAGGGCAGGTGGATGACCTTGTCGGTCGCCTGCGTGACGTCATCGAAAAAGGCGAACGTGCCCTTGTGACGACCCTGACGAAACGTTCCTCCGAGGATCTGGCGGAGTATCTGGCCGAGTTGGGGTTCAAGGTCCGCTACATCCACTCCGAGCTGGACGCCTTTGAAAGAGCGGACCTACTTAGGGATATCCGCAAAGGGACCTTTGATATCCTTGTCGGTGTCAACCTCCTTCGCGAAGGGATCGATCTGCCCGAGGTCTCTTTAGTGGCCATTCTCGATGCTGACCGGGAAGGCTTTCTCCGCTCCTATCGCTCCATTGTTCAGATGACGGGACGGGCGGCCCGCAATGTGGGCGGCACCGTGCTTCTTTATGCCGATGTCCTTACGGGGAGCCTTAAAGCCGCTATCGACGAAACGAATCGGCGTCGCGAGCGCCAGAGGAGATACAATCAGGAGCGGGGTGTCGTTCCGCAGTCCATCCAAAAGCCCATCGTGAGCCTCTTACCCGAAGAACTTCTTACTGAAGTTGACGAATCAGCGCCTTTGGAGGGCGAGCCGCTTCAGTTTCCCCTGGAGGATCTCGAAAAACGGATGTGGGCCGCTGTGGAACGGCTCAATTTTGAAGAAGCGGCCCGGTTACGGGATATCATTGCCGAAACGAGAGAAGGAGACATAGATCGTGTCGCAGGTCATAGAAGTCCGCGGAGCAAGGGAGCACAACCTAAAAAACATCGACGTCGTTCTGCCGAAAGATAAAATCGTCGTT
This sequence comes from Synergistales bacterium, assembly GCA_018433595.1. Classification (GTDB taxonomy): domain Bacteria; phylum Synergistota; class Synergistia; order Synergistales; family Aminithiophilaceae; genus Aminithiophilus. The sequence continues at coordinate 209,099 of JAHDQY010000009.1, forward strand.
ATTACCGGGCCGTCTGGCTCGGGTAAGTCCTCGTTGGCCTTCGACACAATTTATGCTGAAGGGCAGCGGCGATATGTCCAGTCGCTCTCCGCTTATGCCCGCCAATTCCTCGGAGTTTTAAACCGCCCTGCCGTCGATGACATCGGGGGACTTTCGCCGGCGATTTCCATCGAACAGAAGGGGACGTCTCACAATCCACGATCCACTGTCGGTACGGTGACGGAAATCTACGATTACCTGCGGCTGCTATTCGGCCGGGCGGGAACAGCCTACTGTCCCGACTGCGGCCGCCCCGTCGAGCGCCACTCTCTTGACGAGATTGTCGATCACATTTATCGCTCCGCCGAAGGGGAGCGGGTTGAAATTCTCGCCCCCCTTGTTCGGGACAAAAAAGGAGAACACCGCAACATTTTGCAGCAAACCCGAAGGAAAGGATACATGAGGGTTCGTGTCGACGGAACGGTCCTCTGGCTCGAGGAGGAGATCGACCTTGACAAGAACAGGCGCCACACCATAGAGATCGTCGTCGACAGACTTCGCGTTGAAAAAGATCGCAGGGAGCGGTTAAGTGAGGCCGTCGAAGCGGCTCTGGCGCTCAGCGATGGTTATGTCCTTCTCGTCACCCCCGGCAGGGAGGAGGAGCTCCTGACGGAGAAGGATGTCTGCACCCATTGTGGCATCTCACTGCCAGAGGTGGAACCGCGTCTGTTTTCCTTCAACAGTCCCTATGGCGCCTGTCCTGACTGTTCCGGGCTGGGCAGCCATGAACACTTCGACGAGGAGATGGCCGTCGACCCCGATCGATCCATCCTCGACGGGGCCCTTCTCCCTTGGAAAAAGAACCATTACATGCTCAGTCGCCTTGAGGCTCTGGCCAAAAACCAGGGGTGGGATCTCCGCTGTCCCTACAACGCCTTGCCGGAAGAGGTCCGTCAGGCCGTTCTGAAAGGGCATTCTCAGAAGCTGGATCTGACCTACCGGGAAAAAGGCCAGGAATTCCCCTATCGGGGGCGCTACGAAGGTCTGCTTTCCTGGCTCGAAAGGCGCTGGCAGGAGACGGAATCGGAGACCTTCAAGGAGGAGCTGGAGGGTTTCCGCTTTGAAGATCTCTGTGGAACTTGCCGGGGTCTCCGGCTTCGCAAGGAGGCCCTCGCCGTGCGCCTGGGAGGCTACACGATAGCCGACATCGTCGCCATGCCTGTCAGTGATGTATTGACGACTTTGAACCAACTCTCTCTCTCTCCGTCGATAGCCCCCGTCGTAGGGCCCGTCGTTGAAGAAGTCGCAAAACGGCTGGGATTTCTCGTCGACGTCGGTGTCGGCTATCTGACCCTTCTCCGTCGGGCCGACTCGCTCAGCGGAGGCGAGAGCCAGCGTATCCGCCTGGCTACACAGATCGGATCGAAACTCTCCGGAGTTCTCTACGTCCTTGACGAACCGACAGTCGGTCTTCATCCGAGAGATACGGGGCGTCTTCTCAAAACCCTGCTCTCCATAAGAGATCTGGGCAACACCGTTCTTATTGTCGAACATGATCGCGACACGATGATCGCTGCTGATTACATCGTCGAGATGGGGCCTGGAGCCGGGGAGAACGGGGGTTACGTCGTTGCTTCAGGGACGGCGGAAAACCTTGCTCTGGGTGACTCCCTTTCCGCGCCCTACATTAAAGGGGAGGCCTCGGGAGTCGTTTCCCCTGCGAGAGGAAGGAGAAAACCTCAGGGATGGCTGACGGTGACGGGAGCGAAGGAGAACAACTTGGCCGATCTTGACGTTTCTTTTCCCCTGGGAACGCTGACCTCCCTCAGCGGAGTCTCGGGGTCGGGGAAGAGCACCCTTCTCTACGAGGTGCTATATAAGGGAATCCGCCGCCGCCTTGATAACAATTTCCGAGGAAGAGCAGGAAGACATCGCGACATAAGCGGAGTCGACGCCCTGAAAAATGTCATCCTCGTCGACCAGAGCCCAATCGGGCGTACTCCGCGATCCAATCCGGCCACTTACACGGGGCTTTTTACGCCTATTCGGGAGTTGTTCTCCCAGCTTCCGGAAGCCAGGATTCGCGGCTATGCCCCCGGGCGATTCAGTTTCAACGTACGCGGCGGCCGTTGTGAGGCCTGTGGAGGTGATGGAGTCACAAGGGTTTCCATGCTTTTCATGGCCGATGTTTTCGTCACTTGCGATGTCTGCGGTGGTAAGCGTTTCAACCAGGAGACTCTTGATGTTCGTTACAAAGGAAAAACTATTTCCGATGTCCTCGACATGACGGTCGAAGAGGCGGCCCGTTTTTTCAGAGACCACCGCAGAATTGCCCACAAGCTTGATATTCTTGAGGAGGCCGGCCTGGGATACATTCGTCTCGGTCAGCCGGCGACGACCCTCAGCGGAGGAGAGGCCCAGAGGGTCAAACTGGCGACGGAGCTCGGCAAACGCTTCAACGGTCAGACCCTTTATCTGATGGACGAGCCGACGACGGGACTTCACTACACGGATGTCGCCAAGCTCCTGCGCCTCCTTCATCGCCTCGTCGACCAGGGTAACAGTGTCATTCTGATCGAACATAATCTCGACGTCCTTGCTTCTTCCGACTACATTGTCGATCTAGGGCCTGACGGCGGCAAAGAGGGTGGAAGGCTTGTCGCCGCCGGAGAGCCCGAAAGCCTCGTCGCTTCCGGAGCGGGTCACACGGCCAGACATCTTGGAGCCTTTATGGAAGAATTGAAAGGAGGACCTCTCGCCCATGTCGGCTAAAAAAGAAGAAAAAAAGCTCCTGCCGAAGGGAGAGGAGGGTTATTACTGGGGGAGGCACCCTGTCCTGACATTGCTTGAGGAATCGCCTCAGCGTTGTCTCAAGCTCTACGTCATGAGGGGAGCAGGAGGGGAGGCTGTCGAAAAAGCTCTCGACATCTGCAAAGGGAGGTCCATACCCTTCCAGATGGTCGATGCGGCTGTCATCAAAAGACTCTGCGGCGGAGAAAATCACCAGGGGCTTCTGGCACAAATCAGCGCTGTGGCCCTCGAACCCCTTGAGAGCTATCTTGAGCGGGTTCCTTTGTCCGGGCCGGCCCTTCTTCTTGCCCTGGATCATATCCAGGATCCCCAGAACCTGGGGAGCATGATCCGCAGCGCTGAAGCGGCGGGAGCGGAGGCCGTTCTCATCCCCCTTCGCCGCTCGGCCCTGCCGACGGGAGCGGTAATGAAGGTCAGTGCAGGAGCTGCATTGCGCCTGCCCCTGCTTCCCGTAGGCAATCTCTCTCAAACGCTTCAGCTCCTTGCCGAGAGACATCACTTCTGGATCGTCGGGCTTGACCATCGAGCCGAGCGTACGCTGTGGGAGGAGCCTTTGCCGGATCGTTGCGTTCTTGTCGTCGGCTCAGAGGGCCGTGGGCTCTCGCCTCTGGTGGCCAAACGGTGTGATGATCGGCGATGCATCCCCATGCGCGGCAAAACGGGTTCCCTCAATGCCTCTGTTGCCGCTTCGATTGGTCTTTTTGAGTGGCTTCGATGCGTTGACAAATGCTCGGAAGGCCTGTAAAATGCTGTCTCGTCGGGTGGTTAGTTCAGAGGGAGAACGCTTCCTTGACACGGAAGAGGTCAGAGGTTCAATTCCTCTACCACCCACCATTGGTGATAAGGCCGTTTTTCGCTCCTCTCGGAGCGAGACGGCCTTTGTCTGTTGGTGGTGTTCACGGTGGCGGCAATGAGAGAGCCGGGTGACTGTGCAATTGAGGGGGCATCGCGATGATTCTCGGCATTGGCGTCGATCTTTGCAAAATCGAGAGAATGCGGCATTTTGCCGAAAGAGAGGCTTTTCTTGCTCGGGTTTTTTCCGAGGAAGAGAGGGAATATGCCAAGGAGAGATCTGACCCGGCACGGCATTTCGCCGGATCCTTCGCGGCCAAAGAAGCCTTGGCCAAAGCTGGCGGGTGGGGGCTCGCCTCGATAGGCATGAAATCCGTCGCCGTTCGCAGGCATGAGGGAAGACCTTTTCTTGTCCTTTCGCCGGAAGTCTCCGGGCTCTTGAAAGACGCAGGCATTGAGCGGGCTCACCTCTCCTTGAGCCATGATGGTGAATATGCCGTTGCCATTGTCGTTCTTGAAGGCAAGGAGGGCTAGGGAATGATCCGTCTTTATGGCCCGGAAGAACTGAGGAGAGCGGACGCCAAGGCCACGGACGCCTTCGGAATGCCGAGCTTGTTACTGATGGAAAATGCCGGGCGGAATGCAGCGGATTTGATTATCGACCGTTTCTCTCCTTCAGAAACCCTGATTCTCGCCGGTAAGGGCAACAACGGCGGAGATGGTTTCGTCATTGCCAGACATCTGGCTCTTCGAGGTTTCCCCGTTGAAATTCTTCTTGCTGCTCCCTTTGCAGACTATCGCGGAGATGCCGCCACTAACCTGAAAATCCTGCGCTCTCTTGGAACCCGCTGTCGCGAGAGCTCTTCTCTTGAGGACGAAGAACTTTCTGCTGTGATTGCATCGGCTTCCCTCATTGTCGACGCTCTCTTGGGGACAGGGTCCAAGGGCGCTCCCAGAGGAGAAGTCCACCGTCTCATCGCTGCGCTTTCTGCTGGGATCCCCACCGTTGCGCTCGATATTCCCAGCGGAGTCGACGGGATGACCGGTCAGGTTGCCGGCCTCGCCGTTCGTGCTGATCTTACGGTGTCTTTCGGTGCCTCCAAGCCGGGGCTGCATGTTATGCCTGGAGCGGCGCGGGCGGGGACTGTTGTCGTTGTTGACGTCGGAATAGCCGTTGAAAGACTTTTACCAGAAGATTCGAAAACCCTCCTTTGCGGTCCCGACGATCTTCGCCCCTTCCTTCGACGCCACCCGATGAATCTTCACAAGGGAAGGCGAGGGACGCTCCTTGTCCTCGGTGGATCAAGGCGCTACCAGGGCGCGCCGCTGTTAGCGGCTCTGGGAGCTCTTCGTGCCGGCTCCGGCGTTGTCGTTGTAGCCCTTCCGGAGGAAAACCTGGCCGCCGCCTCTTCCTTTCTCCCGGAAGCGATTTTTGAGCCACTTCCCTGTAAGGGAGAGACGATCACCTCATCTTGTCTGGAGACGATTCTTACATGGCAGGAGCGGGCCGATGCCATGATCCTCGGTCCCGGTCTCGGTCGGAGCAGGGAGATCCGATCCCTGGTCACCGCCCTATGGGAACGCTGGTCCAAACCGTTACTTGTCGATGGCGACGGCCTATGGGGATTGGCGGAGGGAAGAGCGGTGCTGTCTCGTCGGGGTGACTCTCTTCTTACTCCCCATGAGGGAGAGGCCGGCCACTTGCTTGACAAGGCGCCTTCTTCCGTTGCGGCAAGCCGCCTCGAAGGGGTCCGTTGCCTTGCCGATAGTTGGGGAACAGTCCTTCTCAAAGGCTGGGACAGTTTGATCGACGATGGCAGGCGAACATGGATTGCCTCGCTGGGGGACTCCTCTCTTGCCATTCCAGGCTCTGGTGATGTGCTTTCAGGGTTCATCGGGGCCTTTCTTATTCAAGGGCATGGCCCCTCGCAATCGGCTTTGGCCGGTGCTCTGTTGCATGGCTTGGCCGGTTCGAGATGGGCCGCCGTCAGAGGGAAAGACGGCCTTCTCGCCAGAGAGATTGCCGAAACGGCTCCCGCCGTCTTGGTGGATTTCACATGACGTCTCCCCGAAGACGTCGGCGAATCGACTGGGAAGAGGAGCGTCGTCGGACGGAAAAGAGCCGCATGAAGGGGCTGCGCTATTCGACCCTGTCTTTTCTGATGGCTTTTTTCTTTCTCATGATGACAAAAACCTTTCATCGAGAATACTCTCTCAACGCTCCGATGATCGTTCTCGGTGCTCTTTTCTTAGGAAATCTTTTCCTTTTTTTCCTCTTTTATCGGCGTAACAGGAGTGACGGCAATGGAAACAGAAAAGAATGAGCTTGTTCTTCATACGCTCTCAGAGTCAGAAGAAGAAACATGTCGACTCGGCGCCGATATCGCCGCTGTCGCTTTCCCGGGGCTAACGCTCCTTCTCGAAGGGACGCTGGGCTCCGGGAAGACAACGCTGGTACGCGGAATAGCTCAGGCTCTCGGAGCCCGCAACGTTCGCAGCCCTTCCTTTACCCTCATCAATGAATATGATGGAAACATCCCCATCGTTCATGTTGATCTCTATCGTTTACCGAAAGACGGGGGGGACGCTCTCGGTCTTGAAGAATACCTTCTTCAGGACAGCCTCATTCTTGTTGAATGGCCTGATCGATGGAGCTCTCCGCCTCTAGCCGATCTTTGGTTGGTTCATTTTTCTCTGTCTTCAGGAGGAGAAGAAACGACGAGAGATGTTCGAGAAATTGTCATTGAATCTCGAGGAGCAAGAGCCACTGTGGCCCTGAAGAGCCTGGCGGAACGCCGTCGTTTTGTCGAAAGGAGCTGAGGTGGCGTGTCCTTTGTCCTGTCCATTGATTGCTGCAGTCGGTGGACCAATGTCGGTTGTGCTTCCGGCGGTGTGGTTCTCGGTGAAATTCAGTTGAATGTTGGGCGGAAACAATCCGCTCTTTTGCCGGGGATTGTGGATGGCCTGCTTCGCTCGCTTGATAAGAGTCTTCACGACATCGATTGCATTGCCGTAACGACAGGGCCTGGTTATTTCACGGGATTGCGTGTCGGGGTTTCGTACGCTGTCGCTCTAGCTGAGGCACTAAGCGTTCCTGTTGTGCCCGTCGGGACGCTGGAAGCCATGATTTACGATCTCTCTCAGATCGATTGCCTTTTGGTCCCCCTCTTGTGGGCCAGGCGGGAAGAGGTTTACGGGGCTATTTATGAGTTTATGCCGTCGACAAATCCCCCTGTATCCATTTTGCCTCCCATGTTTATTCCTTTTCAGGATCTGATGCAAAAGGCTTACGATCAAGGCAAACGGATCCAATGGGTCGGTGAAGATGTCCGCCGTTTTTCTTCGTACCTCGAAGAGAACGATCTGCCTGTGAATAGAGCTTGTGCCCGTGCTGGAAACGTAGCTCTTATCGGTCAAAGAGATGAAAGGATGGCTCTGTCGCCGTGGGAGATATCCGTCAATTATCTTCGTGGGGCCGACATGGGATGACCTGCCATAAAATGTTGTCGTATGCTTGATGGCTCCAGCCTTGGCTCCACCGGTTTTTTTGTGACTCGTTGCAAAAAGAGAACACAAGTGCTATATATACAATGTACCGTCTTTCTCATGGCTTAATAATTATTTTGCGGCCAAAGAGGAGGGCATAAGAAAAGGGCCGGGGCAGCTCATTTTTTTTTGAGGATTTTTGGGGAGGGGTGTGCATCTTTCATGGGACTGATCCATCAGCATCCGATCCTTGAGTTCCGTCACGCGAAGGAGATCACGTTCAGCTTCGACGGCCGGGAGCTCAAGGGATTCGAAGGCGAGCCGATCGCAGCAGCGCTTCACGCCAACGGAGTGCGCATCTACCGGATCACGCCGGAGCGCAAGGAACCTCGCGGTTTTTTCTGTGCCATCGGGAAATGCTCGTCCTGCTTCATGATCGTCGACGGCGTGCCGAACGTTCGGACCTGCGTGACGCCGTTGAAGGCGGGCATGGAGGTCAGGACGCAGCACGGTCGGGGCGTCGTGCCCCTCGTGGAAGGCTAGAGGGGGTCGCACAGGATGAAAACGACGGAAGTATTGGTCATCGGCGGCGGCCCGGCCGGTCTCTCGGCGGCGCTGGAGGCGGCCTCCCGGGGTTCTCAGGTCACCTTGGTGGACAGCGACCTCCAGCTGGGGGGGCAGCTCATCAAGCAGACCCATAAATTCTTCGGTTCCGAAGACGAGCGGGCGGGAACGCGGGGCTACAAGATCGGAGAGCTCCTCTTCAAGGAGCTGGAGGGCCTCAAGGACTGCATCGACGTTCACGTCAACACCACGGTACTGGGTTACTACAAGGAGGACGGAGTGGTCAGCCTCAGCCGGGGAGAGGAGGACTACTTCCGGATCAAGCCGGAACGCATCGTCATGTCCACGGGGGCCATGGAACGTCTCATCCCCTTCCCGAAAAACGACCTTCCGGGCGTCTACGGCGCCGGTGCGGTCCAGACGCTCATGAACGTCTACGGAGTCACGCCGGGCAAGCGGGTCCTCATGATCGGAGCGGGCAACATCGGCCTCATCGTCAGCTACCAGCTCATGCAGGCGGGAGTGGACGTGGCGGCGGTCGTTGAATTCATGCCGAAGATCGGCGGTTACTGGGTTCATGCGGCGAAAATCCGTCGTCTCGGCGTGCCGATCCTGCTTCGCCACACCATTGTCGAAGCCCTGGGAGAGGACGTCGTCAGCGGTGCGGTCATCCAGGCCGTGGGCGACAAGGGACTCGAAGGGGACCCCGTCAGGATCGACTGCGACATCATCTGCCTTGCCGTCGGCCTCACGCCCACGGCGGAACTGCTTTGGCAGGCGGGCTGCGACATGCAGTTCGTGCCGGAACTCTGCGGCTACGTGCCTCGGCGTGACGCCCACATGCGGACGAGCCAGTCCCACATCTGGGTTGCCGGAGACGCGGCGGGAATCGAAGAGGCCTCTTCGGCCATGGTCGAAGGTCGTCTGGCCGGTCTTGGCGCGGCGCGCTCGCTGGGTCACGTCAAAGACAGCGACTATGACGCCGGGCTGGCGTCCTACTGGCAGCGTCTCAGCCACCTCCGAGCCGGAGAAGTCGGGGAAAAGATCCGTAGCGGCCTTGAGAAGTGCAGCTGCGACGCCTGGGAGGTCTAAGCCATGACGGACAAAGAGAGACTCTTCAACAGCGGAATCCTGGTGGAAAGCCGTCCGGGAGCGGAAGAGCCGCCCCTGTCGCTCTGGGAGACGAAAAAGAACGGTCTCGTCGTCATCGAATGCCCCCAGCGCATCCCGTGCAACCCCTGCGCTTCGAGCTGCCCGACGGGAGCGATCATCCCTTTCGACGACATCAACGACACGCCCCGGATCGACTACGAGAAATGCATCGGCTGCGCGAAATGCGTGGCGATCTGCCCTGGCCTGGCCTGCTTCGTCATCGACCTCACGGCGGGAGGCGAGGGGAAGGCCGTCATCAAGCTGCCCCATGAGATGCTGCCCCGCCCGGAAAAGGGCGAGGAGGTCTCGTGCCTGAACCGCCAGGGAGAGGCCGTCGCGGCAGGGACGGTCGTCGCCGTCACGGAGCCGCTGAAGGACCGGACCGTCGTCGTCCACGTCGAAGTGCCGCGTGCCCTGATGCGCGACATACGGGCCGTCAAGGTGGTGAAGAAGTGATGAAAAAGGAGATCGTCGTCTGCCGCTGCGAGGAAGTCACGCTGGAGGAGATCCGCCAATGGATCAACCGCGGCTACGACAGCTTCGACGAGCTGAAGCGGGTGCTTCGGGTCGGCATGGGCCCCTGCCAGGGCCGTGGCTGCCGTGACATCATCCTGAAGGAGATCGCCCGTGCCAAGGGCGTCCCTGTTTCGGAGGTGCCTGTCGGAACCTTCCGTCCGCCGGCAAAACCGGTGAAACTCGGCATTTTGGCCGAAGGCGGTGACAAGTGATGACGTGGAAGAACAAAGCAGAAGCAGTTGTCATCGGCGGTGGCATTCAGGGAGTATCCACAGCCTACCACCTGGCTAAAATGGGCATGAAGGACGTTGTCCTCCTTGAGAAGGGTACGGTTTGTTCCGGGTCGACGGGACGTTGCGGTGCCGGTATTCGCGCCCAGTGGGGACTGGAGATGAACTGCCGCTTCGGCCTGGCCTGCGTCGATAGATTCGAGCATCTCCACGAAGAGCTCGGAATGGATGTCGGCCTCAACCAAGGCGGGTACCTGATGGTGGCCTATGAGGAAGGCGAATATAACCAACTCTTGGCCAATATGGCTTTGCAGAACAGGTTGGGAATTGACACTCATATCGTCGACTACGACGAGGCGAAGGAAATCTGTCCCGGCCTTGCTGCGGAAGATGCCGTGGGGTTCACTTTCAATGCGCGAGACGGTCATGCCGATCCGTTCCTGACGACCTTCGCATTCCAGGAGGCCGCGAAGCGTCTTGGTGTGACGATCCATAAATATACGGAATGCACGGGTATTCGCGTCGCAGACGATCACGTCGTCGGTGTCGACACCAATCGGGGTTCTATCGATGCGCCCGTAGTGGTCAATGCCGCAGGCGGCTATTCCCAGTTTGTCGCCAAAATGGCCGGCCTTGAGATTCCCAACTACTCGGAGCGTCACGAGATCCTCATCACGGAACCTGTCGAGCCGGGCGTCTGCCCTCCAATGCTCATGAGTTTTTCCGGCAATTACTACATTCAGCAGAGGCCTCATGGGTCGATTATCGGCGGATGCAGCCCCGAGGGACATCCTGCCGATTTTCAGCTGGGTAACAGCTGGGATTTCCTGGAACACATGTCAAAGACGTTCACGAAACTTCTGCCCCGCACCAAGGGAGTCCGTGTCGTCCGCCAGTGGTCGGGGCTTTACAACATGACTCCCGACAGAGCTCCGATCATGGGAGAGGCTGATGCCATCAAAGGCTTTTTCCTGACCTGCGGCTACTCAGGACATGGTTTCATGTTCGGACCCGTTTCGGGAGACCTGATGGCTCAGCTGATCCTCACCGGCAAAACGTCCATCGACATTGACCCCCTTCACTACAGACGTTTCGCCGAGGGCAAGCTTTTGATCGAGCCCGCTGTCGTCTAGGCGTAGACTAAATTTACTGAACATATGAACAATGGAGGAACCAAGGCTCAGGAGCAGGGCCTTGGTTCCTTGCTTGTCGAATGTTCTTGGGACTTTAGGCCTAAATTAACCCTTATTGTAGGAAAAAAGATAGCATTTACCATCTGACTTGACCTTGTGGTTGGTGAGGTTTGTAACTATAATCGCTCAGGGACAATTGTCGCTTTAAACCGTACTTTTCTTCGGGGAGGAAGGTGAGTCCATTGGCAAAAAAGTTCCAAGTCACAATTCACGAGCCTTGGTGCAAAGGGTGCGGGCTCTGCATTGCGCTATGCCCCAAAAAGGTTCTTGAACTGAATGACCGGGCAAAGTGTGAAGTCGCCCGCGAGGATGATTGTATTGGCTGTCGGCAGTGTGAAAACATTTGCCCCGACTTGGCGGTGACTGTGAAGGAGCGTGAAGAAATTGCCTAAGGTTGCTTTCTGGCAGGGTAATGTCGCCATCGCCCAGGGGGCTCTCGCCGCAGGTTGCCGCTTCTTTGGCGGCTACCCGATTACCCCTTCGTCGGAAATCGCCGAGACAATGGCGGAGGAGCTGCCCAAGCTCGGTGGCAAATTTATCCAGATGGAGGATGAAATAGGGGGGATCGCAGCCGCCATCGGTGCCTCCATTTCTGGAGTCAAGGCGATGACGGCGACTTCCGGCCCAGGCTTTTCCCTGAAACAGGAAAACCTCGGTTTTGCCTACATTGCTGAAATTCCCCTCGTCGTTGTCGACGTCATGCGCGGTGGCCCTTCAACGGGATTGCCGACGAAGGTCTCTCAGCAGGATGTCATGCAGGCCCGGTGGGGAACTCATGGAGACCATGGGACGATCGCCTACGTCCCTTCGTCGATCAAGGAGATGTACGAACTCACTGTTAAGGCCTTTAACATGGCTGAGCGCTTTCGGCAGCCTGTCCTTGTCCTTGGCGACGAGATCATCGGCCACATGCGGGAAAAGGTGCTTGTCGAAGACGGTCTTGAAATCGTTAACCGCAAGCGCCCTGTCGTAGCTCCCGATGAGTTCGTTCCCTACAAGGCGGATCCGTCTGACGATGTCCCCTTTATGGCCGGTTTTGGTGAAGGCTACCGTTGGCATGCTACGGGGCTGACCCATAACGACTGGGGTTTCCCGACGAACAATGCGGCTGATATCGAAAAGAAGATGCTCCGGCTCATGCGGAAAGTAGATCGGTTCCGCGATGACATCGTTGAGTACGATACCTATGAAGCAGATGATGCCGAAGTGCTCATCGTTTCCTACGGTTCCGTCTCGCGTTCCGCTCTTCGCGCCGTTCATGAGATGCGCCAGCAGGGCATGAAGGTCGGCCACTTCCGCCCGATTACCATCTGGCCGTTCCCTGACAAGGAATTGGGAGCTTACGCTTCTAGGGTCAAGAAGATCATCGTCCCGGAGCTGAACTGCGGTCAGATGGTCACAGAAGTGGAGCGGGCCGTTCATGGCAAATGCCCTGTCTATTCCAAGGGACTTGTCAACGGAGAGCTCTTCAAGCCTTCGGAAATCATCGCCGCCGTTAAGGAGGTGGCCTAATATGCCTCGCCCGGAAGTTCTGAACTGGATCCGTCAACAGTTCTTCCCTCATGTCTGGTGTCCCGGTTGCGGACACGGTATCATCATGCATGCCATGATTCGGGCTCTCGTCGCCGAGGGTAAAGATCCCACGCAGACCGTCCTTGCTTCGGGTATCGGCTGTTCGAGCCGCATGCCGGGCTACGTCAACACCTGCACGGTGCACACGACCCACGGCCGGTCCCTGGCTTTTGCCACCGGTATCAAACTTGCCAAGCCCGAGCTGACCGTCCTTGACGTCATGGGTGACGGCGACTGTTCCGCCATTGGCGGCAATCACTTCATCCATGCCTGCCGCCGCAACATCGACATTACAGCCATCATCATGAATAACAATATCTACGGCATGACTGGTGGCCAAGCCTCTCCGACGACCCCTCAGGGCTCTTATGCCACGACGGCACCTTATGGTGCCATTGATCCGACCTTTGATCTCTGCAAGCTTGCCGAGGGCGCTGGTGCTTCCTTTATCGCCCGTGGGACGATCGCCAACCCCGTACAGTGTGAGCAGCTTATCCGCAAGGGCATTCAGAACAAGGGATTCTCCGTTATCGAGATACTCTCCAGCTGCCATACCCAGTACGGCCGCAAGAACAAGCGTCGTCGTCCCATTGACAACATTAACTTCTTCAAGGAAAATGTCGTTCCTCTGGCCAAGGCAAAAACCATGTCCCCCGAGGAACTGGAGGGCAAGGTCGTGACCGGAGAATTTGTTAATCGTCAATCTCCGGAGTATACCGAACAGTATCAGAAGCTGATCGAACGGGTTAGGGGGTAACGAGCATGAGCGATCGCTACGAGATCCGTTTTGCCGGTTCAGGTGGTCAGGGCGTTATCCTGGCTTCCGTGATCGTCGGTGAAGCGGCTGCTCTCTTTGAAGAGGGTTGGAATTCCGTCCAGAGCCAGTCTTACGGCCCTGAGGCCCGAGGTGGCTCCTGTAAGGCTGAAGTGGTCATCTCCCGAGGCGAGATCGACTACCCCAAAGCCGTTTCACCCGATCTTCAGGTCATCCTGACCCAGAAGGCCTGCGATGAATATGCTGCTAACACAAAGCCTGGCGGAATCGTCGTCCTTGATGACTTTTTCGTTACGGAGCTTCCGAAAGTTGATGCCGAGATCATCCATTTGCCCATCGTCCGGACAGCTAAGGAGAAGCTTGGCCGCGAGCTCGTCACCAACATGGTCGCTCTCGGTGTTGCGGCAAGAGTCCTTGAGAAAAAAGGTTTCCTGAAGCCTCAGGCCGTCAAACAAGCGGTTCTTGGCCGGGTTCCCAAGGGGACGGAGGAGCTGAACGCCAAAGCCTTCGATGAAGGCTATACCATGGCCGAATAGACGCTCCCTTTTTAAATGAACCATTCTGCGTTGCCATTTCACGCGCAATGTGATAGCCTTATCAAATAGAAACAGAGCACGTCATGTCACGATTTTACGAACGATTGAGGAGGGGTTTTTAAATGTCCGTGGAAAAACGCACCTCGACTAACGTTCTCCTCGACACGGCACTGAAAAACTTTTACGCCGCCGCTGCCGAAATGGGCCTTGATGACGGCCTTGTCGAGATTCTGAGCCGTTCGGAGCGCAAGGTCTGCGTTTCCGTTCCTGTTGAGCTCGATGACGGCACAATCCGTGTCTGTGACGGATATCGCGTCGCTCATTCGACGGCTCTCGGTCCCGCCAAGGGCGGCGTTCGCTTCCATCCCGACGTCTGTCTCGACGAGTGCGAAGCTTTGGCTTTCATGATGACCTGGAAGTGTTCCCTTGCCGGCATCCCCTACGGTGGAGGCAAGGGTGGAGTTGCCTGCGATCCGCTGGAGCTTTCCCCGAAGGAGAAGGAACGCATTGCGCGTACCTTCGCCGCTCGTATCGAGCCCTTCGTAGGTTCCTGGACTGACGTTCCTGCCCCCGACGTTGGGACCGGCGGTCCGGAGATGGTCTGGTTCATGGACACCATCAGCAAAATGCGCGGCCGTCTTGATCCGGCTATTTTCACCGGAAAGCCGATCTCCCTCTGGGGATCGAAGGGGCGTACCGCTGCCACGGGTCTCGGCGTTGCGACCTGTGCCATGGAGTTTCTCAAGGCTATCGGCAAGCCCGTTCAGGGTGCGACCGCAGCTGTCCAGGGGTTTGGAAACGTCGGATCTCATGCAGCCAGAGTACTTACGGAGGCAGGGGCTAAGGTCGTCGGCATCAGCGATATCACCGGTACCTACTTCTGCAAGGATGGCCTCGACATCGCCAAAGCCATGGCCCATTCGGCCGCTCACCCCAAAAAGCTTCTTGAGGGCTTCGAGCAGCCCGGTCTCGAGAAACGTCCCTTGGAAGACGTTCTCTTCCTTGACGTCGATGTCTTCCTTCCCTGCGCCCTTGAAGGCGCTGTCAACGCCAAGAATGCCGATAAGGTGAAAGCCAAATATATTGTCGAAGGTGCCAACGGTCCTATTACGCCCGAGGCCGATGCGATTCTCGATGGGAAGGGCGTTCTTATCGTTCCCGACTTCCTTGCCAACAGCGGCGGCGTTATCGGCTCCTACTTCGAGTGGTGCCAGAACCTGGCCGGTTTCTTCTGGACAGAAGCGGAGTATAACGAGAGACTGCTTCGGATCATGCGCGACAACTTCCATCGCGTGTGGGAGTACTCAAAAGAAAAGAACATCAAGATGCGCCGTGCCGCTTTCATGGTTTCCATCAAGCGAGTGGCCGATGCCGTCAGGATGCGCGGAGTCTTTCTCTAGCACCGAGGTCTTTTTTCGAGTGAAAGGAGGGGCTGTGATTGCCCCTCCTTTCTTTATTCCAGAGGGTCTTTCCTGAAAGCGGGTGGCGAGCATCGTCTGCCAAGGTGAAACAGCCGTGCTCCGGGCGCGGGGCATCAACAGCGAGGGGGATGGAATCTGTGACCTCAGGGATGGCCCGGTCATCTTCGTCCCCATGCTTCTTGCCGGAGAGGAAGCGTTGGTCCGCCTCGTTAAAATCAAACATTCTTACGGGATCGGTAAGATTTTGGAACTGCGACGGAGCGCCACAGAGAGGACGATCTCATTCTGCCGTTGGTACGGTCGCTGCGGGGGGTGCCGCCTTCAACATGCCGCTTATCCGGCACAGCTGACTATCAAGGAGAATCTTGTCGCAGATGCCATGACCCGCTTAGGTGGTTTTGACGTGGAGAAATTACCTCTCAGTCGTTGTATCCCCTCGTCGCGACAGCATCACTACAGGAACAAGGCATCCTTTCCAGCGCAGGGTTACGGTGATAAAGTTAATCTCGGCTTTTTTAGTCGCGGCAGCCACCATCTCATCCCCATCGACAATTGCCCCCTTATCGAAGAACCCCTGGAAGAGATCTTTGTAGCTTTGCGGGAGGCTTTGCCCCGTCTATCGCTCAAGGCGTATGATGAACGAACCCATCAAGGCGATTTGAGACATGTCATCGTGAGGTGCGGAAGCACTTCCGGCAACGGAGCAGTTCTCCTGGTGCTCCGCCAAGAACCGTCGACGGCGCTCTTTGGAGAGCTCCGCGCTTTTGCCAGGAAAATGCGCTCACGTTTTCCCGCTTTTCGTTCCTGGGCGATCAACATCCAACCCCAGAGAGGAAACGTTATTATCGGCTCTCGTACGCTACCCTTGTCGGGAGACCTTTTCCTGGAAGAGCGGTTGGGAGATTATGTCTTTCGAATGGATCTGACGGCTTTTTTCCAGGTCAACGCTCCTCAGGCAGAGGCCTTATATCGTCATGTAGTCAAGAGCCTTGATGTCACAAGTACTGGCCCGATTCTGGAGCTTTTCAGCGGCGTCGGTGGTCTTACGGCTCATATCGCTTCGAGCGGGCGTCGTGTTATGGCTGTTGAATCCTGGCAGCCCTCGATGCGCAACCTGGCATACAACATGAGGGCCAATGGAATGAGCAACGTTACCCTTTATGATGGCCGGGCCGAGGATTTCTTCCAAGAGAAAACTTCAGGTGATTATGACATTGTGGTGCTCGATCCCCCTAGAAGCGGCTGCGCTGCGGGCGTTCTCCAAGGCTTGACGCAGCTGAACCCAAGGCAGATTCTTTATGTTTCCTGCAATCCGTCCACCCTTGCCCGGGATCTCGCGATGCTGTGCGCTTTTGGATACCGTATCGCTTCGTTGACTCCTTTTGATTTCTTTCCTCAGACGGCTCATGTCGAGACCGTGGCCGTGGTCGAACGAATCTGATTCGAAAAACCGCAGGGAGAAGCGTTGCCAAAAGGGTGGGAGGCCGTTATACTACTGGACATTACAAGCGGACATAGCTCAGTGGTAGAGCATCGGCTTCCCAAGCCGAGGGTCGCGGGTTCGAATCCCGTTGTCCGCTCCAAAGAAAACTAACGAGGGGCGTCGGCCCCTCGTCGCATAGAGAGCTTCAGGACCTTCTGGGCTAAAGGGCGGAAGGTCATTTTTGTAGCTGAATGAACAAAATGTTCCAGTATATTCATTGTTTTGTGTTTTCTTGACTCCGCTCTTGTTAAAATTGACACATTACGGGCATGCCTTTACAATGTGTCGGTGGCGACTGCCATGGCAGATCGTTGCTGATCTTCCCCGGCGGAAGGAGGACTGATGAGTTTGAACGTTGCAGATGAAATCCGTCTTGCTGAAGAGAAGGCCAAGCAGGTGCTTTTGACGGCGAAGGCAGAGGCCGCCAAAATCCTTGCTGAAGCGAGAGCATCGGCAGAGAGAACCATACAGGAAACCAAACAGCAGTCTCACCGAAAGTTGATGGAAGAGACACGACGCCTTGAGGCAGAGGCAGAAGCCAAGGCAGAAGAGATGCTCGCCGAAGGGCGGAGAGAAGCAACTTCTTTTGTCGATTCTTGCCAGGCGCAGGTGAAAACCGTTGCAGCCTGGATCGGCGATGAGGTGATGAAGCGTTATGGCAATAGCCCAGTTTGAAAAACTGCATCTCATTGTTCATAACTCCAAGGTAGAAGACCTGATTGCCGACATACAGAGTATGGGTTTTTGTGAGCAAATTGAAGAGGAAGGATCGAGCGCTTCAACAATAGCTGGCACTGCACAGAGTGAGGTGCCTCTTGATCAGCTTCAAGGTGACATCCGTTATCTCCTGAGAGTTCTTGAGCCTTATTTCAAAGAGAAGAAAGGGTTAGAAAGACTCCTTTCTCCGAAGCCGAGCTGTACTTTGGGCTATTTGGAATCACTTCTTGCTGTTGATGAGGCTTATGCCCTTGTATCCGAAGTGAAGGACTTTGAGCGAAAGTTGGCAGATATCAAATCAAAAGAAACATCAACGAGAGCTTCTCTCGACGTCATTGAAAAACTTTCAGAAATGCCCTACCCGCTCTCGTTTTTTACAACGGGCACAAATCATGTATGCGGTATTGTCGGAAACATAACGACTTCTCAGGGCCAAAACTTTAAGGATGCACTGGAAGGGATAGAATCAGATCAAAAAGAAATCTTCTTCAATGTGTCTCCTGAAAATGACAAAGAAACTCTTGTCGCTGTTATTTTTTCCAGAAAAATCGAAAAAGAAATATTAGAAATATGTTCTCGATATGGATTTTCTAAAGTAGATCTTGACAAAGCTCTTAACTCTGAGGTTTCTTTAGAAAAAGAAAAACTTCATAGTCAGTTGGAATGCTTATCAAGAGAAGCTTTAGCTATCGGTGAGCAACTTTCACGGATTTCTCAGGACTGGGTTGAACGACTACGGTTATTTTCGGATTATGTGTCGATCCTTATCGATAGGCATGGCGCTCTTGATAAAGGGACAAAGACAAGCAAAGTTGTTTTCCTTAAGTTTTGGGTGCCATCATCACGTATTGATACAATAAAAGAAAGGCTAGCCCTCTACAATAAATATATTGATTATTCCTTCTCTGCGCCGGAGGAAGGAGATCGTCCTCCTGTCCTTTTGTCTAATGCGGGTTTTTTTGAAGTACATGAACCCTTGACAAATCTTTATGGATCTCCTGCCTATGGTTCAATAGACCCTACAGCCTTGATGGCTCCTTTCTTTTTTCTTTTCTTTGGTATGTGCCTTGGTGACGGCGGGTATGGTTTGCTGCTGGCTTTTATTTTCTTTGGTGCGATTAAAAAATATGGCATGGTCGGAGAATCTCGTAAGTTTTTTGCCATTTTAGGCCTTGGAGGAATAGCTGCCATTTTGGTCGGCGTTGTCACGGGATCTTGGATTGGAGACATGATTGATCTTTTCCCTTTCTTCCATTTCCTGGCCCCAATCAAGAATGCTCCTGCCTTCCTTGATCCTCTAAGTGACCCGATCACATTTCTGATTATCTCCCTGGCTCTTGGTGTAGTCCAAATCCTTTTCGGCCTTTCTGCCTCAATGATTCATAATTTAAAGAAAGGCGATAAAATGGCTGCTTTTGCAGATCAGGGCGGATGGATTGTTCTGCTTGTCGGCCTCCTTCTCTGCGGAGGAGGCGCCAGTGGCATCATCGGCTCGGGGCCGATGATGCTGGGCAAGTTTCTCTCATGGACCGGCGTCATTGTTCTGGTAACCACACAGGGAAGGCATAAGCCGACGCTGATCGGCAAGGCAATTTCCGGGGTTCTCAGCCTCTATAATGTCACATCCTACCTGGGTGATGTCCTTAGTTACAGCAGACTCCTCGCTTTAGGGCTTGCTTCTTCCGCTGTGGCCATGATCATTAATATGCTTGCCGACCTTCTGGGGGCCATTCCTTATGTGGGCTGGCTTTTTGGCGCGCTCATTTTTTTAGGAGGCCATCTTTTCAACGTTGCGATCGGAGTCCTTGGCGCTTTCGTTCACTCATTGCGCCTGCAATATGTGGAGTTTTTCAGCAAGTTTTATGTTTCCGGCGGTCGCGGCTTCGACCCTCTTCGGCACAAAACACGGCATGTCACTATTTGTGAAGGGGCCGAATGAGCCCCTATCCTGCATGACACTAACTTTTTGAGGGGAGTGCTTACGCAATGGAGTTCTTGGGAATCGCACTGGTTATCTGTGGAGCGGCTCTTGCTGCAGGTTTTGCCGGGGTTGGTTCGGCGATTGGTGTCGGTATTGCCGGTCAGTGTGGAGCTGGTGTCATGACGGAAGACCCCGGGAAATTCGGTCTGGTTCTCTTGCTGCAAGCCCTCCCAGGAACGCAGGGGATCTATGGCCTCCTGATTGCTTTTGTAGCCATCCTGAAAGTCGGTCTCCTCGGAGGCGGCACAAGTGTTGATGTGGGCGTCTTTCAGGGGCTTGGCATTCTTTTCGCCTGCCTTCCTACGGCTATTGTGGGTTTCATTTCTGCTATCGCTCAGGGGAAAACATCTGCTGCCTGCATCCAGATGATTGCTAAGAGGCCTGAGGAGACGGGTAAGGCGGTTATCCTTCCTGCTATGGTCGAAACGTACGCCGTTCTTGCTCTCCTTCTGAGCATCATTCTCCTCAACGGCATTCAGCTGTAGCGTTTTCAGGTGAAGCTCGATGTCTCTTGTTGATATCAAAAAAAAGATTGAATCCGATGCGAATAATGAAGCGCAGTCGTTGTTGGCTAAAGCGAATAGTCAGGCTGAGGCTATCGCTGATGAGGCTGCGGAAGTGGCTGCTTCAATCGAAAAGGAGCTTCAGGAACGCTTGAAAAAGGATGGCCCGGAGATTTTCCGCCGTCGTGAAGTTGTCGCGCGTCTTGACGTCAAAAAGATTGCTTTGGGGGCCAAGCAACAGCTGATCGATCAGACGTTCCAGCTGGCTCTTGACGGTCTTGTCGGCATGGAGAAGAAAAAACACCTGGCTTTCTGCGGGAAGCTTCTGGAAAAGGCCTCCAAGGCCGGTGATGGGACTGTCCTCATCGGGCGTGACGAGAAACATCTCGATAGTTCCTGGTTGGATGCCTTTAACCAGAAGAACTCGACTCACCTTGTCCTTGATGAAGAGCGCCTTTCCATTCGGGGAGGTTTCGTCCTCCGTCGTGGTCAGGTTGACGTCAACTGCTCCTTTGAGATGCTGATCCGTTCCCTTCGCGAAGAACTCGAGAAGGACGTTGTGACACGTCTCTTTTCGAACTGAGCGGGGAGGTGAGGTAATGGCCCAATCGGAGCGCTACGGCTACGCCGTCTCTCGGCTCCGTGCAATGGAGAGTCGTTTCGTCGAAGCACCCATATTACAGCGGATGCTAGAGAGCGAAGATCTTTCCGGGGCTTTGAAGGTTCTGGGCGAAACCAGCTATGCCCAATGGATGGCTGATGGTGGTGACGGTCGTTTCGACCAGATTGTCGAGGCGGAACTTCGCTTTGTTCTTCAGGAGACGCATCGCTTCGTTCCAGACGTAGAGCTGGTCGATCTTTATCGTATTCCCTATGATTTTCATAACGTCAAGGTTATCCTGAAGAGCGCTTTCAGGAAAGCCTCGGGGGGCTCAAGGCGATGGGAACTGCTGACGCCCCTTGGTACTGTCGATAGCGGCGATCTGATCACTGCTATTGAGAGTGAAGACTACCGGATGTTGCCTTTCGGCCTTGGCGGTGTTGTGCCTGATTGTCTTGCCTTATGGGAGCAGAGCGGAGATCTGCTGGAGATTGAACGCCGCATCGACGGTCAACTTTTTAAGACTCTGAGGTCTCTAGCTGCAAAAAGTTCCCATGCAGGTATTGTGAGCTGGATAGCAGCGCGAATTGATGCGGAGAATGTGCGCAACCTGGGAAGACTCAAAAGGTTCAATTCTGATATTGCCAGAGTCACCTCTTTCCTCCATAAAGGAGGGCATATTGCGATTGATCAGCTCCTTTCCATTTATAGCGAGCCGTTTGAGTTTTGGATCAGGGCTTTGACCTTTACTGATCTTGGGCCGACTCTCGGGATGCTTTCTTCGAAAGACTCGGATTTAGAGGCTATCCTTGTGGATATGGAAAGGGCGCTTGATGATTATATTACCTCAGTGATTCATCGTTACCGTTATGACCCTTTCGCGCCTGAGAATATTCTTCGCTATCTGTGGATGAAAGAGATGGAGACGAAGAATGTTCGCATTGTCCTTGTAGGAAAATCCAATGGAGCTGACCGAAACTTATTGAGGGGGTTGCTGCGCCATGTCTAGGGAAGGAGACCTCAAGCTGGCCGTTGTCGGTGATTATGAGAGCGCCCTCCCTTTCCAGTCCGTAGGTGTAGAACCTCATTTTATCGAGGCGGAGAGCATGGTTGACTTGCCTTCTCTGTTGGTCGGCCTCTCTCACTCCGGCTACGCTGTCGTTTTTCTCGTTGAAGACCTGTACCGAACTCATCAATCCTTGGTCGAGGAACTTAACGAGCAGAATGCGGTGGCCATTATTCCCATCCCCGGCCTTAGAGGATCAAAGGGAATAGGCGTCGAGTCGATCAAAAACAACGTGGAACGCGCTGTCGGTATGGACATCTTTTCCGTTCAGTGAGTGATGGATGATAGATCTGGAGGCGATACTAAAGTGGCCAACGACAAAGCCATAAAAGGGTCAATCGCTAAAATTTCAGGTCCTCTCGTCGTGGCCGAGGGCATGGCGGGGGCTTGCATGTTCGATGTTGTCCGGGTGGGAGAATTGGGGCTTGTCGGGGAGATTATCGAGCTTCGAGGTGATACCGCGTCCGTTCAGGTTTACGAGGAGACGTCGGGACTGATGCCGGGAGAGCCGGTTGTCAGTACCGGGGAGCCGTTGAGCGTCGAATTGGGTCCTGGGTTGATCGAGCAGTTTTATGACGGCGTTCAGAGACCCTTGCGATTGATCGAGGCGGCGGCCAGCAGCCCCTTCATTTCCCGGGGGATCGCTGTCCCGGCTATTGACCGCGATAAAAAATGGACCTTTACGCCTCAAGTCAAAAAAGGCGACGTCGTTTCGACAGGCGATATTCTCGGCGTCGTCCAGGAGACGGTGCTCGTTGAGCACCGCATCCTTGTCCCTCACGGCCTGTCAGGAAAAGTTGTGGAGGTCAAAAAGGGCGATTTCACCGTCGAGGAGACGATCGCAGTTGTTGACGACGGGACCACAAAGAACCGAGTCACCATGTTACGGCGCTGGCCAGTGCGCATTCCTCGGCCTGTCTCCAAACGTCTCCCTCCGGTGACTCCGTTGACGACGGGACAACGTGTCGTTGACCTGCTTTTCCCCATCGCCAGGGGGGGAACGGCCTGTGTCCCGGGCCCCTTCGGCTCCGGCAAAACCGTGATCCAGCACCAGCTCGCCAAGTGGGCCGATGCGGAGATCGTCGTTTACGTCGGCTGCGGTGAGCGTGGCAACGAGATGACCGACGTCCTGCTCGAATTCCCGGAACTGGAAGATCCCCGTTCAGGGCAGCCGCTGATGAAACGGACCGTCCTGATCGCCAATACGTCCAATATGCCGGTTGCGGCTCGAGAAGCCTCGATCTACACGGGGATCACCTTGGCCGAGTATTATCGGGACATGGGGTATTCCGTGGCTCTGATGGCCGATTCCACCTCCCGTTGGGCCGAGGCGCTCCGGGAGATGTCAGGGCGACTTGAGGAGATGCCCGGCGAAGAGGGCTACCCCGCCTATCTGGGAACGCGGCTGGCCTCTTTTTATGAGCGGGCAGGGCGGGCTATCTGTTTCGGTTCCGACGGCCGAGAAGGAGCCGTCAGCGCCATCGGTGCTGTTTCTCCTCCCGGAGGCGACTTGTCGGAGCCGGTCACTCAGAACACCCTTCGAGTGAGCAAGGTCTTCTGGGGGCTTGATGCGACCCTGGCTTACCAACGCCATTTCCCTGCAATCAATTGGCTCAACAGCTATTCGCTCTATGCGGAGAAATTAGGAGAGTACTGGGATGCTCGTTATGAAGGAGAGTGGAGTGCCCTTCGGGTTGAGGCGATGTCCCTCCTTGAAGACGAGGACAGCTTGAAGGAGATTGTGCGTCTCGTCGGCATTGATGCTCTTTCCAAAGAAGAACGGATGGTTCTGGAGACGGCCAAATCGCTTCGCGAAGACTTTCTCCACCAGAATGCTTTTCATGAAATCGATACCTATGCGTCGATGGATAAGCAGTTCCGTATGTTGAAAAATATCCTCGTTTTTCATCACCTTGCCATGGATGCCCTCAAAAGAGGGGTTTTGCTCAAGGATATTTTGGATCTTAGCGTCCGGGAGCAAATTTCCCGCATGAGATACCTTGACGAAGCGAAACTCGACGAGCTGGAACAACTTGAGCAGGAGCTTAAAAGGGTCATTGGCGACCTTCTGTCGGTTGGAGGTGAGAGTGATGTTGCCTAGGGAGTATAGAACCATTTCCGATCTCTCCGGCCCGCTGATGGTTGTCGAAAAGGTGCGTGATGTTCGTTACGATGAACTCGTGGAGATTGAGCTCCCCAACGGGGAACGCCGCCGTGGGCGAGTCCTGGAGATTTCCACCGATCGGGCCATGGTTCAGGTTTTCGAAGGGACCAGCGGTGTTGACGTGGCCGGGACTAAAGTCCGTTTTTTGGGAAAGGTTCTGACTCTTCCCGTTGCCAGGGACATGCTGGGCCGCGTTTTCAACGGCCGAGGAGAGCCCATTGATGATGGAGCGCCCATCATTCCCGAGAAATCGCTGGATGTCAACGGTGACCCGATGAATCCCTATTCCAGGGATTATCCGTCGGAGTTCATCCAGACGGGCATCTCCACCATTGACGGCATGAATCCTCTCGTCCGAGGGCAGAAGCTTCCTATCTTCTCCGGCAGTGGCATGCCTCACAACCGTATTGCCGCCCAAATTGCCCGTCAGGCAACGGTTATCAGCGGTCACGAGGAATTCGCCGTTGTCTTCGCCGCCATGGGCATCACTTTCGAAGAGGCCTCTTTCTTCATGGAAGATTTTCGCAAAACCGGTGCCATCGAACGAACGGTCATGTTCGTCAACTTGGCCGACGATCCGGCTATCGAGAGGATCACGACGCCACGCTTGGCCCTGACAACGGCGGAATATCTGGCCTTTGAAAAAGACATGCACGTGTTGGTCATCCTCACAGATTTCACTAACTATTGCGAGGCTCTTCGGGAAATTTCGGCGGCCAGAAAGGAAGTCCCAGGACGCCGTGGTTTCCCCGGTTACCTTTATACCGACCTGGCAACCATGTACGAACGCGCAGGGCGCCTGAAGGGGAAAAAAGGCTCCATCACGCAGTTCCCCATTCTGACGATGCCTGAGGATGACAAGACCCATCCCATCCCCGATCTGACGGGCTATATCACGGAAGGGCAGATCATTCTCAGCCGGCCGTTGCATCGCAAGGGCATCTATCCTCCTGTCGACGTTATGCCTTCTCTCTCCCGTTTGAAGGATAAGGGTATCGGTGCCGGTAAGACCAGGGAAGATCATGCCGACCTGATGAACCAGCTCTTTGCCGGATATGCTCGTGGCAAGGAGGCCAAGGAATTGGCTGTCATCCTCGGAGAAGGTGCCTTGACGGAAGAAGACAAGGCCTTTGCCCGTTTTGCCGACGCCTTTGAAGATCGCTATGTCCGGCAGGGTGAATACGAAAGCCGCACGGTGGAAGATACTTTGAAGCTGGGGTGGGAGCTTCTGGCGATGATCCCCGTCAAAGAACTTAAGCGCGTCCGGGATGCCTATATTGAAAAGTACCTCAACCCGCTTCTCGAAAAAGAAGAGGAAAAACGCGCTTCTTCGCTAAAGGTTTAGGGTGAGCAGAAATGGCCAAGCGTCTTAACGTTAACCCTAACCGGATGGAGTTATCTCGGCTGAAAAAGCGAGTCGTTGTCGCGAAACGTGGCCATAAGTTGCTTAAGGATAAGCAGGACGCCTTGATCAAGGCCTTTTTGGAGAAAGCGAGAGAGCTGAAGGAGCTTCGAGAAGAGCTGGAGGCTGAGCTTTCCCTCTGCTATCAAAGCTTCCTTCTGGCTCGGGCTCAAACTCTCCCGGTGGTGTTGGAACAGGCCCTGATGATTTCATCGATGCGATGCTGCATCGATGTCAGAGAAAGAAACGTCATGAGCGTTCTTATCCCGGAGTACAATGTGCGACAGGAAGGGGAGGGGTTATCCTACGGTTTGGCCAACACTTCGGCCAGTCTAGATCTCTCCCTGGAGCGTTTTTCGGCTCTCCTGCCTCGTTTGATTCACCTTGCGGCCGAAGAAAAGGGTCTCAAGCTCATGGCTAAGGAGATCGAGAAAACGCGTCGGCGTGTGAATGCCCTTGAGCATGTTTTGATCCCCTCCTTTCAAGAGACGGTTCGCTATATCACGATGAAACTTGACGAGCAAGAAAGAGCCGGTCTAAGCCGACTTATGCGGATCAAGGAAATCGTTCGCTCCCATTAGAAGGGCGAATTTCCTGGGGGATGAGCTTGGCGGGAAAAGAGGCCTTGTCGCTTTCTTTTGCTGGGTATTTCCCCTTGTTGACGGAGGGAGCTTTTGTGGCTTCCTCCGCTGTGTTTGTGGGGAACTTCTTCCTTTCCTGTCGTCACCGACGAGGAGGTGCTGTCGGCCATGAAGCTGTGCCGCACGGGTGCACTGTTCGCCGTGAGGAAAACACTACTCTTGACGATGTTCGTCCGGCTGCTGCCTATTCCGGTTTTGCGTAAAGGAAGGGGCCCGTTGATTTAAAACCGAGAGAACGATACTCAAAAATCTGCTCTGTTGCGCCGACCATCAGGTAGCCTCCCGGCTTAAGGGCATTAAAGAATTTTTTGTACAGCGTGGATTTCGTCTGTGGAGAAAAATAGATAACCACATTTCTACAGAGGATGATATCAAAAGATTGATGGTCAAAATGGTCTTCGATTAGGTTTCCCCGTTGAAAATCTACTTTTTGGCGAACTTCCGGAGAAATTTGAACTTTTTCGGTATTTATTGCCTGAAAGTAGCGCTGCCTCCATTCTTGTGGTATGTTTTCAATTTGGCGAACGTTATAAATGCCTTCTCTGGCTTTTGCGATGGCCCCTTGATCAATGTCTGTGGCCAGAACTTTCGAATCAAGATTGAGATCCATTGCCAGGATGGCAAGAGAGTAAGGCTCCTCGCCGGTAGCTGATCCGGCGCTCCAGAGTTTTAGCCTTTTGTTTTTTCTCATGTTGATCAAATGGGGAATCACATTGTCACGGAGCTCCCACCAGCGCTGCGGATTGCGAAAAAACTCGGAAACGTTGATGGTGATGTAATCGAGAAAGTCACGTTGCTTTGTCTCGTTGTCCCGTATGGTCCTGAAGTACTCCTCATAGGAAGTCAGGCCCCATCGCTGCATGAGCATATGTACGCGACGATGGATCTGGTATTTGTAGGCGTTGAGGTCGATACCGGTCAACCCCTGAATGGCAGCCTTAAAGCGCTCGTACTCCGGCGGCGCGGGGTAATTTTTTTCCAAGATTGGCCCTCCTTAAGGGGAGCTTGCCCCATCATGCAGTCAAGTTGTCATTATATCGAGTTCTCATGATCCTTGCACCCCTTTCCTTTCTTCGTGTAGAATCTCCTGGTGAGGGAGTATCACAGACAGCCGCTGCCCGCATCGGGGAGAGGAAAGTCCGGGCTCCATAGGGCGAAGCGCTGGGTAACACCCAGCAGGTGTGAACCTGGGAAAGTGCCACAGAGACATACCGCCGGATCGATCCGGTAAGGGTGAAAAGGTGAGGTAAGAGCTCACCAGCCGTCGGGTGACCGACGGGCTAGGCAAACCCCGCTTGGAGCAAGACCGAATAGGGGGGGATGATGCGGCCCGCTGACCCCCGGGTACGGTCGCTTGAGCCAGAGCGCAAGCTCTGTCCTAGATAAATGGCTGTCATATACAGGACCCGGCTTATGGGATGCTCCCTCACGACATTAAGCAATAGTTTTTTTTGATTCGGTAAAATATCGCGTCATAATTAAATAATACTAATGGCCCAAGGGATCAAAGGAAAGATGATCCCTTGGGCCTAATTTATAGGATCACTTCATGCTAAGGTGGGAGAAAGTGGGATAAAGTAGCAGGAAATGGGGCAATGAGATGTTGATCGGGAGCTACGAACACCGTCTGGATGCCAAGGGAAGACTTGTCTTGCCGGCCCCTTTCAGGGAGGCGATGCAGTCCGGCATGGTTGCCAGCGTGGGTATCGGACGGTGTGTTTCCGTCTATGCTCGAGAGAGATGGGAAGAGCTTCTCGCCAAAGTCCAATCGCTGCCTTTTCCTAAGGGGAAGACTCGGGATTTTTTCCGTGTTCTTCTTGCAACTGCCCAGGAAGTGGATCTGGATCGATCAGGTCGGATTCTCGTAGGCGCTTCTCTTCGTGAGCACGGAGATCTCGATCAGGACGTCATCGTTGTCGGCGTTGGTGATCATCTGGAACTTTGGGATGTTTCAAACTGGAAAGAATACAGTAATCGAGTCCTTGATGATTTCGCCGAAATAGCCGAGGAGGTCGAGGGGCTTTGACGGAACATGTTCCAGTCATGGTCGAAGAAGTGCTTCGGGCTTTGCCTCCGCACCTTACGGGCTGGGTCGTCGATGCGACTTTAGGGCTTGGAGGATACAGTGAAGCCGTCCTCAGGGCCTGTCCGCATGTCTCTGTGCTTGCCATCGATCAGGATCCTCAGGCTCTTGTAATGGCGGCGAGGCGTCTGGAGCCCTGGGGTAATCGATTTCGGGCCGTCGAGGCAAATTTCAGAAACTTGAAGGAGATCTGCACCGCTCTCCCGGAAAGGCCTAAAGGGTTTCTTTTTGATCTCGGCCTCTCCAATCTTCAGCTGACGGAAAGAGAACGTGGCTTTTCTTTCAATAACGATGGCCCACTGGATATGAGAATGTCACCGCTGTTGGAACGACGTGCCTCTGATTGGATCAACGGATCTTCTCCCCAGGAGCTGTCTGAGATCTTCCGCCTTTATGGTGAGGAACGCCATGCTTGGCAGCTAGCCAAGGGAATCGTCCGGCACGTAAGTCAGAAGGGGCCCATTGAGACTACAGGAGCGTTGGTCGAGGTGATACGCGAGATCCTGCCGGCTCCGGTGCAGCGGAAAATGGGGGGACATCCGGCTAGAAGAGTGTTTCAGGCTCTTAGAATCGTCGTTAATGATGAGATGGCTGCCTTGGAAGAGGGGCTTGCCGCTACAAAAAAAATCGGCGCCGATCCAAGCAGTGTCGTTGTCGTCAGTTACCATTCTCTGGAAGATCGGATTGTCAAACATCTTTTCCGTTCTTGGCGTGAAGCAGGGATAGGAGAGTTTTTGAACCGCAAGGCGTTGATTCCGACAGATGAAGAGATTTCCCTGAACTACAAGGCACGCAGTGCAAAGCTTCGTGCCTTCCGGCTGACAGGTCATCTCGGCCGGGGAGGTGATCAAGATGAAGAGTGAAAACGGTTCCGAAAGAACGAAATGGGTCTTCGGCCTCCTCTTCGTCTTTCTGTTGCTTCTGGGACTGGGGAGTATGAGGCTTTATGGAGTTCATCTTGAACACAGGCTCGGCAAGTTGACGCGACTTGTCGATGAGGCTCAGGAGCGGAATCTTTTGCTGAGGCAGGAGCTGGCTTCTTTACTCTCGCCGGCGAGAGTGTATAGTTATGCCCATGCCGAACTGGGAATGGGCTACGCTGATCGCATCATGGTGTGTAGGGTGTCTCCTCAAGCCGATTTGGTTTCGCCGAAGGAGTCGGGTCCCCTCAGCCGCTTGGGGCGAGTTGCAAGGCTTGTCGGACGTGAGGCTTCAGCCGGAGATTAAATTGAGAGAGAGGGGATAGGGGTACCTTGAAATCGAGTAAAGGCCTCTCTTCCTGGATCCCTGTCGGGGTTGTCTTCATCGTCCTTTTCGTCCATGTCGGTCGGCTTCACTTCATGCCCGACTCGAGGATTGTCGCCCAAGCGAACAGCCAGTACTGGGTCCGAGTCCCGGTGAGCACCAACAGAGGGACCATCCTTGACCGGAATGGCATTCCTCTGGCCGTTTCGGTTCCTGCCTACAGCATCTTCGTGGATCCCAAATTTTGGGAGCCGGCTCAGGCATCGAAACTAGAGGGCCTTCTGCCTTCCAAGACAGTCTCCTTCCTTTCTTCAAGCCTGCCAGGACGTTTCCACTGGATTTCCCGAAAGATGCCTCCTGCTCAGGCCAAACGCATCCAGGCTCTCGGTCTTGAGGGGCTGTCCTTCCTTAAGGAAAAAAGGCGCATCTACCCTCAAGGGGCTCTTCTGTCTCATATTCTAGGATATTGTGACATCGACGATAATGGCCTGGCCGGAATCGAGAGGCAGTGGGACCTTGATCTTTATGCACCGCCTCAGATTCGTTTTTTGATTCGCGACGCCGCAGGTAATCTTCTGAATACCATGGATGACGATGCTGCTGTGGAAGAAACTCCCGGGGCCGTTGTCCTTACGATTGACTCGCGTTTTCAACACGTCCTGGAACAGCGCCTTGAAGAGGGAATCCGCAAAGCTCAAGGCAAATGGGGAGCAGCGGTCTGTCTTGATCCCAAGAACGGCGATGTCCTTGCTTTGGTCAGTTGGCCAAATTACAATCCGAATATTAGAGAAAGCTTCGATCCCAAAATTCTGAGAAACAATGCGATTGGTCGAGTTTATGAGCCTGGGTCGACTTTTAAGCCGATTATAGTTGCATTTTCCCTTGAAGAAAAATGGATTTCTCCCGGAGAAAAAATTTTGGGCAAGGGTTCGATAAAAATTGCAGATGCTGTGATTAGTAATGTAAACAAAAAGGCGTACGGCTTGGAAACGCCGGAAGATATTCTTATCAATTCGTGCAATGTAGGCATGTCTCAGATCGGATTGCGCTTCGACGTTTATCGTGCTTATGAAACGCTGCGCCAGTGGGGATTTGGAGCTTCCACAGGGATTGAGTTGCCTGCCGAAGAGGAAGGGCTTCTGCGTCCCTCGGATCAGTGGCGTGGGGTGGCCCCGGCAAATATTGCCATCGGGCAGGGATTGGCCGTAACTCCTCTGCAGCTTGCTCAAGCCTATGTGCCCCTCGTCAATGGGGGGAAGCTTCTTCGCCTTCATCTTGTCAAGCAAGTTACCAACGGAGAGGGAAAAGTTGTTTACGAATCCCATCGGGATGTTTTGCGGGAAGTTCTTGCTCCCGGTACGTCTAGGTGGATACGACAGGCTTTGCGCAAGGTCGTTACAAAAGGGACAGGGAAAGCAGCATTGACGCCTCTGGAAGAAGTCGCCGGCAAAACGGGAACAGCCCAGGTTGCAGAAAAAGGCATTTATTCGGAAAAACGTTATGTTGCTTCCTTTGCAGGATTTTGGCCCTGGGAAGATCCGAATTTCATCCTTCTCATCGTTGTGGGGGAGCCTGCGGGATCTATGACCTATGGAGGGCAAATTGCTGCTCCTATATTTCGGCAAATCGTTGAAGACATGCATCATCTCCATTTTGCCGAAGAAATTGGCCGAAGAAGTTAAAAGAAGGGAGTCTTGGGATCGTGGTGAATCTACGAACTCTTATGGATTACCTGTCGCGAAAGGGTTTTGAGCCTCAACAATTCGGCACAGATGGTAACCCTTCGCTTTTTGATGTAACTCATGACAGCAGGAAAGTAAAAGAAGGATCTCTTTTCTGTTGTGTTCCCGGTTATAAAGCGGATGGTCATGATTTTGCGGCAGACGCGAACAAAAGAGGAGCCGCTGCTCTTTTGTGTGAAAGACCTCTCGATTTGCCCGTTCCCCAGCTTGTCGTCAACCATGTACGTCGAGCCACGGGACATGCCGCTGCGATGGTACACGACTTTCCTGGTGAAAAACTTCGTCTCCTGGCCGTAACCGGCACAAACGGAAAGAGCACTTCAACTTATATGATTCGGCACCTTCTTGCGGAAGCGGGGCATCGGGCAGGTCTTATCGGAACGATCATCTACTCCGACGGTCACTCTGACGTCGAGTCTGATCGTACGACACCGCAAAACTGCGATGTTCAGCGTCTTCTGGCTCAAATGGTAAATGCCGGCTGCGACAGCTGTGTCATGGAAGCTTCCTCTCATGGTCTTGAACAGGGACGGCTTGAGGGGTGCCTTTTCGATGGAGCGCTTTTCACCAACCTGACGCCGGAGCACCTGGATTATCACGGGGACATGGAGCGGTATTTTGCCGCAAAATCTCTTCTGTTCAGTAATTACATGAAACAGAACTGGAGAGGTGCTGTTAACGTCGATGATCCTTTCGGCCGGAAGCTCTACTCCCGGTGGAGCGATCAGATCATCCCCTTCGGGCTCTCAGGTCGAGTCAAAGGAGGGTGCGGGGTGAAGGACCTTGCCATGAGCCTTGAGGGACTGACGATGGACATCGTGTTCCCCGACGGCCGGTGCCGGGGCGTTTCTGTCCCTTTGACAGGGCGGTATAATGCCTACAATACGCTAGGTGTTGTCTCGTTATGGGAAGCTCTGGGCCTTGAGCGCCGTTACCCTGCCGAGAGCCTCAAGGGGATGGGACAAGTTCCGGGGCGAATGGAGCGTTACTGCTTCACCAATGGAGGTTGTGCAGTCGTTGACTACGCTCATAGCCCTGATGCCCTTGAAAAAGTCCTTTCCGCTTTGAAAGAGGTGACGTCAGGGCGGATTCTTGCAGTTTTTGGCCTCGGCGGAGAGCGTTATGTCGAAAACCGCCCTGTCATGGGGACTGTTGCCGCTTCGCTGGCTGATTACATTCTGATCACCTCAGATAACCCGCGAAGCGAGGATCCCGCCGAAATCGCCCAACAGATCGCTGCTGGGATCATTGCATCGCCCCGGCCCGTCCCCTATGACATTGAGACAGATCGAAAAAAGGCCGTCTTCAGGGCCCTCGACATGGCTCAATCAGGCGATGTTGTCTTTATCGGAGGGAAGGGGCCGGAACGCTTCATTGTCTTCAGCGACCGACGCATCCCCTACAACGATACGGAGGCTGTCAAGGAGTGGGCCGAGATGAGAGGCTTCGGCCTGTCGGCATGAATCTCAAAGACAGCTACACGCTGACTTGGGCGGCATCGGCAACAGGAGGGGAGAGATGGGGGAAGGAAATCTCCTTTCCGCTCCCTATCGCCGTCGACAGTCGTGAGGCAAGAAGAGGCGGTGCTTTTCTTGCCATCCGAGGGCGCTGCAAAAACGGCCATGACTTCATCGGAGATGCCCTGAATAGAGGTGTTGCGCTTGTTATGGGCGAACGGGAGTTTCTTCTCCCTTGGGCCCGAAAAATCGAGAAGGCCGGCGCTGGAGCTCTTGCATTTAAAGAGAATTCTGAACGAGGGTGTATCCGGCTTGCGCAGGCCTATTTCAGAGAAATTCATCCCGGCGTTGTCGTTGCGATCACGGGAAGCGTCGGCAAAACGACCTGCCGTGAACTCGCGACCCGAGCCCTTTCAGCGGAATACAATGTCCATCAGGCACAAAAGAGCCATAACACTGCAATCGGCTGTGCGTTGACAGTATTGTCTATGGCCAAAGGGACGGAAATTCTCGTCTTGGAAATGGGGTGCAATCATTACGGCGAGATCGCTGAAATGGTTGATCTCTTTCCACCCCACATTGCCATTATCACAGAAATTGCTCCAGCTCACCTCCAGGGGCTTGGCTCCGTTGAAGGGGTCTTGCGGGCAAAACTTGAAATCATGAACTCTCATCGCCTGGAGGCTGTGTCTTATAATGCAGATAATGATCGGTTGCGGAAGGCCTTGGCAACGTTGCCTCCGGGTGTAGAGGGCATCTCTGTCGGTTATGACGCGTTTTCACGCTTCAGGTTTACTGAAGTGACTCAGAGTTTGAATGAAGGAGAGCCTTCTCTGGCATTGCGGGCACGCTGGCAAGATAGAGAGCTGTTTCTGAAAAGTGGATTGTTCGGCCGTCATCAGGCCTACGCCCTGGGTTTCGCTGCCGCCCTATCGTCCTATTTGGGAGTTCACGGTTTTGAGAAGGCCCTCGCCGATGTCCGCAGCCTGCCGGGTAGAGGAGGGGTTTTTCGGCGCCGAGGCGGTGGTGTCGTCGTTGATGAATCCTACAATGCGAATCCCCTTTCAATGCGGGCGGCACTTGATGCCTTTGCAGGACTGGTTGAAAAAAAAGGGGGCTGGGCTTTGCTCGGCTCCATGGGGGAATTAGGAGAAGATGCGAAGTCTCTTCATCGGCTTCTTCTTGAAGAAGCGTCTTTACCTGAAAAACTCCTGCTTTTAGGTGAACTATGGCCGTTGAATGGACTCCCATCTCAAGCCAGGAGGATTGTCAGCGTTGAAGAGGCTTTAGAAATCTTAAAAGAAGAATTCTTATCAGGGGAATCGATCCTTGTTAAGGGTTCGCGCATTTGGGAGTTGGAGCGGGTTGTCCAATGGATTTTGGAAGAATGAGCACCATTTATTTTTTCTCTGCATGTTTTATTTTCGTAATCGCTGTTGTGTTGCAGGGGGCATGGATTTATTTTCTCAGGCGGATCAAGGCAGCTCAAACGCTGAAATCTTATGGTCCTAAACGGCATTTGGAATCCAAAAAATGTACCCCTACTATGGGGGGTGCTCTTTTCCCGATCTCGTTTGCTTTAGGGGTTTTTCTTGTCTATCGACCTCTGGGGCTTTTAAGACAAGAAGTGCTTCTCCTTTTCTCCCTCCCCACAGCAGTGGCCTTAATCGGATTCATCGACGATTGGCTCAAGCTCAAAAGAACCTCGAGTGAGGGCTTGCGAAGTCTTCAGAAACTTTCTCTTCAAATTTTCTTTTCGCTTCCATGGGTCCTCTGGATCTGCCTGGGAAGGGGATTTTATCTCTGGCCTGATGTTGCCTTTTCCCCATGGCTCGGTGTTCCTCTTCTGCTTTTTTTGACCATCGGGGTGCTGAACGCTGTCAACATCACGGATGGCCTTGATGGATTGGCCTCAGGAGCTTTTGCTCTCTCCATGCTTGGTGGAGCCTGTCTTTTAGGTAATCCGTGGTCAATCCTCTGTTCTTGCGGGGCAGTCACGGTTCTGGCTTTTTTATGGCACAACGGCTATCCGGCAAAAGTTTTTATGGGAGATGTGGGGGCTCACTTTCTTGGAGGGCTTTTAATCACCCTCTGCGTCTTGTCCGATAGAACAGCAACCCTCTTTCCTCTCGGATTCCTTTTCGGTTTAGAGGCTCTCTCTGTCGTCATACAACTGCTTTCAATCCGGACGAGGGGGAAAAAGGTCTTTCTCATGAGCCCTATCCATCATCACTTTGAATTGAAGGGCTGGTCTGAGACGGAGATTGTGACGCGCTTCTGGCTGGTTCATCTCTTGGGGATGACGTTTCTCAGCGGAATTCTCCTTTTCCTGACGAACTGAAGGGCGAATTCATTCGGGGGGTAAGGTTTTGTTCCAGTTAACCGGGAAAGAAAAAGTAACCGTTATCGGGTCCGGTGTCAGCGGCTTTTCCGCAGCGCTTTGCGCGAGCAAACGATTCCCATCAGTCTTCCTTTCCGATCAAGGGGTGGTCGACGATCGGATCAAAGAGAGAGCCCGAGAGGCCGGTATCGCATGGGAAGAGGGAGGGCATAGCGAGAGAGCCTGGCAGTCTGATCTCGTTGTCGTCAGTTCCGGGATTCCGCCGACAGCCTATCCCGTTCTTGAGGCTCATAAGCGGGGTCTTGCTCTGATCAGTGAAGCCGATTTCGTTTTCCCGTGGCTTCATGCGAAACTGATCGGTGTCTCCGGCAGTAATGGAAAGACCACGACAACGGCATTGCTGGCCCATCTTTTGCGGGAAGGAGGCTATGAAGCGGAGGCAGCAGGCAACATCGGGGCACCTCTGGCTGATTTTGTCGGTAGGGAGCTTGATTTTCTCGTTGTTGAACTCAGCAGCTTTCAGCTTCATTGGTCGCAGGGACTTCGTCTAGCCGGTGCTCTGTTGACGAATCTTGCTCCTGACCACATCGACTGGCATGGGTCCTTCGAAGCCTACGTTGCCGCTAAAATGAAACTTTTTTCGTTTCTGTCCCGTCAGGGATGGGGGATCCTTCAATATGGCGATGTAGAATCGCTTGCGAAGCTTAAAGTAGCGCCGACGCTTCATTGCCTTACATGGGAGGAAAAATCGGCCGGTCCGGGTGATATCCTGCTTACATCAACGGATGCTTGGCAGGTGGAGGAAGAGGGCTTCAAAAAACTTTTTCAACGAGAGGTCCTTTCTTTGCCGGGGAAACATAATTTTGAAAACGCTGCCATGGCTTCCGCTGCAGCAAATCTGATCGGACTGGACGCATTGGACATCACGCGGGGCCTCCTTTCATTTCACTCGTTGCCTCATCGCTGTGAGGTGGTCGGCGATAAGAGCGGTCTGCGTTTCGTCGATGATTCCAAGGGAACGAACGTTGCCGCTACGGTGACGGCGCTTTCTTCTCTTGATGGGCCCAAGGTGATCCTCCTCGGCGGGAAGGGGAAAGGGGAGGACTACCTACCTCTTGCTCTTGCCGTACAAAAAGAGGCTCGTTACGCCGTTCTTTACGGAGTGGAAGCGCCGGCAATCGCCAAGGCTCTCAAGGAAGCGGGTTACGCTCGTTTCGAAATCACCGAGGATTTGAGCGGCGCTTTCCCCAAGGCTCTTGAGCGGGCAAGGCCAGGAGACACCATCCTTCTTTCTCCAGCCTGCACGAGCTGGGATCAGTATCCCAACTATAAGGAACGCGGCCGCCATTTCCGCAGACTTGTGGAGGCGATCTCTCATGGAAAGGGAGACGAGTGACGGTTCTTTCCAGGGGCCTGATCCGTTTCTTTGGGTCATTCCCCTGGTCCTGACGGGGTTAGGCATTCTGATTATCTCGTCAACGACAAGCTACCGATCTCTTTCCATCTACGGGAACCCCTTCGTTTTTGGCCTGAGACAGTTTCAATTTTTGGGAATCGGTCTTATCGCCATGCTTGTCGCCTACATGATCCCTTTGAGGTGGACCCAGAAAGGGACTGCCTCTCTTTGGGTTATTGCCCTTGCGTTGACATGGCTCAGCCTGGTTCCTGCCTTTAGTCATACGGCGGGTGGTGCCTCTCGCTGGATACGCTTGGGGCCTCTTACTTTCCAACCGCTGGAACTTCTTATCTTGGCGTCGGTCGCTCACCTTGCAAATCGCTTAACAAACGAACCACTGAGTTCAAGAAGAGCTTTTGGTCGTGCCCTTCTACTTTTTTCCGTTGCCGTTGTACCGCTTCTTTTTCAGCCGGATCTCGGTGGTGCCCTTCTTTTAGGTTTTTTATGCATGGGGCTTTATGTGAATCGTTACGGCTGGTTTTACCCTCTTATTGGTGGAGCAGGGTTATGCTTGGTTGGGGGTCTTCTTGTGACCTTCGAAAAATATCGAATGCGCAGGATTTGGGCCTTTCTGGATCCCTGGAAAGATCCTCGGGATAGTGGTTTTCAGGTTATTCAGGGGCTCGTCGCTTTTGCTAACGGAGGGTTTTGGGGTGTCGGGCTTGGAAAAGGTCTTCAAAAATTACATTACCTACCAGCTTCACACACGGATTTTATTTTTTCTGTTCTGGCAGAAGAGCTTGGTTTTCCCGGGACAGCCCTTGTTTTGCTCCTTTTTGCATTTTGGGCCTTTCGCGTAAAGCAATTGACATGCTGTCAAGAAGGGGAGTTTTCCTCTCTTTTTTCATGGGGACTTGCTATATCAATTCTTTTGCCAATGACAATCAACTTAGGAGGAGTTACAAAACTACTCCCACTGACAGGAATGCCGCTTCCTTTTCTGAGTTACGGAGGTAGCTCTCTTGTTTCCATGTGGATTAAAGTGGGTCTTCTCTTAAGGCTTTCGAGGGAGACGAAGGGGGAGAAAGCCTTTGAAGGCCTTTAAAATTCTTCTTGTCGCAGGAGGAACCGGTGGGCATATTTTCCCAGCCCTTTCTTTTGGAAAATGGATTAAAAAAGAGATTCATAATTCAAGCGTTTTTTACGTTTCAGGGAGTCGCTCCATGGAAAAGGACATATATGGGTATTACGGCATTGAGGCTATGGTTTTGCCTCTTGACGGCTCCCCCCAGGGGAGCAAGGGGCTGACCGCGATGATAAGATGGAAAAATATTTTTCTGTCCTACTTCATTGCCCTTAAGTGGTTTTCTCGTTTAAGGCCTGATTTTATTTGTCTCTTTGGTGGCTATCTTAGTCTTCCTGTGATGATGGCTGCGAAAACTTTCTCCGTCCCCCTGCTCCTTCATGAGCAGAATGCCCGGGCAGGTCGTGTCACGAGGCTGGCTAAAAAATGGAATATCCCTGTAGCCTCAGGCTGGCCTCAATGTGAACCTTTCAAGAGTGGGGAGACTTTTTTTACCGGTATCCCCGTTCGTCCCATCGAACGTTTGCAACGAAACGAAGCATGGCATAAACTGGGGACTGGTTGTGTCCTTCCCGCAGGCCCGATGCTTTTTATTTTAGGTGGTTCCCTGGGGAGCGTTTCTCTTGGAAGTTTAGCCACGATGATCGCTTCTCATCACAAGTTCAGAGATTGGCTTGTGGTCGAGGTCGGGACGGTGTCACAGGTTACGTGGGAGGGTGGGCATCTCTTGCGTGTCCCGAGGGCTTGGAATGTCGAATGTTTTTTTTCTTTAGCCGATCTTGTCCTCTGCCGCGGAGGCGCCTCTTCGCTCTGGGAGCTGCTTCTCTGGCACATTCCTGCCGTCGTTGCTCCCTGGAGGGGCGCCAGCGATGACCATCAGCTTGCTAACGCTGCATGTTTCGAATCACTTGGTGGAGGCCTTTTGTGGCGTGAGGGCGTTGATCGACCCGAAGACATTCCGGACCTTCTGGAAACTGCCTGGATGAGGTGCCGAAAGAGACCCACTGGGAGGAAGTCTTTCTCCAGCTCCTTCTCCGGCGATAATGTCTGTCGATCGCTTTGGAGGGTTCTCACCGATACAGATCGAAGGGAGAGGGCTCAATGAATGTCCAGCGACAGGAGATACTGGACGCAGAGCGCGTTCATCTTCTGGGAATTGGAGGGGCAGGGATGAGTGGCCTTGCTCTTCTCCTGCAGGAGCTCGGTTATGAAGTCAGTGGGTGTGATGTGGCTCGCACCTGCTACACAGATAAAGTCGAAGCCCGCTCCATTGAGGTGACCCTTGGGCATGATGCGGATCATCTTGATCGCTATGCGCCGGATCTGCTGATTTACAGCAGCGCTGTTGCCGGGACGAATCCTGAAATCGTCGAGGCGCTCCGGCGAGGCATCATGACGGCTAAACGGGCGGAGGTTTTGAGTCTGCTGTTCAATAGCCGCTTTGGAGTTGGCATAGCAGGGACTCACGGAAAGACGACAACGTCCTCTATGATTTCCCTGATCCTTGAGCGGGCGGGACTGAGCCCGACTGTTGCCATAGGCGGGGAACTCTGCGACATCGGTTGCAATGCCAAACTTGGCCAGGGTGCAATGATGGTGGCAGAACTTGACGAAAGCGACGGTTCTTTTGAGCTCTTTTCTCCCTATATTTCCATAGTGACCAATATTGATTGGGATCATGTCGATCGCTATCCCGATCTGCAAAGTGTCGTGGAGGGGTTTAACCGCTTCCTCTCCAACCGCCACCCTGATGGGAAAACTATTGTCTGTGCCGAAGATCCAGGAGTTCAGATTCTCCTTTCGCAACGGGCCACTGAGGGCTTGATCACCTACGGTTGGGGGGCAAAATGGGACTGGGGTGCCCAGGCCTTGGAGCACTTCAGCGGGGGTGGGGTCTCCTTTGATCTGCTCCGGCGTGGGGTACCCGCTGGCAAAATTCGGCTTGGTGTCTCCGGTGAGCATAATGTCCTCAACTCATTGGCTGCTCTTGCTGCGGTTGAGCTTTTAGGAGTCGATGTCACCAAGGCTTCACGGGCTTTGAAAGATTTTAGAGGCGCAAAACGGCGACTCCAGTTTATCGGGAAATCACGTGACATTGATGTCTATGACGACTATGCTCACCATCCGCGGGAAATTTCTGCGACACTTACAGCCTTGAGGCAAATCTTCCCTGAGCGACGCCTTATCGTCGCCTTCCAGCCTCATCGATATAGCAGAACAGCGGCACTTTATGATGGATTTGCTCAATCTCTGTCTCTTGCCGATCTGGTT
Organism: Synergistales bacterium; assembly: GCA_018433595.1. Taxonomy (GTDB): domain Bacteria; phylum Synergistota; class Synergistia; order Synergistales; family Aminithiophilaceae; genus Aminithiophilus. The sequence goes on from JAHDQY010000009.1 coordinate 248,303, forward strand.
GCTCTCGCTCCGGTTTATCCCGCGGATGAGCCCTTACTTCCAGGTGTTGACTCAACGCTGATTTCTGAGGCCATGAAAAGCAAGGGTTTCGCGGAGCCGCTCCTTGCTTCGACATTGGAGGAGCTCGGCGAGGTGCTGGCGAGCCGCCTTAAGCCTGGAGATCTTGTTGTGACGGTTGGAGCTGGAAATATTTTTAAACTTGGGAAGCGCTTGCTGAACAGTGTCAGAGGGAAAGGGCAAAATGTGGTGGCTGTCGGAGCTTGAACAGCGTTTTGGAAAGAGACTCAGGAAAGATGAGTTTTTAAAAAAGCATACCTCTTGGCATGTCGGAGGCAAAGCCGCTTTTTTTGCAGAACCGATCAACGAGCAAGAAATATTAAGGCTTATCCACATGGCTAGGGAGAAGTCGCTATCGCTAATTGTCCTTGGTGGCGGAACAAATGTTTTAGTCCATGATAAAGGGTTTGAGGGGATAGTAATTTCAACAAAGAGTCTTCGTGGAATTAAGCGACTTGGGGAAACCAGATTTATTTTTGAAGCTGGTGTACTCACCTCTCAAATTCTTTCACTTACGCGAAAGGAAAATCTTTCCGGATGGGAGCATATGGCCGGAATTCCTGGAACCCTCGGCGGAGCTTTGATCGGTAACGCTGGAGTTGCTGGTAAAACTGTCGAGGAGCGCGTTGTTTGGGTGGAAAGCCTTGAAAGAAATCTTTCTCATAAAAAATGGGAAAGAGATGACATTAAATGGGACTATCGTGATTCTTCATTGGCCCAAGGCAATCGCTTTATTTTACGTGCATGTTTGGATTTTAGACCATCAACAAGAGAAACTGTTGATTCAAGCATTAATTACTATGCACAAAAAAGATCAAATCAACCTTCAAAGGGTTTTTCGGCAGGATCTGTTTTTAAAAACATTTCTCCCGTGGAACCAGCGGGGCTTTTGCTGGAGAAATATCACTGTAAAGGCTTAAGTGAAGGCAATGCCAGCGTCTCTGATCGCCATGCCAACTTCATAATTAATAACGGAAATGCCACGTCAAATGAAATATGGAGATTGATAAAGCGGTGCAGGGATATTATTTTAGAAAATCATGGAAAATGGCTAGATCTAGAGGTGAATTTAATAGGTGGACCATGGAGGCAATAAAAAACTACCCATTCTCCTGGCTCTGTTTTTTTTACTGGGGGCAGGATTGTCAATAGAAAGCAAGTTCCATTTCATGAGACTTAAGGGGTTTTCTTTGTCTCCTTCTAATTATAACATCGAAAACTCTTTGTGGAAATCTCAGCTTTTCCCTGATCAGCGAGTATGGGTTTCTTGGATTTGGCGTTTTCGCTCATTAAAAAAAGAAATAGAGAGAGAGTTTCCTATAAGGCTTACTTGGTCACTTCGTGGATGGGGGCGCATTGAAGCCCGTTATGTCGCTATAAAACCTCATTTCCTTCTTCTCTGGCACCAGAAAGTCTGGTGTGTTTCAGATGATGGCTTACTTTGGGAAAAGGATTTTTCCGCTTTTCATGACCTGGTGCAGCTTCCGGAATCACTTCCATGTATCGAGTGGTCTGATGAGTTGATGGCACCATTTGAGGTCGTGGAATCGAGGAACGTTCATCCGGTTCTTCTTCCAATGGAAAAAATCTTTGGCTGGCTTGGTGGCTTGCGACAGACAGGGTGGCTGGAAAAAGCAACGTGTGTCATCGTTGAAAGACAGGGAGGGCGTTTCCGATTGCGCTTGACGATGAATCTTGCGGACTGTAAAGATGTGACGCTCCTTGTCCCGGATGCTCCTAGGTCATGGCAGACCATAGCTGAAGCCTTGGGACCTATTGTTAAGGACTGTGGGAAAAAGGCTGGCTTAATGATAGATGGCACCTACGGAAACAAAATCGTCGTTAAATAGCGCTAGGTGCATCAAGGAAGACGTTCCTCTTCTTTTCATGAGGCCTTATAATAGGGCTAGCTTGAAGATGACCCAGCCTGGAAGGGAGCGAGTGACAACGTGAAGGCAGAGCCGGAGCTCCTCGTTGGGCTTGATCTTGGCACAAGTAAAGTAGCCGTCGTCGTGGCTGAACGCGATGATCGTACGGGGGAGGCGCAGATTATCGGCGTAGGCCAAGCGCCTTCTTATGGGATTCGCAAAGGACTCATCGTCAATCTCGAGCAAGCTGTCAGCTCCGTCCGCAATGCCGTCGAGGATGCACGCCATATGGTCGGTCTTGATTTTTATCGCGTTACTGTCGCCTTCAGCGGGACCGATGTGCAGAGCGTTCTCACTCGAGGCATGGTTTCCCTGGGCAGAACCCCTCGTCCCGTTCTGGAGAGCGACGTGGAGCGGGCTATTGAAGTCGCTCAGTCGGAATTAGACGTCACGTCCAACCACAGTGTCCTTCACGCCATTCCTGTCGATTTCTGTTTAGACGGTCACAGTGGGATTGATGACCCGTTAGGAATGACAGGATCGCGGCTGGAGCTGGAACTTCAGTCTCTTATTGTTCCCACTTCAACCATACAGAACGTAATTAACTGCGTGGAGCGAGCGGGTCTTGCTGTGGACGGGCTTCTCCTCAAACCTCTGGCTGCGGCTATGGGGGCTCTTTCCACGGAAGAAGCTCATTCCGGCGCAGCCGTTGTCGATTTGGGGGGCGGGACAACGGGAATTGCCGTTTACAGTGAAGGCAGGCCCCGGCGTCTTTCCGTCATTCCTGTCGGCGGTGATCATATCACTAACGATCTAGCCTGTGTTCTCAAGATTCCGACGAGCAAGGCCGAAGCCCTCAAAAAGGAAGTCTCCCTGACAGAAGAGCCCGATGCCATGGAGGATCTCTTGGACGTTGATGTCAGAGGCCAGAAGGTCTCTTTCAGCGTCGGCCAGGTAGCTGAGATCGTCGGGTGTCGAATCGAAGAAATTTTTGAGACCCTTGTGGGAAAGGAGCTGACGAAATCGGGTCTGACCATGTTTCCTGCTGGAATTGTTATGGCCGGAGGTGTCGCGAACACGGGAGGACTTGATTCCTTCGTCTCTGATGTGCTGGACCTTCCCGTTCGAACGGCGGCACCTCTTGATGCCAATCGAATGCCACCCGGCCGAGACGGCACAGAGTTTGCCGCTTCTGCGGGCGTAATACGTTATGTTCTCCAGAAAGAAGAGAAACCCTATCGATACCTTGAACCCTCCGCCTCGCTGCTTAAAGGGCGATCGGATGTGGGAGGGCATAGTGCCGAGAGAAAAATATTACCCCGCCTTGTTGTCGATAAACGGGAGGCTGATGGTGCCATCAGAAGTTTGATGGATACCATTAAAAAGTCTTTTCGCGAACTTTTTTAAAAGTCATTTCCGGTTTTTCAGGAGGGGAACGGGATGCAGGAGACATTCGCCATCGATAAGGGCGATCGCAATTTTCGCGAAAACATTAAAGTTGTTGGTGTGGGGGGCGGAGGCAATAATGCCCTGAACCATATCATCCGAAGCGGTGTCGCTGGAGTTGATTTTGTAGCGGCCAATACGGATATTGCACAATTGGAGCACTCTGAAGCGTCTTGCCGTATCATCCTCGGTGAAAGCCTGACAAAAGGGCTTGGTGCCGGTGCCAACCCCGAAGTGGGACTGAAGGCGGCCAAGGAATCGATGGATCAGCTGCAAGAAGCTCTTGACGGTGCTGATATGGTCTTTCTTACCGCTGGTATGGGAGGAGGGACGGGAACGGGAGCAACGCCTGTCATCGCTGAGGCGGCTAAGGAAATGGGGGCATTGGTTGTCGCCGTTGTAACCCGTCCGTTCTATTTTGAAGGCAACAGGAGAATAAAACAGGCTGAAGTGGGCATAGCCACTCTGAAGGACAAGGTGGACGCCCTGATCGTCATCCCTAACGACAGATTGCTCCAGCTTTCCGATGCGAAGATGAGCCTTCTTGAAAGCTTCAAAATGGCTGATGATGTTCTGCGGCAGGCTGTTCAGGGGGTGACGGATTTGATCCTGAACCCCGGAATTGTCAATGTTGATTTCGCCGATGTCAGAACGGTCATGAGCAATGCTGGATCGGCGATAATGGGAATCGGCGTGGCCAAAGGAGAGAAACGAGCTGAAGAGGCGGCCAAGGCAGCGCTGAACAGCCCTCTTATGGAAAAGCCTATGAGTGGTGCCAAAGGCGTTCTTTTCAACGTCGCAGGCAATGCCACTGTCGGCATTCATGAGATCAACCAGGTGGCGGCTATCATCAACGAAGCGACTGATGAGGATGCGACGATCATTTGGGGAAGCGCCTTGGATGATAAAATGGAAGATTCCATCAGGATCACTGTCATTGCTACCGGCTTTCCCATTGAAACCCACCGCCCTGGCGTAGAAGGACGGAGTGGCACATCCGCCTCCGTCACCTCTGCCCGCCGTAAAAGAGCCTCCCTTGAACTCGAAGAGGCCGAGGTCAAAACAGCTCCGGAAGAGGATTTGTTCCGCCTTTCCGGCGTTCCTGCCGACAAGCTGGATGAGCCTGCCGTTGTGCGCCGACGGAAGGCGAAGTCTTGACGGAAGGGATCTTTTATTCAAAAGGGGGTGAAGCATTATGAATGATCGAAGGACCAGGCGCTATAAAGAGAGAAGATCCCTCTTCCCCTTCGGCCAACTGATGCTTCCCATTGTCGGTGTTGTTGCGCTGGGAATTTTGATTCTAGGTATCCGCCTCTTCTTCCTTCCCTCAAAACCCTCCGCCCCGCTAGCAGATTTGGCGGCTCCCGTGGCCCCTTCGGTCCCCTCGTTGCCTGTTGAACCGCCTGACGTCGGTGAGGCTCCTCAAAAGCCTGAGCTGACAGTAAAACCTTCCGCTGTTGCTGTGCCCGTTAAAGATGGCAATTTGGTCGAGGCCCCAGCGGAGAAGCCGGCGGCTCCTGCCTTGCCTGTGTCAGCCAAACCTGCGCCTTCTTCTTCGCCGCCGGGAGCTGTTCAAACTCCCAAGCCTTCGCAGCCAACGCCGACGTCTGCGCAAGGCAACTGGGGAGTTCAGGTGGGAGCTTTTACAAGCCAGGACATGGCGAAAGGATTGGCTTCCAAGCTGCGGGCGAACGGTGAAAACGTTATTGTCGTTCAGGCTGATATCAGCGGGAAAACCTATTTCCGTGTCCGTGTCGTCGCCGGCTCCACGCGGCAAGACGCTGAAAAGAAAGCTCAAGTGCTTAAATCTCAGGGTTATCCGACTTTGGTCGTTGCCCTTTAGCAAGTGTCGGATATGCTGATGCAGGCAACGGAAAAGGAGGTTTTGCTGATCCCATGGCGGGATTTGTCGAAGAACTGGTTAACCGCGACGAAGCTTTGGAGAGGGTCACTGATGCCCTCTCCTTTCCTTGGGCACTGAACGAAGAAACGTTACCTCTTGAAAAAGCGGTAGGCCGGAGATTGGCACGGGACCTCTTCTCAGCGAGTCCCTTCCCGGCCTTTACGAGGAGCCTTCGTGATGGCTATGCTGTCGCTTCCATCGATGTGGTCGGAGCGGCTCCATCAGCGCCTCTTTTTCTTGAAAAAGGCGAAGAAGTACCTATGGGACGGGAACCAGGGTTTAAACACCGGCCTCAAAGAGCTTCGCTGATTCATACCGGCGGCATCTTGCCTCCCGGTGCCGATGCCGTGGTGATGCTTGAAGACTCGGAAGAAGCGGGAGGACTCGTCGAGGTACGAAGATCCGTTCAAGCCGGAGAAAACGTTATGCCCCGGGGAGAAGAGATTTCTGAAGGCGCGATAATTGCTGCTCGGGGTGACCTTCTTGGTCATCGGAGTATCGGTTTTTTGGCGGCTCTGGGGATCGTTCAAGTACCCTGTCTCAAGTTAACTGTAGGTATCATCAGCACAGGGGATGAAGTGGTCGAAGCCGATCGCGCCGATCTTCCTCCCGGGTGTGTTCGAGATGTGAACAGCTGGTCTCTCTTTTCTCTGCTTCTGCGCGAGGGTTTTTCTCCGATCCGTCTCGGCATCATCGGAGATGAAGAGCATCGTCTCACTCGCGCGATTGAGGAGGGGCAAAGGTGTTGCGATGTGGTGCTCATCAGCGGCGGTTCTTCCGTGAGCCTCCGTGATCACGTTGCCCAGATTCTTGCCTCCGTGCCATCGCCGGGACTTATCGTCCGTGGCCTCAACCTCTCTCCCGGCAAGCCCACGCTTCTTGCCGGGTCTCTCAATCCTCGCAAGCTTCTTTTAGGACTTCCCGGTCACCCCCTCTCCTGTTCCGTTGTCGCCATTACTGTTCTCAAACCTCTATTGTTACGCCTTATCGGTTCCCCTGAACAAGATCCAATCGAAACGCTTCCTGTCGGGGCCGATGTGTATGGGAGGGCGGGAATTGAAGAATTCCTCCCGGCTTTTTCCGTTGTCGAAGAGGCCTTCCCTCTTGCAGCCAAGTCCGGATTTGTGGGGGCCCTCCGTACGGCAACTCATCTTATACGGTTGCCCCTGACTGAAGAGACCGTCAGAAAAGGAGAGAAGGTGACTCTTTGGCGACTTTAGCGCCCCTTCAACATGGGAGTCTGGGGGAGGCTCTGGCGCGTCTGCGGGAAACAATTGCTCCGCTTTCTGCGACCGGATCTCCCTGTGCTGTCGAAAAGGCGCTGGGTGGATTGCTTTTTCAAGACATTACGGCCCGAAGGAACGTTCCTCATTACCGGGCATCCGCCGTTGACGGCTATGCCCTCAAGGCTCTTACAACTGCCGGCGCTTCGCCGGCTCGTCCAGTCAATCTTACTCCTGAGCGTTATTCCTGGGTGAATACGGGCGGTATTGTCAATGCCTGCTATGATGCAGTTATCATGGTTGAGGACACGTCTTTGAATGATGAAATTCTGCTCGTCTCAAAACCACTTACAGTGGGGGCCAACGTCAGACCACCGGGCGAAGATGTGATGAAGGGACAGGTTATCGCCAGGCGCGGAGACCCTGTAACCCCCCAGCTTCAAGCCCTCCTGAGAGCAGCAGGAGTTGAGGAAATCCCCCTTCGAACCTTGCCTCGTACTCTTTATCTGCCCACGGGTGATGAAATTGTTTCTCCTGATCGGGCAGATCTTCTTATCGAGGGGACCGTTCCTGAGACCAACTCAACATTGCTTCGTGGGCTTTTTCAGCAATGGGGGTATCCTCTGGATGTCGGGGATATCCTTCCTGACGACTTTATGAAGCTTCGTCGAGCCATCGAATCGGCGATCGACCATTACGACCTGATCCTTGTGGGAGCAGGATCGGCAAAAGGGAAGAGGGATCATACCGCTGAAGTCTTTTCCTCTCTTGGAGAGATCCTTTTCCGGTGGGTCAGGACGCGGCCTGGAAGACCCGCTATGGCGGCAAAAATCAAGGGAAAGCCTGTTGTCTGCATGCCAGGTTTCCCAATGTCTTCGGCTGTAATCGCTTTTGCTATCGTTTATCCGTTGTTACGACATCTCGAGGATCGATGGGATGAGGGCGAAGGATCCCTGTTTTCACAAGCTACAGGCACCTTGGTTTTAGAAGAGGCAGAGCTCCTGATGAGCCATTCTTCTTCTCCAGGAGTGGAGGAGTGGCTTCGTTGCCAAGTCGCTCAGATCGGGGGGCGGAAGTTCGTCTGGCCTATCGCCGGTGGAGCAAGCTCCATGTGGGCCATGGCAGAAGCCGATGGCCTTGTTATCATTCCGGAAGAGAAACTTGAATGCCCTAAAGGTATGCAAGTGCTGTTGCATCGGGTGAAAAAGGTTTCCCTGACGAACCGAATCCTTTTTCAGGGATCTAACGATCCTGCTCTGGAACGTGTCGGTTCTTATTTGCGTTCCAGAGGTGCCGATATGGTGCTGCGTTCGGTTGGCAGTGTAGCAGGCCTTGCTGCTCTTGCACGTCAGGAGGGACATGTGGCTGCCTGTCACCTTATCGATCCTCAGACTGGTCGCTATAATGATTCTTATATAGAGCGCTTTCAAGGAGATGCAACGTGGAGGAGGGTCTTATTATTTTTCCGCCAGCAGGGCCTTATTGTCGCCAAAGGCAATCCGAAAGAGATTCGTAGTGTCGACGATTTTGCCCGCTCTGGTGTGATTCTTGTCAACCGTCAACCTGGAGCAGGCACTCGGGTTTTGCTCGATCATCTCCTCAACGAGCATGGGATTGCCCCCGTCTCCGTCCAGGGATACGGAAAACAATGCCTGACCCATCTCGACGCAGCGAGCCGAGTTGCCGCCGGTCTTGCCGATGTTGCTTTGGGTATCAGATCAGCTGCTGAGGCCATGGACCTTGATTTTCTTCCGATCACAGAAGAGCCCTATGAACTTGTCTACCCAGACATCCATGAAAATCACCCCGGCATTGTCGCGCTTCTGAGTGTTCTTTCAGATCCACAATGGCGGGCCGAAGTGGAAGGACTTGGTGGGTACCGATGGAACGATTGATTGACAGCTTAGGACGTACCATTTCTTATGTCAGAATCTCTGTAACGGACCGCTGTAATTTCCGATGCCTTTATTGTATGCCCGAAGAAGGTATCCCCTTTATTCCACATAGCGAAATTCTAAGTTATGAGGATACTCTCTTCCTTTGTGGAGTTCTACAGAAGATGGGCATCAAAAAGATCCGTTTTACGGGAGGGGAGCCTCTTGTAAGGCGGGGATTTGTTGATTTTCTTAAGATTTTTCGAGAAGAACTGCCATTAATGCATGTGGCACTTACGACCAATGGTTCTCTTTTGAATCCATTCATTGATAAACTTTCAGCACTTGGATTGAACAGTCTGAATATAAGCTTGGATACTGTTGATCCTGCTCGTTTTAAGGAAATAACCCGATGTGGTGATCTTCAGTTAGTCCAGAGTGGGATAATTAACTTTTCAAAATCCTCTCCTACGCCAATTAAAATAAATAGCGTTCTCGTTAGAGGTTTTAATGATGATGAAGTGTTTCAACTTCTAGAATTTGCTAGGATAAACCACCTTCTTTTGCGTTTTATTGAGTTTATGCCTCTAGATGGCGGGATATGGGATAAGAGTTGTTTTATATCATCAGATGAAATATTAGCAAAAATTCAACAACATGGGAATTGGGAACCAGAAAAAAAAGATCATAATATGCTTGATGGTCCAGCCAGATACTATATAAATAGAGATACGGGTCAAAGACTTGGAATAATCGCAGCTGTTTCACATCATTTTTGTGATAGTTGCAATAGGCTTAGGATAACAGCAATAGGCCAATTGCGCCCATGCTTGTTTAGCGACACAATGATAGACCTAAAAGAAAATATTAAGCATAAAAATTCAAATAATCTAAAAGAGCAAATTCATTATGGCATTAAAATAAAACCAAAATGCTGGAAAAATTTACAAAACTCAGAAAGACACATGTCGCAAATTGGAGGTTGAATTAATGGAAAACAAGTTCACTCACATAGATGCGGGAGGCCATCCTCAAATGGTCGATGTTAGCGATAAAAAAAAGTCATTAAGGAAGGCGAGAGCTGAGGGTTGGGTTTTAATCTCTCGTCAGATTTATGAAGCGATAATAAGCAATAATGTTGCGAAAGGCAATGTCTTAACTGTAGCTGAGATTGCAGGAATTCAAGCTGCTAAAAAAACTTGCGACTTAATTCCGCTGTGTCATCCAATTTCTATTGACAGTCTTCGATTGAAGTGCTTTCTGGATGCAGAAAAACAAGCTGTTTATATCGAATCGGAGGCAATCGCGACAGATGTCACCGGAATTGAAATGGAAGCATTAACAGCCGTATCCGTTGCTGCATTAACCGTCTATGACATGTGTAAAGCTATTGACAAGGGAATGGTTATTCAGGGTATTCGACTTTTGAGCAAGAGCGGCGGCAAAAGCGGTGATTATGTCCTTGGCGAGAGGCAGGACCAATGATGAGGTGTCTTCGTCTTTTCCTGCTTGATCAAGGTGATGTCAGTATCGCCTACTTACACCGTAAGGCTTCAGGAACGGCTTCGGTCAATGGGACTGAGATGCCTGTTTTCGTGTTTCGTAGCGGCGAGTCTTTCCCTGATCGATCAGAAGGGTTGATTATGGTCCTTTCTGCTCAGCCTCCGCTGAAAGAAAATCACTTTATTACTGCCAAAGGCGGTGAACCGTTGCTATGGCTTGAACGATCCGGTGACGGCATTATTGGTTGTGTTCACAACCCTGGGTTCATTTCCGTAAGCCAAAGCGTGGCGTTATGGAAACCGATCAAAGCCGCTGTGCTCACTGTCAGTGACAAGGGAAGCCAAGGAAGACGAGAGGATCGATCAGGGCCGGCCCTTCAGCGACTTCTGCCGGATCTGGGGTGTCAACTTCAGGATTATGCCGTTGTGCCTGACGAAAAGGACGCTATTTGCGCAAAGATCCGACAATGGACTCTTGAGGGATGTCACCTTGTCGTTCTTACGGGGGGGACAGGTATCGCTCCACGGGATGTTACTCCCGAAGCCCTTTTATCTCTATCCGACCGTGTCGTTCCGGGCATCGGTGAAGCCATGCGTCTTCGAACTGCCTCGTCGAAAGCGACAGCGATACTGAGCCGCGGTTTAGCTGTCGCTTACAATCAAACCCTCCTTTTGGCCCTGCCCGGCAGCGAACGTGGAGTGACCGAGTGTTTCCAGGCCGTTGCACCGTCGTTGCGCCATGCCGTCGAGATTCTATGCGGCTGGTCCGGAGATTGTGGAGGAGGCCACTCCCAACATTAGGAGTGACAATGAATGAATCTTGCTGAGGGAAGCTTTCGCGTTGAACGATGCATTATCCTTACCGGCATGTCGGGAGGCGGCAAATCGACGGCCTTACACATGCTGGAGGATCAAGGTTTTTTTGCCATCGACAACATACCTCCTCGATTACTGACAGACCTTCTCGATATCTTGGCTCAACACCAATCGGCACGAAATTTTGGAGTTGCTGCGGTGATCGATGTTCGCGGAGAGCCCTTTCTCGATGATCTTGAAAAAGTCGTTGCGACGCTCAGAAACAGGGCAGTTCAGGTGACTGTTGTCTTTCTGGATGCAAGTGATGATTTCCTAGTGAGGCGATTTGAAACCACTCGAAGAAAACATCCTCTCGCAGAGGGTAAATCACTTCTTGATGGAATCGCCCGTGAACGACAAATGATGGAAAGAGTTAAGGGATTGGCTGATATTGTCATAGACACTTCTGGATCTAAGGTCAGGGATTTTAGATCAGATCTTCTTGGCCGACTTGGTCTAACTGGAGAATCATTTTCTGTTATTATAACTTCTTTTGGGTTTAAATATGGTCTACCTCAAGATGTTGATTTTCTTTTTGACGTTAGAGCTTTACCAAACCCCTATTATGTCGTGAATCTTCAAAGTCAATCAGGCCTGGATCAATGTGTCTGCGATTATCTTATGGAATTCGATATTACGCGGGGATTATTGCATAGGCTTGTCGATCTTCTTGGTTTTATCATGCCGGAGTACATCAAGATTGGTAAAATGCAAGTCCACGTTGCTGTCGGGTGTACAGGCGGAAGGCATCGATCTGTAGCTGTAGCTCAGTGGCTGGCAGAAGCAATTGATAACTTCAAGGTTGTTACGCGCCATCGTGATCTAAAAAAGGACTTGGAATCGGAGGGAGGCGCGTGAATGGATGGGACCGTTCTGTTCGTGGGGGGCATGGTTGCGGGAGCTGCGCTTGCATCTTTTATCAGCCTTCACCTTCGCCGAAAAGAGACGGGGTATGAGCGCCCCGGGCGATGGCTAGGCTCTGAGCCTCTCTCGTTGGGCCCTAGAATTGTGGCTATCGGTGGTGGAACAGGTTTGTCAACATTGCTGTCCGGATTAAAAATTTTTACACGTAATATCACTGCTATTGTCACTGTCACAGATGAAGGAGGCAGTTCTGGCCGGCTTCGCACGGAATGGGGTGTTCTCCCTCCCGGAGATATTAGAAACTGTCTCGTCGCTTTGGCTGAAAACGATAGCTATCTTAACCGAGTTCTAAGTTTTCGTTTCGACCGAGGCGAGCTAAAGGGACACAGCTTGGGGAATCTGATTATGCTGGCCATGGCCGAAATGTATGGGGATTTTGCTACTGCCATTGAAGAAATGAACCATCTTCTTGCAATTCGAGGCAAAGTTCTTCCAGTAACAAACGAAACGATCAGTCTCGTGGGTAAACTTACAAACGGAGAGAAAGTTCATGGAGAGTTAGAAGTCTCTTCTTTTGGTTCAGAAATCGAAAATCTATGGCTTGAACCAGGCGATTCCTGCCCTCATGAAGAAGTTGAGGCAGCTATTGCCGAGGCTGATCTTATTGTTATGGGACCTGGAAGTTTATTTACAAGCGTTATCCCAAACTTGTTGCTTCCAAAAATTGCAGACGAAGTGAAGGAAGCGAAAGCCCCAAAAGTTTATGTTGCTAACCTCATGACACAGCCCGGAGAAACAGAAGGTTTCAGTCTTATGGATCATATATATTGGCTTGAAAAACTTTCCAGCATTGTCCCGGATTTTATTATGATAAATGAAACAGACATACCAGATATAGTTAAAAAAAGATACTTAAAAGAAAACGCTGTGCCTTTGGTTCTTGATGAAAAACAAGAACAATTACTGGAAAAGAAGGGGTGCAAAATAATAAAAGGAAATTTTTTGCACCTTTTAGATGGAATAACAATAAGACATCACAGCTTAAATTTAGCTGAGGCCTTAATAAATATAACAAGAGAATATGAGGATTTATCGTGGAAAAATTAGTCTTAGGATTATGGGATGAATGGCTATCTGTTTATCCAGATTCTAAATTTAGCGCTAATGCCGAAATACTTGGTTTATTTGAAGGAATGACGAGTGTTTGTGGTTTAAAAAATGATACAAAAAATGAAATGTTAACAACAAGGCGAATGATGGTTTTTAACAGGCTAAGAAGAATATGGAACATAGCTCCCCTAGTGCAAGATATAGATTTTGCATCTATTTTAATAATACCACAAAAATTGAAAGGAAAAATATATTTAAATAAAACAAAACAATTGAATGATAGAATTACGGCTTTTAAAAAAAATAACGGGGATGCTATTTTTTATAAAAATTGGGTTCGCGGAATATGGGGATCCTTGGGATCTGTGTTTAAACCTAAAACAGGATATTACTTAGTAATAAGATTTCCTAGTGATGATAAATTTTTAGATGCGGCAAAAATTGCTTTAACTAAAAATAAAGTTACATTTTCTTTCAGAAAGAGGTTGGGTGGAAATGAAATTTCTTTTAGGAGCTATGAGTCTATTGTCCATCTTTTCCATGCGATGAGTCTGACTAGGACTGCATTGGCGTTTGAAGAGGAAGCAATCATAAGATCCATGAAAAATATGGCTAATAAACTAGTAAATTGCGATTCTTCGAATATAAAGAGGTCAATAGTGGCATCTAATAAGCAAATTCAACTTGCGATAAGAGCAGAAGAGTTAGGAATAGTGGAATCGATGCCATACCATCTTAAAGAGATTATTATAGCTAGGCTAAAAAATCCAAGTGCTACATTAAACGAAATAGGACAATCACTTCAAACTCCTATAAGTAAAAGCACAGTAGAGTATAGATGGAAAAAAATTGAATTAATTGTTGAAGATATAGAAAGGGGCGGTGTTTATAATGTATCTAGGCAAACATGATTTGAATTCATATGAAAAAGGAATAGAAAATGAATATTTAATCAATAACAGATCATGGGAGTTTTCTTCGGGCTCTATCCTAGGGACAAATACAAGAAAAGAACACGGCCTTCTTGTTAGCGCAAAAAACAAATGCGGAGATGGAATTATTTATATTTCAAAAACAGATGAAATTGTTGCCGTTGGGTCCAAAAAATACAATCTATCAACTAATAGATACAGAGATTCGGTTTATCCGGATGGATATAGATATTTGCAGGAATTCTATACAAATCCTTTTCCTGTATTTACGTATGTTCTACATAGTTCAATAATCAAAAAAACTATTTTTATGACATCAAAACTCAGAGGGGTAGTGTGTAAATATGAAATCGTTTCTTCCCCTTCGGATATTTCTTTTTTTGTTCGGCCACTTATGGCACATAGATCAATCAAATCTACACAAACCTCAGAGGACTTCAATGATTTTGAGTGTGAAATTACTGGAAAAGAAGGTATTGTAATTCTTGGCAATGAAGAAAAAACTTATTTAAACATAAAAAACTCATCTTGGATAAATTCTCCAATGATGTATGATAATATTGTTTATGAAAAGGATGAAAAAGATGGTAGGGCTTCTTTGGATTGCTTTTGGTCTCCTGGTGCTTTTGAGGTCAATGTCAAAGAAGGTGATGTTTTTTTCTTTATAGCTTCTATGGACCCACTCAATATTTCTTTTGAAGACATGAACCGGCTAGAAAATAAAAGCAAGATATACATAAATGAACATTGTCCTTCGATCAACAAGAAGCCGCTTAATGAAATGACTAAGGGTTTGTTTTTGTCTACTTTTAATCTTGTTGTTTCTGATCCGAGCAAAGGTTCACCTTCTGTGCTTACGGGATATCCGTCTTTACGTGAAACGGCATTTTCGACATTTGTTGCATTCCCAGGTTTATTGCTTTCCACAGAAAGATATGATGTCGCCGATAGGCTTCTTGATAAATGGATAATCCTTACAAGAGATAATGATGGGGTTGTTCCAGCAAGTACTGAACCTGGGTTTTCAGAAGTTCCTTCTGGAGATTCTGGGCTTTGGATGATTTATGCCCTTGGCAAATACATAGATAGAATTGGATCTTTTGATAAGATAAAATTATATTGGCAAGACCTTTGCCTTATAATGAGCCGTTTCCTTGAAAAATGCGAAAAAACTGGCCTATTTCAAGACTCTAGTGGCTTAATTGGACTAATTAACGATAAATCAAGATCTGATTGGATGTCTGAGAGGTATGGAGATGGATTTATTGTCGATAGAAATGGCTTTCTTGTTGAGACAAATGCTTTGTTCTTTAATGCCTTGAAAGTTATGGAATATTTTTCTCTTGAGCTTAAAGATAAATCTGCTTATGTGGAATACAAGGAAAATGCAAATTTAGTTTTAAATTCGTATCAAAATTATTTTTGGAATGACCACAAAAACTGCCTTTTTGATTGGTTCACTCCATCTGAAAGAGGAGACGAGATTAGACCTAATCAAATTCTTGCAGCATCTTTACCCTACACTCCTCTTGAGCCGGAGAAAGGCCGAGCAGTGGTAAAAACTTGTTGGGATTTTCTTTATACCACTTTTGGTCTGCGCACGCTTGACCCGCAAGATGAAAAGTTCAAGGGACGATTTGAAGGTCATGCGGACCAACGGCAAAAAGCTCGTTTTCGTGGAATGGCGTGGCCGTGGCTTCTCGCACACTTTATTACGGCTTTTATGCGCTATTATCCACAGAAATCCGATATAGCCCTCACGTTCACAAGGCCTTTTGCCTCTCATCTGGTTCACGGCTGCCTCGGCGGTGTTGCTGAGATCTTTGATGGAGCAATGCCCTATGATCCTCACGGTGATTTCCTCTCCGCCGTCAGTGTGGGAGAGATACTTCGCGTCCTTGACGAGGATCTGCTTGAGTTTGATCGCATATGAATTTTCTGCTAGAATGATCTTGGGCGTATTGTAAGGTCGTTTTCTTGCCTTTGTGAGCTTAAGAGATCGGGGCATGGTACGTTTGTTGTACCGTGCCCCGATCTCTGTTAAACTCATCGTTGCGTCAATATACTGAAAATTCGATTGGAGGAGGAGTTGACATGAGCAAACCCAGGGTAGCCATTAATGGTTTTGGGAGGATCGGTCGCCTTACGCTGCGTTCCATTTTTCAGTATGACGGTGAGGGGCTTTTTGATGTCGTTGCCATCAACGATTTGACTTCTCCTCAGACTCTTGGTTATCTTTTCAAGTACGACTCCATTCATCGTCGCTTTCCTGGCGAGGTTGCCATAGAAGGCGATACTTTAATCATCAATGAAACGCGCATTAAAGTGACGGCGGAGCCTGATCCTTCCCGGCTCCCTTGGCGGGAGCTGAATGTGGATATTGTTGTAGAATCGACGGGACGATTCACAGACGGAGAGAAGGCTAAAGCCCACCTTGCGGCCGGAGCCAAGAAAGTCCTTATTTCCGCTCCTGCTAAAAATGAAGATGTCACGATCGTTATGGGGGTCAATGAAGAGGCCTACGATCCCGCTCGTCATGTCGTCATTTCTAACGCTTCCTGCACGACCAATTGCCTTGCTCCGGTTGTCAAGGTCCTTCAAGAGGAATTCGGCATCGAAAGAGGGCTCATGACGACGGCGCATTCGTACACAAACGATCAGCAGGTTCTCGATTTCCCTCATAAAGATCTTGGGAGGGGGAGGGCAGCTGCCCTTTCAATCATTCCAACGACAACAGGTGCCGCCCAAGCCGTCTTTAAGGTTGTAGAGGGACTCGAAGGGAAATTGAACGGTCTTGCGCTTAGGGTGCCAACGGCCGATGTCTCCGTCGTCGATCTCGTTGCCCAGCTCTCAAGAGAGGCCACTGCTGATGAAATCAATGACGCTGTTCGGAAATGGGCTGAGGGCCCGATGAAGGGTATCCTTTCCTACGAACCGGAAAGCCTCGTCTCCATGGATTTTGTCGGTGACAGCCATTCCTCGATTTTCGCTCCGCAGCATACGATGGCTCTGGGCAACCTGATCAAGGTTCTGGCCTGGTATGATAACGAATGGGGATATAGCTGCCGGATCGTGGATCTGCTGAAGTACATGGTTCGAAAGGGGATCTAAAGACAATGAATTTGCGCTCCCTCGCCGATTTCGACGGCGACCTCAAGGGAAAAAAGGTACTCCTTCGCGTTGATTTCAACGTTCCCATGGACGGGAGGAGTGTCGCCGACGACACAAGAATTGTCGCCCATGTGCCGACTCTTAGAACGTTACGTGAGAGAGGGGCTGTAATAGGGCTCTGCTCACACTTAGGGCGCCCCAAGGGCAAAAGGGCGATGGAGTTCTCTCTGAAACCGGTTGCCTCTCGGCTGGGAGACCTGACACACTGGCCCGTCACTTTTGTTGGTGACTGTATCGGATCTGACGTCAGGGAAGAGCTCGAACGTTCGAGCGAAGGAACTCTCGTCGTTCTGGAGAACCTGCGTTTCCATCCGGAGGAAGAAAAAAACGATGAAGCCTTTGCCCGAAGTCTGGCGGATCCTTTTGATATTTTCGTCATGGATGCCTTCAGTGCCGCTCATCGTGCTCATGCCTCAACAAGTGCCGTGACCCGCTGTCTGCCCAGCTATGCCGGCTCGCTCCTTGTGAGAGAACTTGAGGCCCTTGGTCAGGTGAGGGATCATTCCCAAGCCCCCTTCGCCTTGATCCTCGGCGGCGCCAAAATCTCTGACAAAATAGGAGTCCTTAACAATCTGCTGGATCGCGTTCAGCTCATTATCATCGGTGGTGGAATGGCCTTTACCTTTCTTAAGGCGAAGGGCTATTCTATCGGTCGTTCTCTTTGTGAGACTGAAAAGTTGGATTTCGCCGCGGCCATGCTTGATAAGGCGCTGCGAAGAAACGTAACCCTTCTGCTCCCCGAAGATGTTGTTGTTGCCACGGAAGTGTCGCCCCAGGCAAAAGCACGAACCGTCAGTATCGATGAAATCCCTAACGATGCGATGGGATTGGATATCGGTCCGGTGACGGCACAGCGCTATAGTGAGCATCTGAAAAAGGCAAAGACAATACTCTGGAACGGTCCTATGGGAGTTTTTGAAATGGAGCCTTTTGCAGAGGGGACACGACGCATTTGTGAGATCTTAAGCGAGGTAACGCTTGAGGGTGGCTTTACGGTCATCGGCGGGGGAGACACGGCGGCAGCGGTGAACAGGTTGGGATATGGAGATAAGGTTTCACACGTTTCAACAGGAGGAGGAGCAAGCCTGGAGTTCTTCGAAGGGAAAGTGCTTCCCGGCGTCGAACCCTACATGATCAATGATTGTTAGTTTTTATTAAAGGGAAATCTTGATCGGCCTTGGAGCCAAGGAGGTGATCCAATGAGAAGATTGCTGATCGCAGGCAACTGGAAAATGCATATGACGGCAGGGGAGACGGAGCATTTCTTCAAGGATTTTCTGCCGCCGTTTAGCGAAGAACCGCTTAAGGGGGCCTTGGCGAAGGGACATATTGAGGTTGCCTTCTTTCCCGCCTTTACGAGCCTTTACGTAGCTTCTTTTGCGATGGAAGGGGCTCCGAAGGGTTTTTCTCTGGGAGCCCAGAACGTTCACTGGGAAGCCAAGGGGGCCTTTACGGGGGAGATTTCACCGTCTATGGTGGCAGAAAGCGGCTGTCGATACTGCCTTGTCGGTCACAGCGAGAGGCGTCATCTTTTCGGTGAAACGGACGAGATGACTCAGAGGAAGATAGGGGCTTTACATGATGTCTCCCTCAAGCCGGTCTTCTGCGTGGGAGAAACCCTGGAGGAGAGAGAGAAGGGAAAAACCTTCCCCGTCGTGGAACGGCAGCTTCTTGCCGGTTTTGATGGAGTACCGTCTGAAAAATTGTCTTTAGAGACCGTTGTCGCCTACGAGCCGGTCTGGGCTATCGGAACGGGAAAGACGGCCAGCGAAAGTGATGCCCAGGAAGCCTGTCATTACTTGCGTGCCGTTGTCGCTCGTCATTTCGGAAAAGATGCCGCCGACGGCATTCGAATTCTTTACGGCGGAAGTGTAAAACCGGGAAACACCGCCAAGCTGTTGGCGATGGATGATATTGACGGCGTCCTTGTCGGTGGTGCCTCGCTCAAGAGTGATTCTTTCCTGGATATCGTGAAAGCCGCCGTAACAACTTTGGGGGCATGATCCGAGGAAGCGCCGGCACGGTTTTTAAAGGGACGAGCTCCGCAAGAGCAACATAAGATACATTATAGGACATCACAACAAACCGCAGGACTTGCGTAATCCTGCGGTTTGTTGTGATCTGCGCAAAGGGACGAAGGATTTAGTCAGCAAAAAGTTTCGTGGGCGCATCGCCCCAAATGCTTTCGATATGGTAATAGTCTCGCCCGCGCCGGCTGAATATATGGACGACGAGATTTCCTGTATCGATCAGGCTCCATAACGAGCTGTCCCGTCCCTCGACGACGTAATTTATTCTGTCGGCCTCCAGCGTTTCCTCGATCGTGTTCACCAGCGTACGCATATGGACATCGGAGTTGGCGGTAGCGAGAAGAAAAGCCTCTGCCTCCGCTTCCAGCCGCGTCAGGTCGATGAGAGTGACTTTTTCGGCTGATTTAAAAAGGAGCTTTTCAACGAGGTGACCGTACTTGTTCTCAATCTCTAAGGGTTCTTTCATCGATTGACCTCCCGTTTGCGGTGATTTCCTACTCCAGTTTCAGAGAGCGGAGCGTTTCGAGGATTTTTTCGTAGTCATGACCCAAGGTAAGGGTCACGTAAGCGGCCTCATTGGAGGCGCGTAGCAGCTGAGGACTGATCCCTGCCAGATCTGCCAAGGCGGCCCCGCGTTTTTTAGCCTCATCGCCTTCTCGTTGCGGATAAAGAACTTGAGAGTAATGGAAATCAAAATGTTTCGCATTCCCCGTGTACGAGACGTCGATGCCGAGCTGCTGAAGCACTTCGGCTCCTTGGTTTGCAAGCCCCTTGGTACCGCTGCCGTTAAGGACAGCCACAGGTTTTGTGAAAATTTTAGCTATATCTTCCGCAACCAGGGTGACAGGTTTCGAGGGGGCAAGGTCAGCGGAGCTTTCAGCCGCAGGTTCTTCCGGAGTCCCCGCCAGGAAAACTGAAGTCGCGGCAAGATCACCTAGCCAGTAGCTGACCCCTGAGATGTAAGCAGAATGCCCCGGGAGTGTGGCAAAGTCCAGCTTGGTCTCCCCCTCTCCTTCCATCAGGTAGGCTCCGAGTTGGAGAGCTTGGGAGGGAGGCATGTTTGTCTCGATCATAGAGACAATTTCCCTGGTCAACTGGGGGAGTTTGGGAAGGATTTCAGGGGAGTAGATTTTGTCGAGAAGGGCACGCATAAACACCTGCTGTCTTCGAACACGACCGATGTCTCCCAAGGCGTCGTTGCGAAATCTGACGTAATGAAGAGCCTTCTGCCCGTCAAGATGCTGAGATCCTTTGGGGATGTCGATATAAAGGCCCCCTGCACGATCGACGTAGTAGAGGCGCCTCTCCACATTGATATCGATTCCACCGACCAGATCGACAATACGGGGGAAACTATCGTAGTTGACGACGGCAAAGTAGTGGATCGGCAGACCGAGGTAGTTGACGACCGTTTCCTGCAGAAGCTGAATGCCTCCATAAGCGTAGGCATGATTCAGCTTCTGCCACCCGTGGCCATTGATCTGAACTCGCGTGTCTCGGGGCAGCGACAGCAATTTGACCATTTTGGTCTTGAGGTTAACGGAAACAAGGGCGATCGTGTCGGAACGATGAGAGCCCTCGTTGGAGTCGATCCCGACCAGGATAAGGTTGACTTGTCCCGAATCCCGGTCGTGAGCGAGTTCTTCCCTTACGATCGCCTCCTGGGGAGCGAGGACTTTCTGTAGGCGCCACCAAGCTCCCGTCATGGTTGACAGGAGAATAAAAAGAGCGGCAAGTGCCAGCTTTCCTTTGGTCATAGGGGATCACCATCCATCCTTCCGATGGTAAAGGGCTTTTTTGTAGATGTAGTGTTCCACGGGCCACGGCGCCAGGTAGCGGATGCTTCTTCCCAGGTTGACGCGGCGCCTGATCTCCGTGCTTGATATGGCCAAAAGAGGAATCTCAAGAGGGATTACAGATCGACGGATGGTCGAGGGGAGATCCTCCAGGCGGTGCGGGTTATAGCCAGGACGGCTTACGGCGACGATTTTGCTGAAGGCGGCGATTTCTTCTGGTTCCTTCCAATTTAGAATGTCGAGAACTGCGTCAAGCCCGGTGATAAAGTAAAAGACGACGCTGCCCGGAGCGTACCAATGCCGCATCTCGCGCAACGTGTCAACGGTGTGGCTCGTCCCCTCTCGATCGATTTCAAGACGGGAGATTTTAAAGTGTGGGTTGTCGACGGTGGCCAGAAGAGTCATGGTATAACGGTCCTCTGCGGCTGAAACCTGCCCCCTGTCCTTGTGAGGAGGCGTTCCGGTGGGAACAAAGAGAACTTCGGCCAGTCCGAGGGAGAAATAAGCTTCTTCTGCTGCGACAAGATGGCCATAATGGATGGGATCGAAGGTTCCTCCCATGACGCCGATCCGTCTTATGTGCGGATGCTGAGAGGCTGTGGACAAAAGACCATTCCCTCCTCGGATCCGAATTTTTTCATCGACTACTCCACTTCCAACGCTCTTTCCGGCTCGAAATCGAATTCCATATCGCCGATAAAGACCGTATCGCCCTCCTTGGCGCCCTGCGCCAGGAGCAATTCGTCGATTCTCAAGCGGCGCAAGATTCGGCTGAATCGAGAGAGAGCTTCTTCCTGATCGAAATCGAATCGAAGAACGACCTTTTCCAGGTAGGGATGGACAATACGAAAACCGCTTCCATCGTTAAGACGGAAGATCTCAACGGGAAGACGGCGTCTCCCCTCTCCCTCGACCGGTGCGGCCGCAAGGCCGACCAGACGGGTCTCTCCGTGAGGGCGAGGATGGTGACGGATTTGCTCAGCCAGAAAACGCACCAGACCAGGGATATTGTCGCCTCTTAGAGCGCTGACGGCAAGGAAGGCGATCCCTCTTTTCTCCATTTCCTTCTCCAGAGCATCGGTTTTAGTGGGATTTTGTTCCAGGTCGATCTTGTTGGCGACGACCATGTAAGGTCTGTCCAGAAGGTGTCGATCATAGGCGGTAAACTCCTGACAGATAATCTCCCGCTGGCTCAGCAGGGTGGCAAGGTCTCCAGCGGAGAGGTCAAGAACGTGAACGAGAAGACGAGTCCTTTCGATGTGCCTTAAAAAGGTGATTCCCAAGCCTCGATCCTGATGAGCGCCTTCGATCAGGCCCGGGACATCGGCGATAATGATGCGCTCGTCATCTACGTCGAGAATGCCCAAGTTGGGAGAAAGAGTTGTGAAAGGATAATCCGCAATTTTGGGTTGCGCGTTGGAAATCGCCGCCAGAAGAGCGGATTTGCCGACGTTGGGCAGACCGACAAGGCCGATGTCGGCAATAAGTTTTAATTCCAGCCGCAATGCCATCTTTTCCCCAGGGTCTCCCTTTTCGGAGAAGTGCGGCGCCCGGCGAACGGAATTGGCAAAGGTCGCGTTGCCTCGTCCCCCTTTTCCTCCCCTTGCGGCGAGGAAGCGGTCACCTGGTTCAACAAGGTCCGCCAGAAGATCCCCTGTCTTCTCATCATAGACAAGGGTACCGCAAGGGACGGGAATGACGAGGTCGCTGCCGGAACGCCCGTACTGACGCTTTCCTCGCCCGTTTTCCCCCTTTGCCGCCGCATAGCGATGGTGATACTCGAAATCAGCTAGGGTTTGGACGCTGAGGCTGGCTTCAAGAATGACTCCGCCCCCCCTGCCGCCGTTGCCGCCGTCGGGGCCTCCACGAGGGACAAATTTTTCTCTGCGGAAACTTGTGCAACCGTTGCCCCCCTGTCCCCCTTCAACCTGGATCATGACGAGATCAACGAACTTCATGGTCATTCACCTCGGAAACCCTTGACGTGACATCAAAAGGGGGCCCATCGTCAACGGGCCCCGGAAAATAGAGATCATCGATGGCAAGTGGTCTTCGCCCTAAAGTTCAGCTTTCACTTCGATTGGGTAAACATGGGCAAATTTGCGGGTGCCCTTGGTCTCGTAGCGGACGCATCCGGGCTTAAGAGCAAAAAGGGTGAAATCTCTTCCCAAACCAACGTTCCGACCGGGATGGATTTGTGTTCCCCGCTGACGGACAAGAATACCTCCCGCCAAAATGTCCTGACCGTCATGTCTTTTAATTCCAAGACGTTTTGCCTTGCTGTCTCGGCCATTAGACGAACTTCCTTGTCCTTTTTTATGGGCAAAAACCTGCAAATTAAATCTTGTCATGATTTTTTACCTCCGTAACATTCAAGTAAAGCGGATAATTCTCTTCCATTGCTATTAAACTTAGTTTTATCGTCCGAAAAAGCAGATCCGTTTTATCGTCCGGAGATGAAATTTCGATAGACATAAATCCTCGTTTCTCATCAACAACAACATTAAGAGAGGGATTTTTAAGGACATCTCTTAGGCCGATCTCAAGTGCTTGCATGAGCGACGAAACACCTGAACAGACGATATCTGTTCCTGAAGGGCCATAGCCGGAATGTCCTTCGGCGGAAAGATGGACGATCGCATGTCCTCGCTTCCGCAGCCGGACCTTAATCATGACATGGGATCAAAGGTCAATGGAGAGAATTTCCAGATCCGTGTAGCTCTGTCGATGACCTCTCAAGCGTCGCTGGTTGGTCTTGTTCTTGTATCGGAAGACATTGATTTTTTCCCCTCTGCCGTGGCCGAGAACCTTTGCCGATACCTTCGCTCCCTTCACAGTAGGGGTGCCGATGAGAGGACCTTCTTCTTTGGTGACGAGAAAGACGGGGGCTAAATCGACAATTTCCCCCTCCTCTGCGCGAAGAAGTTCAACGCGGACCGTCTGTCCCGGTTTGACCCGATACTGCTTCCCACCTGTTTCTACAATAGCATACATACTGCTGCCTCCTTCCGCTGGGGACAGGTAGCTCTGAGCTTTATGACCTTCCTCATGCGTATGATCCATGACCCTTGAATTCTAGTCATCGAAGTGCAAGTCGTCAACCGCAATCGGAGCCGTGTTTGTCCCTGCAAGAAGCGCTTCCGCATGTTTCCTGGCTTCCTGTGATTGTGAATCGCCGGCCAGCATGCGGGCGATTTCTTCGATTCGTTCTTCGCCGTCGATTTCAAAGACAGCGCTTTCGTTCCCATCCCTCCGAACGACATAGTGCTGCCCGGCAAGAGCGGCGATTGCGGCTTCGTGAGTCACAAGCAGAACCTGGCACCGCTGCGAAAGATCTCGCAACTTCAGCCCGGCCAGGAGAGCTGCTCGCCCGCCCAGCCCTGCTTCGACTTCATCGAAGACGAGGCTTTTCGGCATTTTATCGTCAGGCAGACAGAGTTGGAGCGCCAACAGTATCCGGCTCAGCTCTCCTCCCGAGGCGATTCGGTTGACAGGTCCCCTGAAATTGTTCTTACCCAGGAGTTCGAAGGAGATTTCGTCGGCACCGTTGGATCGAATGCGGTCAAGGGGAATCACGCGAGCACAGAAACGGAAGTTTTCCATGGCCAGATCTGCAAGGTAGGTGTTCATCCGATCTGAGAGCTCTTCGGCTGTCTCCTGCCGCAGCGTTCTCAATTTCAGAGCGAGGCTGGATGCTTTCCGTCGCCATTCCTTGCTTTCACTTTGAAGGCGTTCGATTTCTTTCCCGCTTTCGACGACCCATTGCAGTTCTTTTTCCGCTCTCTCGCAATAATCGATAAGCTCTCCGCAAGATTCAACTTTAGCCATGCGTTGGAGCTGGCGCATCTTGCCGAGCCGCTGTTCAAGGCGTTCCCGGCGTTCTTCCAGTTCCGCGAGGGAAACTTGCTGAAGAGATTTTGTCAGAAGGCGTTCCAAACTCTGGAGCGATGCCAGTGCCCGTTCCGTTGAAGCAGTCCAGAGATTTCGATCTTCCCCGTGGAAACTTTCTTCGGTCCCCGGGAGGATTTCTTCAAGGATTTCGGTGACACCTGCCTGACTGCCTACACCGCACAGCTGATGAGCAATGTCTTGAAGGCGGCTGAACTCGACAATGCGGTTCTCCGTTTCGGCAAGTTCTCTTGACCACCGGTGATCTTCGCCTTCCTTCAATTTTAACGTTTTTGTCTTTTCCAGAATCTCCTGGGCTTGGTTCAGCTTCGTTTCCAGCTGCCTTTTTTTTTCGCGAAGGGCGGACGTTGCTCTTTCGCAATCCAACCCCCGGGCAACGGCAGCGCGCAGTTCGCTTCGGATCGCCGCGATGCGGATTTCTCCGAACCCATCGAGAAGATCAAGCTGTCCCTGAGGATCAAGCAGGCCGAGCTGGGCAAACTGGCTCTGAATTCTCAATTGGCCAGCCATGGCCAGCGAGAGTATCGAAAGAGGGACAGGTTTGCCCTGCCAATAAGCCCGGCTTCGGCCGGAACGAGAAAGAACTCTTCTGACGATTGTCGTCCCCTCTTGCGGTTGAAATTCTTCCGCCATACCGGGCAACGGGTCTTCATCGGCTAAGACGGCAACGACCTCGGCTTCGCCGCTGTCTCCGTGTATCATCGTCGACTGCGACCTCGCCCCGCTGAGTATTTCCAGGGCACGAACGAGGCTGCTTTTGCCGGAGCCGCTTTCGCCGGTGATAACAACGAAGGAGCTGTTAATGGACAGAGCCGCCTGGGAAATGCCGCCGATATCGGAGATGCGGATTTCCTCGATCACGGCCTATTCTCCTTCCAGTTCAGTCTGGGACTGTCCCCAACAGAGTTTTTGCTGGAGAAGGGCAAAATACTCTCTTTCAGAAAGGAGTATTGATTGGACGCGCTTCTCAGGGGAAAGGCGAATCTCAATGCGATCATCAGGCAGGAGTTCGTAACTCAGTTGGCCGTCCTGGGAAAAGACGAGGTCCCTGAAATTTCCTTCGGGGATTACGGTAACCACATCTTCTGCGCCGAGCACGATGGGCCTTGCTGAAAGAGTGTGCGCGCAAATAGGCGCGACGATGAGACAGGCTACATGTGGCGGAACGATGGGGCCTCCGGCTGAGAGCGCGTAGGCGGTTGAACCTGTCGGTGTCGCTACGATCACGCCATCGGCAGGGAGCATGCTAAGAGTTTCATTGTTGACGAGAAGTCGAATAAAGATCACTCGTGCAAAGGAGCCCTTGCTGACAACGAGATCGTTGAGGGCAAAAACCTCATGCACTTTCCGGTTGCCGCGCAAGACCCGCCCTTCGAGAAGAGCCCGAGGCTGGATGCGGTATTTCCCCTCCAGAATGGAGCGGATGTCTTCTTCAGCCATTTCCGGTGCCCCCACCGTAAGGAAACCCAGCTTGCCCACGTTGATTCCGTAAAGAGGAATCTGATGACTGAGGACGTAACGGCCGGCCCGGAGGAAGGTACCGTCACCTCCGATGACAACGGCAAAGGTGACGGTGTTTTTCCATTCCTGGTCAGGAAGGCCGGGCACTCCCAAGAGAGAAGCCTCATGGGGAGGCAGAAGAAAACGGACATTCTGTTCCTGGCCCCAAGCGAGAAGCCTTTTAGCCAAGGAGACAGCCTTTTCTTTCTGCGTATTCAGGAGCAGGCCGATAGTCTGTGTCAAGGTAATTCCCCTTCCGATGAGTGATTGCCGGATTTAAAAAAGGCATGGGCCTCATCGACGACGGTTCCCAGCGTCTCTGTCGAGAGAGGCTGCCCCTCCCGCTTCAGGTGAAAGAGAAATTCGATGTTACCTTTGGGGCCCTGAACGGGGGAGTACGTTGCTCCGATAAGGACAAGCCTTGTCTCCCGGCTGACGAAACCGGCAAGTTCTTCCAGGAGAGCAAGATGGAGTGCCCTGTCGCGGATGATGCCTTTTCCGACGCGGCTCTTCCCTGCCTCGAATTGGGGTTTGACGAGAAGGATCCAGTGACATTCATGGCTTCCGATCCGTTCCAGCGCCGGCAAAAGGAGACGGAGTGAGATAAAAGAGGCGTCAGAAACGACGATTCCCATTTCTTCTTCGAGAGAGGCTGTCGTCAGGTAGCGGGCATTTGTCCTCTCCATGACGATGACGCGAGGGTCCTCCCGGAGTTTCCACGCCAGTTGCCCATAACCTACATCGACGGCATAAACACGGCGCGCGCCTCGGTCAAGCAGAACTTCCGTGAAACCTCCCGTTGATGCGCCGACATCAAGACATACACGATCCTGAACATCAACGGAAAAGATGTCCAATCCTTTCAGCAGCTTGTAGGCCCCTCTGCTGACCCACTGCCGCTCGACCGCTTGAAGTGCCAAGGGAGCATCCTCATCGATCTGCGTTGAGGCTTTTTTTGGGGGAAAGCCACGGACATAGACAGCCCCAGAGACGATCAATTCCTGAGCCTGCGCTCTTGAGGAAACAAGCCCCCGCTTCACGAGCAACTGGTCAAGACGTCGCCGGGCCATGACAGTTCACGATGTGATTGACAACGCTTTCGATGGAGAGGCCGCAATGTTCCCACTGCTCTTTCCTTGTCCCTTGCGGGATGTAGGCATCGGGTACGGCAATTGTTGACAGCGTCAAGGTCCAGTCCTCGGAGGCGATTCTTGCGCTTAAGACTTCGCCGATACTTCCTGACGCATAACACTCTTCAACGGTCAGGACATGGTCATATTGAGGCAGCCAGAGCACCAGGCTTTCCCAGTCAAGAGGTTTGAGAAAACGAAGGTCGACAACCGCCGGTCCCGGGAGCCCCAAATCGATGCAATGTTTTCTCGCTTCGAGAAGCAGGGGAATCGTGCTGCCATAGCCGATCAGCAGTACCCCTGTCCCCTCCACAAGACACTGGGCCTTCCCTGAAGCGATGGAGGGGCGTTCTTCGTTGCCGATAAGGAAGGGGGCATTGCCCCGGGAGTAACGGATCATGGAAGGTCTTTCAAGGGAAAAGGCATAATCAAACATGGCCCTGAGGTCAATGATGTCGCGAGGCGCCATCATGCAGAGGCCAGGGACAGATCGTCCCCAGGAGACGTCCAAAAGTCCATGGTGTGTCTCCCCATCCTCTCCTACCAGACCGGCCCGGTCGACAGCGACGATGACGGGGTGCCCTTGCATGGCAATGTCTTCAACAAGCTGATCCATGGCCCTTTGGAGAAATGTCGCGTAAATGGTGGCTACCGGCCTCAGCCCGCCTGCTGCAAGTCCTGCCGCAAAGGTCAAGAGATGCCCTTCCGCAATTCCGACGTCAAAAAAACGGGCAGGGAAATCATGCTGAAACGCGTTGAGTTTGCTCCCCTCCATCATTGCGGCTGTTAGAGCGACGACCCTTGAATCCTTTGCGGCCCGTTCGCAAAGGATGTCGCAGACAGCGGCGCTCCAGCTTGGCTTCGGCTCCTGCTTCAGGGCGCAAGGGTCGGGCTTGCAGGAGACGCCGTGAAATTTGGTCGGGTCCTCCTCCGCTGGCTTGTAGCCCCGTCCTTTTTCCGTCAGGAAGTGGACTACGACGGATTTATCGTAGCGCCTGGCCAGGGTGAGGACGGTTTCAATGTCTTCAAGGTCGTGCCCATCGAAGGGGCCCCAGTAACTGATGTCGAGTTCTTCAAAAAAGTTAGCCGGCTGCAGGACCGATTTGATCAGGTCTTTCCCTCGGGCCAGGAAGCTTTCAATTTCTTCGCCTGCGGGCAGATTGCGACAATGTTCCTTGATGAAAGCCTTGAGTTTTCGGTAGCTGCTGTGGGAGCGCATCCTTGCAAGAGATTCGGCCATTCCGCCGACTTTGCGGTTGATGGACCATTCGTTGTCGTTGAGGACGATGATCAGTTTCGTGTCAGCAGCCTTGACGTTGTTAAGAGCCTCCAAAGCCAGGCCGTTCAGAAGAGCACCATCTCCAATGAAAGCGACGACTTCGTGATTCTGTGCCTTCAGATCGCGGGCTTTGGCGTAACCGAGACCTGCTGAAATGGAGGTGCTGCTGTGGCCGACATCAAAATGGTCATATCGGCTTTCCCGATGTTTTGGGAAACCCGATATGCCGCCCCAGGTACGGAGGGTGTTGAAAACATCATCCCGTCCGGTGAGGATTTTGTAAGCGTAGGTTTGGTGTCCCACATCAAAGATAATCCGGTCCTCTCCCGGGTCAAAGACGCGAAGGAGGCCGACGATCAATTCAACGGCACCCAATGAGGAAGCGAGGTGCCCGCCTCGGTCGAGAACCACATTGATGATTCTCTCTCGAAGTTCATCACAGAGTTTCTTCAGCTGCTCCGGAGAAAGGGCTGAAAGATCTCTGTAGCTATCGATGGTTTCGATGATGGACATGATGTCCCTCCCCATCATCGGCTGCGGTCTTGCAGCCAGAAGGCCAGCTCCCGAAAGAGGTCGGCCTTGTCATCGAAATCCCGGAGGGCTTCGACGGCTTTTTCTGTCTCATCCCGTGCCGCAGCTCGGGCTCCATCGATCCCGAGGAGGTTCACAAAGGTTTTTTTGCCTTGCGTTGCGTCTTTCCCGGTGGATTTCCCAAGTTCTTCTGTCGCTCCTGTAACATCGAGAATGTCATCGACGATCTGAAAGGCCAGCCCGAGATGAAGCCCGTAAGATTCCAGGGCGGCAAGAGGCAGGCCTTCCGCCCCGGCAAGAAGGGCCCCGCAGACAAGAGAGGCCTGAATCAACTTGGCCGTTTTATCTGTCGCGATCCGTTGCACGAAAGCCGCTCCATCTTTCTGTGATTCGGGGTCGCTGTCATAGACCTGTCCTCCGCAGACTCCGGAAGGACCGACGGCCGTTGCAAAATAAGCGAGGGCCCTAAGAATTCGGGCAGGAGGCAACTTTTTTCGGGAGAGCCCGTCGGCGATCTGTTCGAAAGACCACACCAAAAGAGCATCCCCAGCCAGAAGAGCCATTCCCTCACCATAGACGACGTGGTTTGTTGGCTTTCCCCGCCTCAGGTTATCATTGTCCATGCAGGGAAGATCATCATGAATCAGGGAAGCCGTGTGAAGCATCTCCAAAGCGACGGCCATCGGCTGGATGTCAGCAGCGGAACCGTTAAAAAGTTGAGCTCCCAAAAGGCAAAGGATAGGCCGCAACCGCTTGCCGCCTGCCAGCAGGGAGTAGCGCATTGAAGCCAAGAGGCGTGGAGGACAGAGATCCTGGGCTTCTCGGCAGCTTTCCTCCAGCCAGCGATTGACCCGCTCTCCCTCGAGCCTCAGCACGGCCTGGATGTGGTTGTCACGTTCGTGATTCAATGAAGCGACTCTCCTTCCTCATCCTCCCAGGGGGCCTCCTTGAGAGCACCCTCTTGCGAGGTCGTCAAAATCGTGATTTTTTGTTCGGCTTCGAGGAGAAAACGTTGGCAGCGCCGTACCAAGGAAATGCCCTTCTCAAAATCGGCTAAGGCTTCCTCAAGAGAGAGAGAGGACTCCTCAAGGCGCTTGACGATGCTTTGAAGTTCTTCAAGATCGTCGCTGAAACTCATATGAAAGCCTCCTCATTCCTTATCAGGCCCGTTGTCAGGGCCTCTCGACTATGTTACAATTCTCCCGCTTGTTGGGCTAGTTCAAGGAGGGATCTCCATGGCAAGAGTTTGTGATTGCTGCGGTCGGGGGCCTGCAACGGGCAATGCCGTCAGCCACTCCAACCGGCACACGCGCCGTCGTTGGCTTATCAATCTCAAGTCCGTCCGCGTTGACCTCGGAGGCGAGACAAGGAAGCTTTCCGTCTGTACCCGTTGTCTGCGTTCCGGCAAGGTGAAGAGGGCTGTGTAAGCAGCCTTCTTTTTTCATGTCTCTTCGCTCCAGCCGAGATAAATAGCCAGCTCTCCTGCTTCCAGGGAGAGCTGGACTCTTTCTCCGCAGGGTTCGTTGCTGATGGCATAGGGCAGGTCCCGTGTCAGCGTGGCCCTCTCCAGTGGCCAGCGGACTCCTGTGATGGAGACGCCTCGACACCGCTCGCCCAGCGCCAGCAAAGAGATGGCGATGGGCGGCCTGACCCAGGCGACCTCAAGCGACTCCCCTCCCCTGACAAGAAGGAGAAGTTCCTTTTCGTCTCCCACACAGCGGACGTCTGCCCCCCAGGCGCGAGCTCCGAGAAGAGAGAAGACGTTACTGAAGAGATGATCGAAGCGCCCTCCCCAGCACCCCGTTACCAGGGCACCTCGTGTCCCTTCCATTCCCAGGCTTTTCAAGGCGATCTGCAGGTCCGTCAAGTCTTTTTCACGGGGGTAGAGATCGACGGGAATTCCTCTTGCCTCGACAGCCTTCCAAGAATCCGGGCGGGCGCTGTCGCAGTCGCCGATCAAGCGTCCCGGTTCGATCATCGCATCAAGGCAAGTATCGACGCCGCTGTCGACAGCCCACACGACACGGCCGGCTGCGATTTTTTTCAGCCACGCGGCCTCAGGGGGGCGTCCGCCGGCAACGATAACTACAGACAGAGGCGGCAACGCAACGGAAAAGGAAATTTCCAGCCCAGGGAAGGAGTAGATCGACATCGGTTATTCCTCGTCAAGCCGGGAAAGAATCTCTTCGGCTCGATCTTCATCGACGAGGATATCCCTTGGCTTGGAGCCTTCTTGGGGACCGACGATGCCCAGAGTCTCCATGGCGTCGACGAGACGGGCCGCTCGTGTGAACCCGACCCGAAGCTGTCGTTGCAGACGGCTTGCTGACGCGATGCCCGACTCCAGGACCGAGTATACGGCCTGGCGGATCATCGGATCTTCCAGCTGCGGATCGTTAGCGAATTCGCCGCCGTTGCTCTGTTCTTCAATCTCGATGTGTTCCGGCTCTCCAAAAAGACTGACGAGATAGCCGATAAGGGCGGAAATTCGGCTTTCGTCGATCCAAGGAGCCTGGATTCGTAAGGGCTTGGGGTAGCGAGGTGACAGAAAGAGCATGTCTCCTTTCCCCAAAAGCTTCTCAGCTCCGCTCACATCGAGGATCGTTCGGGAGTCGGCCTGTGAAGGGAGAGTGAAGGCCACCCGAGCCGGGATGTTCG
This sequence comes from Synergistales bacterium, assembly GCA_018433595.1. Taxonomy (GTDB): domain Bacteria; phylum Synergistota; class Synergistia; order Synergistales; family Aminithiophilaceae; genus Aminithiophilus. Next base: position 279,941 of record JAHDQY010000009.1, read on the forward strand.
CCTTGATCAGTCCCGTGATGACGTTCACCGAAGGACGTTGGGTCGCCACCATGAGATGAATGCCTGTAGCCCGTGCCATCTGGGCGAGGCGGCAGATATAGTCTTCCACTTCTTTAGGTGAGGTCATCATCAGATCCGCCAATTCATCGATGACGATGACAATATGTGAGAGTCGGTCCTTCGGGAGAGTCTTGGCATTATAACCTCTGAGATTTCGCACTCGGCTTCGAGCAAAGATCTCGTAGCGTCGTTCCATCTCCCGTATCGCCCAGGCCAAAGCCTGGACGGCTTTTTTGGGATCCACGATCGGTGGTGTCAACGTATGAGGAAGCCGTTCGTAAAAACTCATCTCGACACGTTTGGGGTCTACAAGAAGAAGACGCAGTTCCTCCGGCCGGCGTTTGCTGCACAGACCGAGAATGCAGCTGTTCACGAAGACGCTTTTGCCCGAGCCGGTCGTTCCGGCTACAAGTATGTGAGGTAAATCTTCAAGGCCGACGACGAGAGGTTTTCCGTCGACACCCTGTCCGAGAGGGAGCGGCAGCTCCGATTCGCCTTCATCAAATTGCGGGGATTCGATGACAGAACGCAGCAGAACGGGAACCCGTTTGGGATTCGGTATCTCGATCCCGACGTAGGGTTTCCCCGGGATGGGAGCTTCGACACGAAGACTTGGAACGGCGAGAGCGACGGCGAGATCGTTGTTCAGGCTCGCGACGCGGCTTACTTTGATGCCTGGGGCCAGCTGAAGGCGGAACTGAACGACCGTCGGTCCCACCACTTTTTCCGCCAGCTCGGCTTCGATTCCGAATTCGGCAAGAGTCTGGATGATCCTTTCTCCCTGCCTTCTGATAAGCTCCTGGTCAAGAGAATCGCCGACAGGTTCTTCGGAACCGAAAAAATCCAGAGGCGGTGGAAACTGTCCCATCGGAGCCGCTTCGTCAAAAGATTCCGCAGGGAGATCCTCTTTCCTGAAAAGCTCTTGCAGATGATCCTCCCCGTCCGGTATCGCCTCCGCTTCCTCCTCCCCTTCCTCCTGGCCGATCAACTCTTGAGTTGCCGTCCGGAAGAAGTCCTCTCCGTCGTCAACAGCCAAATCCGCAGGCCGTTTCCTTCGGGTGACCTGCGTTGTGGGGAAAAGAGCCGGTCCTTCTTCCGACGGGTTTGATGACTCCGGCATCACCGTGTCGTCGGAAAGACCGTCGTTGCCCCCTCTCGCCGTATCGGGGTCTTTTGAAGAGATGATTTTCTTCAGACTCAGGCGATCCGCAAAGGAGTGCACTTTTTGAGGCAGGTTCCTGATTTTGAGGAGTACGCCGGGGCGAAAGAGAACCAGAGAGAGAAAAGCGACGAAAAGGCCGATTAACGTCGTTCCGAGAGGGCCAAGTGTTCGATAAAGAAATAATGTAAGCGCTGTTCCCCACATCCCGGGATTCATCCATCTCCGCATCACCGGTGTTCCTGCAAGCCCCTTCAATCCCAACGCCAGAGAGGAGCAGAAGATCAGTGCCGCTGTCCCGAGAAACTGAAAAAAAGGGCGATCCAATTTTCTGCGAAAGAGGCGTCCTGCCAGGATATAACCGAAGAAAAGCAGGGCGATCAGCGCAGCTCCGCCGAATTTGAACAAAATGACGCGAGAGACAGCGTAGCCTAAATTCCCCGTCCAGGGGGTCACGAGACTGGCCAGAAGGTAAAGATCGATTATCAACAGCATCAACGTCACCAGGTCAACAAGGACCGGTGACGACTCGCCCTGGTTTTGTCGGCGCAAGCGGCCTGGGGCTTTCTTCTTTGCCGTTGTTTCTTTCTCCTTTTTCTTCGTGAAAAAATTCCTCTGAAAAAAAGCCATCGTTACGTATCACTGCCTCCGACAACCAGACCGCCGATCAGAAGGGAGGGTTGACCATCAGTGACAGGTACGCTCTGCCCGCCTTTTCCGCAGAGGCCGGGCTCGAAATGAAGATCGGAGCCAACCGCTCGGATATCCCGTAGGGCTTGAGGGCCGTTCCCCGAAAGAAGGGCGCCTCTGACCGGTTGCGCAACTTGCCCCTTGTCGATCAGGTAGCCTTCGGTGATTTGGAAAACGAAATTACCCGTCGTAGGATCCACTTCTCCCCCCCCCATTTTGACGACAAGGAGACCTCGCTTGATGGAATCAATGAGAGACTCCGACCGATCTTTCCCTGGAAGGATGAACGTGTTGGACATCCTGGGCTGGGGTAGAGAACGGTAGGACTGACGTCGGCCGTTGCCGGTCTTCGGAAGGTTCCCTCGATGCGACGTCTGAACGTCAGTCAAGAATCTTTTGAGGACGCCCTCCTCGATGAGGACTGTCCTTCCGGTTCTGAAGCCTTCATCATCACACCCATAGCTGCCGTAATGGCCGGGCAGGGTGGGATCATCGACAAGCGTTACGAGGGGGCTTGCCACTTTTTCGCCAAGGCTGTTGCGGTAGACGGAATAATCCTTCTGGACGATGTCCGCTTCCAGGCCATGGCCGCAGGCTTCGTGAATCATTGTGCCGCCAGCCTGGCCAGAAAGGATGACAGGCATCGTACCGGCGGGACATGGTGCAGCATCCAGCATCAGGAGAGCGCGCCTGAGAGCCGGAAGAACGACGTTCTCCGGTTGAAGCTCCTGACGGAAACGTTCCGGGGGCAGCTGTCGTGCCAAGACTTCGTATCCGGTCTGCAGCTCCCCTCCTCGCTCTACAATGACATTGACGGTGAAGTTGCCGTAGGATCGCTCGTCTTCAGCGGCCGTCCCTCCGGGGCCAAGAATGAGGATTCTTTTTCGAGACAGGCTGTAGCGCAGAGAAACCTGTCGAACGAGAGGGCTCTCTTTGCGAACGAGTTCATTCATTTCACGAAGAAAATCGGACTCGGGAGGTTCAATGGGTTCGAGAGGCCGAAGGAGCTTTTCTTGGGATGCCCCATTCCTCGCCAGAGAAAGGCCGGCCCTCTCCGCCACGGCACTCATTGCAGTAAAGGCTGTCGCTTCGTCTTTGCCGGCAAGATAAGCGAAAAGAGAGTTTTCCCCCCGTAGAAGCCTGCAGGAAAGTCCTTCCGCAGCTGAAGAGGTGACCTCTTCCAGGGTGCCATCATCAAAATGAAGGCTGTGGGAGACACCGCTCTGTATGTAGAGATCACCGTGGTAGATATCGCCTCCGACAAGGCTGTCCAACGCCTCCTGAAGTCGTGAGTAGAGTTCCATGGCAATGTGGCCTCCTTGCTGAAGCGTTAGCGTCTTCGAGAGTTGCGCCGGATGGGAAAGGGCTCTACCAGCCATCGGCGTCGTTCCGGCATCAGACCCTTCGGTAGAAGGAGTGAAAAAGTCGCTTCTCCCTGACAGCAGGACAACCACCCGCAGCCTGGAATAACGAGGTCCTCTCCTTTTTCCAGAGAAAGTACTGTCTCTTGGAAAGGATAGGAACCCTTCAGAGTGGCGAGACAGGAGGAACAGGGAACGCTCAGCATCGTTCCGGCGTGTTGCTCCGACAAGTCCGCCTCTCGGCCGGCCTTGGTACGATGAAGAGTGACCTCGGAGGAAGTGAAAGCCGTCAGCTTGACCCACTCCTTATCGCCGCAGCTCCTGATACGGGCGTAAGCCAAGCCTCCGAACATCAGCGATTGATCGGGGTGGAGGATAAATGTCTTTCGGCTCAACTTGTGGTTGGGGACAAGCCGCGCCAGGCATTGGGGGCAGAGTCGGGAAATCCAGAAGTTACCGAGACTCAGGCCCGGCGAATCAATAAGAACCCCTTCATCGCCCATGTCGATGCTGATGAAATCCAGAGTCGTTCCGGGCAGTGGAAAGACCGCCGGAGCTGTTGCTTGGCGGCTTATCCCCCCGATAAAGGTGCTTTTGCCGGAATTGGTGGCACCCATGATCAGGAGGCGGTATCCTTTGCCGAACAGCTTGGGTAGCCGCGAGCGAAGGCTGAAAAGCGCCTTCCTATCGAAAAGAGAAAGAGCGATGGTCCGCTTTGGCGAAAGATCCCATTCGCTGGAAACCCATCTTGAAAGCGCTTCCGGCGTCATCCAGCGGCTAAAAAGATCGGCCTTGGTAATGACGGCGATAAAAGGCAGTTGAAGGTCTTGAGCCAGCACGAGGGCGCGACGGGAAAATTCCAGAGCCGTCGGATCGACGAGCAACACCGTTCCCGTCGCTTCCCGGGCCACTGGTTTCAGGGATGCGATGAGACTCCCATCGTTAAGGGAGGCTTTCTCTACCTGTCCATAATGAATCAGCCGGAAACAGCGACGGCAGACTGCCCCCTCCTTCCCCTCGGCCGATGGGGGAAGGAAGCCTGGAGACTCGGGAGCGTCCTTTTGAAAAGGAGTCCCGCAGCCGGGGCAGCGGTTCGGTTTTATTTCATCCAAGAAAAGAGCCTCCTCGTGGGATCCCAAAACTACTAATTCCTCTGTGCCTCGAGATGTTCCTTGTAGGTTTTTGTGAAAACATGGCTGCCGTCCCCTTTCGCCACAAAGAAAAGAAAATCTGATTCGACTGGAGCAAGGGCCCCCTTCCAGGAAGAACGGCTCGGCAAGGAGATCGGGTGTGGCGGCAAGCCGCGGTGGAGATAGGTATTGAAGGGGGAATCGATCTTCAGGTCCTCGAGAGAGAGGCGGGAAAGGTGCCGCCCTTCGCTCTTCCAGGCGAAAACGACAGTGGCACAGGATTGCAGGGCCATGCCTTTTCTGATCCGGTTGAGAAAGACCGATGCGGCGAGGGGGCGCTCTTCATCAAAGCGAATTTCCTTTTCGATGATGGAGGCAAGAATTCCTCTCCGGCGAAGCTCCTCAGGAGACAACACCGATGTCCCAACCCTTTGAGTCCAGAGCTTGGAGGCCTGAGAGATCAGCTGCTCCTTTTCATCCTCTCCCGGAACGATCTGGTACGTTTCAGGCAAAAGGAAAACGATGCGGTCGATCGCATCCTTCGGAAGGTGTGAGCGTAGGTCCTGAGGAAAAAGATCATCCCTTTCGAGGTAAGGCAGCAAGTGAGCCAGCTCATCGGCGTCAAGGCCAGGTATAAGCGTGACCTGAAGCTGTTCGGCTTCAGAGGAAGCAAGCTGACGGGCCACTTCCCAGGGGGTCCCCCGCCGTATCCGGTAGAGCCCCGGCTTGAGCTTGCGATCGATGCCCATTTTGGCCATCCATCGGGCCAGGACATGAGCATTGCTGACGAAGCCCTGACGCTCCAATTCACGTGCGGCTTCAAAGGCGGTGACACCTAGAGAAATGCGCGCCTCCTCCACTTCGCCTGTCCCGAGAGGGATGGAATCGACAAGGCGCGGCAAGAGGAAAAAAAGAAGAGCAACATAAGAGGCGACAGCTCCAACAAACGCCATGATGCAGAAAACGCGCTTCCGCATAAAGATCCTCCGGTTTTGAAATCCACCAATCAACAAGAGGCCTGAAAGACAAACTCATTATAGTGGGAAAGGGAGATCAAAGCCAGGTAGCCTGTCGGTACTCGAGAGCTCAGGTCTGGGCAAGTTTTCCGAAAAAATCGACTGCCTCGTGGAAACGGCTACAGCCGTTTCCACGAGGCAGTCAGACCGGTTGAATCTCGTTGTCTGGAGAGATCAGGCCAAGGGACCGACGGCCTCCTCTACTGCAGCGACCAGGGTGCCACTGCCGACGAGAGACAAGGCCCTGTCAATGAGGGGATAGAGGAAAACGTCTTCCTTGACGTGGGGAATCGCCTCTCGAATTCTGTCATGAGCAACGGATGTCCCTTTGCCGGGCTTGAGGGGATGGGAAAAATCAATCCCCTGTGCAGCAGCAAGAAGCTCGATGGCGAGAGCCTTCTTGGCGTTCTCAAGAATCAGCTGTCCCTTTTTCGAGGCGTGGAATCCCATGGAGACGTGGTCTTCCTGGTTCGCCGATGTGGGGATCGAATCCACTGAAGCCGGGTGGGCCAGAATCTTGTTTTCCGACACTACGGCGGCGGCAACGTACTGAGGGATCATGAACCCGCTGTTGACCCCGCTGTTTTCGACAAGGAAGGGGGGGAGACCGGAGAGTTTATGGTCGACGAGGCGTGCCGTCCGCCTTTCAGAGATGTTGGCGATCTCAGCCATGGCAATCCCGAAGAAGTCCATCGCAAGGGCGATGGGCTGGCCGTGGAAATTGCCTCCGCTGATGACGTCCTCGTCGGAGGGGAAAATGATGGGGTTGTCGGTAACGGAATTGATCTCGATTTCAATCTTCTGGCTGACATAATCGATAGCGTCGCGGCTGGCGCCGTGAACTTGCGGCATGCAGCGGAGCGAATAGGCATCCTGGACGCGATCTTTCTTGTAGGTTTCGACAATCCGGCTTCCCTCGATAAGCTTGCGGATGTTGGCCGCCACATTTTTCTGCCCGACATGAGGGCGAAGTTCGTGGGTCCTGGCATCAAATGCATAGGGGACTCCGTGAAGAGCTTCAATGGAGAGGGCGCCGACGATATCAGCCAGTTTCAAAAGCTTCTTGGCATCATAAAGGGCCAGGACGGCCAGGCCTGTCAGTGCTGCCGTACCGTTGTTGAGAGCAAGGCCTTCCTTGGGACCCAGGCGTATCGGTTCGAGTCCGGCCTCTTTCATCGCCGCCAAGGCTTCCATGCGCTTTCCGTTGAAGAAGACTTCGCCGAAACCGAGCATGGCAACGGCCAGATGCGAAAGGGGGCAAAGGTCACCGCTGGCTCCCACCGACCCTTGATCGGGGATAACGGGGTGGATCCCCAGATTAAGGAAATTGACGAGTTGCGTCAGCGCGGGAAGACCGATGCCCGAGAAACCCCGGATCAGCGTGTTGATCCGAAGGAGCATGATGGCACGTACCGTTTCCTCCGGCAAGGGAGAACCGACACCGCAGGCGTGGCTTTTCAGGAGATTTTCCTGCAGCTGCTGGCTTTGATCGGGAGAAATCGTCACGGAGGCAAGATCTCCGAAGCCGGTGGTGATCCCGTAGATGACCCGCCCCGAATCGACCCAGCGCCGGACCATAGATGATCCGCGCTCGACAAAGCTCACAGCGGCAGGGTCCAGAGAAACCTGGTATCCCTTGCGGGCTACGTTGACAACGTCTTGCACGGTAAGCGAATGACCATTGAGTTTCAAGATCGGCTGTTCCAACACCTTTACCTCCCGGGCTACGAAATGTCGGCACAACGACGTCACACGACGATGACATCCGATTGAGTGCCGCAGCGAAGACACTTTCCTAATGTGTCTAATTCCATCGCTACAACATTATACTCTTCCCTTACGACGATGTCATGTCCACAGTGAAGGCAGCGCGTTTTTTCCTGTTTTTGCAAATTGCCGAGATAGACCCGTTGAAGTTCTTCTTTCGCTATGGCGGCAAAGCGCTTCATCCGCTCGATGTCCGTCGGCGGAGCGTGCCAGAGGTGGCGAGGAAAGTAGCGGGTGATGTGAAGGGGAACAGCCCTATCGAGCGATGCGATCCAGTGAACCAATTGTCGGAACTCGCCTTCTTCCGAAAGTCCCGGTACAAGAAGGTGCGTCACTTCGACGTGACAGTGTTGCCCCAAAAGGGTTTCGATAAAATCCAACGTCGGTTTCAAATGTCCTCCCAGACGCTGGTAGCCGTCCTCGGAGAAGGCCTTCAAGTCGACGTTGGCGGCGTCAATCAGAGGTGCCAGCAGAGCCGCAGGTGCCAAGGAGATCTGTCCGTTGGTCACCATGACAACGGCAATGCCCCGGCTTCGGAGCTCGCGTGCCGCATCAAGGATGAACTCATACCAGACAATGGGTTCATTGTAGGTAAAGGCGACGGCCCGAAGTTTTTCCTTTTCCGTTTCTTCGGCAACCTGCTCCGGAGTGATTTCCTCTCCGGGAGGAGATCCACGCCACAAGGCCAGTTCGTGATTTTGGCAAAAGGGGCAGGAGAGATTGCACCCTCCCGTGCCCAGAGAAAGGATCCTGGTTCCAGGTCTCCAATGGTAGAGCGGTTTTTTTTCAACGGGATCGACGGCAAGACTGAGAAAGGTTCGATCGGTAAGAGAGACGAGGCCCGTCGGAGATTTGTGGTGTCGGACGCCGCAAAGCCCCACGTTGCCTGTCTCGAGGAGACAGGCATGAGGACAGAGGAGGCACCGGATCTTGTCAGCTTCGTAACGCCACCAGAGGGCCGGTCGAACAGGCCGGGTTGTCATCTGGAGGCCTCATTGAAACGGTCAACCCTGAAACGGTGCAGAGAAAGGGGCATCTCCTTGGAAATGCCTGCTTTCCGCCTGGCAATGTCTATCTGGGCTTCCACGGTGTCGACACCTTCCAGATCGGGCAAAAGAACCCCTCGGCGACCCCGGCTCTCAACGATCACACCCCAGCACCGGGGATCCAGAAGGGAGAGGTCGGTGATGGGTTCGGGTTTAGACAGGACGTCGACGGAGAAAGACATGGAGGGTAATTCGCCGGCTGAGAGAGGGTTAAAGCGGGGGTCATGACAGGCGGCCATCACCGCATTGGAAAGAATCTCCTCTCCTAACGTATCTGAAGCGGGTTCCACGGTGCCCATGCAGCCTCTGAGATCGCCGGAACGGCTCTTGATGGAGACAAAACAGGCTGCGGTCTCAGACCAGAATGAGGGGTGTGAAATCTCTTTTCGCGCCTCTCCGGGAGGAAGCTGGTGGCCGGTCTCGAGGAGGTGTTCCACCGCTCTTCGGGCCAAGAGTGTTTCAGGATAACCGAAAAGAACCGAGGCGGTCAGGTAACCGACCCCGAAGGGCCACTCGTGGGAATGAAGCGACAAAGGAAAGCTTCCGGCCAACCCTAACAGAATAAGAAAGGAGTTCAAACCACAATGGCCTGCGTGAGAAACAACCTTCGAGGATAAAGCGAAGAGAGGTTCCGGTGAAGATCTGCTTGCGGCTTCCTCAACGGCCTTCTCGAAAAGCGGGCCTTCAGGGCGAAAACCGTAAGGGCCGTCATGAGCAAGACAGTGAGAGAGATCACCACTGGCAAGGAGGCCCCATCTCCCCTCGCCCCCGAAAGAACGAAGCCTTCGCCCCAAAGCGAAGGCCTCCTGTGGCGTCAATCCGACGGCATTAGCTACAATCGCCTTCTGGCCGGTATGAAGCAGGGAAGAAAGCATCGTCAGAGGGACAACGATTCCGTGATCGAGAGGGCAGATCCGGCTTGTGCTCAGGAAGGGTTCCATCGTCAACCCGACGTGGTCGGCCAAACGACGGGCCTCTTCGGGAGCTCCGGAAAGGCGGACTGAGATCGAGGGGGCTCCGAAAGAGGCAAGGTCGCCCTCAAAGAGGTCACTGCCATCCAGCACCAGGGCCTCGGCATAACGGAAATGGGGGGAGAAGAGAAGGAGATGATCGACGGTCTGAGGCTCCAGGCGTTGACGAAGAAGCTCAAATCCGAGAAGGGTCTTCTCGGCACCGTGCCGGCGTGCTCCCCCGACTTGAGGGACAACAACCGGCGGATGAGGGACAAAAGCAGCCCACACCCACATTCTCCTCACCTACCTTGTGTTCAAGCCCTGCATGCAAATCCCACAATCTTGCGACAGTTCTATTCTACCATAGGAGCGTAGAAAGGTATACGTGAAACTCAAAGAATCAACATGGCGTCGCCGAAGGAAAAAAAACGATAGCCCGTCGCCACGGCGTGGCGATAGCTTGCCATGGTCTTCTCGTGACCGAGGAAAGCAGAGACGAGCATGAGCAGGGTGCTCCTGGGCAGATGGAAGTTGGTTACCATGGCATCGACAGTGCGGAAGCGGTAGCCCGGGTAGATGAAGAGGCGGGTATGGCGGACTCCCGGCGAAAGAGTCCCCCTTGCGTCAGAGGCGGATTCGAGGGTTCGCACTACAGTGGTGCCGACGGCAATGACCCTTCCCTTCGAGCGATGGGTGCGTTCAATGGCGTTGACGGTCGATTCAGGCAAATCACACCACTCCTCGTGCATCGGATGGAGGCGGATGTCTTTTTCCTTGACGGGTCTGAAGGTCCCCAGCCCTACATGCAAAGTGACGTGAGCCTGCTGAACGCCCTTTGCCTCGATTTTTTCGAGCAGGGAACGGGTGAAATGCAGCCCTGCCGTGGGCGCCGCCGCTGAGCCCTCCTCCACGGCGTAGACCGTCTGGTAGCGATCACCAGGTGCTTTGTTCCCGTGAATGTAGGGCGGAAGGGGCATTTCGCCGTAGGTTTCGATATAATCACGGGCCTTCCGCTCTCCCAAAAAGGAGATTTCCCGCGTCCCCTCCCCTTTCACCTGGCCGATGAGGACCTCTTGCCCTTCAGCGAGGCTTACGATAGTTCCAGGCGGCAATCGACGGCCCGGGCGCACCAAGGACTCCCAACGGCACCATTGGGAGTCGTAGGGCTTGAGGAGGAGTATTTCCACCTCCGTTGTCCCTTTCTTTTTGACCCCCCTTAATCGAGCCGGGAGCACCTTGGTGTTGTTGAGAACCAGGAGGTCTCCCGGCCGCAGCCATTCAGGAAGGTCGAAAAAACGGCGATCCATGAAGAGGTCGTTCTGGCGGGTGACGACAAGGAGCCGCGAGCGATCTCGCGGCTCTACGGGGTTCTGGGCGATCTGAAATTCGGGAAGATCAAAATAGTAGCTATCGGGGTCAAATAGATCAGTCAACGAGGCACCTCGCAAAGTTGTGGCGGTTTCAGTATATTTGCTTGATTGTCGTTCCAGGGTAGTAGTATCCCAAAATTTTCTCAGCTTTCCAGCCATTATCGGCCATGGCTTTCGCTCCCCACTGAGACATGCCGACGCCGTGCCCCCAGCCACGTCCTTCAAAAACGAAGGTTCCGGAGGCGGGTCTTTTCGGAGAAACCGGAGTCGCCGGGCGGGGCTTTGCGCCGGGCCGAGAACGCACCAGAGCTTTTTCCAGATAAGCCGAACGCGTTTCAGGCCTTAAAAGCATATCCATCAGCTCATCTTTTGTGAAGGCGCCTTCCTGGGTCAGCTTGATCAGAAGTTCCGGATCGTTCCGGTTAATAGCCCTTTCCGGCTCTTCGGCAGTTATGGATGGCAGAGGGAGAAGGGGTTTGCCGAATTCTTCTGTGGTTGAGCCGGCAGAACCCCTCATCTCGAAATAGGTGCTCCGGATGATCTTGGGATCGGCCGCCATCCGAAAGGCGTGGCTCTTGACCGTGGCTGTCCCGGCTGTGCCGTTGACGCGAAGCAGGACGGCTCTCCCTCCTCGATCTCTTTCGGCCACAGAGAGAGCTGTCACGTCACCGACGTTGACGCCCATTTTTCTGACGATGGAGGTAACCTGAGAGGCCGACAGCGTTGTTTTCCAGGTTTCGTGGGGAGATCGCGAAGGGAAGGGCTCCTGTTGTGCGATAAGGTAGGGGCGCGTGCCTCCCCAGACGTCGCGGACGTCGGCTGTCCATCCGCCTGAATCTGAGTGGTAGGGGGTCAGTGCGGGCTGCCCCTGCCAGAGGACCACCATGCCCTTTGTTGCGCTGATACCCCGGTCAAGCATCGCATCTTCGGCGTTGACGCCGCGGTAAACCTGGGCGTTTTGACTGTCATCGAAGTCGTATCCTCGCGTTCCGCTCCGGTTGGCATGAGAAATCGCATACGTCCTGGCCACTATGGCCTGGGCGCGAATGGCCTCCATGGGCCAGGCGGGGTTGATCTCCATTTTGAGGACACCACGAAGATACTCTTCGACATTGATGACGTTGACGATGATCCAGCCCTCTGAACCGCGGCGAAGCTCGATCTTGCCTCGATAGGGTCTTCCGTTCCAGGCGATGGGAACCTTGGAGGAAACGGCAAGGGGATTCTGAAGTTTTTTCCCTGAGACGGCTACCGTTCCATCTCCGTTGAAATTCACGGCGATCTTTGTTCCCCCATTGACGGAATGTCCCCTGCCGTCGACGAGGGTCATGGCCGAAGACGAAGAAAGCGTTCCACTACTCTTCCCGCTGCCGATTCGGACGCGCAACATCTGCGGAGCCGCTTCGACGGAGAGGGCGAAAAGGAGAAAGGCGACGATCAGAGAAAGGAAAGGCAGGCCCCCGAATTTTAACTTCATAATGTCACACCCCTTTGTCCGGATCCGGAAGAGTCTCAATGTAGCCAGCGTCTCACGATATAAGCGAGCAGAGAGAAGAGAGCGCTGACAACAATCAGCGAGGTAACGGGAAAAAAGAAGCGAAAGCCTCCTCGCACAATGACGATGTCTCCAGGAAGACGACCGAGAGGGATGTGTAAACGCGTCCCTAAAAGGAGACCGGTTCCTGCGAGAAAAAGGAACAGCCCTGCCAGTATCAGGAGGCGTCCCAGTGAAGACATTTTCAACTCTCCTCTGCGGACATGTCGCCGTCGAGAAGTTCAAGCTGCTCCCCCCAGCTCGAAGGCAGGTGAACTCCCAGATACTGAAAGGCCTTTGCCGTCCCTCTTCTTCCTCGCGGCGTCCTTTCCAAAAAACCTTTCTGAATGAGGTAGGGTTCGTAGATATCTTCAATCGTCTGGGGTTCTTCGTTGAGAGCGGCAGCCAGCGTAGCCAGCCCAACCGGTCCACCTGAAAAAAGTTCGACAACAGCTCTCAAAAGACGACGATCCCCTTCGTCCAGCCCCAGAGCATCGACGCCGAGCATCACCAGGGCTTCCGACGCCAGGGGTACGTCAACAGCAGGTGCATGGCGAACCTCAGCCACGTCGCGGACGCGGCGCAGAAGTCTCAGGGCCACCCTCGGCGTGCCTCGAGACCGCCCGGCGATTTCCATCGCCGCATCCTCAGCGAGCTCGAGACCGAAAAGAGTCGAAGCCCGAAGCAGGATGTCCCGAAGTGATTCCTGCCGGTAAAGTTGGAGCTGTTCCACGATACCGAAGCGAGCCCTCAGAGGCGACGTCAAAAGACCAAGCCGTGTCGTCGCTCCGATCAGGGTGAAAGGGGGAAGCTGAAGGCGGATGCTGCGGGCGAGGGGACCCTTGCCGACAACGATATCGAGAGCGTAATCCTCCATTGCAGGATAAAGAATCTCCTCCACGACAGGTGAAAGGCGATGGATCTCATCGATAAAAAGAACGTCGTTATACTGGATATTCGAAAGGATTGCCGCCAAGTCCCCAGCTCGTTCAAGAGCGGGTCCGGAGGTGAGACGGATCTGCCCTCCCATTTCCTGGGCGATGATTCCGGCGAGGGTCGTTTTTCCGAGCCCTGGGGGACCGTAAAAGAGGGTGTGATCGATAGGCTCCCCCCGCTGGCGGGCGGCCTGGATAAAAATGGAGAGTTTTTCGCACATCTCCTCTTGGCCGGCAAACTCCTCAAGGTTCCGCGGACGAAGGGTGCCTCCCTCGTCACCGCAGAGGCGAGTGGAATTGACGATCCTTTCGATTGCGTCAGCCAAGAAGGGTCACCTCAGTTTCTTTTCAGCTCTCGAAGGGCCTCTTGGAGCCAAAGACCTTCATCAGCCACTCCGTCCTTCAGCCTCAAAGAGGCCCGATTCAGGCCGACATTCGCTTCAGACCGGGTGAAGCCAAGGCCGAGAAGAGCCTCCAAAACCACGGAAGAAATGTCGCAGGGAGCACGAGCCCCCCCCTTTGTTTCTTCTCCCGGGAGGAAGAGAAATTCATCCAGCTTCCCTTTCAGCTCAAAACAGAGCCTTTCGGCCGTTTTTTTACCGATGCCGGGTACATTGGAAAGGAGGGAAACGTCGCCTTTTTCTATGGCTGTAACGAAATCACCCACCCTCAGCGAGCGCAAAAGCGAAAGGGCAGTCTTGGCCCCAATTCCCTTGACTGCAGTGACCTTTCGAAAAAGGAGCCGTTCTGTGTCATCGGCAAAACCGTAGAGAACCGGTCCCGTCTCAAGCAATTGCAGCACGACCTCAATTTCAGCTTCGTCACTGACTCTGCAGAGCTCCTCGCAACGCCTTGAACAGAAGATTTCGAAGCCCAGGCCGGAAACATCGATAACGACAGACGACTCCCCTTTTTCAAGAATTCGTCCCCGTATTCTTCTCAGCAGAACCGACCACCTCCATCGATAGGACGCTCCAGGCGCATGATGGCCAGTGCGGCAATGGCAACGGCAAGGGCATCAGCAGCGTCGTCAGGACGAGGTGGCATCTCAAGCCCCAAGAGGCGTTGAACCATGCCCTGAACTTGCTCTTTATCAGCTCTTCCATGGCCGCAGACAGCCAGCTTAACCTCACTGGGTTTGGGCTCAACGAGGGGTAATTTGCTCCTGGCTGCCGCCAGTAAAACCACCCCTCTGGCTTGCCAAACCATTGCAGCTGTCGTCGTGTTCCGGCCGAAAAAAAGCTGTTCGACCGCGACAAGATGAAGGTCGCTCCGTTGAAACAACTCCCCCAGGCGTTCGTCAAGAGTTAAAAGCCGCTCCGAAAGTGACAATTTCGGTGATGTCTCAATGCACCCGAAACCGAGGGAAACAAGGCGATTCCCCCTTTGATGAACCAAACCGTAGCCGGTGCGGCCAAGCCCTGGATCAATGCCTAGACAGAGCAAACCTCTATCGTCAATCCTCAAGGCTTGCCATTACTTCATCGGGAATATCGAAGTTGGCGGTTACGCTCTGTACGTCATCGAGATCCTCAAGCAGATCAAGGAGCCTCAGAAGTTTTGATGCTGTCGCCTTGTCGCCGACGCTGACCGTGTTTTTCGGCGTCATCTGCACATCGGCGGAATCGATATGGTAGCCTGCCTCCGCTAAAGTTTTTCGAACTTCCGGAAAAATGGAGGGATCTGAATAGATGGTGAAGGTGCCGTCTTCGTTGTTTTCGACATCCTCGGCACCTCCCTCAAGGGCGTTCATCATCAATTCATCCTCATCAAGCCCTTCGCCGGATACCATAATGACTCCGCGTCGTTCGAACATCCAGGCGACACAACCGGCTTCTCCGAGAGATCCCCCATTGCGGCTGAACGTGAAGCGCAACTCGGAGCTGGCACGGTTTTTGTTGTCAGTAAGGGCTTCGACAAGGATAGCGACACCGCCGGGGCCGTAACCCTCGTAATAGATCTCTTCGTAGCTTTGGCCATCGAGATCGCCGGAGCCCTTCTTGATGGCGCGATCGATCGTGTCGTTGGTCATATTCGCCTCTTTGGCTTTATCGATCAAAGCTTTGAGGCGCACATTCATGGAGGGGTCGGCGCCGCCCTCTTTGGCTGCCACCATAATGGCTCGAACAAGTTTCTGAAAGACGGCACCCTTTTTAGCATCCTGGGCGGCTTTGCGATGTTTGATATTGGCCCACTTGGAATGTCCCGACATGATGTATCTCACTCCTCCAAAAGGCAAATCCCCTAAAATAGACACCGGGGAGGGAAATTGCGTTTATGCTCGGAACGAGTCCGTGCTTTCTCAACGAAAGCGCGAACATCGGCATCGGCGGACCCGAGAGTGAGATAGCGGTCAAGGGCTTCGTAAGAGACGCCCATTTCGCTCTCATCGGTCTGGCCGGGCCAGAGCCCTGCGGATGGAGGTTTATTGATGATGCACTCGGGTATACCTAGATGGCGGGCGACGGCGAGTACCTCACCTTTCAGAAGGTCGACGAGGGGAAGGAGGTCTGAACCGGAATCTCCGTATTTCGTGAAGTACCCGACAGTCCATTCGACACGATTGCTGGTACCGCAGACGAGAAACTCCCGAGGCTGACCTATCGCGTAAAGGGTTGTCATACGGAGCCGGGCCTTCATGTTGCCCAGAGAAAGGGGTGTCCCCAGCACCTGCTCTTTCGGGGGGAGCGATGACCGAAGCAGATCGAAAACGGGACCAAGATCAACTGTCTCTGTCGGAAAACCAAAGGCGGAAGCGAGAACAAGGGCGTGCTCCTGATCCTGGGGATCGCTGTGACAGGGCATGACAAGCCCCAGCATCGACGCGCCGCAGATGCGGTGCAGCATGACAGCCAGCACCGACGAATCCACTCCTCCGCTCAATCCGACAACAGCCCCCTTAGCCCCGGCGGACCGAAGCTGTCTTTTCAGCCAGGCTTCAATATGACTGACGATTTTTGCCGGATCACGGTAAACGACGTCCATGATTATCCCCCCTCTCCCTATTCGCAGCCTACACTGACGCCGATAATTTTATCATAACGGCGACAAACCGTGTCTGAGATAGCTCTGATATGATGATCGCAGCGATCTCAGGTCTGGCGTAGATTACCCTCTTGCTTGGGCAACTGCTATCACATCAGCAAGGAGAACGAAGAATAAGCCATCTCTTCGGAAGAAACGGAGGTGCTTCGTCTTGGCATGCCGATCTCCAGGGAGTTTCTGGGACAGTTTTTCGTATTTCCTCATGAGGCCGACGGCCTCAGACTCAGAGGGCTCAATCTGAAGGAGCGCATCCTCCGGGCCGGCGTAAAGAGGGCCCTTCAATAAGCACAAGAACCCTGCTTCGACAGAAAGGGCATTTTTCGGGCCGATTCTTGCTCTCAAACTCGTTGCGGCAAGAGGGACAACGGTATCGGCGCTTCGTTTTTTCCTCCATTTCGCTCACTGCCTTTCAAAAAGAGACATCCCCCTGGGGGTATTATACCCCCAGGGGGATGTTTTTTCTTGCTTCTTCGTTCTTATAAATTTCCGATCGTTGCCACCATCACGGCTTTAATCGTGTGCATCCTATTTTCAGCCTCATCAAAGACGACGGAATGCACGCTTTGGAAGACCTCGTCCGTGACCTCCAGCTCCTTGAGACCATATTTTTCGTAAAGCTTCAGTCCCATTGCCGTCTCAAGATCATGGAAGGCGGGAAGGCAATGGAGGAAGATGACGTCAGGGTTACCGGTTTTTGCAACCATCTCCATGTTTATCTGATAGGGGCGCAGAAGCTTGATGCGCTCCTCGAAGTGCGCCTCCTCTCCCATCGACACCCATACGTCGGTGTAAAGGACATCGGCGCCTTTAACGCCTTCGTCAACGCTTTCCGTCAGCTCGATGACTGCCCCTGTCTCTTTGGCCAAGTCGCGCATCTCCTTCACGAGAATCTCTGAAGGGAAGAGTTCCTTGGGGGCAACGGCGACGAAATGCATTCCCAGCTTGGTTGCCCCAATCATCAGGGAATTCCCCATATTGTTGCGGGCATCTCCGACATAGACGAGCTTCACAGCCTTCAGTGGTTTATCGACATGCTCTGAAATGGTCATCATATCGGCGAGAATCTGTGTCGGATGGTAGAGGTCCGTCAATCCATTCCAGACGGGAACTTCCGCATGCCGGGCAAGCGCCTCAACCGTCTCTTGCTTGAACCCCCGGAACTCGATCCCGTCGTAAAAGCGTCCCAGAACCTTGGCCGTGTCCCGGATCGATTCCTTCTCACCCATGTGGCTGTTGCTCAGAAAAGTGAGATGAGCCCCTTCTTCAAAAGCTGCGACCTCGAAAGCGCAGCGTGTCCGTGTCGACATTTTATCGAAAATCAGAACGATCTTTTTCCCGTCCAAAAGGGTACCTTTGATTCCAGCAAGCCTCTTGGCCTTGAGAGCTTTGGACAAATCAAGAAGGTAATGAATCTCTTGGGGCGTGAAATCCTTCAGCGTCAAAAAGTGACGGCCTTTCAGTGAGATTGCCATGATTCTCTTCCTCCTGAGATTCTTTAGGATAAAAAGCCGATACTAATAGCCTGTTGTTTTCTATGCAATCAAGACTCACGCAACAAAGGCATTGTCATGCAGCGAGGGCCGCCTCTCCCCCTTCCGAGTTCTGCGCCGCGGATCTCCAGGACCTTGATCCCATTCTCACGTAAGATCCTGTTGGAAACGACATTCCGCCTGTAAGTCACGACGTTACCGGGAGCAATGGAGAGTGTGTTTGTTCCGTCGTTCCACTGATCTCTTGCAGCAGCGACCGGATCGCCTCCGCCGGTCTCAATGAACCGTACCGTCTCAAGGCCAAGGGCATCTTTGAAGGAGGTCTCAATATCATCGCTTTCCGACAGAGAAAGCAGCTCGCCATCGTCATCATAGGTTAATTTCCAGATGCGGATCGCCTTGCTGACGCCGGGGAAAATCGTGAAAGCGTTGCGGTCAACCATGGTAAAGACCGTATCAAGGTGCATATAGGAGCGAGTTTTAGGAATATCGACGGCAAGTACGGTATGAACTCCCACTCTCTTCGCAAGCCGTCTCCCCAGGATCTGAACGGCTCCTGCCGTTGTCCTCTGGCTGATGCCGATGGCAACGACGTTTTCAGAGAGAACAAGCACGTCGCCTCCCTCAACGGCGTAGGGAGCATCGTCGTTTTTATCATCGCCGAAAAGGATCTTCAAGCCCTGGAAGTAAGGATGGTATTCGTAGATATAGCGGGCATAGAGAGGTTCGCGTCGCCTCGCTTGAAAATTCATGACACTGATGATGACGCCGTCCTTTACAAAAGCATGAGGGTCGCGTTGAAAATAGAGATTGGGGAGAGGACGTATAAGGAAGTCGGTTGCGTCGGTAACGCAAAGAACCAGGCTTCGACAGTTGCCGATAATAGCCATCGCTTCCTCTTTGGTAAGACCCGAGATAAGGATGTCAGCCAGATCAGAGGGGCTGAAATCCATCAATTCCTTCTTCAGGGCCTGCACAAGAGGGACATCAAGGGCTTCAAGGGCCAGGCTGTCGTCAAGGACGCAAGAGCGGATCTCCTCATCTCGCAAAACCTGAGAGAAGCTGTTTCGGAAATAAACGACTTCGACTCCGTTATCTCTTAGCAGGTCGGCAAAAGCATCGTGCTCTTTCTGGGCTTCCTCGACCCAGAGAATATCGTCGAAGAGCAATTCATCTTTGTTGTCGATTGTCAGCCTTTCCAGCTCCCTTCCCGGTCGATGGAGCATGACGCGTTTCAATCGGCCGACTTCCGAAGCAACGTAAAAGGACCGTTCTCTCTCCTCCACAGCCCTATCCCTCCATTCCACTTTGGCTAAACTCGAAAGACCAACCAGTTAAGCAGCGTTCTCTTTATATCATATTTGGAAAACGCCGCCAAGAGCACAAAAGTGTTCCCACCTTGTGCTCTTGGCGTATTTCTGCTTCGTTTGGACGGTAGGCCGGAGGAGTGGAATCGGTTCAGGACTCGGCGTTTTCCTTCAGAAGTTCCTGGACAAAGGGTGGCAAAACAAAAGCAGCCTGATGGATTTCAGGGGAGTAATAACAGGTGGTACCTGATGGAGCCCGCCGAACAATATGGGGATCAGGCCCCTTGCTGCCGATCGTGTAGGTCCAGCTTCCCGAAGGATAAACGGGCATAGCCCCCCAGCAAAGATCCGCTCGGGGAAAGACCGAGGCGATCTGGCGGTAGGTATGAGAGAGAAGCTCCTTATTGGTAAAAGGGGACTCCGTTTGTGCGATGACCATTCCCTCCTTGCGAAGGGCTCGGAAGACGTCACAGTAGAAGGAGGCTTCGAAAAGGCCGACGGCGAATTCCACGGGGTCGGTGCTATCGACAATAATCACATCAAAACTGTCATGGCGTTCTTTAATGAATTGCAACGCGTCCATAGGGAAGACGTTGACGCGGCGATCTTCGAATCCGATACTGACGGCAGGGAAAAATTCTTTCGAAGCCTTGATGACTTCCTCATCGATATCAACGAGAAAAATCTCTTCGACGATGTCGTGTTTTGTGATCTCCCGTACACACCCCCCATCACCGCCACCGACAACAAGGACTCGCTTCGGCTGCGGGTGCGCGCAAAGGAGAAGATGCACCATCATTTCATGATAAGTAAACTCATACTGATCAGCCAACATCAAAATCCCGTCCAAGATCAACGCTTTCCCATATTGCTCTGTTTCGACGACAAGAAGTTGCTGATAGGAGGTCTTTATATTCTTTAATATGGAAGTGACTCTCAAGCCAAGCCTCATGTTGTCTGTCTGATATTCCGTGAACCAAAGATCGTTTTTTCGGATAGGAACAGGCTGGATCATGACCGATACCCCCCCTCATTTGGTCTGAAGCTTAGCGACTCTCTCGCGGTATTCTCGATTTCTTTAATGAGAGCTGATTCGAGCTCAGCGGAGAGAATCTCACCTAAGGGTTTGCCTTTGCTGAAAAGAAGTAATCCTTTAGGTGTTCCAGCAACACCGATATCAGCATGTGAAGCCTCGCGGGGACCGTTCACTTCGCAACCCATAACGGCAACGGTCCATCCATCTGGAAATTGAGGTAAAAGTTTTTCAACGCGGGCCACCACATTTTCCACGTCGATACGGCGGCGCCCGCAGGTGGGGCAGGAAATCAAATCCGCCCCTCGGTGACGCAGATCAAGTGAGCGGAGAAGGGCAAATCCGGCGTCAACTTCCTGACGAGTCGGACCGGTAAGGCTGACCCTCAAGGTGTCGCCCACACCCTGAGCGAGTAGAAGCGCCAACCCAGCAGCACTTTTGACAAGGCCTCGAAAACCTGGACCTGCCTCAGTAATCCCAATGTGGAAAGGGAAATCATAACGTGACGCCAGTTCGAGATTGGCGCGAACCGTCTCCTGAACGGAGGAGGACTTAGCCGATAGAATCAGGTTGTCGAACCCCTTGTCCAGAAGCTGCTGAAGCTGTTCTTCGACAGCGACGACAAGGGCTGCCGATCGGTCTCCAGAAGCTTTTCCCAGTTGTTCGTTATTCAGAGAGCCTCCGTTGGCGCCGATTCGGATAACGACCCGTTCAGCCCGTGCAGCCTGGATAACCTCTTGCAGGCCATTTTTCCCCCCCAGGTTTCCGGGGTTGACCCGAATTGCCCGACAACCGGAGGCAATGGCTGATAAGGCCAATCGATAATCGAAGTGTATATCAGCCATCAAAGGCACTGAGCTCAACTGGTTCAGTCGCGCCAGCAAAGGAGCCTCTTCCCGGCGAGGAAAGGCCACGCGGATCAGTTCGCAACCCACCTCTTCCAGTTCCTGAAGCTCCGCCTGACAACCGTCCTGATCGGCAAGAGGATGAACCAACATGCTTTCGACGCGAATCGGTGCACCTGCGCCGATGGTCAACTTCCCTATCGAGACGGACTTGCGTGACATTGCAAGCACACCTTTCCTATTTGCTTTCAAGGTTTTATTACTATTTTTACTAAATCATTCCAAGTCACAAAAAGAATCAGACCTATAAGCACAAAAAAACCAACCATATGAATTACGCTTTCCCATTTGCTAGATATTTTTTTTCCTAAAATTATTTCTCCTGTTACGAAAACAATTCTCCCACCGTCAAGAGCCGGGAATGGTATCAAGTTCAATATCCCCAAATGAAGATTAATTACAGCTAAAAAAGAGAGAAAAGCCCAAAAGCCTTGCCTGAAAGCATCTCCTGCCATACCCGCTATACCCACAGGGCCTGTCATAGTAACGTCAGAAATTCCAAAAATCCAAGAGATAATTCCCCTTATAATATCGATACCCAGTTGCCAAACATAGGTAAACGCCTTAAAAATGGCTTCATGAATAGGATAATTAATAACTTGAGGACGAACCCCTAAAAGAGGTGTTCCATAGGTTGAGTCAATGATCAATTCGGCATAGAGATAAAAAATATCTTCTCCACGTCGGATCTTTATGCTTACTGGGCCTTTTAAAGCTTCTTTTTGAAGGAGTGACGATAAAGAACTCCATCCCTGAAGAGATTCCTCATTGACGCTGAGAATTTCATCGCCGGCAAGAATGCCGAGCTTCTGTGCAGGGTACCCCTCCATGATAGATCCGACGCGTGTCGATGACAGATCAACAACGCCTCTTCCCCAGAGCAGAAGCGAAGTCAGCAGGATAGCCAGGGCTAAATTGACTGTTGCCCCTGAAGCCAAAACGACAAGACGCTGAAAAGGACTTTTGGCTGAAAAGGTACGTTCGAGATCAACAATCTCTCCTTCCCGTTCCTCTCCCATACCGGCCAGGCGTACAAATCCACCGACAGGAAAGACGCGCACAGACCAGAGAGTCTCCCTGCTGCGGCGGGAAAAAAGCGAGGGGCCCATACCGAAGGCAAATTCATGGACTTGAATGTCGCACCAACGGGCCGCAAAATAGTGTCCTCCCTCATGGGCAATGACACAGATGGCAATGACGAGCAGAAAAGCCAAAAGACTCAACAGGAGAAGTACCCCCTTTCGTTGCTGAAACGAGGTGTCAAGTCTCTTGCTCGTCGTCGTGCCCGATCCAGAAGATCAAGAGCGTCATCAAGGTGGCGGGGGGCTGTCTCATTGAACGAAGAGAGAGTGGCTTCAACAACGGCTGCTATCGAGGTAAACGGGATGATCTTGTTCAGGAAGGCTTCGACAGCGACTTCGTCCGCTCCCACTAAAATGGCCGGATAGCCGCCTCCGGCAAGTGCAGCTTCGCGGGCCAGTCGATAACAAGGGAAACGTTCCATATCCGGAGCCTCAAAAGAAACAGCCCAATGCTCAGGCGAGGGAAGCGAGTAGGCGTTCTCCAAATCGAGTCTCTTCGGGTAGGCCAAAGCAGCGGCAACTGGCAAACGCATATCAGGCTTTGAAAGCAAGGCCTTGACGGTACCGTCCTTAAAGGCCACCAGACCGTGGACAAGGGAGTTGCGATGAATAACCGCTTCGACACGGGAAGCTTCCAGGTCGAAAAGGCGCATCGCTTCGATCACCTCAATGCCTTTATTCATTAAAGTAGCGCTATCAATGGTGACTTTGGCTCCCATGGACCAAACGGGATGATTCAGAGCGTCTTCCGGTTTGACGATTTTCATAGCTCGGAGAGAAAAATCCCGGAAAGGGCCGCCAGAGGCAGTCAGCCAGATCTTATCGACGCTGCTGCTTGTCTCGCCGAGCATACATTGCCAGATCGCACTGTGTTCACTGTCCAATGGCCGGAGTTGGTGTGGAAAACGGACGCGGGGCATCACCCACTCTCCCGCGACAACAAGGCTTTCCTTATTGGCAAGAGAAACATCCAAAGAGGCGTCCAGGGCCAGTACAAGAGCTCTGATTGCATCTGTTCCCGACGATGCAAAGACAACATGGTCGGCCAGGTTTTCAGCAAGCATCTGTTCTAAAGCGGAAGGACCTGAAAAAAATTTCGTTTTGCCGGCAAGACGTCCGCGAAGTTTTGCGGCAGCTCGAGCATCGATAAGAACAACCGCTTCGGGGCGAAATTCCTTTGCAAGAGCCTCTAGCCCATCGGCATTGGACTTTGCTGCCAGAACGGTAACCTTAAAAAAGGCAGAAAATTGTCTACATATGTCGAGGACAGAAGAGCCGACACTCCCCGTCGCACCAATGACAGCCACGCGTATGGGACAGGTTCTTTCCACTTCGATCAAAGCCATATCACCTCAAAAATCAAGAAAGCCAAGGTCGCGTTCAAGAGAATGCTGTCGAAACGATCGAGCATGCCTCCATGTCCTGGAATCAGGGCTCCAGTATCTTTAATTCCGGCCTCTCTTTTAAGAATGGACTCGGCTAAATCACCTAATTGGCCAGCTGTTCCACAGAGTAATCCCAAGAGCAACAAAGGCAACGGTGGAAATTCCCATACAAAAGCCAATATGCCAGAGCAAAGCAAACTTGCCGCTAAACCGCCGAAAAACCCTTCCCATGATTTTTTAGGACTTACCTCATAGCAAAAATGCGTTTTGCCCCATTTTAATCCAATAAAAAAGGCAAAAACATCACAACTCCACGTACAAAAAAATAAAGTCAGCAAAAGAAATAATCCCCAAGGCTGTCCTCTTAGTATCACTAAAAATGTCCATGGTAAAGCAATATAAACAATACCAGAAAGAGTTGAACCCAAATTAAAGATTGCGTAGCTTTTTCCAGTCAGTTGACGTCGAATTATTTCAATAAAAAGAGTCAAAAAAGCAGAAATGGCGAGAAGAACAACAAAAGAGCTCATAGACATTCCGACATGAGCAATAAAAGGAAATATCAAACCTAAGAACAATCCAACTCCCTTTGAAACATGGGCTTTTGTTGCTAATATGCCATAAAACTCCCACAGAGACACAGTTGAAGAAAAAACCACAACAGCCAACCATAGGTTGCCACCATAAAAAAGGCTAACCAAAAAGATAGAGCCTAATATTGCGCCGCTTATAATTCTTTTCACTAATTCCTCTTTATGTCTTGCCATATCGACGTTCCCTTCCGGAATAACTGGAAATTGCTTCATTTAAATCCAATTCATCGAAATCTGGCCATAGTTTTTCCGTGAAATAAAGCTCACTGTAGCTGGACTGCCATAAAAGAAAATTACTCAACCTCAACTCGCCACTAGTCCTGATTATCAAATCAGGGTCAGGAACATCTGGTAAATAAAGACAAGATCTTAATGTTTTTTCATCAATTTGTTTTTGTGGATTTTTTTGAATAAAAATATTGACGGCGTCTATTATTTCTTGCCTTCCGCCATAATTCAAACAAACTATCATGTCAATTTTATTACAATTTAGAGTTTCACTTTCTGCTTCTCTCAAGATATCTTTAATTGACTCGGGCAAGCTGGAAAAACGGCCCGAAAATCTCAATCTGACGTTTTCTTTTTTTAACGCGTCAATCTTCAATTTTACATAATATTTAAAAAGCCCCATAAGTGCTGTAACTTCATTTTTAGGTCGATTCCAGTTTTCTGTAGAAAATGCATATAGAGAAATATATCTTATCCCTCGAGTGGCGGCGGCCCTGACCACTCTCTCTACGGCATTTACGCCAGCTTTATGACCGACAATCCTGGGATAACCTCGCTTTTTAGCCCATCTGCCATTACCATCCATGATAATAGCAATATGCTTTGGAAGGTTGAAGTTGTCTTCAGCCATCAAGGCACTGAGCTCCTCTCTGAGAAAGTTCGTCCCACTTTCTTTTCACTTCTTTAATGTCATTCCATGTTTGATCCTTTGGACTCCCTTTTGCTCGTGATTGATTTCTTAACAAGAAACTGGGATGATACAGAGGCATAAGTTCGATACCACGCCATTGAAACCACTTTCCACGCAAAGAAGTGATACCTTCTGCTGTTTTCAACATCCATTTAGTCGGAGTATTGCCGAGAGTAACAATAATTTTTGGTGAAATGCAAGCAATTTGAGTCTCAAGAAAATGGTTACAGGAAATTAACTCATCAACGGTTGGAATTCGATTTCCTGGCGGTCTACATTTTACAACATTGGTAATAAAAACATCATTTCTAGAAATTCCAGCGGCACCTAAAATTTTAGTCAAAAGCTGTCCAGCTTTTCCTACAAAAGCTTCTCCGCTTAGATCTTCGTCTGCCCCAGGAGCTTCTCCTATGAATACTAAATCAGTTTTTATGTCGCCTTGACCAAAAACAGTTTTAGTTCGCTCTTTAGAGAGAGGGCAAGAAGTACATTGTGCAATATCATGATGTAGCCTATAAACAATATCTTCGATTGAATTTATTTTATTTTCCAATCAAAGAGCCCTCCTCCTATGTTGTATTTCTATTTGCCAGAAACGATTTCTGATACTTGGATGTCGATTTTTTTTACTCCTAGGCCAGTAAAATATTCTATACCCTTCCTAATTCTTCTTTGTAATAATTTTGATATTTGCATCATATTATTATCTCCGAGAACAAATCTTATATCTACGGCAATTAGCACAGAGTCTTCTTCTGATTTTATTTTTATTGATAATACTTCATCCACTTGTTTAGTATATTTCCCAATGTAGATAGCAATTTGTTCAATTGCTTCACTCTCAATGTGAAGATCTCCATAGAAAGTAAAAGGAGGCCTTACAATTGTTTTTTCTCCGTCTTGGGGATGGAGAGGTTGCCAAAACACTCTTAATTTCCCTACTAATTGCCCAGCGAAATTTTTTCTTACCTGTACTTGTGAAACTGGAATTACATGTTGTCCCTTGTTAATTCTTTCTTGTCGCGCTTTTTTAATTTCATCGGGAGTTGCGACATCTTCTATGGCAATAAATCTAAAAGGGTAGGGAAGATCTAGAGTTTTGATAATTTTTAATGCCATTTCTTTTGATGTTGCAATAAGCATTATTGTTCCACTTTGTTTTTTTAAATAATATTTGACTTGGTTTTTGTGGTCTTCAAATTGAAACATTGCCCTTCTTATGGCTCGTATTTGATTTCTTTCAGATTTTGCACTTTTTCCACAAACAATTTGCCCTCTGTATATAACCAATCCATCATCAACAATAAAATCAACCTCGTAGGTGCGAGCAATCAGTTGAGCTCTTCTGCTTTTGCCCGTACCAGCAGGGCCATAAAAAACGATAATTTTTAGTTTATCTAAAGTAGAAATGGCCTTATCTGATTCCAAGCCGCCTCAATACCTTTCTTAGTGTTAAAATAAAACGCTCATTTTCTTCTCTGAGCCCAATGGTGATTCTAATGTAATTTTTAAAGCCAAAATCTGAACCTGGCCTCACAATTACGCCCTCTTTTAGCAGGGCATCACAAATGTCATCGGCATTGTCTATATTTATTAATATAAAGTTCGTAAAGGTTTGGTGTACCCTAACCCCTATATCTTTCAATGATTTGATCATGTTTTCTCGTTCAGCTATAGTTTTATTTCTAACATCAATAATATAATTTTCTTGATCAAGCGCAGCAACTGCCGCAGCTAACCCTGCTTGCGTTACTCCAAAAACACGCCGTACTTTCGTGTAGCTATCGACTAATGGTTTTGGCGCTATGGCGTAACCAACTCGCAATCCCGCCAAACCATATATTTTCGAAAAAGTTCTTAAAATAGCGACTGAACCAAGCTGCCTGAATAGATCAACGCCGTTCAGGTACAGCGGATCGGAAACATATTCGGCATAGGCTTCATCTATAATAAGAAGGATTTGTTTGCTTTCAAGGTAACTGGAAAGCTTAATTAGATCGTTTTTAGAGACGAACAGCCCTGTCGGATTATTGGGATTACATAAAACGACAGCCTTTGTTTTAGAGCTGCACTTGTCAACGAGACCTTCGATGTTCGGCATGAGGTCTTCCCCGAGAGGAACTTCGATGCAGGTTGCACCGGCAGCTGTTGCCGAAAGACGGTACAAGGGGTAAGTCGGGATCGGAAAGACGACTTCGTCGCCCTCGTCAATGATTGCCTGAAAGAGAGAATACAACACTCCCTCTGTCCCTGCTCCAACCATGACTTCTTGGGGTGAAACACCCCATTTCCTCGCAATGGCTCGTCTTAGATGGTAGGCTGCAGGGTCAGGATAACGCGAAACGTCTAAGGCCGCCTTAAGAATTGCTTCTCGAACGGATTCCGGAAGTGGCCAAGGATTCTCATTGGAAGAGAGACGAACAACATCACTTAAGCCAAGTTCTCTCTGAACTTCCCCAATGGGTTTCCCTGGGCGGTAAGCTTCGAGTTCCTTGAGGGATTTTCTTGTGAGTCGTTCCAACCAAGTCAAAATGGCAACCTCCTCATTGAAGGCTGGGTAGCTCTCTAAGAGATGTTGCTGTTGGAGAGCAAACATCATTTTCGTTTGAAATAAAAATCTTACCGCCAAGGTCATTCATTTTGTCAACGAAATTTTCATAACCACGCCAAAGGTGATGCGTTTCCTTCAAAAGGGTAGTTCCTTTTGCAGCAAGGCCAGCAATAGCCAAGGCAGCACAAGCCCTGAGATCGGTGCCATGAACTTCTGCTCCATTTAAAAACGGCACGCCTGTTACAATCGAGGTGTTTCCCTGAAGTTCAATTTGAGCCCCCATGCGCTTCAACTCACCTACGTGCAAAAAACGGGATTCAAAAACCGTTTCATGAATCACACCTGTTTTTTCCGCTAAACAGAGGAGAACCATCATCTGCGGTTGAAGATCCGTAGGGAAGCCTGGGTAGGGCAACGTCTTCAGCGTGACTCCCGTAAGAGGACGGTCCACGCGAACGGTTACAGAAGACTCTTTAACCATCAACGAGGCCCCTGCCTCCTCAAGCTTCGCTAAGAGGGCTTCCATATGTTCCGGAACGACGTCAATAACGGTAACTTCCCCTCCGGTAGCCGCTCCGGCAATCAGAAACGTTGAGGCTTCGATGCGGTCAGGGATAACAGTCATCGGGCCGCCTTTCAACGTTTCAACACCCTGAATGTGAATGGTTCCGGATCCAGCTCCTTCTATCACGGCTCCCATCGTTGTGAGCGCTTGGGCAAGGTTCGTGATTTCCGGCTCTCGAGCCGCATTTTCAAGAACCGTTTCCCCCTTAGCACTAGCTGCAGCCATTAGAAGATTTTCCGTAGCCCCAACGGAGGGAAAATCGAGGTAGATACGGCTTCCTCGGAGGCGGCCAGGGGCCGTCGCGTAGACGGCTCCTCTCCGAATTTCAAGGTTAGCCCCCATTCGTGCGAGGCCCTTGAGATGCAGATCGATAGGACGGCTTCCAATGGAACATCCTCCGGGGAGGGGAAGTATCGCTTTACCTCTTCTTGCCAAAAGTGGCCCGAGGACAAGGGAGGAAGCACGCATTTTCCGCACGAGCCCTTCGGGAGTTTCAAAAAGTCTTGGATCATGAGTGATGTTGATCTGCATCAATTCACCGCTGTGATCGACCTTCGCTCCGAGGTGGCGCAGCAGATCAGCCATGATAGCCACATCATCCAGCCGTGGAACACGGTTGATTAAAACGGTGCCCTCCTCCAAAAGGAGTGTGGCTGCCATAATAGGAAGTGCAGCGTTTTTCGCACCCTGCGCTCGCACGGTCCCAGAAAGCCTGACTCCGCCTTTAATACATAAAATGTCACCCAAATATCTCACCTCAAATGATCAGTGAAAAATATAATAAACACTAGCGATTCGGAGATTACTCTTAATTATATGGTTATTCTAGGCCATTAAGCTACATAAAACCAAAAGAAACACCAATAATCCAAAACGCAGCAATAACAGAAAGAAAATGCATAAAACCTAGAAAAAGAATAACCTTGCCCTCTGATAGCCCTTTATCCAATAAGACATGATGAAAGTGACCCCTATCCGGCTCAAACGGAGAGGAAAATTTACTCATGCGACGTGCCATCGCAATAAGAGTATCAAAAACAGGAACGCCACCAAAAAAAATCAAAAAAAGGATAAGTCGATAAGGACTAAGAGATATAAAAGAGAATCCAAAGTCATAAACGAGTATGGAAGCGCACAAATATCCCAACAAAGTGCTGCCCCCATCTCCCAAAAATGTGTACGCCTTGGGGAAATTCCAAATAAGTATTCCAAGGCATAGTCCCAATAGCCCTGACCACCAAAGACCTCCTCTATGCGAAAGCGCAACAAGCGTTGTTAGCGAAGCAAGAGATATTGCAAGGCCATTCATGCCATCAATTAAATTAAAGGCGTTAATCATTCCTGTAATCCAAAAAATAAGAATTATTTTTGATAAAAAATCAACTTCAACAAAGCAAACCACAAAAAAAGAAGATATAAGATGTGTTAATAGGCGAATTTTAGGAGAAAGAGATTTTATGTCGTCAAAATATCCGATCAAAAAGACCAAGCAAGAGCCTGTTATTATAGGGGCAAAGCTTCTCCCTAACGCTCCGCTGGCTAATGATAACAAAATAACTCCTGACTCAACGACAAGCCCCCCGCCTCTAGGAATAATTCCTTTATGGCATTTTCTACCACCAGGACAGTCTAAAATCCCATAGCGTTCTGATATTCGGACGGAAAGCGGTGTTAGAATGGAAGCCCAAAAAAACATAAAGAGCCATATCGAAAAATGATTATTGCATAAAATAGAAAACATGACTATTTTGTACCGTAAAGTCTATCTCCAGCATCTCCTAAACCTGGAACAATATACCCATGATCATTAAGTCTTTCGTCTAGGGCTGCAATGTAAATATCCACATCGGAGTGAATGCTGTGTACTTTTTGGACGCCTTCTGGAGCAGCTATAAGATTAACAAGCGATATTTTCTTTCCACCTTGTCGTTTGACAAGATCAATGGCAGCTACGGCGGATCCGCCCGTCGCAAGCATCGGGTCTAGTATAAAAACATCTCTTTCTTCGATATCGTTTGGCAATTTACAATAATATTCAACAGGCTCTAGAGTATCGGGATTTCTATAAAGGCCGACATGTCCAACTTTAGCGTTCGGAATTAGTCTTAATATTCCTTCAACCATTCCCAACCCCGCTCTCAAGACAGGGACAATGGCTAATTTTTTACCTTGCAGAGTTTTTCCTGTCGTTTTTGTA
The DNA here is from genome assembly GCA_018433595.1 of Synergistales bacterium. GTDB lineage: Bacteria > Synergistota > Synergistia > Synergistales > Aminithiophilaceae > Aminithiophilus. Next base: position 310,034 of record JAHDQY010000009.1, read on the forward strand.
ATGGGGGTTTCTACCTCCACGTCCTCTAAAGCTAGTGTGCGTGTTGTCTCGTAAGCCATGAGACCTGCTATCTCTTGAACTAATTCTCTAAACTCTTTAACGGTTGTGTTTTTATCTCGAATAATACTGATTTTATGTTGAATCAAAGGATGTTCGACTATAGTTAATTTTTCTGTGGATAAATTGCACGATTTTTTTTCGGATTGGGTTTCAATGGAACAGATTTTCTTGGTTCTTTGTTCGTGTCGCCCTCTTGCAAAGGGAGTGTCAAGCCAAGTCGAAACGATTTCTTGGGCCAAGTCTTTTCCAATAATTCTACCTCCCAGAGCTAAGACGTTCGTGTTATTGTGAAGCCGGCTCATTTTGGCAGTATAAAGATCATTCCCCGTTGTAGCATAGACTCCGGGTACCTTATTCGCTGCGATTGACATTCCGACGCCACTGCCACAAATAAGGATTCCTCGTTCTGCTTTCCCAGAAGCTACGGCCTCGGCAACCGCTAAAGCTATGTCGGGATAATCGACGCTCACACTTTCTGATTGAGTCCCGAAATCGGACAAGATCTCCCCTCGCTCTTTTAGAAAAGGCATCAGACTGGATTTGAGCGAGTAGCCTGCATGGTCCGAACCAATCGCTATGTGCATCAGAAAATGGCCTCCCGTCTCCATCAATGTCGGGCCCCTAACTCCGCCTATCATACCATTTGCAGGATAAAGCGGAGGGCGCTTCCCTTAGATCAGGAGAAGCGGCACCTCCGCCGATTGGATTTCACCTTGCTCTCACTTGGCGTCTCTTCCTCAGTTCAGGAGCAGGGTGAGCATGGTTCCGGCAGCCACGGCGGTGCCGATGACTCCGGCCACGTTGGGACCCATGGCGTGCATGAGGAGGAAGTTGCCCGGGTTCTCCTGCTGGCTGACGCGCTGGACGACGCGC
>JAHDQY010000070.1 GCA_018433595.1 Synergistales bacterium
CCGCCGTCCAGGGACTTCCTTCGAAAAACCCCCGGAAGACCTGGAGGAAACACCCCTTCTCCAGGTTCCGGCAGGCCTCCAGCGCCGCAGCCACCTGATCGGCCGAGCGGGCCCAGTGATCGCGCTCCTCGATCCGCCGGGCCTTGATCCGGGCGATCTGATTTTCCACGGTATTTTTGAGAAAGATATTTTGGAGCTTCGTGGCGGCCTCCCGAGCGTTGCGGCGGTAAACCTCGCTGACCTTCGCATTGTAGCTGAGGTAGAAAAGGACCATGACGGCACAGGTGACGGCAATCATGGCCAGGCTCATCATGCGGAGGTTTTTCTTCACCGGCAGCAGCTCCTCCCGCAGAAGACACAAGCCCTTTCAGCCAGGGATACAGACGAAGAAGGCAAACCAAAGGGGACTGACGACGGCTTCAAAGATCGTTTCATGATAGCACCACTTTGCTTTTTCCGTAGCGGTTTCAAAAAAGACCGGGAAGAGCCTTTCGACGGCGGCTGGACAATCACTTTTCAGCATTTAACTTAATGATTTTCGTTTGATAAAGTGCTACTCTTGCCATAAGGCTAATAATTAACCGGCTTGGCCTGGACAGACATTACCCGCCGATCCCCCTCGACATAATTATGATTAATTACTCAATGCGACGGTTGAAGTTTCACCCATATTGCGCCCCAAGAGAAGCGAGCCACCGATATGACACAATGAACGTGTCGAAAGGGGGCAGAATCAATTGGGGAATATCGATAACCCCGAGAAGATCCAGCGTTGGACCGCGAAACGCAAGAGTACACTCGTCCTGACCATCCTCAAGGGCAAGATCAGCGCGGCCGAGGCCGCCAGGAAACACGGTCTGACCATTGCCGAAGTCGAAAGGTGGCGAGATCAACTCCTTTTTGGAGCAAAGAACGCGCTCCAGAGCACCCCAGAAACGAAGGCCGAGTACGTCAAACGCCTTGAGCGCAAGGTGAGACAGATAGCCCTAGACATGGACATCATGAATCGGCGTCAGTCGTCCCAGATGTTCTTCTTTGCAGTTGCAGTTTCCCGGGATGGATTCATCCTGCGGTTCAGAGGATCGGAGAACTCATCGAGCTTTTTCTCACCTACAGCTATCGGAGGATCTGGGTCCTCCTGCGCTTCAAGGACGGCATTCGGGTAAACCGCAAGAAGGTCTACTGGATCATGAAGCTCAAGAAGTGGTTCACTCATTACCGCATCCGGACGCCCCGACCCCATGCCAGAAAACGTCGGAGTCGTACCGAAACCAGCAACATCAGGTGGGTGATAAATAATATCACGCACATCCCTTGCGGCCATGACGGCTGGAGCATTGGTCGCCCTCATCGCCGTCACCGTCTCCCGCTACGGACTTTCCGGGATGGTAAGGCCCTGAACATCACCGGCGACGCCTGCGTGGCCACCGTCGTGGCCCGCACCGAGGGAGAACTGAACCACGAGGCGTGACCTTCATTTCAACTGATCGACATGAGCCAGGGGACAGCACCATCGGGCTGCTCCTGGTTCATGTTTTGTGCAACCATACCTTTACGCTACTCCGATACCCGCATGCTCCAACAGGCTGAGTCCACCTGAATCAACCGACCAGCTTTTTCCAGGGATTATCATTAATGATTTTTGCTACATAAAGTATTATGATTGCAATGAATGCCGATCCGACACCGGTGAACATAAGCGAAATCCCACTGTCAAGACAATCGAGAAAACCCACCCCCCGGTCATGGCGGCAATTGATTGGAGGCGATTGATCTGCGCATCGAAATGACACTCGCTCCCAGAGACAACCCCGTGATTTGTCTTCCCCGGGTGAACCTTCACATGATTCAAGCCATGGTTTATGGCCTTCTGAAAAAGGAGTTTGCAAAACAGCTGCACGATGTGGGTTTCGAACTTGAGAAAAGACGCTTCAAGCTCTTTGGCTTTTCCTGGTTGAGGGGGGAGGGCCGACCGCACATATCGAAGGAACAGATCATGTTCAGGCCTCCGGCCCGAATCACCATAACCTCCCCGGTGGATCAGATCCTCAATGAGGCCGCCGGAGGAGCCTTGGAGCGGCAGGTTTTGAGGCTTGGGAACAACATCCTGGCATGCCAGGGAGTTCAAGTTGACACACCTCGGATCGACGTCGACGAAGTCACCCTACAGACCCTTTCACCTATCACCTGCTACTCCACTCTTCGCCAGCATGACAACAGACGCTATACCGCCTACCTCGATCCCCGAGAATCAGCTTTCCAGGATCAGATCCACAACAACTTGGTCAAAAAATTTCTGGCTCTCCATCCCGACAGGGCAGTGCCGGAAGGCCGCGTGTCTTTTCATCCGCTTGGCATGCCCAGACTTCAGGTAGCCCGCTTCTGTCCTGAAGACACCATGCCCATCAAGGGATGGTGGGGCAGATTCCGCTTGCAAGGACCGGCCGAACTTCTCCAACTCGGGATTGACGCGGGATTGGGGGCTAAAAATTCCTCCGGGTGGGGTTGCGTGGAGCCGGTGAAGTAGCAAAAGGAAGGAGGCGTCGCCTTGGGATTCATCAGTGCCGTCAAAGATCTGGGTGAACTGGAAATCCGCAAGTTCGCAGGTTCTCGTTCTGACGAACTGGACAACTATCTGCAGCTTCCTCTACCGATGATTCAAGATGAAGAAAGGGCCGGCAAGGTTATTCGGATCTGGCTTGATGTGGACGATCCCGCCCACGCTCCTCTTGATGTGAAAGAGATCTACAAGATAGATCTCGTGGATTACATGCCAGGAGCTTTGCCGGAAGAAGAGCAGAAACGACGCTATCTCTACCGGGACCCCGTGGGCAGCAACGTGAACTGGAGCTTCTCTCCAATTTACAAGCTTGGCAAGGCCGAATCTGACGCCGCGAACAAGCTAGCCGGAGAAGATTTCCAATGGGAATTGGATAAAAAAAGTCGATTCTACAAAATGAAACACCGTGTCCTGGCAGATTTTGAGAACGAAGGCGTTTTCACCAAAGGATCTACAGAACTCATCATGGAAGCGCTAGTGTCTCAAGTAAACAAAATTAGTGAATTATGGAGCAACAAGAAGTGCTCTTACCTGCTCCTTTTCGGCATATACAACAGAATTGGCAACCTCTTTCTCTATCCTGGAGATATTGCTTCTTTTAAGGATTATTTTAAGAAAAAACTAAAACTTAGCCTGACAAAGAACGCTTCATCAACATTAAGCAAGTGCTCGATTTGTGGAGAAGGTGGAACCATGCTCAATATTGACAAGATATTCAAATTCGCCACTTTTGATAAAGTAAGTTTTTTGCCCGGAGTAAATAGAGAAAAAGGATCCGAAGAAAAGGTTTTCCCTGTCGGAGAAAGCTGTTTTGCTGCTTTGTCTAGAGGACGCGAAGTTTTAGACGGATCTTTTCTTGATATCCAGACTATTTCTGGAATTAAAATCTATGTTATCCCAGAGCTACTTTTAGGGATTAAAAAACTAGACATGGTCTCGCAAAATACTCAAAATTTTATCAAGGGCGGCATTTCTGTCGAGAAACAGCTTTTCAGAAAACTGGCTCGTCAGGAGAACTCTCTTGTCTTTCATTTTCTCTTCTGGGAGAAAAATCAGGCCCAAGAGAGGCTACACCTTATGATTGAGGATGTGCCCCCTTCGCACCTTAAGAGGCTGGAGGCGTTGTGGTCAGAATGCCACAAAATCTTCCTGGAAGATAACTCGAAGGACCCGACTGGCGAATCGGAGAACGCAACCCTTGATCAAGGAATCCGAACGACCTACGGGGCTCTGTCCTCTCTGGCCGGAAAAAGCAACCAGGAAAAATCCGTTATGAAGGAGAGGACTCTGGGGATTCTAGGTAGACTGTTAGGCGGAGACCAGGTGGATGTCAGGGAGGTCAAGCAGCTTATGGTGTCGCGCTTTCCGGGGCTTTTCTCCGATTCGGAGTGGCTCCGTTTCGGCGGAAGGGAGCTACGGAAGATGGCGGCTGTTCTTGATTTCCTCAGTAGATCAAATGGGAGGTGACGATTGACGTGCGTTTTGATTTTTTTGATGATTTTGCGGATCCCTATCTGAAGACAGAAAGCGGAAAAGGCGTTTTCTGCGCCGGAATCGCGCTGGGCATGGTTGCCCTGGGACAGGCTGGAAAAGAAGGGACCATTGACCGTGCGCCTCTATTCAAGCAGATGAACTTCGGCAGAATGAAGAAACGGGACATTTCCCGACACCTGGCCCGGGTCCCCGAGCTGACTCGGGCCTACCACCTGGACTATGCGGGGATGATCGAATCACTTACCGCTCAATCCGGGGAGCTGATGCTTCGAGGCAACGAAAGAGAGCTCGGAGTAGACGGGAATTTCGCTTTTTCTGTGGCTTTTCTGAACGCCAAAAAATATTTCTGGGTCATCTTCAAGAGCGAGAAAAAGTCGGAAGACACCACATCGGAAGAGGAACAACCCACGATCATAATGGAAGGGGATCATTGACATGGCTTTTACCACGCGCAGAGAATATCTTTTCATCTACAGTGTCAAAGACGCAAACCCCAATGGCGACCCGCTTGATGCCAACCACCCCAGACATGACGAAGAGACGGGCCAGATTCTTGCTTCTGACGTGAGAATCAAGCGCACTGTGCGAGATCAGTGGCTGAGGGAAGGGAAGGCTGTCTTTGTCGACGGAGAATCGAAGACTCTGGCCGAAAAAGTCGCTGAACTGAAAAACGCCCTAAAAGCGAACAGCGGCGAAGATGCTCTCGCCAGGTGCATCGACACCCGCCTTTTTGGAGTGACCTTTGCTCTTGGCAAAGAGTCCTTTTCCTGGGCAGGGCCAGTCCAATTCAAGTGGGGGCGTTCCCTCCATCGTTCGGAGGCGAAACTTATTCAGGGCACTGCGGCTTTCGCGACAAAAGCAGATAGCGGCCAGCGCTCGTTCCGCAACGAGTACATCGTCCCCTTTGCCCTGATGGCCGTCTACGGCATAGCCAATCAGTATTCTTCCGAAAAGACAGGAGCAACTGATGATGACTTGGAAGAACTCCTTTCTGCCCTCTGGAAAGGCACGACCAACCTCATCACCCGAAGCAAAGTCGGCCACGCACCCAGGATACTCATGGAGATCACTTACGTGAACGGTTATGACGGTGCCGTGGGCGCTCTGGATGAAAGGGTTACCCTCAAATCCACAAAAGGAGAAGAGCTTTCTGACGACGAACAGCTTGCTCTCCGATCGCTTCGAGAGATTCAGCTTGACATGTCCGACCTTATCGACAAGCTGGTGACGCGAAAGGATAAGATCGATAAAATTCGCTTTCTCACCGATGGGGAGCTGCATACACCTCACCTAGAGACACTGAAGTCAAGCTTCGGAGATAAACTGACTGTCGAGAGCAGGTAAGGGCCATGGCTATCGTATTTGAAATATCGGGTCCTATGGCCATGTTCCGGAAACCCTACACGACGACTTCATCAGTCTCCTTCGCCTTTCCGCCACCCACAGCTGTAGCGGGGCTGATCTGTGCTATCGTGGGCATCTCCCATGGCAGCGAAGGACAAGGCTGTTCCGCCAGCTACTGGCCGGAAGTGACCGGAACGAGGGTCTCTCTGGCCCTTCGGAAACCGATCTCCTGGTTGCGTCAATCTGTGAACTTTACGAACGTCAAGGAGCCACAGAAAAATCCTCGCATCCAGATCAAGCACCAGTTCGTAGCCAACCCACGCTATCGCATTTACGTTGCAGGCGGACTGGAAGAGCGATTGCACTCTTTCCTCAGGCGAGGAGCTTTTGCATACACACCCTATCTTGGTGTTGCCTACGCCCTGGCAGACATCAGTCACGTGGCCAACCTGGAGGAACATCCCCCTGAGGATGACGGTCCGCTTGCAGTCGATACGGTGGTCCCATGGACGGACGGCATTGAACTGAACGTACTGGAATCAGGCGGAGCCTTCAAGGAAACGATGCCCTTCCGAATGGATGATACCCGCCGCTTGCTTGAAAGCGTGACCGTGCTCTATGCCACGTCGCCAGAGAAGAAGATCGTGCTCAACAAAAGGAGTGGGGTTCATGTTACGCAGTGCGGGAACGACGTGGTCGCCTGGTTTCCTGCCTGGTGATCTTAAAAGCCACCGCGCCCCCGATCGATGTCTCTCAGATCACCTGGCGGGAACCGCAAGACTGGCTCAGAGCCTGAAAGAGAAGCATCAGCTTGCCGTCGATGACACATTGCTTCGTATTATCTGTGAAACTCACGACTTGGAGAAAGCCTACCTGCTATGGCAGAACTACCTGAACGGAAGAGGGGCCAGCGTTGTCCACGCCTTCCCCTCTTCCTGCTTCACCTTGAACGCGACGCAGAATCTCTGGGCTGCTGAGGTGGTACGGCGTCACCATACCTGCATCGAAAACGCCCGTTCTGCCTGCCAATTCTGGATCAAAAAAGACGAGGACCTCGCAAAAATCCGGCATCACATGCAAGAGGTTGTGCCCTCCTGGACACACCATCTTTCCGAGGACGAGTGGGAAGCGTTCATCGACGGACTTTTGGAACCCCCTATCAGCTGCGACACTTGGCTTACCTTGCGCACTCTCTATTCCTTGCTGGTCACTGCTGACCGAATGGATGCGATCGGAATTTCCGAACTGGAGTTCGCTCCTTTGCCGAATTTCACAGCCCCTGATTTTGCTCGAAAGGGAGAGACTCCTCTCGATGGGTGGCGACGACAAGTCCACGACGACTGCATGGAAAAGGCCGCTGATATCGAAAGTCCCGGTCTTTACACCCTGACCCTTCCTACCGGAGCCGGGAAGACTGTCGTAGGCTTGAAGATTGCCCGGCTCCTAGCGGATCGGTTGAACTATGAAACAATCGTCTACGCTCTGCCATTTATCAGCATCATTGAGCAGAATGCATCGGTGGCCAAGACCGTCTTTGGATCGGACTGCGTGCAGGAGGATCACAGTCAAGCCTATAGCGATCTGACCGATGACGATCGCACGAAAGTAAACTCTTGGGCCCGCATGTCATCGCTCTTCCGCTACTGGAGAACACCCGTCGTGCTTACAACGATGGTACAACTCTGGGACTCCATCTTCGACCCCCGAGCCAACGCATCGATGGACTTTCATCGCCTCAGTCGTGCCGTGGTCATTCTTGACGAGCCCCAGGGTATCGCCCCAGGGTTATGGCATGGATTCGGCAAGACTCTTTCATTCTTGAGTGAGAAATGGGGAACGACCTTCATCCTGATGACAGCTACCCAACCTCATATCGGTGAGGGCCGAGAAATTGCGCCTTCCGATCTTGTCTTTCCCTACAACCGCCATACATATCGTGTTCTGCCGAAAAAACACAGTATCGACAAATTACCAGACCTGATTTATCAATACCTGCCTGTCAATAAGGGATCAGGACTCGTCGTTCTAAACACCAAAAAATCCGCATTAGAGGCCTACGCCCTCTTAAAGAAACAGCTGAAAGGTCCAGTGCTTTTCCTCTCCGCATGGATGACCCCTCGACATAGACGAAGCATTATGCGATATCTCAAATACCTGGAAAGGAAAGGAATCCGCCATTATCTTGTCGCGACACAGGTTGTAGAGGCCGGTGTTGACCTAGATTTTGATTGGGTTTTCCGGGACATGGGACCATTGGACAGCGTCATCCAGGTGGCAGGACGATGTAACCGTCACTTGAAAAACGAAACGCCAGGCACCGTACTTATTGCTGAGCTTGTGGGAGACAAGGGCCAGTCTTTCAGCAGCTATGTCTATGACGATGTATTGCTGGAAAATTCCAGAAACATTCTTATCAGCACGGCGAATTTCGACGAAAACAGAGTCCCCGAACTGATATCGACCTACTATGAGAACATTCTGCAAGGTATCATCTACAAACCGATCTGGAGCAACATTGAAAACGGATTATGGGGACAGAAAGAAGAGTTGATCAAAAAAGAAGATGACCGCCAAAATGAGACGGTCTTTGTGGAAATGGACTGTCGCATTCGTCCCATCCTGGAGCAACTGCAAAACACGAAATGGACCTTGAAAAACCTGGACGAAAAAAAACGGCTCCTGATGCAGGCTCAACAGTACTCCATCGAGGTTTCCTTGAAAAATTTAAGCGCATGGAGGGATATGTTGGCGGCTCGTACGACAGACGACAAAATTGCCATAGTCGATAGGTACGGGGAGGACGACTGCTGGTTCATCACCAAAAGCGGAGTTGGAACCACCTACGACAGGGTCACTGGTTTTGTTCCAGCGGATCTGTATGGCCCAAGTGACCTTCATGACCCTTTTATCTGAGCCACCCCGCATTGGTGGCACCCTCGTCTGGTACTATGCGATTTGCCGGCGTGAAGTCTGGCTCATGAGCCATGGCATCGAACCGGATCGGGAGGACGAGTTTCTCAGGATGGGTCGTCTCATCGACCAAAATAGCTACGGACGTCAGAGACATGCCATCGAGTTCGGCAACAACAAGTTCGACATCATCCGGGAGGAAAAGGGCACCCTCGTCGTCGGCGAGGTGAAAAAAAGCAGCCGTTCTCTTGAGGCAGCCAAGTTGCAGCTTGCCCATTACCTCTACGAACTGTTGAAAAATGGCATTAACGCCAGAGGGGAATTGCTCTTTCCCAAAGAAAAGAGGAGGGAGACGATCGACCTGACAGACGAGATGGAAACAAGGCTTGATGAGGTCTACGGAGACATCCGGTCCATCGCTCTTCAATCAGCTCCCCCTCCGGCAAAGAAATGCACCTACTGCCGAAGTTGCGCCTATAAAGATTTCTGCTGGAGCTGATCGAATATGGGGAAGACGCTTTATCTCATGTCCTCGGGAGAGTTGAAGCGGAAAGACAACACCATCGTCGTCGAAAGCGACGAGGGCCGCAAATTTGTGCCCGTGGAGACCACCGATGAGCTGATGGTCTTTGGCGAAGTCTCTCTCAACAAGCGCTTCCTGGAGTTTTGCACTCAGGCTGAGGTGATGCTGCATTTTTTCAATCATCACGGCTACTACCAGGGAAGCTACTACCCCAGGGAGCATCTCAATGCCGGAGCTGTCGTGCTGGCCCAGGCAAAGCACTATCTTGATGAAAAGAGCCGCCTGATCGTGGCGAAGAACTTCGTTAGCGGTGCCATCGCCAACATGGAAACGGTCCTCGAGTATTACCGTCGGCGGGGCAAAGCCTCTTTAGCCACCACAGTTGCAAGACTTGAAGAATTCCGCAACGGCCTGGACAGGTCGAAAGATATTTCAGAGCTGATGGGACAGGAGGGTAACGCGAGAGAATCCTACTATTCCGCTTTTGACGACATCACAGGCGGTGGCAATTTCGCTATCGAGGGGCGAACTCGACGTCCTCCTCAGAACCGCATGAATGCCCTCATCAGCTTCCTCAACTCCCTATGCTACACCACCGTGCTCTCCCAAATTTATCGGACTCACCTGGACCCAAGAATCGGATATCTTCATGAAACAAACTTCCGCCGCTTCACCTTGAACCTTGATCTTGCTGAAATATTCAAACCGATCCTTGTTGACCGGCTTATCTTTTCGCTGCTCAACAAGGGAGAAATTCAGAAAAAACATTTCTCCGTCCAATCAGCAGGAGGAATTCATCTCTCTGAACGGGGACGCCCCATAGTCCTCAAGGCCTGGGAAGAGCGCCTTCAGGCAACGGTTGAGCATCCGAAGCTAAAGCGCAAGGTCAGCTATCGAGGGTTGATCAGACTGGAGGCATACAAACTTCAGAAGCACCTTTTGGGCGACGAGCCGTACGCTCCCTTCACGGCGAGGTGGTAGCGTGTTCGTTATCATGATATACGACGTAGGGGAAAAACGCGTCAACAAGATCCTCAAGATTGGGAGACGCTACCTGAACTGGGTGCAAAATTCGGTTCTGGAAGGGGACCTCTCCCCTGCGGTCTTTGCGCAGCTCAAGTCAGATGTTGGGGAAAAAATCGATAAGGAGTATGACAGTGTCATCTTTTACACGTGGCGCAGCGAACGCTACACTACGCGTGAGATAATGGGAATCGAACGGGGCAATATGGGCGTACTAATCTGAGAAGGCATCAGCCATTCTTGTCGGCCCCCAATAGCGCTGTAACTCCGGGAGATCGACATTCGCCTGTGAGGCTTGGAAATGCAGTAGACAAGGGCATCTGTTAGATTCTCGTCGATCCTTGACAACGAATAATGAGGCAACGATGCCTTACGGCAAATAGTGTAGCATAGCGGGGTGGAACGGCTTTCAGACCTTCCTATCAGGGATGGAAACATTCCGACTACGACAACGCACTTCGGGTGGCCTCGCTTTCAGACCTTCCTATCAGGGATGGAAACAAACCACTCTCGCAACGACCGGAATCGGAGCTGCTCTTTCAGACCTTCCTATCAGGGATGGAAACCCTACGCCAGGCGCTATGCTCTCATGGCCATCACGGGGCTTTCAGACCTTCCTATCAGGGATGGAAACCTCGACAGGGGGAGGCGCAAGATGTGGGCGATGTCGCTTTCAGACCTTCCTATCAGGGATGGAAACCGGAGAAGGGCGGCGACCATGACATGGCCCTTCTCGTCCTTTCAGACCTTCCTATCAGGGATGGAAACTCGACGGGGCTGATCTTCTTCGGCTCCGCCTTCGCTCTTTCAGACCTTCCTATCAGGGATGGAAACGCCAAGGGCGACAGGGTGATTGTCCAGGGCAAGATCACCTTTCAGACCTTCCTATCAGGGATGGAAACTAGATTTCCGCGTCATCCCGACCGCCCCGCTCGTGGGCTTTCAGACCTTCCTATCAGGGATGGAAACTCGCTGAAATGACGCTCGCTGACCTGATCGGCATCCCCCTTTCAGACCTTCCTATCAGGGATGGAAACTAGAGAGGGGGAGGCGACCCATGGCGACTCGTAACACTTTCAGACCTTCCTATCAGGGATGGAAACCTGGACCCTCAACATGGTCCCCGCCGCTGATAGGCGCTTTCAGACCTTCCTATCAGGGATGGAAACCGGTACTTCACCGGATTCGACGCGGCGGCGCCGAACTTTCAGACCTTCCTATCAGGGATGGAAACTTTCTCTGTTCCTGTCGGGGCGAGCTGAGGGTCCTGCTTTCAGACCTTCCTATCAGGGATGGAAACACCCACTTCATCGTCTCGCGGACGGTCCCCACGGCCCTTTCAGACCTTCCTATCAGGGATGGAAACAGGCCGAGCGGCTCCCCCTGGAGAGCGGCGGTCTGCTTTCAGACCTTCCTATCAGGGATGGAAACGCGAAGAGCATCGGCGGCGATCTCAAGTCCTGCGACTTTCAGACCTTCCTATCAGGGATGGAAACCCCAGTCGCTCGAAGAGGGCCTGAAGCCTCTGGGCTTTCAGACCTTCCTATCAGGGATGGAAACAGCTCATGCTGCCCCACAGGCTCGCCGTCGTACATCTTTCAGACCTTCCTATCAGGGATGGAAACCTCCGAGCCGCCTCGATGGCGGCGGCCATGTCAACCTTTCAGACCTTCCTATCAGGGATGGAAACATCCTGAACCAAAAGACAAGGGTCAAAAGCAAAAGACCTTTCAGACCTTCCTATCAGGGATGGAAACGTCTGGTTAGCCCTTCGTCGCAGCCATCCGGCGAGCTTTCAGACCTTCCTATCAGGGATGGAAACAGTGCTACCTTGTCGGCGTTGACCTCAAGGGCATCCCCTTTCAGACCTTCCTATCAGGGATGGAAACCCCGGACAACCGGCACCCATGTACCGTCACCCTCTTCTTTCAGACCTTCCTATCAGGGATGGAAACCCAGTAAGGTACAAGCTGACCTTGACAGATGGATTCTTTCAGACCTTCCTATCAGGGATGGAAACGGAAAAGGGTTGGTCTGTTGACTATTCCTCCCTTTGCTTTCAGACCTTCCTATCAGGGATGGAAACTTTCATCACAGACGGGAATCGGCGCGTAGGAACCACTTTCAGACCTTCCTATCAGGGATGGAAACCTCTGGAGGTTCACCTTGCCCAGCCGCTCGAAGAGCTTTCAGACCTTCCTATCAGGGATGGAAACCGGGCTCCAACCTGGCCAGAAACCGCCGCAACAGCGCTTTCAGACCTTCCTATCAGGGATGGAAACCATTCTGACAAGGAGATGAAGGCATGAGCTACAACCTTTCAGACCTTCCTATCAGGGATGGAAACCGACGAAATTCACAGCGCACCGAACCGCGAACTGTGCTTTCAGACCTTCCTATCAGGGATGGAAACCCCCTCCCTCCGAGGACAGCACCATGGCCTTCGGACTTTCAGACCTTCCTATCAGGGATGGAAACGAGGACCGCATCGTGGCCCGCCTGGACGAGGCCATCCTTTCAGACCTTCCTATCAGGGATGGAAACACGTGGCCGCGGGACTGGTATCCGGAGGTTACGCCCTTTCAGACCTTCCTATCAGGGATGGAAACTCCCCGAGGCTTCGATGGTCGAGGCCTTCGGGGAGGACTTTCAGACCTTCCTATCAGGGATGGAAACCCGTCTCGTCTTTCCCACACCGCTCCTTCGAGCCCTCTTTCAGACCTTCCTATCAGGGATGGAAACAGATTGATCAAGGCCTTCTCCCTCCTGTGCGCGTATCCTTTCAGACCTTCCTATCAGGGATGGAAACGCGCATCGTCGATGTCGTAGTCCACGGAGAAGTCATACTTTCAGACCTTCCTATCAGGGATGGAAACAGACAGGCCGTGATCAGGCCGTCTTGCCCCCCGGCCTTTCAGACCTTCCTATCAGGGATGGAAACCGCCCAAGGCTTTTGCCAACTGTACCGCAACATCGACCTTTCAGACCTTCCTATCAGGGATGGAAACTCAAGATCCCGTTCGATGGTTCTAGTATATGCTGATCTTTCAGACCTTCCTATCAGGGATGGAAACCGAGGTGATCCGCTCCCAAGAGGATTTCGAGCGAGGACTTTCAGACCTTCCTATCAGGGATGGAAACTCGCTGAGGTCGATCTCCCGCGCGGCAGCAAAGATTCTTTCAGACCTTCCTATCAGGGATGGAAACTCCTCGTCGGAGACGCTCCCGGCATTGATGCCGCCGTCTTTCAGACCTTCCTATCAGGGATGGAAACAGATCCGGGGACACCACGATGCCATCATCTGGCGACCGCTTTCAGACCTTCCTATCAGGGATGGAAACACCTGCATTGCGCCGACGGGGACAATCGGCCTTCTGCTTTCAGACCTTCCTATCAGGGATGGAAACTCTCTTTCATCGCTGAGTGGAAACTCGCGCTACAGCCTTTCAGACCTTCCTATCAGGGATGGAAACTGTTGACCGTGAAGCCTACGGTATCGGCGTGGACATCCTTTCAGACCTTCCTATCAGGGATGGAAACCGCTCTATCGTGTCGTTGACGGTACTCTCCGTCGTTCTTTCAGACCTTCCTATCAGGGATGGAAACAAACAAAAATCTCTGAGATCGAGGCCAGGCGTCCAGCTTTCAGACCTTCCTATCAGGGATGGAAACTTGCCGACCACATCACGCCTGCGGCCTACGCTCTTGCTTTCAGACCTTCCTATCAGGGATGGAAACCTGGGTGCGGGCCGTCGATACGTCCGGCAACATCAGCCTTTCAGACCTTCCTATCAGGGATGGAAACCATTCGTAGGCCATGGCGAACGTCAGATCGTCGAACTTTCAGACCTTCCTATCAGGGATGGAAACTTCCATCAACCGGAATCGGCCATACTCACTCGGCGACTTTCAGACCTTCCTATCAGGGATGGAAACCGGTTTCGGTAGGCCTTCCAGAGGCTCACCGGGAGCTTTCAGACCTTCCTATCAGGGATGGAAACACGAGATAGACCTTGTCCCCGTAGGAGTTGATCCTTCTTTCAGACCTTCCTATCAGGGATGGAAACACCCCGGCAGCGCGTGCGAAGATGGAATTGCCAACTGCTTTCAGACCTTCCTATCAGGGATGGAAACGAGCAGACTGGGGGTCCTCCGAGGCGATCTCCGCCAGCTTTCAGACCTTCCTATCAGGGATGGAAACTCCGCATGGTGTGCAGGGACTGTCCGAGCCAGTACACTTTCAGACCTTCCTATCAGGGATGGAAACTAGATTTCCGTGTCATCGCGCCCACCCCGCTCGTGCTTTCAGACCTTCCTATCAGGGATGGAAACACGGGCTGACCATAGCTGGCTCCGAGCCCGACGGAACTTTCAGACCTTCCTATCAGGGATGGAAACGGGTGAAGTACACCTCCTGGTGGGACCTGGTGCAGGACTTTCAGACCTTCCTATCAGGGATGGAAACACCTGAGCTACTTCATGGCCGCCGGGATCAACGTCCTTTCAGACCTTCCTATCAGGGATGGAAACGGACTCTGGGGGGGTCGGGGGGAGGCGCATTCGACTTTCAGACCTTCCTATCAGGGATGGAAACCAGCAAAATCTGCGGGGCGATAAAGGCGATCCCGGCTTTCAGACCTTCCTATCAGGGATGGAAACTAGATTTCCGCGTCATCGCGCCCACCCCGCTCGTGCTTTCAGACCTTCCTATCAGGGATGGAAACAACTCCGACCAGTCGTCGGAGTTCTGGTCCGAGGAGCTTTCAGACCTTCCTATCAGGGATGGAAACGCGTCGCCTCCGTGATGCCCCAGTTCGTGCGGCCTCCCTTTCAGACCTTCCTATCAGGGATGGAAACCCGACGAACCCGGCGAACTGCTCCAGACTCGTCGTCTTTCAGACCTTCCTATCAGGGATGGAAACCGAGCAAGCCAGAGATTCCCGAGAGCCCGACGCCCGCTTTCAGACCTTCCTATCAGGGATGGAAACGATCAGCTCCCGCAACACCTCCGATTGCCTGCGCCCCTTTCAGACCTTCCTATCAGGGATGGAAACTCCCGGTATTCCATGGCGATCCCTCCTTAGCCCCGTGCTTTCAGACCTTCCTATCAGGGATGGAAACATGTCGTACCACCCGGCCGGTTCGCCGTCGTACATCTTTCAGACCTTCCTATCAGGGATGGAAACAGGATGTGATAGCCGCTCTTCGTGTCGTCCGTCGACTTTCAGACCTTCCTATCAGGGATGGAAACCTTGCAAAACACATGGGCCTCACCTCCTGATCGTTCCCTTTCAGACCTTCCTATCAGGGATGGAAACAGGGCTATCTTGTCGGCGTTGACTTCAAGGGCCTCCCTTTCAGACCTTCCTATCAGGGATGGAAACCCAGGATCCTACCAACATTCCCCGAACGGGCCGAACCTTTCAGACCTTCCTATCAGGGATGGAAACCAATAGCACAAATACCACAATAACGCAACCGGGCACACTTTCAGACCTTCCTATCAGGGATGGAAACAGTAAGCTGGTGGAGGGATACACGGAGCTGGCCCTGCCTTTCAGACCTTCCTATCAGGGATGGAAACAGGAGGAGCACCTGGAGCGCATCGTCGAAGGCCGACTTTCAGACCTTCCTATCAGGGATGGAAACGCCGTCGCCGCTAGAGATCACGGCACCGAAGATCACTTTCAGACCTTCCTATCAGGGATGGAAACCAGCAACAACGGCACTCCCGCCGCCGGACTGGGCACCTTTCAGACCTTCCTATCAGGGATGGAAACTATTTCACCGTTGCGCTGACGATCTTCGCCGTCGAACTTTCAGACCTTCCTATCAGGGATGGAAACCGCCGTAGACGGAATTCGTCCATCTGGCCGAGGAACTTTCAGACCTTCCTATCAGGGATGGAAACACAAAAGAAAGGTCATCACGAAAGCGAGGGGAGAGACTTTCAGACCTTCCTATCAGGGATGGAAACCGGCGTCCAGCTTTCCGGAGGTCTCTCCCATTCGGCTCTTTCAGACCTTCCTATCAGGGATGGAAACCTGCTCTGCGGCGGCACGCTCACCGCCACCGGCCGCTTTCAGACCTTCCTATCAGGGATGGAAACCTGTGACGAACCCCATCCTCTACGCCTACCCCACCCTTTCAGACCTTCCTATCAGGGATGGAAACAGGTACAACCTCCGGAACGTGTTCTGGTAGGCGGGCTTTCAGACCTTCCTATCAGGGATGGAAACCTGATCTGCTCCTCAGCGCTCTCCACTCTCACCCGCTTTCAGACCTTCCTATCAGGGATGGAAACGAAATGTCCGCCGCTCATTCCTCTGCCTCCCCGATCTCTTTCAGACCTTCCTATCAGGGATGGAAACATTTTGAATCTGGCAAAACTGCTCCGGCACCATTTTCTTTCAGACCTTCCTATCAGGGATGGAAACCTATCTCCGCAGATAGGTCTTTTATCGAAAGAAGTTCTTTCAGACATTCCTATCAGGGATGGAAACCTGAAATGGTTCGGCGGGATTGCGCTGACCGCCTACTCTTTCAGACCTTCCTATCAGGGATGGAAACTGGAGAATGATTTCTTCTGTACAAAACTCTGTTTTGCTTTCAGACCTTCCTATCAGGGATGGAAACCGGGTACGCCTGCCGGGTCTACGACCAGCCCGAAGGCTTTCAGACCTTCCTATCAGGGATGGAAACCTAGGCATAACTATCCCCCGATTCGGATCTCCAAACTTTCAGACCTTCCTATCAGGGATGGAAACCCCGTGCAGACACGGGAACGCCAGCCGATCACTGGCCTTTCAGACCTTCCTATCAGGGATGGAAACGCGTCTTCGCCCAGTCCAGGTACTCCAGGGTCTCCCTTTCAGACCTTCCTATCAGGGATGGAAACTCGACTTCACCGGCAAGCAGAACCTGCTCGCCTATTCCTTTCAGACCTTCCTATCAGGGATGGAAACGTGCTCAGGTCAATGGCTATTGCCATCCCCATCACCCTTTCAGACCTTCCTATCAGGGATGGAAACCGGATTCCCCTGTGCCCCTCATGCGTATCTCATACCTCTTTCAGACCTTCCTATCAGGGATGGAAACTACGCTCTGGCGGAACAGATCCCCGTTTTCGGTGGCTTTCAGACCTTCCTATCAGGGATGGAAACAAGAAGCTCCGCTCCCACGTCGCCAAGGCATTCTGCTTTCAGACCTTCCTATCAGGGATGGAAACACCGATCGCAGCACCTCGGCACCGCGTGCCCGCCAACTTTCAGACCTTCCTATCAGGGATGGAAACCGCAAGGCAGCCCCCAAACCGCAACGCGGACGCGCCTTTCAGACCTTCCTATCAGGGATGGAAACTTGACGACGACGAGCCAGGCATCCCGGCCAGAGCGGCTTTCAGACCTTCCTATCAGGGATGGAAACGTCCCCTGCGACTTCGCCCCGAGGATCTCTGGTTTGCTTTCAGACCTTCCTATCAGGGATGGAAACTCGAGGCCGCAAAACAGGCCGAAGGCTACCAGGCACTTTCAGACCTTCCTATCAGGGATGGAAACCCGTCGCGGCACCGGACGCCTGGGGCATGAGCATCTCTTTCAGACCTTCCTATCAGGGATGGAAACAAGAGGAATAGCGAGGAGGGGGGGAGGCTCTTGGGTCCTTTCAGACCTTCCTATCAGGGATGGAAACCTTCGTCTTCCGCTCCAGCCACCGCAACAGTGCCCCTTTCAGACCTTCCTATCAGGGATGGAAACCATCACCACCCGCATCATCACCCGATCGTAAGCGGCTTTCAGACCTTCCTATCAGGGATGGAAACATAGTCTTCGGCAACGGCAGCATCAGCCACGTGGACTTTCAGACCTTCCTATCAGGGATGGAAACCGCCACACTATAAGCATAAAGCCCATTTTCGATATTCTTTCAGACCTTCCTATCAGGGATGGAAACGCCACGACTGGGGCGTGTCTCGCATCATCGAGTGGCTTTCAGACCTTCCTATCAGGGATGGAAACCCCGTACTGCGACAAAGAAGTCGAACATGCGATCATCCTTTCAGACCTTCCTATCAGGGATGGAAACTAGACGATCGTCAGGGGCGAGAGGGGCGGGTAGTCCTTTCAGACCTTCCTATCAGGGATGGAAACCCTACAGGTGGTGCTGGGCTTCGAGGGCGGGTACACTTTCAGACCTTCCTATCAGGGATGGAAACGGGCGTCAGCCAAGTATGAAAGCCACGAAAGAGCTACGCCTTTCAGACCTTCCTATCAGGGATGGAAACCAGTTACGGTCGGTACGAGCAGATGCGGACCCTCGCTTTCAGACCTTCCTATCAGGGATGGAAACTCTGATGATGGCTGGCATCCTTGCCGACGACTCGCAGCTTTCAGACCTTCCTATCAGGGATGGAAACAGCTCAACCGATCACCTCCCTTTCGTGCCCCTTCGTACTTTCAGACCTTCCTATCAGGGATGGAAACCTGACCAGCGATCGGTATGGCATCGGCATTCCCGTCTTTCAGACCTTCCTATCAGGGATGGAAACACGACGACGAGAAACAGCGGATCTGCCGGGAGGGCCCTTTCAGACCTTCCTATCAGGGATGGAAACAGCAGGTAAAAAAACAGGCCCTGGCAGCACCCCCGGGGCTTTCAGACCTTCCTATCAGGGATGGAAACGGATGGAGGGAATCGACTACAGGACATATCGAGACCTTTCAGACCTTCCTATCAGGGATGGAAACGCAAGAGGTGAGCATGAATCCTCTCGGCCCGCCAAACTTTCAGACCTTCCTATCAGGGATGGAAACATGGTTCTACCCTCGAGTATCGATTTGCGCGTCGTCCTTTCAGACCTTCCTATCAGGGATGGAAACAGCCTGGCCAACATGATCAGAAAGGAGACAGGCCACTTTCAGACCTTCCTATCAGGGATGGAAACAGCAAGCTCGTATAATCCAATCGCCATTATCATTGACTTTCAGACCTTCCTATCAGGGATGGAAACCCTCGATGCAAGGGCCGCCTAGCCCGGCGTCGGTGCTTTCAGACCTTCCTATCAGGGATGGAAACAACATCGCCAGGTCAACCGGTGATCCGGCCGACGCGCTTTCAGACCTTCCTATCAGGGATGGAAACCGGATTCCGGTGAAAATTCTCCCCCTCGACCGGGACTTTCAGACCTTCCTATCAGGGATGGAAACGACTAATAATTTCTTTCTTTCTTCGGGATCGAACAACTTTCAGACCTTCCTATCAGGGATGGAAACATCGCACTGGCCTGCCTGGCTTCCGCTGGCCCTGGGGCTTTCAGACCTTCCTATCAGGGATGGAAACATCAACAGACTTTTCCAGGGCAAGGCCGGCGGCGGCGCTTTCAGACCTTCCTATCAGGGATGGAAACGGAAAACGGGCAGCGCATTCCGAATGCGGAGGCGCTCTTTCAGACCTTCCTATCAGGGATGGAAACCGTCGTCAGAATCAGCAACATCGACGTTTCCGACCTGCTTTCAGACCTTCCTATCAGGGATGGAAACCTGTGTGATTCGACTCTAAGGCATCCTCTGGGGCGCTTTCAGACCTTCCTATCAGGGATGGAAACTCGCTTTGGCTAGCTCTAAGACCTCGAGCGCGGCACTTTCAGACCTTCCTATCAGGGATGGAAACGTGACGTCCCCTTCGTGGTCAGCGACGTACCCTGGGACTTTCAGACCTTCCTATCAGGGATGGAAACCTGTCCTGCTGCCACCGCTGGAGGGTCTCCCACGCCCTTTCAGACCTTCCTATCAGGGATGGAAACGCGAATCTGTATATCGTCCCTTGGATCGGTTTTTTGCTTTCAGACCTTCCTATCAGGGATGGAAACATCTCTTCCTGACATCCTCCAGGCTCGCTCAACCAACTTTCAGACCTTCCTATCAGGGATGGAAACCGCCGCTGGGCCTCGGTGATCGTCCCGGCCGCTCCCCCTTTCAGACCTTCCTATCAGGGATGGAAACCCGAAGTTCTTCTCCGCCGTCCCCTGGAGCTTCTCCCTTTCAGACCTTCCTATCAGGGATGGAAACGTGGAGGCGGGGGCCACCAAAAAGGCTCATTATTAGCCTTTCAGACCTTCCTATCAGGGATGGAAACCGCCTGTTTGTCAGAAGCCACGTCTTCGTCCGCCCCGCCTCGTAGGCCAGGGCGGCGTTGATGATTTCGATGTCCTTCTGCCGGGCCGCCTCGTCGAAATTGTTGTCCTTCAGGGCGCGCTCGACGTTGCGGGCGGCCTCCACTCGGGCCCGGACCGTGGCCCTCTGCTGGGCCTGAAAGTCCTGCCTCGCCCGAGCCGCCTCCCGGACCTGCTCCCTCAGGGCCTTCTGCGCCTCCCACGCCTGCCTCCTAGACTCCCCGACGGCGCTTCTGGCGATTCGTGACGCCAGCGCCCAGGCGTCGCGCATTTTAACGGGGTCGGTCCCCTTCATCTGCTCCGCCAGGGCCTCCCTGACGGTCGGCTGACTCCACGTCGCCCGGCCTTCCCGAGGCTGTCCCAGCGTCGCCGGGTCAACATCCACCCGGTAGCGCGCGTCGGGATCGACGTCTTTCCCCAGCTCCGTCAGGGCCGCCTCGATGTAGTCCAACTCCCTCTGGGCGGCCACGCGAGCCTGGCGCGCCTCGTCGGAGCGGTCGGCCTCGAAGGCTTCCGTCGCTTCCTTAAGGGCGTTTCGGACTGCGCGCCGGCGCTTGCCCAGATAATCGCGCGTCTCGTCGCGCCCCAGCATCCAGACCAGCCAGGGCAGGCTTTCGGCATCGACCGCCACGTCCAGCTCCTGCCTCTGAGGGCCACCCTCCCCAAGCAGAATGTCGTAAAGGGCCTGCGTAGACTCGACGGGGACGCCGTCGGCCCGGAGCTCGTTCACGAGCTGGTCGAGGCCTCTGCCGTCCTTGCGGAACAGGCCGGGTCCGAGCCGCTCCCGAAGGGTTTTGGCCTCGCCCGGGCCCCAGAGGGCCTTGATGGATTCATAGCGGATGCCGCCGCGCTCACGGATCTCGGCCAGCAGATTCTCCCGCGACAACGGGTTCTGCTCCTCCGCCTCGACCTCTTCCAGCAACTGGACCCATGCGGGCGCGTCGACGGCGTCCCTGGGCACGTCCGGACCGTCGCCGGCCAGGGAATCGTGCTCCAGGATCAGCGCCGCCAGCCGGGCGTCGTTGCGGAGAGCGGCTTCGGTCGACATGTTCTCCTGCGCCGATTCCTGCGCCATCACCAGATCGACCTGGGCGGCCAGGGCGTCCTTGAGAGGCGGCAAGGCGAGGATCTCCTCCACCATCTCGTCCGCCGTCAAGTAGCCCAGGCTCAGGGCCAGATCGTCGAGCGCCCAGGTCGACCGCTTCGACGTGATCCCCAGAGGCCGGGCCGATTCCGACCAGGCCATCTCCCCGTAGCGTTCGATGAACTCGTCCTCGTTGATCTTTCGACCGCCCTTGTCGGCGCTCCGCTGCATCGCGAAGAGCGCCCGGTAACCCCGAGACGCCTCGAGCTCCTGGCGGACCTGAGTGGCGACCTCCTTCCGCCTTGCCCTCATCTCCGCCGCAGACCGGATTCGTCCGGCCTCCTCGGCCGCCTGGGCCGTGGCCTCCCGGTGCAGCTCTCGGGACTCGTCCGTTGCCTCGACGGCGGCGAGGAAGGGAGCCAGCGCCTCCGCTTCGGCGATCTCCTCGTCCGTCGCCAGCAGGCGGCTGAAGATGTCCCGGGCCTCGTCGGACAGGGCCACGTCGCGCCCGGCCTGACGGGAGAGCCCCATCAGGTCGCGGTAGATGTCGATCAGCCAGCTCTTGAACATGCGGAAAGCCCGCTGCAGGGCCGTGCTCGGAGCCTTCCCTTCCATCAGGTAGGCCTCGAAGGCCCTGGCGAACGTCTCATGGGCCTCCGTCCGCTCCTCAGGGGTCAGGGCATCCCAATCATCGACGCCCAGGAAATCCATGACGACGGCCCATTCCGTGGCGGCCGCCTCGTTGCGCTGCGCCATCAGGCCCAGCCCGTTCAGGAACACATGGCCCATCTCATGGAGCAGCGTCGAGCGGTCGGCCGTCTCGAAAAGCGTGACGATCGACTGCCCGGAAGGGAACGCGGCCTGGCCGCGTGCCTGCTGGTAGTCCCCCGGCATCGCGGCTTTGAGCTTGACAAGATCGGATTCTGTGGGTACTCTCCAATCAAGAAAGCTCTCGAGGTTCGCACCTCCGGTGAAGTCGATGCTGGCCCGGCCGAACCAAAGGGAGCTTTTAGTTTTATTTACATACTGAGTATTCCCTCTCCCGCATGTCACCTCTTCAAGGACATAAAGCTTCCGCGCCTGCCTGATGGACAACCTGATGTCACCCTCGTTCTTCATAGAGTCTATTTTCCACCGAGGGGGGTGACATTTTCCTTGTCCCCTTAAGGGATGACATTATCCCTGTCCAGCCACACATCGCAGATCTGAACTTGACAAGATCGGATTCTGTCTTTATGCTTTTTTCAGAGAGCGTTGCTTGCGGGGTCCCGTCCGCTGTGGCGGTAACAAGCGGCCCAGACGACCGTCCCCAAGCGAGGCTCTTTTTTTCGTTTAGATACAGCAACCGCCCCGCGTCAACCTGCCGCTGGAACCACCCATCATTCGGGACGCCATCCCTTTCTTTTCCGTAAACACTTGCAAGCCGATTAACAACAACCTCTCGGCGATCCCCTTGGACCCTAACGTCCAAGTGGAGAGGGACCAGCACTGTCGCCATATTTTTGTCCTTCATTTCCAACATGGCGACCAGGCTGCGATTCCCAGATTCCTTTGTCTTTGTCGACTCGAAGATAGCAATTGGGTCGGCCAAGGCTGCTGGGACTTGTTTTATCTGTTCGATCCCCATGCCTGAGTGTTCTTTTAGGATACGAGAAACCTTGTCAGCATCCATCACGACAGGGAGAACATCAGCCCCAACCAAGTTAAAAACCAAGGGGGTCGCCATTACAGGGATCTGCTGCCTGGATGGAACTTTTTGGGCAAGAACCCGATCCACCGTTTCCGACCAGGAGGCGACATCACGAGAGAGCCTGGCCTCCGCAACGACCTGCGAATACCCCGCCCCGGCGGCAACCTCCCGCCCCTGCCGGATCTCGAGCCCCACCATGTCGGAAAACTCCCGGGGTCTGATACCGAACCGGCGATGGGCCGTCCTGGCGAAGGCCGCCCACACCTCGGCGTCGGCCTGGGCCGTCTCGGCTTCCAACCCGGCGCCCGTCGCCTGGGTCAGAAAATCGGTTCGGACCGACTCCAGCTCCTGCCTTAAGGCCTCGCGTCGGCTAAACAGGCGGGGTTTTGAGTCCCGCCTCGCAGAGGAGGAATCCATATGGCCAATAGAGGAAGCAAGGATATGCGCACCTATCCGGCAATCTTTTCGAAAGATGAAGCTGGCATCGCCGTCGAGTTCCCGGACCTTCCGGGATGCTTCACCTGCGGCAAGTCTGAAGAAGAAGCCGTCGCCCGCGCCAAGGAGGCTCTTGAGGGATTCCTGTATGTCTCCGAACGTGACGGCGACCCTATCCCGGCTCCGACCTCTTTCGAAAAAATCCAGGTGGAGAGGGGAGAGGCCATCGTGCTTGTAACCGCCCGGCATGGACATCGTCCGTGAAGAGGAGGCCAAGCGAAGCATCACCAAGAGCATCACCCGGCAGACTCCGTATCGTCGCGCCCTCACAGGCGAGTGAGTTGAAATCCTATGCCTTCTTCTGACACCGGGCCTTCGCCCGGACCCCCCGGGACTCGTTGCTCCATCTTCATGCCCCAGCTTCACCGAGGGCGGGTAGGCCGGAGCCCCAAGCATCTCTTGCGCTTCTGTAGTTTTTAGACTACAATAACATCATGAAAGCGAGCTGGAATCCACATAGGTCCCGGCTACAGGCTCTACTTCATGCAGGAAGGGAACCAGGTCGTCATCCTGCTCTGCGGAGGAAGCAAACGTAGGCAGGAGGAGGACATCCGCACCGCGAAACGTCTTGCGAAAGAGATCCGAGGAGGTGAATCCCGATGACCGAACGCCTGTACGACTACGACCCCGCCGAAGCCCTCGACTCCGAGGAGGCCATCGCCGTCTTCATGGCCGACGCCTTCGAGACCGGCGACGCCGCCTACATCGCCAAGGCCCTCGGGGTGGTGGCCCGAGCCAAGGGAATGAGCCAGATCGCCCAGGAGACCGGGCTTTCCCGGGAGCAGCTCTACCGGTCCTTCAGCGACCGGGGCAACCCCACCCTGAGAACCACCCTAGCCGTCGCCCGGGCCCTGGGCCTGGACCTGACGGCGCGGCCTCGGGTCTCTTCCTCTGGTCGGGAGAAGCCGCGAAGAATCCCGGAGGAACCGGCGCTTTAGCCCTTCCCTCCGGGTCCGAAGGCCCCGCCGGCTTCCCACGTTCGATGAAGGAGCGGATGTGAGCAATGGCCTCTTCGGCGGTGGAGTCGCCCCGCATGGCGTAGGCCCGGAAGGACTCGAACAGGTGCTCCCCGCCGCGCAATCCCCCACCTGCGGCCTCCAGGCATCGGGCCTTCATCCACGACTCCCGTCCGGGCCACAGGTCCCGCGTCAGGATCCGGGGGAGACGGACCGGCAGGCGACCGGTGCGTCGGATCCAGGCCGCCCCACTCGAATCAATTTCGTCCATCGCGTCGGGAGGGACAGGAGCCGTCGCCGAGAATCCCCTTCCCGATGCCGAAAAAAAGTCCGCAGATAGCTTTGAGGACCCATCCGAAGACCACGAGAATGCCGCCGATCAGAAGCAATCCTTCCATAGAAACCGCCTCCTGAGGTTCATTCGAACTCGAGACGCCGCTTCTTGATGCAGCGTTTCGCGATCTCATAGGCTTCCCGCCGCTCCCCACACAAAACATGGGGCACGAAGCCGGAATGACATGAGGTCGTGAGGGAGGGGCAGGAAGTGATCCGGAAGGGAGCTAGTCGGCAAACAGAGCGCCAAACAGAACGCCGATACGGTTCTAAGCATGGGGAGCACCTCCCTGCCTTTTACCCTATAACATTTTATGGGAAAGGCTTCCCCGCAGCGGGACGTCCGGTGGAAAGTGGCGGATTAAGTTTAATCGGATAGCGGGGAAATGGTATGATCAACAGGGACGGGGGTCTGATGCGTCTGGAGGTATGAAGATAGCCTTCAAGAATGGACATCACCTGACGTGCCGATTCGCGTGAGCTGAAGTTTTCACATCAGGA
>JAHDQY010000046.1 GCA_018433595.1 Synergistales bacterium
CTGATCCACATCATCTGGGCCATCCTGAAGAGCCGGAAGCCCTTCGACCCCGGCCGAGTGCCCCCTGTTCCGGAAACCCAGCCGGTCTGAAAGTTCCTCTTTTCGGGGCTTGACGGAATACGGTATCTACACATTTGACAAGGAGATTCATCTTGTCAAATGTGTAGACCTGACCCCGACCTTGCTAGGTCTGACCCCGCATTAGACCTCTGGTTCGCGCTACGGCCATTCGCGATAGTAGAGTTTCTTCCAGGTGAAGCTGGAGAGGGCCTCCGCAGAGGGATGATGTCCTTTGGACATGGTGCCGAAGTCCTTGGCCAGGCTGTCGTAGCTCTTGCGGAGGGCTTCATCTCCTTCGGCCTGAGCGACGAGGAGGGTGACCTCCTGAAGCTGCCGGTAGATTGCGGGGACGATGGTGAACCCCGGTCCGTCCGGAGTCAGACCGATGGTGTAGACGAAAGAAAGAGTTCGCCCTTCCCGAGTCGGGGCCTCGTCATGATAAGGAGGGAGAGCCGGTGAAACGTAGAGGGCTCTCCCGGGGGGGAGGTCGACCTTGATGTAGAGGGAGTCCCACAGGGTGGCCGCCGTAGGGCTCTCTGCGACCCAGAGACGGGGGCGGCGGGAGAGGTGGGCGATCCAGAGGTCGACTCCCTTTTTTGCGTCATCCTGGGCGAAGGAGAGTTGCCAGAGGAGATCGGGCTTCCAGTCCGAATCGATGTAAGGCTGGCTGCGGTATTCCCGGACGAGGCGGTGTCCTTTGAGAGAGGGCAGCTCCTCCGTACCTGCGGGGCAGCGGAGATAGGCGGCACGGATAAGCCCGTCTCTCTCGTCCAGCAGCAGCGCTATGGGTTGGCCCGATACGGAAAGAACCCGGATATTGGAACTCCCTTCAGCTCGATTTCCCCAGGGGAGGAGAAACAGCAGGGAGAAGAGAAGCAGAAGAGAAAGGCTCTTTTTGGGCGAGAGAAGAAATGACAACAAGGGACCTCCCTTCAGGTGCCGCGAAACTGCAAAAAACCCCCGTCATCATAGGGCTCGGCTGCGGCGGGGGTCAAGGGCGGGGGGAGAGGTCCCTGAGGGACTAGTTTCCGGCGAAGAGTTTCTGGGCCATGAAAAGGATCTGCAGGTAGGGGTCGTTGACGTCGTTGTGGGCCGGAGAATGAATGAAATAGTGTCCTGCGAGATCCATGACCGTCTCCCGGCGGGTGATGACGTCGAGGAAGCGCTCGGCCAGGAAGAGAGGCGACTTGCCCTCCATGACGGCCTGAAAGCCGACGATCTGACCGGGAACGATGCCTCGGGCCGCGTCTTTTCCCGTTGCCGTGACAAGCTTCCAGAGCCCCTGCCTGTTTTGAGCCATGTAGGGTTCATGGGTGTTGTAGGGCAGGGTGAGCCCCATCACGGCCAGATCGATGGCGGCGGCGGCCTCCTCGGTCCACCCGACGCTGGCCCAATGGAGCCCCAGCGTTTTGCTGACGCCCCAGGGCGTCGCCGGGGCCATGGTCATGGGGCGGCCCAGGATCTGGCTGACGGCGACGAGGGCCTGCCGCATGGCAAGAGTCCCGATCAGGGGAAGGACAGGAGTCCCCGTGGGGCCGTCCGTGATCTGGGCGGCATCTCCGACGGCGAAGACGTCCGGATGGGAGGTCCGCATGGTCTCGTCGACGACGATGCCCCGTTCGACCCGGATCCCGGCCTCGCGGGCCAGTTCGGCGTTGGGGCGTACGCCGGTGGCGAAGATGATGCCGTCGGCTTCGATGGAGGTTCCGTTTTCGAGGGTGACGCCTTCGGAGGTGACCTCGGCGAGGACTGCGCCCTTGCCCACGGTGACGCCCCGTTCGACAAGGCGCTGTTCCAGATGGGCGGCGATGTCGCTGTCGAGGGCGGATGTTACGTGGGGGAGGGCTTCGAGGACGGTTACCGCGAGTCCCCGTTCGACAAGGGCCTCGACGATTTCAAGCCCGATCGCTCCCGTTCCGACGACGACGGCCTTTCCGGCTTTTTCTGCAAAGCTGTCGAGGGATCTGGCGTCCTGGGCGCCCCTGAGGCTGTAGATGTTGGAAGCAAGACGGCTCCGACGCACCCGCTCCTTGCCGTACCAGACCCAGGTGCCTTCGGAACCGCCGTCACCGAGAACTCCCTTGACGGGAGGAATCCAGGGGAGGGCCCCCGGAGCGAGAATCAGCTTCTCGAAGACGATCTCTCTGCGTCCCGACTTCCCTTCGACGAGGGCCCGATGGCTTTCCATGTCGATCCGGGTCACTTCACCGAGGATGACGTCTTTCATCGTGTCGGGAGGCAGCTTGTCCGGTTTGGAGAGGTCGACGACAACTTTTTCCGGACCCTCGGGAATGAGGTTTCTCCCGATGGAGTAGGGGAGGCTGCAGATGACCGTCGGTTCCTCGTTGACGACGAGAGCGGCGTCGTCGAACCCCATGTTCCGCAGCATCATGTAGGAGACGCGTCCTCCGGGTCCGCCTCCGACGATAAGAACTTCTCGTTTCATGGCGTTCTCTCCGGTCATGAGTCCGTCACTTCCTTCCCTTGAATGTGGTATGGCGTGGGCCGAAAGAATGTTTCCAGCCCAAATATACCACAAGGGGGTATATTGTCAAACCCATTCGGAGCTGAAGTCGGCGAGGTGACTTGTCGCGTTGAGGGAGATGAGCGAGAATCCCCTCTGGCTCTCGAAGGTGAGGGTGGAGTAGGAGGCGGTGTCGAAGTGGATCCGCCAGAAGTAGGGTTCGGAGATGGCCAGGCAGGCTGCGACGAGGGCTTTCAGGACGGTGCGATGGGTGACGACGGCGAAGGTTTCGCCCCGGTGGCGGCCGATGAGGTGTTGCAGGTTGGAATAGGCCCGGCTCTGTACCTGGTCGAGCGTTTCGGCTCCGGGAAGGTGGAGCCTTTCGGGGTTTTTGAGCCAGAGTTCCCACTCCTCGGGATAATTCTGGGCGACTTCCTCTTTGGGCTGTCCTTCCCAGGGGCCGAGGGCCATGTTGATGAAGCCCTGGACCTTTTCCAATGGCGCCGAGGTGGCCTCGGCGATGGGGCGGGCCGTTGCGACGGCTCTCACCAACGGGCTTGTGAAGATGTACGATGGGCCGAGAGGGGCCAGGGCTTCGGCGAGAGCCTGAGATTGAGCGATTCCCTTCTCTGTCAGGGGGAAGTCGTTTCGTCCCCTGAAAAAACCCTTTTCGTTGCCCTCGCTTTCGCCGTGGCGCACAAGCAGAATGGTCGTCCTGCGGTTTTTTGAGCGCAAAGATCTTCCCCTCCCCGACACTACGGTAAGATTTCTATTGCGCTCTCATTATAGACAAGAGGATGATGTGAGGCCTTTGACCTGTCTTGACAATGGGCGTTGCGGTTGATAAGGTACTGGCAGTTTCTGCGGGCCTTTTGGCACTCGACATGTTTGAGTGCTACCAAAGGGCAGAGGGGGTGGGTTCATGCTGACGGAAAGGCAGTTGGAAGTTGTGTTGTCTGTCGTCTACGACTACATCGCAACCGGCGAGCCTGTCGGTTCTCGAACCGTCTCCCGACGTTACCTGACGGGGAAGAGTGCCGCAACGATTCGTAACGAGATGTCGGAGCTGAGCGATATGGGCTATCTGAATCAGCCTCATACCTCTGCGGGGCGCATCCCGACGGCTAAGGCCTATCGGCTCTATGTGGATGCCATCCTGCAGCGGCGTCGGGAGCCGCTGGCGACGCTCGATGCCTTGCTGGGTGACCTCAGATCCAGACGTCAGGATGTGGAAACGGCGCTGACGATGATCTCCCAGCTCCTCTCCCGGCTGACCCGCAGCATCGGTCTGGCCGGCATGGAACTTATGGAGGAGGTCCTTGTCCAGCGCATCGATTTCCTGCCCGTCGATAGCTGCCATGCCCTGGCTCTGATGATCCTTCAGGGAGGGCTTGTTCATCACCGGATGATCGAGTTCCCTTTCGAGATCCACTCAGGAGATCTGGAGGAACTCTCGGCCCGAATCAACCTCCTGGCTTCAGGCAGAGCATGGAATCAGGTACGGCGGAGCCTGAGCGCCTACCTCTCGGGGACTCTGGATCATCTCTCGCGCATCTGTCTTTCGGCTCTGGATATCATCGATGCGGTGCTTTCGGGCCGTTCCATGAAGGTTATCACAGGAGGTACCCATCATATCCTCGGCCTTCCCGATTTTCAGGATATCGGCAAGCTCCAGGCTCTGGTCGCCCTCCTCGAGGAGGAGACGGCCCTGGAGAATCTCGTCAGGAGCGTTCCTCATGAGGAGGGCGTTTCCGTCGTCATCGGAGAAGAAAATCCTATCGAGGAGATGCAGGACTGTTCCATCGTCCTCAGTTCGGGGCAGACCGAGGGGAAACGTATGGTCATCGGCCTCATCGGCCCTCAGCGAATGGATTACGAGGGGGCCATTGTGCTGCTCGAAGGACTTCTTCCTTACCTGACCCGGGTGCAGGACGATGATCGCTAGACAAGGAGCGTGACAGTTAATGACACGAAAGGGGAAGAAGGCTTCCCATCCGGAAGAGCCTGATACGGAAAGGACCTTGAAAGACGAGGTTCAGGCTTCAGAGGCGGAAAAGCCTCAGGACGAAACAGCGGCCCTGCGTGGCCGCATCGAGGAGCTGGAGGCCCTTGCCGAAGCGCTCAGGAATGAAGCGGCGCGTGCCAAGGCGGATCTCTATAATTTCCGGCAGCGTGTGGATCGCGACAGGGCCCGTATGCGCCAAACCCTTCTTGAGGAGCTGGCTCTGCGCCTGCTCCCCGTGGTGGATAATCTCGATCGGGCTCTGACCTCGGGAGAAGGGGTCGCCGTCAAGGATCTTCGTGACGGCGTTTCCATGGTTCAGCGTCAGTTCCTCCAGACCCTGGCCGGCTTCGGCATCGTTCCCATCGATGCTGTCGGCTCCTCTTTCGATCCGGCTTTCCATGAGGCGGTGGCCCTCTACGAAACCACGGAAGAAGAAAAGGAGGGACGGGTGATCTGCGAGATCCTTAAAGGGTACTGTCTGGACGATCGGGTCATCCGGCCCGCACAGGTTCAGGTGGGCAAAAAAGTCGATTCGGACGACACGAAATAGAAGAGGTGACTTTCATGTCAAAGGTTATCGGTATCGATCTTGGCACGACAAACAGCGTTGTTGCCGTCAAAGAGGGAGAAAACATCACCATTATCGCCAACGCCGAGGGCAGCCGGCTGACGCCTTCCGTCGTGGCCTTCACCAAGGAAGGGGAGCGTCTCGTCGGTCAGCTCGCCAAACGGCAGGCGATCGTCAACCCCGATCGGACCGTCCTGTCGATCAAGCGCAAGATGGGGACGGACCATGCCGTCGCCATCGACGGTAAGGCCTACACTCCCCAGGAGATCTCGGCCATGGTCCTTCAGAAGCTCAAAAAGGATGCCGAGGACTACCTGGGCGAGACGGTGACAAAGGCCATTGTCACCGTTCCGGCCTACTTCACTGACGCCCAGCGTCAGGCGACGAAGGATGCCGGGAAGATTGCCGGCCTGGAAGTCCTGCGGATCATCAACGAACCGACGGCCGCCTGTTTGGCCTATGGAGCCAACAAGGAGGGGGAGCACAAGATTCTTGTCTTCGATCTCGGCGGCGGGACCTTCGACGTCTCGATCCTCGATGTCGGCGAGGGAGTCTTCGAGGTCCTCGCCACCAGCGGTGACAATCTGCTCGGCGGTGACGACTGGGACGAGCGGATCGTCAAGTGGCTCGTCGAGGAGTTCCGCAAGGCTGAGGGGGTCGACCTCAGCAAGGACCGCATGGCCCTTCAGCGCCTCCGCGAGGCGGCGGAGAAGGCCAAGGTGGAGCTTTCCTCCATGGCGGAGACAACGCTCTCGCTGCCCTTCATCACGGCCAATCAGAGCGGCCCCAAGCACCTGGAGATGTCCCTCACGCGGGCGCGTTTCGAGGAGATGACGACGGATCTCATCGAACGCGTCGCCATCCCCTGCCGTCGCGCCCTTGAGGATTCGGGACTTTCGGCGTCTCAGATCGACAAGATCCTCCTTGTCGGCGGCTCGACGCGGATGCCCGCGGTTCAGCGCAAGGTCAAGGAGATCTTCGGCAAGGAGCCGACGAAGGGGATCAACCCCGATGAATGCGTCGCCGCCGGTGCTGCGATCCAGGGCGCCATCATGACGGGCGAGCACAAGGACATCGTTCTCGTCGACGTGACTCCCCTCTCCCTGGGACTTGAAACGATGGGCGGCGTCTTCACGAAGATCATCGATCGCAACACGGCCATCCCTACGACGAAGAGTCAGATCTTCACCACCGCCGCCGATAACCAGCCTCAGGTGGAGATCGTCGTCCTCCAGGGCGAGCGGGCCATGGCGGCCGACAACGTCAAACTGGGCTCGTTCACCCTCGACGGGATCCCCCCCGCACCGCGGGGCATTCCTAAGATCGAGGTCTCCTTCAACATGGATGTCAACGGCATCCTCAACGTGACGGCCAAGGACATGGCCACCAACAAGGAGCAGCACATCACCATCGAGTCTTCCCGTCTCACCGACGAGGAGATCGAGCGCATGAAAAACGATGCCGAAGCCAACGAAGAGGCCGATCGCAGGAAGAAGGAGCTCATCGAGGCCCGCAACGAGATCGAGAGCCTCAGCTATAACGCCGAAAAGCTGCTGAAAGATCTCGGCGACAAGGTCACGGCCGAGGAAAAAGGGCGCATCGAAGGCGAGATCTCCGAGGCGCGCAAGGCCCAGGAGGGCGAAGACGTCGGGGCCATCCGCAGCGTCGCCGAGAAGCTGACGAAGTCTCTTCAGGAGCTGTCGACGCGTCTTTACGCCCAGCAGGCCGAGGCCGGCGGGAATTCGACGGATCAGTCCGGTGACGCTTCCGGAGAGACGGTGGACGCTGAATTCAAAGACTCCACTCAGGCTTAGGGGTGACATCAGTTGGCCCCCGGAGGACGTCGTGATTTCTATGAGGTTCTCGGCGTGCCGAAAGACGCCTCCGTCGAGGATATCAAGAAGGCCTACCGCCGTCTTGTTCGCAAGTACCATCCCGATGCCAATCCGGGCAACAAGGATGCGGAGCAGAAATTCAAGGAAGTCGCTGAGGCCTACGAGGTTCTGAGTGATTCTCAGAAACGGGCTCAGTACGATCAGTTCGGCACCGTCGGCGATATGCCGGGAGCCGGTTCGGGAGGGTTCCCCTTCGGAGAGGCCGGCGATATGGGCGACGTCTTCGGAGACCTTTTCGAGACGATGTTCGGCGGCGGTTTCGGCGGATTCGGCGGTCGCCGCGCCGCTAACGCTCCGAGACGCGGCGCCGATCTGGAAATGGAAATCGTCCTCACTCTGGAGGAGGCCTATCGGGGGGTGACGCGGAAGATCGAGATCCCCCGGTGGCAGAGCTGTGAGCGCTGCGGCGGGACGGGCGCCGAGCCGGGCAGTTCCCCCAGGACCTGTCCCACCTGTGGCGGACGGGGGCAGGTGGAGCAGCGCCAGAAGACACCTTTCGGGGAGTTCGTTTCCGTCAACACCTGCCCCCAGTGTCAGGGACGGGGGAAGGTCATTGAAAAGCCCTGCTCGCGCTGCGGCGGCTCCGGCCGCTACCGTGACCGCCGCGCCGTCGAGGTGAAGATCCCTCCCGGCGTCGACAGGGGCACACGGCTGCGCATCGCCGGAGAAGGGGAGGCCGGCCTCAACGGGGGTCCGCCCGGTGATCTTTTCCTGATCATTTCCGTCAAGGCCGATCCCCGCTTCCGCCGTGAAGGCGATCACCTCCACGTGGAGGTTCACGTCGCCTTCCCCCAGGCGGCTCTGGGCTGCGAGATCAGAGTCCCGACTCTGGAGGGACTTCAGAACCTTGACGTCCCTTCGGGGACGCAGCCCGGTACGATCCTCCGCGTCAAGGGGAAGGGGATGCCCCGTCTTGCCGCCGGCGGCAGAATGGGCGATCTTTATGTCCACATCGCCGTCGACGTGCCTGTGAACCTGACGGAAAAGCAGAAGGCTCTGCTGGCCGGGCTGGCCAAGGAGATGGATGTTTCCGTCAAGGAATCTCAGGGCCTGCTGGACAAACTCAAAGGGTTTTTCGGCGCCTGAAGAGGCCGTTCGTGCTAAACTTAAAAAGAGGGGTCAGGGGAGGCGACTACCGCCTCCCCTTTTTTCACCCGATCCCCATCAAGATTTCGAGATCGGCGAAAGGAGGGAGACCATGGCCACATCGGAGAGTTACTGGTGGTACATCACTCTGGAGACGAAGGCCGGTGACGACGAAATGCTCGTCTCCCTGGCCGAACTCTGCGGGAGCATCGGCGCCGAAATACAGGATCTGCCTCTCTCGGTCCGGTCGCGGCTCTTTTTCCGCAGCGACAAGGACCTGGCCCACTGGTTGGGGGAGGTCAACGATGTTCTCGAGTCCTGGCCCGGTGTCGTCGTCGTCGACATGGGGCGCGTCGATAACCGCCCCTGGCACCGGGAGTGGAAGGAGGCCTTCCCGCCCCTTCCCATCGGCAAGGGACTGGTCGTTCTTGCCCCCTGGCACAGCGGCAGCGAGCCCGTGGGGAGGCTGCCTCTCTACATTCATCCCAAGAGCGCTTTCGGTACGGGATACCACGAGAGCACCCAGCTGGCTCTGGAGTTCCTGGAGCGTTACCTTCAGAAAGGCATGTCCGTCGCCGACATCGGCACCGGTTCGGGCATCCTGGCCATCGCTGCGGCCAAGCTCGGCGCCTCGCATGTCCTGGCCCGGGATCTCGATCCGTCCGTCATCGTCGAAGTCCGCGAAAACTGTGCCCTCAACGGCCTCTCCGAGAAGGAGGTCGAGGTGGGAGAAGGGGATCTCCTCAAAGGGATCGACAGCCTCTTCGACCTCCTGACGGCCAATATTCTGTTTGAGCCCCTCGTTCAGATGCTGCCCGACCTGCCGCGCGTTCTCCGCCCCGGCGCGAGGGCGCTCTTCGCCGGTCTCTCCCTGAGGGATCGTGCTCCCTTCCGGGAGGTTCTTTCCCGGCAGGGCCTGGTCGAGATCGACGAGAAGACCAAGGGGGAGTGGTGGGGTGTCGTGGCCGAGATTCCGGCTTGAGGAGTGCCCTCTCCTTGAAGAGGGGCTTTGGCGTCTCGCTCCCGAGGAGGCCCGCCATCTGGTGACGGTGCGGCACTGCCGGGAGGGGGATTCCGTGGAAGGGCTGATGCCTGGGCGCCTGCTGCTCTTCCGCCTGGAGCGGTGTGATGGGGGATGGGCCGTCCGTCTCATCGAAGAGATGGCGATGACCGACGATATCCCCGAGATCGTTCTGCTGGCCGGGCTGCTCAAGGGCGATGCCTTCGATCTTCTTCTGCGTCAGGTGACGGAGCTGGGAGTGAGCAGGATCGTCCCCCTGCTCTGCGATCATTCCGTCGTCCGCCTGGAGGGGGGACGGGCCGATAAAAAACAGGCCCGCTGGCTCCGGATCGTTCAGGAAGAATCCAAACAGTGCCGTTCGCCGATGGTTCCCCTTATTGAGGTTCCCCGCCCCGTCGAAGGGGCTTTGGCGTTGGACCTCCCCCGCCACCGTTTCCTTGCCGCCATCGAGAAGGAGGCGACACCTCTGGGCGCTCTTGACGTTCCTTCCTCTGTTGTCCTGGCTGTCGGCCCCGAGGGTGACTGGTCCCTCCGGGAGCGTTCCCTTTTCGAAGAGGCCTGTTTCAGCCCGGTCTACCTGGGCGACCGGATCCTGAGGGCCTTCACTGCGGCTGCCGTTGTCACCTCCTGGGCTGTCCTGGGCTGGAAAGGGGGCCGCCGTGTCGATTCTTGAGGGGCTGCGGGTCCATGTCGAGGCGCTGGGCTGCCGGAGCAATCAGTACGAGGCCGAAGCGCTGGCCGACGCTTTCGCCGCCCGGGGAAGCGAGCTCGTCGGCGAGCCGCCTTGGGATGTGGCCGTCGTCGTCTCCTGCTCCGTAACCGCCGCGGCCGACGGCAAGAGCCGTCAGCTCCTTCGCCGGTTCCGCCGTTGCTGTCCCGAAGGCGTTGTCGTCGCGACGGGCTGCTGGGCCCAGAAGGCCTCCCCTGGGGAGTTTCGGTCCGTCGGCGCTGACCTGATGGTCGGCAACGGCCGGAAGGTTGAGTTGCCCCGCGCCGTCGAGTCCCTCCTTGAGGGGAGCCTCCCCTCGGGGACGATCCTGCGTGACGGAGTTCCTCCGCGGCGCTGGGATGCGCTTTTCATGTGTCGCCCGAGGCTTCACAGCCGGGCGTTCATCAAGGTCCAGGATGGCTGTGACCATTTCTGCAGCTACTGCATCATCCCCTACCTGAGAGGGCTTTCCGTCAGCCGTCCCCTGGCCGATGTGGAAAGGGAGGTCCGCTCCGTCGTCGCCTCCGGTTGTCCCGAAGTGGTGCTCACCGGAATTCACCTCGGCCTGTACGGTCGGGACATCGGTTCTTCGCTGGGAGAGCTCGTCTCGGTCGTGACCGCCGTGGAGGGACTCCGGCGCCTCCGCTTCGGCTCCCTCGAACCCTTCGCCATCGAAGAAAAGCTTCTTGCCGTCCTGGCCTCCTCTCCGGTATTCTCTCCTCATCTCCACCTGCCTCTTCAAAGCGGGGACGATGAGGTGCTCCGCCGGATGAGGCGAGGCTACTCGGCGGACGATTTCCGACGTCTCGTCGCGAAGTTGCGCGGTCTTTTCGGCGACGACCTCCATCTCGGCACGGACCTCCTTGTCGGCTTCCCCGGCGAGACCGATGCGGCGTTCGACCGCTCAATGGAACTTCTGGAAGAGCTCGCCTTCGGCCGCCTTCACATCTTTCCTTTCTCGCCCCGCGAGGGAACCGCTGCGGCGTCCCTCGGGGATCGAATCGCTCCGGACGTCGTCCGCGAACGCTGCGGCCGCGCCGTCGCCCTGGGAGAGCGTCTTCTTTCCCGGTATGCCCGGCGCTGGATCGGAAGAGAGGTCGAAACCGTCGTCGAGCGGGTTGATGGAGGCACACTGAGAGGTCTGACGGCTCATTTCGTTGAAGTCGAGGCTCCCGCTCCCGAGGGGATGGAAGTCAATGATGTCGTTGCTCTCCAAGTCGGAAAGGAACAGGCGGGGAGCCTTCTGGCTGCACCGGTCATCAGTGAGGTGATTCGATGGAAGAGGTGATGCTCGGCATCGACTTGGGGACGCGTTACGCCCTGACGGCACTCTGCAGGGAGGATCACAGACCCTATATCCTGCCCAATCGCTGGGGGAGCGAAAGAACGCCTTCCGTCGTTGCCCTGACCGAGCGAGGCTGGGTGGCCGGAGAGGAGGCGGCTCGAGTCTCTCTTCTTCGGCCCGACCGGGCCTGGTGGAACGTCAAGCGCCGCATCGGAACGGGATGGAAGGCCCGCTGCGACGGTCGGTCCTATTCGCCGGAAGAGCTCCTGGTGCCGTTGCTGCGGCTTCTGCGGGAAGATGCCGAGGCCCTGCTGGGGCGCTACGTGCTCTCCGGTGTCCTCGCTCTGCCGGCCCACTTCAGCTTTTCTGAGAGGGAGGCCCTTTCCCGGGCGGCCCGCGAGGCGGGGTTTGAAAAAGTCATTCTCGTCAACGAGCCGACGGCCGCCGCCCTGGCCAGCGAAAGCCGGGGCCGGCACCTTGTCCTCGATTTCGGAGCCGGTACCGTCGATCTCTCCGTCGTCGAAGTCGAGGACGGCGTCTGGCAGATCCTGGAAAGCCGGGGGCGGAGCGACCTGGGAGGCGCCGATATCGATCGCCTCCTGGCCGAAGATCTCTTCCGGCGCTGCGGCGAGAGAGGGGACGAGGACGATTCCCGGTGGCCTCTTCTGCAGGCCGAGTCGGAGGCCGTCAAGGTGGCCCTTTCCGAGGCTCGATCCTGCCCTTGGCATGTCCCGGCCGGCCTCTTCCCCGGCGTCTCCTCGCCTGTCGACGTCACACGGGCGGAGCTGGAGACGCTCATCACCCCTCTTCTGGAGCAGGTTGTCGATCTGACGGAAGACCTCTGGCTTCGCCATCGCCCCGAAAGCCTCCTCCTCGTCGGAGGGAGCAGCCGCATCCCCCTGCTGAGGAGGCTTCTCGAAGAGCGTGGAATGAAGGCCGGGAGACTTCGCCTCTGTCCCGATGAGGCCGTCGTCTTCGGCGCCGCCCTGCGGGGACTTCCTCAGAAAGCGGAGCGCCTTCTTCTCGATGTCCTCTCCGAGGGGCTGGGGATACGCACCGCCGATGGGGCCGTCGCCCTTCTTCTCGACAGGGGCACGCCTCTTCCCGCCGCGGCCAGGCGACGGTTCGTGGCGACGGGGAGCGGCCGGATCCAGGTCGAGGTCCTTCAGGTCGCCCGAGAGGGGGAGCGAGCCCTGGGCAGCCTCTCCATCTCCTCTCTCTCCCGGGGAGACGAGGTGGAAGTCGCTTTTCGTGTCGACGGCGGCGGCTCCTTGCACGTGGAAATCCGCTACGGCCAGGAGAGGCTCTGGCGGATTCTGCCCCTTGAGGGAGAGAAGGAAGATCGCGGCGAGGCCTTCCGACGGAACCGGGAGCGGCTGGAACACAAGCTGGCTCTTCTGTCGGGGCTGCTCGACGCCGAGAGGCAGGATCGCCTTCGGTCCCTCGTCGGCAAGATCAGGCTTCTTCCCGATGACGATGAAGCGGTCCGAAGCGAGGCGATGGAGGTTCTTGATCACCTTGCCGCCGCTCTCGAAGGAGAGGACGTCTCATGATCCCCTCCGAGCTGGAAGCCTGTTTCCGCGTTCTCGGCATCACTCCCCGGGCGGACTGGGACGAGGTCAAATCCGCCTTTCGGCGCCTGGCCCGGACCTGCCACCCCGACGTGGCCGGTCCCGAAAGCTCCTCGCACTTCGCCGAGATCAACGAAGCCTATATGGATATCAAGCGTTTCCTTCTCTCCGGCAAGCCCCCTGAAAGACCTCTGCGCCGACGGGATGCCTCGCCGAAAAACCGGACGGGGGCCGACGGAAACAGGACAGGCCGCAAGGGTTTCGGAGAAAGGATGCGGCAGCGGCGTCTTGATGAGGCGCTCAACGAGGCGGCCCGTCGTGTCGAATCCCTGCTCAGGAGAGCTGCGGAGAAAAAGGAGGAGGGCCTGTCGAGCCACCTCGAGAGGCTGCGCAGCGTCCATCCCGCCGTGATTCTCCTCGCTTTAGAGGCGCTTTCGGGGCGGACCGGAGAGGAGGAGGTCCGCAAGGCTCTCGTCGAGCTTCTCTGCCGGCCCTCGCTGGAGAGGGAGGTGCTTCACCGCGCCCTGGACCTTATCGGTCCGGCCGACCGCGACATCATCACTCTTCTTTCCCGCAGGGCGGGCTCTGTCGACGCCGAGGCGGCCTTGGCGCTTCTCCGTTCCTTACGGGGAACCCCGGACGTGGAGACTCTGCTCGTCCGATGGCTTTCTCACCGCTCGGAGAAAGTCGTTGCAGAGGCCCTCGCCCAATGGCCTCTTTCGGCGCCGCCGCCTGACGATCTGAGTCTCTCGAGGCTTCTTCGGAGGCGGGAGGAAATCGTCCTCATTCCTCTTCTCAGGCTCCTTTACCGCTACGGTGCTCCGCCCTGGGCCTTTTTCTCCCTCAGGAACCTGGCCGCCGATCACCCTTCAACGGCCGTTCGAGTCTGGGCTCGTTCTGTTGTGTCACAAGGCGACGTAGTATAGAATGACAAGGAGTTACTGTAGAAGGAAAGGAGCCGATTCGTTGGAGTCCTGCGTGTTTTGCCAGATTGCCGAGGGTCGGCTGCCGGCGGACGTTCTTTTCGAAGACGATGACGTGCTCGTTATCAGAGACATTGCGCCTAAGGCTCCGGTCCATCTCCTTGTGTTTCCGAGAAAGCACCTGACTTCCGCCGTTGAAGTGGATGACGGTTCTCTCTGGTCGAAGCTCATGACCGTTGCCGTCTCCACAGCGAAACGGATGGAGCTTGTCGAGCGAGGTTTCCGCCTGGTCGTCAACACCGGCGATGAGGCGGGGCAGACAATCCCCCACCTTCACGTTCACCTGTTAGCGGGACGTTCTTTCCGCTGGCCACCGGGTTAGGTGATGGTGGCATAGAAAGGGGGGAATGTGGATGACCACAATCGTTCGCAGAGAGAACGAGTCCATCGACGACACCTTGCGTCGTTTCAAAAGGCTTGTCTCCAAGGACGGCAATCTGAGGGAGGCTCGCAAGCGGGAACACTACGAGAAGCCCAGTGAGGCGAAAAAACGCAAGATTGCCGACGCCAGACGGCGGGGTTCAAAAAAGAGGTAGGCAAGTGAGCCTTCTGGAACAGGTCCATCAAGATATCGTCAAAGCCATGAAGGAACGCGACGAATCTCGCCTGTCCGCTCTTCGCCTTCTCAAGGCGGCTTTTGAGACGGCCAGAGCCCAGGGTGGGCGATCGGGCCCTCTCAGTGCTGAAGAGGAGATCGTCCTTGTCAGGCGTCTCGTCAAGCAGCGGAAAGAGGCAGTTGACGCTTTCCGGAAGGGAGGTGCCGAAGATCGTGCCCGGTCCGAAGAGGCCGAGGCCCATCTTCTGAGTGCCTACCTGCCGCCGGAGCTCTCCCGGGAGGAGATCGAAGCTGCCATCGCCGATGTGGTCCGGGAGGTGGGAGCCACTGGCCCCCGGGACCTCGGGCGTGTCATGGGCCCCGTCATGGCCCGCCTGAAAGGAAAGGCTGACGGCAATCAGGTCCGTCAGCTCGTTCAGCAGAATCTTGAAAGTCTTTGACTGGGCTATCCCGTTGAGAGGGCCGGACGTTTTGAAATCGTCCGGCCCTCTCTTGTAGACAGGGAGGTGTCCAAACGATGCGCTGCCCCCGCTGTGATGCGCCTGAAACGCGCGTGATCGAGACGCGGCTGTCCAACGAGGGACGCGTTGTCCGACGTCGTCGGGAGTGCCCCTGCTGTGAGGCCCGTTTCACGACCTACGAACGCCTCGAGGAGTGGCAGACGCTCTGCGTCATCAAAAAGGACGGCCGTCGCGAGAACTTCGATGCCGACAAGCTCCTTCACGGTCTCTGCCGGGCTTGCGAGAAACTTCCCGTCCCTCTCGACCTCCTTCAGGATGCCGTCGATCGCATTGAGACGAAGGTCCGTGACCAGGGGGCTCTGGAGGTACCGGCATCCCTTCTGGGAGAACTGGCCATGGAGGAGCTCCGCAAGATCCACCAGGTGGCCTATGTCCGCTTCGCCTCGGTCTACCGGGAATTCACCGATCTCTCCAACTTCGCTTCTGAAATTGCACGTCTCTGCGGAACTCTTGCCGACTCGACTTCGAGAAACGGGAGAGACCCTTCCGCTGAGGCCAAGCGAAAACGCTCTTGAGAGAAGATTTAGATTTCCAAAAGCGAGGAACTCTTGTATGATGGGTTTACCATTTTTCAATAGCATTAGGAGGGATTAAACGGTGAAGAAAATAGCGGTTCTGGTATCTCTGTTGGTAATTCTCGGTGCAGTCGGGGCGGCCTGTGCCGAGGAACCCGTCAGGATCGGTGTCTATCTGCCTCTGACGGGCCAGAACGCCTTCGGCGGCCAGCTCGAGTGCGACGGCATCCTCATGGCTTACGACGAGAAGC
Source organism: Synergistales bacterium (assembly GCA_018433595.1). Classification (GTDB taxonomy): domain Bacteria; phylum Synergistota; class Synergistia; order Synergistales; family Aminithiophilaceae; genus Aminithiophilus. Next base: position 15,491 of record JAHDQY010000046.1, read on the forward strand.
CCGAAGTCCTGGGCAGAAAGATCGAAGTGATTGTCGTCGACAACAAGTCCGACAAGGTCGAGGCAGCCAACGCCGTCGTCCGCCTCATCGAGAAGGAGAAGGTCCACGCCATTCTCGGCACTTACGGCTCCTCCCTGGCCATGGCCGGCGGTGAAGTCGCCGAAAAGGCCGGAATCCCCGTTCTCGGCACCTCCTGCACCAACCCGCTTGTCACCCAGGGCAAGAAGTACTACTTCCGAGCCTGCTACATCGATCCGCTCCAGGGTTCGGCTGCCGCCAAATTTGCCATGGATGTCCTCGGCGCCAAGCAGGCCGCCGTTCTGAAGGACGTGGCCCAGGACTACTGCGTCGGTCTGGCCGCCTACTTCAAGCGCGCCTTCGAAGCCGCCGGGGGCGAGGTCGTTGCCGACCTCAACTACCAGTCGGGTGACCAGGACTTCACGGCCCAGCTGACGACGATCATCAGCAAGAAGCCGGGCGTTCTCTTCATTCCCTCCTATTTCGCCGAAGGCGCCATCATCATCAAGCAGGCCCGTGAGCTGGGCGGGACCTTCCACATCATGGGCGCCGACGCCATGGACAATCCCGACATGATCACCATCGGCGGCAAGGACATCGAGGGCTTCGTCTACTCCACCTTCCCCTACGCCCCCGACATGCCTGACATGAGCCCCATGGCCAAGACCTTCACCGAGAACTGGAAGGTCAAGTTCCCCGACAAGGACCCCAACGCCAACTCGGCCATCGGCTACGACTCCTACATGCTCCTCGTCGACGCCATCGAGCGGGCCGGCAGCACCGATCCCGAGGCGATCACCGAGGCCCTGGCCAAGACGATGAACTGGGAGGGCGTCACGGGATCGACGACGATCAACGAGACCCACGATGCCGTCAAGCCCGTCGGCTTCAAGATGGTCAAGGATGGCAAGCAGGTCTACGTCGGCGCCGTCATCCCCGAGATGTAGCGTTCCGACGTTCGACTCTCGAACGTTCGAGGGGGAGGTCTTCCTCCCCCTCCTTTCTTGCGAGGAGGAGCTCTCATGAGCCTCGAAATGTTCATCCAGCACTTTCTGAACGCGCTCACTCTGGGGAGTCTCTACGGCCTGATCGCCATCGGCTACACCATGGTTTACGGTATCCTGAGGCTCATCAACTTCGCCCACGGCGACATCTTCATGCTGGGGGCCTATTTCGTCTTCTGGGGGGGGGCCCTTTTCAAGCTCCCCTGGGGACTTGCCGTTGTCGCCGCGATCGCCTTCACCTCTTTCTGCGGCGTCCTCGTCGACAGAGCCGCCTACCGTCCCCTGAGGGAGGCGCCCCGCATCTCGGCTCTGATCAGCTCCATCGGCGTCTCCTTCTTCATCGAGAATCTGTGCATCGTCACCTTTTCGGCCATCCCGAGGGCCGTTCACGTCCCTCAATGGCTGGGTCAGGTTCACCTCATCGGGAAGGTGCGTCTCCTTCCCCTGGCCGTCGTCGTTCCCATCGTCTCCATGGTGCTCACGTCGGGTCTTCTCTGGATCGTCTACCGGACCAAGCCGGGACTGGCCATGAGGGCCATCTCCAAGGATATCGAAACGACCCGCCTCATGGGCGTCCCCGTCAACCGGATCATCGCCATCACCTTCGGACTTGGCTCGGCCCTGGCCGCCGCCTCGGGCATCATGTGGGCCCTGCGCTACCCCCAGATCCATCCTTTCATGGGAGTCATTCCCGGCTTCAAGGCCTTCATCGCCGCCGTCCTGGGCGGCATCGGGTCCATCCAGGGAGCCGTCCTGGGAGGCATGCTGCTGGGCTTTATCGAGATCATGATCATCGCCTTTCTTCCCGCCCTTTCGGGGTACCGCGATGCCTTCGCCTTCGTGCTCCTCATCGCCATCCTTCTCGTCAGGCCTTCCGGCCTGATGGGTGAGAAACTGGAGGAAAAGGTCTAATGTCTGCCGAAAGGAAAAAGCTTCTCAGCGTTGCCGCTCTCAGCCTGATGGCCCTCTTCCTCTGGTGGGCTCAGGGGCACCTCGACGGATACAAGATCCAGATCCTGAACCTTGTGGCCATCAACATCATCCTGGCCCTGAGCCTGAACCTCATCTACGGTTTCACGGGCCTCTTCTCGCTGGGCCATGCCGGCTTCATGGCCGTCGGAGCCTACGTCAGCTCGCTGCTGATCCTGCCGGCGGCCCAGAAGGAGACGATCTTCCTCCTGGAGCCCCTGGTCTGGCCTCTTTCGGTTCTCCAGGCTCCCTTTTTCGTCGCCGTCCTGGCCGGCGGGGTTGCCGCGGCTCTCTTCGGCCTTCTCATCAGTCTCCCCGTCCTGCGCCTCGGCGGAGATTATCTCGGCATTGCCACGCTGGGATTCGCCGAGATCGTCCGCGTCGTCGCCAACAACCTCCCTGGCATCACCAACGGCGCCCTGGGACTCAAGGGGATTCCCCATTACGCCAATATCTGGTGGAACTACGGCTGGTGTCTCTTCACGCTTTATTTCATCGTCCGCATCGTCAACAGCAACTTCGGCAACGTCCTCAAGGCCATCAGGGATGACGAGACGGCGGCGCGTGCCATGGGCATCGACGTGTTGCGCTGCAAGGTCATCTCGTTCGCTTTGGGCGCCTTCTTCGCGGGCGTCGGGGGGGCCCTGCTGGCGAGCCTGCTGACGACGATCGACCCCAAGATGTTTCTTTTCCTCCTCACCTTCAACGTTCTCATGATCGTCGTCGCCGGCGGTCTGGGCTCCATCTCGGGGACGGTCATCGCCGGAGTCGTCATCACCGTCCTCCTCGAGTGGCTCCGCTTCGTCGAAAACCCCATCGATTTCGGCCCCATCCACATCCCCGGCATTCCCGGCATGCGGATGGTGATCTTCTCGCTGGCCCTGCTTTTCATCATTCTCTTCCGCCGCGAGGGGATCATGGGTATGAGGGAGATCACCTGGGACGGCCTGGCCTGCGCCTGCCGGAGAGGGGGGAAGGACCGTGGTTGAACGGGAGACGGTCCTTGAGACCCGGAATGTGACGATGCGCTTCGGCGGTCTGACGGCCCTGCACGACTTCTCGATCCGTGTCCTCCGGGGATCGATCGTCGGCCTCATCGGTCCCAACGGGGCGGGCAAGACGACCTGCTTCAACGTCATGACCGGCTTCTATGCTCCCACGGAGGGCAAGGTCCTCTTCGAGGGGAGGGATCTCACCGGCAAGGGACCGCATCAGGTCTGCCGCGAGGGGATTGCCAGAACCTTTCAGAACATACGCCTTTTTTCCAACGAGACGGTTCTTCAGAACGTCATGATCGGCTGCCATGTCCGCACTCCGCTCCGTTGGTGGGAGGCTCCCTTCCCTTGCAGCGGCACCCGCAAGGAGAGGGAGATCCGTGAAAAGGCCATGACCCTTCTTGAAGAGGTCGAGCTGGCCCGTCTTGCCGATGAATGCGCCGCCTCTCTTCCCTACGGGGCCCAGAGACGCCTGGAAATCGCTCGGGCGCTGGCCACGGAACCCCGGTTCCTTCTTCTCGACGAGCCGGCGGCGGGAATGAACCCCCAGGAGACGCAGAAACTGATGGCCTTCATCCGTCACATCCGGGACCGATTCAACCTGACGGTGATGCTTATCGAACACGATATGAGAGTGGTCATGGGCGTCTGCGAACACATCTGGGTTCTCGACTACGGTGTCCTCATCGCCGAGGGTGCCCCCCGGGAGATCCAGGCCGACCCGCGCGTTATCGAAGCCTATCTGGGAGAGGAGTACATCGCCGATGCTTAGGGCAGAGCATCTCGACGTCTTTTACGGCGGCATCCATGCCCTGAAAGATGTTTCCATCAACATTCCGCAGGGCAAGATCGTGACCCTCATCGGCGCCAACGGCGCCGGCAAGAGCAGCACCCTCCGTGCGATCTCGGGACTGATCCGAAAGACAGGGAAGGTTTTTCTCGGCGGGGAGGACATCTCTTCCGCCACGCCGGAGGCGATCACGGCGGGAGGGCTTGTGCTCGTCCCCGAGGGGAGGAAGATCTTTCCTCATCTGACGGTCTACGAGAACCTCATGCTCGGTGCCTATGTTCGCAACGATAAGGCCGGCGTCAATGAGACGAGGGACTGGGTCTACGACCTCTTTCCCCGGCTGAGGGAACGGGCCTGGCAGAAGGGAGGGACTCTATCCGGCGGCGAGCAGCAGATGCTGGCTCTGGGACGGGCGCTTATGAGCAGACCCGGCGTGATCATGATGGACGAACCTTCGTTGGGACTGGCACCGCTGCTGGTGCGCGAGGTCTTCGAGATCATCTCCACGATCAACGCCGAAGGGGTCACCCTTCTTCTGGTCGAACAGAACGCTTTCGCCGCCCTTCGGGTGGCCCATTACGCCTATGTCCTCGAGGTGGGACGGATTGTCCTTGAGGGAACGGGAGCGGAACTCCTCGCCGACAGCAGGGTCCGGGAAGCCTATCTGGGGGGGTGAGGCCCCTAAGCCACCTTTTTTCTGTGTATAATAAGGCCAGGGCCCGGAGGGGCACATTCCGAGGAGGCGATCGGTGTCATGTCGGCGTGGAATCTCCCCAACCTGCTGAGTCTGTCTCGAGTCTTTCTCGCTCCGTTGGTGATGCTCTTCCTTACCTTGAGGGGGCAGTTCGGGAACGTCTTCGGGCAGCCTTTCGGCGACGTGTTGGCCGGGCTGGTCTTTCTCCTGGCAGCCCTCACCGACACGGCCGACGGCTACATCGCCCGCAAGCGGGGAATCGTCACCAACCTGGGCAAGTTCATCGACCCTCTGGCCGACAAGATCCTTGTCACGGCGGCCCTCATCGCCCTGGTTGAGCTCCAGCGTCTCAGCGCTTGGATCGTCGTCGTCATCGTCTCCAGAGAGTTCATCGTCACGGGAATCCGGATGGTCGCCGCCGCCGAAGGCGTCGTCATCGCCGCCTCCAAGGGCGGCAAGGCCAAAACGGTGAGCCAGATCATCGCCATCGGCCTTCTGATCTTCAACCTGCCCGGCGGCACACTGGCCATGTGGGTCGCCATGATCCTGACCGTCTGGTCCGGAATGGATTATCTGATCAAGTCCAAGGACCTTCTTTCCTGAGGCGGTGACGTGATGATGACGGACATGGAAAAGCTCTTCGCGGAAGTCGAAGCCCTTCGTCCCTTCATGGTGGAGACCCTGAGCCGTCTCGTCGAGATCCCCGCCGTATCGCCTCTGGACGGGGGGCAGGGAGAGGCGGCCAAGGCCGCCTGGCTGTCCGACCTTATCGAGGAGCTCGATCTCGGGAAGATCGGGCGTTACGACGCCCCTGACGATGACGCCCCTGGCGGATTCCGCCCCAACCTGGTTCTTTCCGTCGCCGGCGGCAGGGCCGTCGGAAGGCTTGCCCTTGTTACCCATCTCGACGTCGTCCCCGAGGGGAACCGCGCTCTCTGGGAGACCGATCCCTTCAAGGCCGTCGTCAGAGAGGGGCGGATCTACGGCCGGGGAAGCTGCGACAACGGCCAGGAACTGACGGCCTCCCTCTGTGCCGCCCTGGCCCTGAAAAAGGCGGGCCTTACCCCATCGCGGGAGGTCCTTCTCTGCTTTGTCGCTGACGAGGAGCGAGGCAGCACCAAGGGGATCCGCCATCTCCTCAAGGAGGGGTTCTTCCGGTCCGACGATCTCGTCGTCGTTCCCGACGGAGGCAATGAGAAGGGCGATTTCATCGAAGTGGCCGAAAAGAGCGTTCTCTGGCTTCAGTTCCGCGTCAAGGGGCGTCAGGTCCATGCCAGCCGCCCCGACCTGGGGCTCAACGCCTGCCGGGTCGCCAACGCCTTCGCCGTCGAGCTCGACGGCGCGCTGCACCGGGTTTTCCCCGACGTCGACGACCTTTTCATCCCTTCTCGCTCGACCTTCGAACCGACGAAACGCCTCCTCAACGTGGCCAACGTCAACACCGTGCCGGGCGAAGAGGTCTTCTGCATCGACTGCCGCGTCCTTCCTGCCGTTTCGCTGGACGAGGTCCTCAAAGTCATCAAGGTGATCATGACCGAAACCGAAAGGAAGACGGGGGCGACGATCGGGCTGGAGGTCCTGGAACGCAGTGACGCCGCTGCCCCGACCCCCGCCGAGGCACCTGTGGTGACGGCCCTGAGCGAAGCCCTTCGGGAGGTCTACCGCTTCGAGCCCCTTGTGGGGGGCATCGGGGGAGCCACCTGCGCCGCCTGCTTCCGTCAGGCCGGCATTCCCGCCGTCGTCTGGGCTCAGGAGGCCGAGTGCGCCCACATGCCTAACGAATATGCCGTCATCGATCACCTCGTCTCGGAGGCCAAGGTCTTCGCGCTGCTCATGGCGAGACCGTGACGGCGGCTGAAGCTGCCGCCGGACCCGTTCTGAAGGAAAGAAGGGGAGGCCCCGAGGGGACCTCCCCTTCTTGTCCCTGAGGGATCTTTTCAGGCTCCGCGCCTTGTCAGGAGCAGACCCAGAGGAAGAGCCAGGAGAAGGAAGGCTGAAAAGGCCCCGGAGCCGGTGGAGCAGCCGCCTCCACCGGCTCCGGCGGGCATGTCGGGGTTGACGCGGGCCGGCCCGGTAAAGGCCTTGAGGCAGACATTGGCGTTGTTCACGACGGCGGTCAGGTCCGTCCAGTAATCGCCGTGCTGGCTGATGAAGCTCTGGCCGGCTCGTGCCGTCGCCTTGTCGCTGTACCCTGCTTCCGGATACTCCAGGGGGATCGGGGAGCCGTAGCCGGGAGTGGTGAGCCGCACCACGACGGCGAAGGGATCGCCCCCTTTCAGGATGACCTCCTCGGGAAGGCGGATCGTGTGGTAACCGGCAGCGGCCAGCTTCCCGTCGAACTCGGCGGCGAGGATGCCGCCCCGGGGGTTATGGCCTGCGGCGCCGATGTAAACCTCGATATGGTAGGAGGCGCCCGACTGTCCGGCGTAGAAGGAGACGGCCTTGAGGGCCTCCGTCTCGGAGCCGGAGGCGGTGAAGACGTTGGCGAACCAGGCCGTATCGCCGCCGTAGCCGGAGGAGTCGACCCAGCCCAGCGGATCGTACTGGTAGACGCGGCTGAAATTCGTTGCGTCGCTCCCGATGAAGAGGGTGGCCTGACTGACCGTCGGGTCGGCGTAGGAGAGCCAGAAGCAGCCTTTGTCGCCCCACTCCGTCCCCCAGCTGTTCTTGACGAGCCAGGCTCCGTCTTGTCCCGGATTGACGGCGAAACGCCCGGCAGGGAAGCTGTCGTCCCAGCCGATGATCGTGACGATGTGGCCGGTGCCGTCGGCGAGCGGGTTGCAGTAGCTGTTCTCTCTCGGATCGAAGGCCCGGGGGTCCCAGAGCAGGCGGATGGCCATGGCGCCATGAGCCATGAGGGCCTTTTTGATCGTCTTTCCGTCGGCGGGAGGCTGGTCCTTGTTGTCGAGAAAAAGAACCTGCTCCAGGTGTTTCGATACGGGGTCCGCTGCCTTCGGCCTGGCTGATTCCGGCCAGGGTTTCGCGTTCTGATAGGGACGGTCCGCTTCGTCGACGGTCCCCGTCCACCGGGCCAGAAGGGCCGTCGACATCCAGGGATGACCTCCCGGATCGAAGACGGGGTCTTCTCCGGGCCTGACGGGCTGGGGCGTGAAAGCCGGCAGCGAAGGACTCTCGTCGACGTAGGCGAAGTAGGCCAGGTGCCATTCGGAGAAGTCGAAGGTCCCCTTGCCGGCCTTCCTGAAGGTCGATTCAAGGGAGGCCAGAGCGCCGTGAGCCCAGCAGGTGCCGTAGGGGACCTGGTCTCGTACGGCCGTTACGGCATCCTGCTCGCGCAGGTCGTACCGGCGGGGCGGCGCCGCGGCGGTTTCGAAAAAGTCCGCTGCCGGTGCCCTGACGTGAGAGAGATCGAGGGGGCCGGGCCGGTAGCCCAGAGGGCACCCTGCGGCTGCGGCCGCGCTCAGGGCCGGCTTTGCCGCTTCCTCCCGGCACTTCAGAAACTCGGGGTTGAGCGGCGCGAGCCGGAGCGCTTCGGCGAAGGCTCCGGAGGAGAGAGTGACTAAAAACAGCGCTGTCAGAAGCGGGAGGAAGAGGGAAGAACGAAACCGACTCATGGCGGATTCACGTGCCTTTCATATGTGGGATTCTCCGTCGGGGCGAAAAGCCCTTCGGGAGGATGCCGATCCGGCCCGTTTTGGCGTTTCAGCAGCTGTCGGAGGATTGAGCCGAGCGAGGCAGGCCATGAGGAGCGGCGCAAGAGAGCAGAAACCGCAACGGAACATCGTCGTATTTAATGTTTCGGCACGACAAATTAAGCGGAATGCGACCAGATTATAACAGCTCATTTTAGGTCTGTCGATATTAATAAAACAATCTCCTGCTCTTGAATGGGCGCCGATTGTCGGTTCGGTGCAGGGAAGGCATGAAGAGGGAGGTCCCCCTCAGGAGAACCTCCCTCCATCCTGTCCGCGGAATCTCCCGGGATCAGCGTCTTCTGAGAATCAGCGTCAGAGGAGCGGCCAGCAGCAGAAGGGCCGTCAGGCCGCCGGTGCCGAGGTCGCAGCCGCCGCCACCGCCGCCGGAGGCGGGGACATCGGGATCGACAGGGACGTCGGGATCGACGGGCTCGGAGGTCATCGGCCCCGTGAAGGCCTTGAGGCAGACGTTGGCGTTGTCTGCGGCGGCGGTCAAGTCAGCCCAGGACGTGCCGTCGAGGCTGATGAAGCTCTGGCCGGCTTGTGCCGTTGCCTTGTCGCTGTACTCGGCCTCCGGATACTCGATGGGGATGGGGAAGTTGTAGCCCGGCGTCGTCAGACGCACCACGACGGCAAAGCGCTCGCCCCTGACGAGAGGTACTTCGGGCAGACCGACGGTGTGGTAGCCGGCTGTGGAAAGCGTGCTTGCCGACGATGCGGCCAGGGATCCGCTGCGAGGGGAGCTGGCGGTAACGCCCGTGTAGACTTCGATCCGGTAGGAGGTGCCCGATTGGCCGGCGTAGAAGGAGACGGCCTTGAGAGCCTCCGTCTCGGAGCCGAGGCCGGAGGCGGTGAAGACGTTGGCGAACCAGGCCGTCTCGTTCCCGTAGCCGTAACTGCCAATCCAGCCGAGCGGATCGTACTGATAGACGCGGCTGTAGTTCGCCTTGTCCGCTCCGACGAAGATGGCGGGGTATCCCAGGGTGACGTCGGCGTAGGAGAGCCAGAAGTAGCCCTCGTTGCCGAAAACCGTCCCCCAGCTGTTCTTGACGAGCCAGGCACCGTTTTGTCCCGGATTGACGGCGAAACGCTCGGCGGGGAAGCTGTCGTCCCAGCCGACGAGGGTGACGATGTGGCCTCCCCCCGGAGTTTCTTCTGGCGCGTAGTAAGCGGCATTCTCGACGCTGAAGAAGGAGTCTCTCCACTCCATCCGGAAGGCCACGGCGCCGTAGGTCATGATGGCTCTTTTGATCGATGGGGCGTCGAAATCGTTGCCGACTTTGAGGAGGTGAACCTGCTCCAGGTGTTTCGACACGGCGTCTGCAGCCTGGGGCGTGCTCTCCGGAGGCCAGGGGGTCACGTTCTGGTAGGGACGGGCCGCTTCGTCGACGGCCCCTGTCCATCGGGCGAGGAGGGCCGTCGCCTGCGATACATTGCCTCCCTGGTCGAAGATGGGGTCGTCGCCGTATTCGGCGGCGCGCTGCGTGAATGCCGGCAGGGAGGTGCTCTCGTCGACGTAGGCGAAGTAGGCCAGGTGCCATTCGGAGAAGTCGAAGGTCCCCTTGCCGGCCTTCCTGAAGGTCGATTCAAGCGAGGCCAGGGCGCCGTGGGCCCAGCAGGTGCCGTAGGGGGCCTGGTCCCGGACGGCTGTTACGGCTCCCTCTATCCGCAGGTCGTAGCTGGCCGGCAGCGTTGCGGCGGATTCGAGGAACTCCGGCTCCGGTGCCCTGACGTGGGAGAGGTCGAGAGGGCCGGGCCGGTAGCCCAGTGGGCGCCCTTCGGCGGCGGCCGTCTTCAGGGCCGGGTCTGTCGCCTCCTCCCGGTATTTCAGGAACTCGGGGTTGATCGGGGCGAGCCGGGACGTTCCGGCGAAGGCCACAGAGGCGACAAGAAGGAGAAGCAGGGCCGTCAGGAGCGGTCGAGCGAGTGACGAGCGGAATCGACGCATGACGCATTCACTTTCCTTTCTCTAAAATGAGATGGTCCGTCGGGCCGGAAAGCCTTCCGGGTGGGTGCCGGTCCGGCCTGTTACGCCGTTTTGGCGGGAGATCCTTTCGCGACTAGCGGACGGTCAGGGCGAGCACGTGATAGCGGGCCGGCGAGACGGGCTTCTCCCAGGGGCGGAAGTAGCCGAGGACGACGACGGCCTCTCCTCTTCCCGCGGCTTCGAAGGTCCAGACTTCCGTGCCTCCCCGTCCCGACAGGGGAGGAAGGGAGGCGTCGACCTGCTGCGGCGCTTCCATTCCCCTTTCGACCAGCCGGGCCGTCGATTCCCTGCCCGGGTTCATGAGGGACCAGCCGTAGCCTGTCGACGGGTTGGAGGAGAGGTGCGAGAGGTGCCGTGCTCCCCTTTTGAGGGAGACGTGTTCCAGACTCAGGAGAAGGTCCCCCTTTTCGGGGAAGCGCAGACCGTCGGCACGCGCCGACGGGTGCCCCGCAGGACTGAACCGGACGGCGAAAGAGGAACCGGGATTGAGGCCGGCGAGGGAAAACCTCCCCTCATCGTCGGTGACAGCTCTGTAGTTGTTCCGGCCGTCCCAGACGCTGATCGGGGTTCCCGGCGAAGGCATCCCTTCCCCGTCGGTGACGATCCCTTCAAGGATCGCTCCGGCGCTTTGGGCGGGGGCGGCTGCGGCAAGAGAGAAAAAGAAAGCGGCAAGAAGCGATAGAGTCAGAAAATTCCTCAAAAGGCAACACCCCTTCAGATGTGTGTTAGTTGCAGTTTTATTTGATGTGATTTGAATCATAGCGAACGACTTAAAGTCGGTCAATGCTTTTTCAAGAGAATCGCTAAAATCCGACGTAAAAGCAAAGGGAAGCAATAAAAAGTTAAAATAATCTATGGCGTCGTCTTTAAGCTCCAGTTCCCTCGGCGTGGTTTTTAACGCTTATCGAAGAAAAACCCTTCAGAAAGGCCCTGTTTCCGGCTCCGTTCAATCCTCGAGGATCTGCCATGCGAAAAGTTTCATGGCGGCGACGGCCGCGGCGAGTCCCAGGCCGACGAAGCGCAGGATGCCGCCGTAGCCCAGGTTGCCGGCCAGGGAGGAGATGCACAGGGGGGCGACGGCCCAGGCGAGGTCGACGGCCGTTCCGTAGAGGGTGAAGACGGCGGTGTATTCGCTCTTGGGTGCCCGCTTGGAAAGGACGGCGTAGAGGAGAGGGAAGGTGAGTCCCGTGCCGACGCCATGGAGGCTGCCGCCGACGACGAAGGCCGCCGTCGAAGCCCCCCAGGTGGCGATGATGATGCCCGTGACGAGGGAGCCGAAGGCAGGGAGGAGGAGTCTGGTTCCCTTACGGTCGACGAGGTGGCCCAGGAGAAAGCGGACGGCCAGGGCGGCAAGGCCGCTGGGCAGCAGGAAGGCCGATCCCGTCGTGGACCACTCCCTGGCGGCGTTGGCGATGAAGGGCATGACAGGGGCGGCGCCGAGGGCGAAAAGAGTCCCCGACAGCAGGAGGACACGCAGATCGGGGCGTCTCCAGGCCAGTCTGAGGGCCTGAATGAAGGAGGTTCCCTCCCGTTCCGGTTCCCCCCTTTCCTTGAGGAGTCGCGACAGGGCCAGAGCTGCGGTGCAGCAGGCGAGACCGGCGAGAAGGGGCGCTCGATGCTGTCCGTCGAGGATGAGCCACTCGGCGGGCGGGATGAGGAAGATCTGGGGAATCAGGGGTGAGAGGCCGCTGAGGCCGAACCCGCGTCCCCTGGCGTCGGGGGGGAGGACGCGGGCGAGGTGGAGCGGATTGGCCACGGAAAAGAGCCCCCAGCCGAGTCCCTGGAGGCCCCGCCCCAGGAGGACGAGAGGGAGAGGCGGGAAGGTGACGAGAAGGCAGATGCCGGAGATCATGAGGATGTTGCCGAGAATCATGCCGGACCGGGTTCCGTGGCGGGCCAGGAAGGCCTGGTTCCAGGGGCGGCCGGCCAGAAGGACCACCTCGAAAATGATCCATGCCACGCCGATGGCCAGGGGAGAGAGCCCTCTCAGGGTGAGGACGAGGGGGTAGAGGAAGAAAAGGGTGATCGAGACGTAGGCCGTCATGTTGATGGCAAGGGCGATGAAAAACTCCCTGGGGAGGCGGCTGTTCATGGCGGGGCTCCTTTCTTCGTCGAAATGACGGCCCCATCATTGTAGACTGCATAAAGGGGCGGCGAAAGATAGGCTCCTGCTTTTTGACGCTCCCGATGCCGAAAGCCTATAATGGGTCGAATTGACTCGAGACGTTTCCCCCTGCGGGACAGACAGACAATAGAGGTGACCGTTATGCTGCAAGCCCTGAAAAAGGCCCTCGGCCTCGATCCCAACGATCGGGCGCTGAAGCGCTACCGCGAGCTCGCCGATCAGATCAACGATCTCGAGCCGTCGATGACCCCCCGTTCCGATGAAGAACTGGCAGCCCTGGCAAGAACTTTCCGGGAGCGGCACGAGGCCGGAGAGGGTCTCGACGACCTGCTGCCCGAGGTCTTTGCCGCCGTCCGCGAGGTTTCGCGGCGCGTCCTCGGCCTGCGCCACTTCGATGTCCAGCTCATGGGGGCCATGGCCCTCCACGAGGGGAAGATCGCCGAGATGAAGACCGGCGAAGGCAAGACCCTTGTGGCGACTCTGGCCGTGGCTCTCAACGCCCTGGCGGGCAAAGGGGTTCACGTGATCACCGTCAATGACTACCTCGCCCGCCGCGACGCCCAGTGGATGAGCCCCATCTACCGCTTCCTCGGCCTTTCCGTCGGCGTCATCTACGCCTTCATGCCCCCCGAGGAGCGCACCGCCGCCTACCGGTGCGACATCACCTACGGCACGAACAGCGAGTTCGGCTTCGACTACCTGCGGGACAACATGACGATCCACCCCAGCCAGCTCGTCCAGCGGGAGCACCACTTCTGCATCGTCGACGAGGTCGACTCGATCCTGATCGACGAGGCCCGGACACCGCTGATCATTTCCGGTCCCTCCGAGGATTCGACGGAGCCTTATCGGCTTGCCGACCAAACGGCCCGGAAGCTTCAGAAGGGGAGTCATTTCGAAGTCGACGAAAAGGAGCGGAACGTGGCCCTCACCGAGGAGGGGATGGCCCGCTGCCAGAACGTCCTCGGCATGGAGGACCTTTTCTCCGATATGGCTCACTCCCAGCTGGCCCATAAGATCGTCCAGGCCCTGAAGGCCCATCATCTCTTTCAGCGAGACGTCCACTACGTCATCAAGGACGGCGAGATCGTCATCGTCGACGAATTCACGGGACGGCTCATGTTCGGACGGCGCTTTTCCGACGGGCTCCATCAGGCCATCGAGGCCAAGGAACGGGTCCAGATCGGGAAGGAAAACCAGACGTTGGCCACCATCACCCTCCAGAACTACTTCCGCATGTACCGGAAACTGGCGGGCATGACGGGAACGGCCGCCACCGAGGCCGAGGAGTTCAAGGAGATCTACGGCCTGGAGGTGATCGTCGTCCCCACCAACCAGCCCTGTGTCCGCCTCGATCAGGCCGATGTCATCTACCGGACCCAGACGGAGAAGTTCGCCGCCGCCGCCGACGAGGTGGCCGAGCTTCATGAACGGGGCTGCCCCGTCCTCGTCGGGACGACGTCCATCGAGAGCTCGGAGAGGATGAGCCGCCTCCTCAAGGCCCGCAAGGTTCCCCACGAGGTGCTCAACGCCAAGCAGCACGAGCGCGAGGCGGCCATCGTGGCCCAGGCCGGGGCCCTCGGCGCCGTGACGGTGGCGACCAACATGGCCGGGCGAGGCACCGATATCGTTCTCGGCGGCAACGCCGATTTCAGGGCCCGCGAGGAGGCCCGGAAACGGGGTGTCGATGTCGAGGCCGACAGAGAGGCCTTCGAGGCCCTCAAAAAGGAGAAGGGCCGTCTCTGCGAGGAGGAGAAGCGGACCGTTCTCGAGCTGGGAGGCCTTCATATCGTCGGAACGGAACGCCATGAGGCCCGCCGCATCGACAATCAGCTCCGGGGCCGCAGCGGCCGTCAGGGCGATCCGGGCAGCAGCCGTTTCTATCTCTCCCTTGAGGATGACCTTCTCCGCCTCTTCGGTTCCGACCGCATTCAGGGCCTTATGGGCAAGCTCGGGATGGAGGAGGGAGAGGCCATCGAACACTCGATCCTCACCCGATCCATCGAATCGGCCCAGAAGAAGGTCGAAGAGATGCACTTCGATATCCGCCGTCAGTTGTTGATGTACGATAACGTCATGAACCAGCAGCGCGAGGCCGTTTACGGCGAGAGGCGGAGCATTCTCTTCGACGATGCCGTCATTGATCACACCGGGGAGATCGTCGCCGGCGCCATGAATTCGATTCTCGACAGGGCCTTTCCCGAAGGCGGCGAGGCCGACCCCGACTCGGCGAAACTGCGCATCAAGGGGCTCTTCGGCCCCGGTCTTGACGGCCATCTCGAGGGAGTCGACAGCGCCGCTCTCCTGCCCCCGGCCCGAGAGGCTCTTCTGGCGGAGCTTCGTCGTCGCTTTGACGCCAAGGTCGCCGAACTCGGCGAGGAGACGGCGACTCAGCTTTTCCGTTTCATTACCCTTAACGTTCTCGATGGACACTGGAAGGAGCATCTTCTGGCCATGGACGAGCTTCGCCGCGGCATCGGGCTGAGGGCGATCGGCCAGAAAGATCCTCTGGTGGAGTATCAGTTTGAATCGTACAATCTCTTCCAGGAGATGCTGGACCGGGTTCGTCAGGCCGTGGCGGAGCTGGCCCTGCGGGTTTCCGTCGTCCGGGAGGAGACGCGGCGGCGCTCTTCTGAGGGGCTCCAGGAAGGGAGGGCTTTCGCCATTCCTCTGCGAACGGCCGATCAGGAGGCTGCGGCCATGGCCGGTCAGGGAGAGCAGGCCAGGGAACCGGTCCGCAAAGGACCCAAGGTGGGACGGAACGACCCCTGCCCCTGCGGAAGCGGCAGAAAGTACAAGCACTGTTGCGGCAGGAACGGCTGAGAACATCTGGAGCCTGGAGGGGGATAGGCCGATGAGGATCCTTCGCGTCATTGCTCTGCTGATCTGCCTGACCGCTCTTTCCGCCGGCGCTGCCTGCGCCGACGTGTGGAGCGTTTCAGCCGAGATCGATCGCCTCGTCTCCGAGGCGCCGCCTCTGGTTTCCTTTTCCGGGGCCGAAGGGCTCGTCTGGCAGCGGGCCTTCTCCTATTCCCTGGCGGCTGACGGCAGCCTGACCCGCAGCCAGCATTGGCTTGTTCTGGCTGGCCCTCTGGGGTTCCCGTCTGCCTGGCGTCACTGGTCCATCCCCGTTCCGCCGGGGGGATCGGCGGAGGTCCTGGAAGCCGGCCTGTACGACCCTGTCACGTCGCGCCTCGTCGTCCCCCTGCTTCCGGTGGTGAAAGAGGAAGAGGGGCTCTCCCTCATCGAAGTCCGTCTTCCGCCGGAGACGGGAGATCTCGTCCTGGCCCTGGACTTTCACCAGACCTTCCCGAAACGATGTAACGTCGATGACCGTCTCTGGACCAATCTCGATCTCCCCCTCTGGGAGAGCGAGATCGTCGTCGACGTCCCTCAGGGGGCTGATCTCACCTGGGCTTCGACGGAGGGCTTTTCGCCGTCGAAGGAGACGGAACGAGGGCGCGACCGCTACGTGTGGCGCCTTGTCAACCGATCACCCTGGGAGGGCGGCGGTCTCGTCGACGAGGAGCGCCCTGCGCTGACCTTCAGCTTGCGCAAGGGTCTGAGGAGCTCCCTTGAGGAGCTGGGAACCCTCGCCGCCGGCCTCTCCGTCCCGATGCCGTCGCCGCTGTCGTCCTCTCAGCCCAACGTCGTCAAGCGGGGGGAGAGGATTTTCAGTTTCGTGGGCGACGAGAGCCGCCTCCGCCGTGACCTGCCGTCCGGATGGGTGCGGCCCCAGGAGGGATTGCCTTCCGAAGGTCCCTGGACCGAGTGGGAGCGGACCCTTATCCTCTCGCAATGGCTCAAGGCGTCCGGCTGGAATTGCGACGTCTACTGGCAGCCGATGACGGCACTGGACGAGACGGTTCCGGCGACACACTCCCTCTGGCTCCGCCCCGTCCTCCTGCTGTCGGCGCCGGGCCTTTCTCAGACCTTCTACCTTCCGGGGCAGCTTGCGCCTTTAGGCGGAACGCCCTCCGAGATCCGGGGCAAGACGCTTTACCGTCTCGATACGGGCAAGATCATCACTGCCGCCGTGCCTGGCGGAGACCCCGGCGAGAACCGTCTCTCTCTGACCTGGCGCCTTGTTGTCGACGAGCGCGGCTTCGCCTCGGGCGACCTCGTCATCGACCTCTTCGGAGGATGGCTTTCCCTCGCCGGAGCCGTTTCCTCCTGCGGAATTGAAGGCCTTCCCTTCGCCGAAGGGTCTTTCTCGCTGGGCGATCCCGAGATCAGCAGGCGTAAGGCGGGGTTGCGCGTGGTCTATCCCGTGCGGGGGAGTCTCGGCATTCCCGGCAACGAGGCGCTTCTTCTCCAGGTGCCCGGCGTTAAGCCTCGGGCCTTCTCCGATCTCAAGCGGGGGCTGGGACCTCTGGTGCTCCGGTTTCCCTTCGTTTTCGAGCAGTCTTTCGAATTCACGTTGCCTGCGGGATATCGTCCCCTCGACTTTCCGACCAAGCGGAACCTTGAGACCGGTCCCGTCAGACTCTATGAATCTTTCCGAGAAAAGAAAAAGACGGGGACCGTCGAGGGGAGTTCCCGCCTTGTCGTGGCTTCGGGTTCTCTCGATGACCACGGGGCGGGGACGCTGGCTGCCCTGATCCAGCGCAGCGGCCAGTGGAGCGCCCTCACTGTTCCGGTTCGGAAACGCTGAACAGGGTGACTCTTGATGCTTTTGGAGGTGCGACGATGATCAATGTAGAGGAAACATTGCGCTCCCTCATCGGCGGAGCGCTGAAGAAGGCTGCATCCGACAGGGGGGTCGAGCTTGTCGGGGAGCCGGTGATCATGTTGGAGAAGCCCCGCAGGGAGGGGCAGGGGGACTGGGCCTCCAACGTGGCCATGCAGATGGCCAAAGCCTTCGGCGCCAGCCCCCGTGAAATCGCCCAGGCCGTCGTCGACCGTCTCGACCTGGAAAGCGGCTATCTCGACAGGGCCGAGGTGGCCGGACCGGGGTTCATCAACTTCTTCCTCTCACCTCTCTGGGCGTCCGAGGTCGTCGCCGGGATCCGGCGTCAGGGTGAAGCCTACGGCCGCTGCGGCATCGGGAGGGGGCGGAAGGTGCAGGTCGAGTTCGTGTCGGCCAACCCCACGGGGCCCCTCCATGTTGGCCACGGCCGCGGTGCCGTCGTCGGCGACGTTACGGCCAACATCCTTGCCGCCGCCGGTTGGGAGGTGGAGCGCGAGTATTACATCAACGATGCGGGCCTCCAGATGACACTGCTGGGGAAATCCGTCCAGAGCCGTTACTTCGATCTTCTTGGCAGGAGCGATGCGGCCCCCTTTCCCGAGGATGGCTACAAGGGGGAGTATATCTACGACCTGGCCCGGGAGCTTGTCGATCGTGACGGGGACGTTCACCTCGAAGAGCCCCTGGAGACGAGCCTTCCTGTCTTCCAGGCCCACGCCGTCGAAGCCATACTGGGGATGATCCGCCGCGATCTGAAGGATTTCGGCGTCTGTTACGATGTCTGGTTTTCGGAGAAGAGCCTCTACGACTCGGGCGCCGTTCGGGAGGCCGCGGAGTTTCTCAAGAAACGGGGCTTCGCCTACGAGAAGGACGGGGCCGTCTGGTTCAAGGCGACGGAGTTCGATGACGCCAAGGACCGGGTCCTCTTTCGGAGCAACGGCGTGGCCACCTATTTCATGTCCGATATCGCCTACCACAAGAACAAGTACGACAGAGGCTTCGACCTGGTCATCGACGTCTGGGGCGCCGATCACCACGGCTATGTTCCCCGGATGACGGCAGCCGTCGAATCCCTTGGCCGCAAGGCGGAAGACCTCCGTGTCCTTCTCATTCAGTTCGTCAATCTCCTGCGGGGAGGCGAACAGGTCGCCATGTCGACCCGGTCCGGCCAGTTTGTCACCCTCCGCGACGTCATCGATGAGGTCGGCGTCGATGCCTCCCGCTACTTTTTCGTCATGCGAAGCTGCGACAGCCATCTCGATTTCGATCTGGCCCTGGCCAAGGAGGCCTCCAACGAGAACCCCGTCTACTATGTCCAGTACGCCCATGCCCGGATTCACAGCCTTTTCCGCGAGGCTGCCGGTCGTGGTGTCGCCCTCTCCGGGGAGGACGTCGACCTCCGTCTTCTCGATACCGCCGAGGAGCAGGCGCTGATACGCAAGCTGGCCGCCTTTCCCGAGGAGGTGGCCAAGGCCTCCGAAGAGCTGGCCCCCCACCGGGTGACCTTCTACCTTTACGATCTGGCCTCCCACTTCCACAGTTTCTATAACGCCCACCGCGTTCTCGATGCGGAGCCCGATCTTCGCCGGGCCCGGCTGGTCCTCCTCGACGCCACGAGGATCACCCTGGCCAACGCGCTGGGTCTTCTGGGAGTTCAGGCCCCCCAGAACATGTGAGATGCCGAAGCTTCGCTGGGTCCTCCTCTCCACGATCGCCGTCGTTTTTCTCACGATCACGCTGACGGCCTATGTGACGGAGTTCCAGCGGATGGCGAGGCTTACCCGCGCCGTCGACAGGAAGATGACCGAGCTGGTCCGCCTGTCACGGACGATCCAGGAGATGGAGGAACAGGTTTCCTTTTACGGGACCAGGGAAGGTCTGGCCCGGCTGGCGCGGGAACAGTTCAATCTCGTCAGGCCCGGAGAAAGGATCTATCGTCTTGAGGTCGTTTCTCCCGACGAGGCCTTGCCGCACTGATCCTCTGCGGGTATAATCCTCAAGCATGTGTCCCTGTCTCTCTCGATGAAGAGAGACCACAGTCCATAGGGAGGAGGTGAAAATCGTGCGACCCTACGAGTTGATGGTTCTGCTCAAGCCCGAGATCGAAGATCACAAGGCGGCGGTTGAAGCGCTGGGCGAGGTCGTGCGGGGTCTTGGCGGAGAGATCGCCAAGGTCGACATCTGGGGGAAACGGCGTCTGGCCTACCCCATCGACAAGATTACCGATGGATTCTACGCTCTTTATACCCTCGACATGGATCCCCCCCAGGTTCAGGAACTGGATCGCCTGTTCAAGCTGCGCGAAGATGTGATCCGTCACATCGTCGTCAGGCTCGACGAAAAATAGGCGGGAGGTGGATCGATTGGCACGAGGCTTCAACAAGGTCATCATCATGGGCAACCTGACGCGGGATCCCGAGATCCGCTACACGGCGTCCAATAAGGCCTACGCACGTTTCACCATTGCCGTGGGCCGGACGTGGAAGGGGAGCAACGGCGAGCTTCAGGAGCACACCGACTTCATCCCCGTCGTCGTCTGGGGCCCTCAGGCGGAGAACTGCGAGCGTTACCTCGGCAAGGGGCGGGCCGTACTCGTCGAAGGAAGCATCAACACCCGCTCTTACGAGACTCAGCAGGGAGAGAAACGCTACGTGACGGAGGTCCAGGCCCTGGGAGTCACTTTCCTGGGCGGCGGACGCCGGGACGAGGGCGGCGCCTCCCCGTCGCGGGGGGGCGATGTCGGCAGCTTCCGCGAGGGCGGGTTCGACAAGCCGGGACCGAAACAGGATGCCGATGATTTCCCCCTTGACATCTCCGAATATGAAGGCGGAGAGGAGTCAGGCGAGGAAGAGGCCGATATCCCCTTCTGAGGAGGGGCCTCGTGAGCCGTTCAGTGCAAGGAGGATAGCATCATGGCGTTCAATAAAAGGCGCGGCAAGCGCCGCCCCAAGGTCTGTTTCTTCTGTGTCGACAAGATCGACCACGCTGACTATAAAGATCTTGACCGTCTCCGCAAGTATCTCTCCGAGCGGGGCAAGATTCTTCCCCGTCGCGTGACGGGCAACTGCGCCAAGCATCAGCGGCAGTTGACGACGGCTATCAAACGGGCCCGCATCATGGCCCTTCTGCCTTACAGCACCGACTGAGGGCTGTGGAGGCCTTCTCCGAAACTGGCTCCTGAAGGCCTTAAGAGGCTTCGGGGTCTCCATCGACCTGTGGAGTTGACCTGTCGTTTAGTCGGAGCAGCCGGAGTCCCTTGGGGCTTTCGGCTGCTTTCGATCTTTAACGGGCTTTCCGCTTCTGCCGGGCCCGTGAGTCGAAGGAGGAGATTCATGTCACCGACGCGGGCCCTCGTGGAAGCATCCCTGCTCGTCTCCCTGGCCGTCGTCCTCTTTGCGGCGAGCCATTATCTGCCTCTGGTGGGGCTTTTCGTCTCCCTCGTCTGTCCGGCGCCTCTGGTGGTGCTGGGACTGCGTCATGATCTGAAACGGGCCCTCCTGGGCACCTTTGTGGCGACGCTTCTGACGGCGGCTCTCCTGGGGGTCGTGACGGCTCTCTTTTTCCTGCTGGGATTCGGGATCCTCGGCATCGGCCTCGGATACCTCGCCCGTCGCTGCAAAAGCGGAGCCGAAGTCATGCTCTACGGTCTCATCCTTTCTCTTGTCAGCAAGCTGGCTCTCATGGCGATCCTGCTGAAGATTACGGGAGTCAATCCCTTTGGTCTCGACGGGGCCTCCTTCAAGGAAGCCATTGACGGCGTCGCGAAGTTTTACGGCACGGTGGGGCTTCCGATGGAGGCCATCGAGGGAATGAAGGGCCAGTTCGAGGCGATGGCGGAGGCGCTGCCCAGGATTTTCCCCGCCCTTCTCGTCATGGCTTCGGCCATGGACTGTTTCTTGAGCTACGTGATCAGCGGGGCCGTCGTCAGACGTCTCGGCGGTCTGAGGCTTCCTCCTCTGCCGTCTTTCGCCCAGTGGCGTTTCCCGCGGAGCGTTTTCTGGGCCCTGCTTGCGTCGATGGCTCTTCAGCTTCTGGGTCCCTCCCTCGGCTCTTTCGCCGCCGAAGCGGGGCTCAATCTGCGTCTTATCGTCTCCATGCTCTTTTTCTTCCAGGGACTCTCTGTGGTATGGTTTTTCTTGACATCCAGGAAGATGGCGGCCGCCTTTCGTTTTCTTGCCGTCTTCCTTCTGGTTTTCGTTCCCTTCCTCTCTCAGCTCGTCCTCGTTCTGGGAGTGGTCGATATCTGGTACGATCTCAGAAATCGTCGCAGGAGGTGACCGGTGCGATGAAAGTCATTCTGTTGCAGGACGTCAGCAAGCTGGGCAAGAAAGGGGATCTCGTCGAGGTCAACGACGGCTACGGGCGCAATTTCCTCATTCCCCGCGAGCTCGCGGAAGAGGCGACTTCCGGCAAGATAAAGACATGGAAGGAACTCCAGAGTTCCAAGGAGGCGCGCCAGGAGAAGGAACGTCTTCAGGCGGAGCAGGTAAAAAAACATCTCCAGGGCCGCCAGGTCACCATCAAGGTCAGCGCGGGAGAGGGAGGGAAGCTCTTCGGCAGCGTCACCTCGTCGCAGATCGCCGAGGCGCTGGTCTCTCAGCTTCAGACCAGAGTCGACAAAAAGGAGATCCGCCTTGATGAGGCGATTCGCCAGGTCGGGAATTTCCCCTTCAAGATCCGTCTTGCCCCGTCCATCGAGGTGGAGATGACCGTCAAGGTGGAGGCCGACTAGATTGGCCGAACCGCTTCGTGTCCCGCCTCATAACCTGGAGGCCGAAAGAGCCGTTCTTGGAGCCGCGCTTCTGGACAAGGACGGCCTGCTTTACGTGACCGAAACCCTTCAGACGGAGGACTTCTACGACCTGCGCCATCGCCGTGCCTTTGGCGTCATGACCGAAATGGCCCAGAAAAACTGTCCCGTCGACCCTCTGACCTTCATGGAAGAGGCCGGTCGCAGGGGGCTTCTGGAGGAGCTGGGAGGCCAGCCCTTCCTCGCCGATCTCGTCGATTCGGTGACGACCGTGGCCAACGTGGAATATCATGTCGCCATCGTTCGCGATAAGAGCGTCCATCGCCGTCTGATCCAGGTCGGCAGCGATATCGTGCGCCTCGGCTATTCGGAGGATCGGGATGTCGATGAAATTCTCGACGAGGCCGAGAGGGCCGTTTTCGAGATCTCCCAGAGGGGAGGGAAGAACCTCTTCCGTCACGTGGGCGACGTGCTGGGTCCGACCTTCCGCCAGATCGAAGTGCAGTACCAGTCCGGCGAGGCCGTCACGGGCATCTCGACGGGCTTCGCCGATCTCGATCGCCTCACCGGAGGTCTCCAGCCGGGAAGCCTCAATATCGTCGCCGCCCGTCCCTCCATGGGGAAGACGGCCCTGGCTCTCAACATTGCCCAGCATGCGGCGGTGCGGAAAAAACGGCCCGTGCTCGTCTTCAGCCTCGAAATGGGGGCGGAACAGCTCGTTCAGCGCCTTCTGGGCGCCGAAGCCCGGGTCAACATCCACGATCTGCGTACCGGCTCTTTTCACGAGAACGCCTGGGAGTCCCTGGCCGAGGCCGCCGGCGTTCTGGCTCAGGCTCCCTTTTACATCGACGACAGCTCTATCCTCTCCACCCTGGAGCTGCGGGCCCGGTGCCGCCGTTTCAAGGCGCTCTACCCCGAGCTCGGCCTCGTTGTCGTCGACTATCTTCAGCTCATGTCCATGCCTCGCCGCATCGAGAGCAAACAGCAGGAGGTGGCCGAGATTTCCCGGGCCCTCAAGGCTGTCGCCCGGGAGCTGGAGGTCCCCGTCGTCGCCCTTTCCCAGCTCTCCCGAGCCGTCGAGTCCCGCAACGACAAGCGTCCCATGCTCTCCGATCTTCGGGACAGCGGCGCCATTGAGCAGGATGCCGATCTTGTCGCCTTCCTTTACCGGGGCGGCTATTACAATGCCACGACGGCCGAGGAGACGGACAACGCCGCCGAGATCATCGTGGCCAAGCATCGCAACGGGCCGACGGGGACGGTGCATCTCGTCTTCCTGCGCGAATACGCCCGCTTCGTCAACGCCGACCAGATCTACAGCCGGCGCTGACCGGCAGAAAGGGGAGGGGGGCCTTGGGGAACCGATTCGTCTGGGACGTTGCCCGCTTTCTCGGCGCTTCGGCGCCGGTGCGCAAGGCGTCCTTGCCGGAGGCTTCGTCGGGGACGGCGGAGCGTCTCCTCGTTGAAATTCCCCTCCGGTTCGTCCGTCCCAACCCGAACCAGCCGAGGCAGCATTTCGATGAAGACGAGCTGGAGGAGCTGGCCCAGTCCATCCGCTCCCTCGGTCTGATCCAGCCCATCGTCGTCCGCCGCCGTGATGAGGAGACCTTCGAGCTCATCGCCGGCGAACGGAGGCTTCGGGCCTGTGAAAGGGCCGGATTGGAATCGATCGCCGCCGTTGTCATGGAAGCCGACGAAACGACGCGGCAGATCATGGCCCTTGTCGAAAACCTTCAGCGGCGGGACCTTTCGGCCGTAGAGGAGGCCCGCTCCTTCAATGCCATCATGGAACGGACCGGCTGGAGCCAGATCGAACTGGCCCGCAGGCTGGGCCGCTCTCAGGCCGCCGTCGCCAACAAACTGCGACTTCTTCAGCTGCCAGAGGCGGTCCTTGACCTTGTCGTCGCCGGCAGGCTTTCGGAGCGTCATGCCAGAGCCCTTCTTCCCCTGTCCGAAGACCTCAGGGTCGATCTGGCCCGAAAGACAGTCGAAGAGGGGCTTCGCGTGCGGGAGCTCGAGAAGCTTGCTGCAGCGGCCTTGAAATCCTCGGCGAAACCGGCCTTGAAAGGGCCGCCCTCTTCGCCTTCCGGAACGGCCGACCCGCCGCCTTCCTGCCTCGCAGGGGATGACGCCTTTCTGCGGGCGCTGGCCTACCTCGTGGAGAGGGTACGTGCCTCTGGGACGACGGTCCATTGGAAGGTCCGCGAGGAAAGGCAGCGGGAACGGGTTGTGGAGATCCGCATCGCCCTGAACCATTCCGGCTCCGAAGCCGATGAAAGGTCGTGAAGATCGAGTGGCTCGAAACGCCAAGGCAGGACAGGAAAGAGCACCCCGAAAGCAGAGGACCCTTTTCGCGAAAGGGGGGGGACAGATTGCTGCGATCCCGAAGAGCCTGGCTCCGGACTGGCTCCTGGAGAGCATGCTTTTTGTCTCTCTTGTCATCCCCAACCTCGTTTTTTCCGGTTCCTACTGGTATCAGACGCTCCATCTCATGAAATGGTTCCTCGCCATGGTTCCCGTCGCCGTTATCTCCGCTGTCGCCGGCTGGCGGCTTCTGAGGCGGGGGCCTGAGATGACGGGCTTTTCGCTTGACCCGTTCGGCGTCGTCTGGCTTCTTATGCTTCTTTATGTGACGGTACAGCCTCTCTGGGCACCGATCACCTCCTATCCGACGCTGGTGCGGGAATGGTTCTTCTTCGCCGCTCTTTTCGGCGCCTACCTCTGGATTCGCCATGACTTCAAGGGAGAGCGCCTTCCCCTCTTCCTGCTGGCGGCGGCCCTCAACAGCGCCGTCAATATCGTCTTCGCCGAACTTCAGATCCGCGATCTCAACGGACTGTTCCCCTTTATCCTCCCCACGCCGGGCAACTACATCGGCAATACGGGTCAGCAGAACATGTTCGGAGTCTGGATTGCCATCACCCTCTACGGAGGGGCGTTCCTCCACCTCTCCAATTGGGGCGGCAAATGGGGACGGCCTCTCAATCTCCTCCTCTTCTCCGCCAACGCCTGGGGCTTGTGGAACACGACGAGCCGTTCGGCCTACCTGAGCTTCTTCGTCGGCCTCATCACCCTTTCCGCCGTCTACGGCCGTCTCATTGACCGCAAGGGACTGCGCCGTCTCCTGGTGCTGGGCCTTATCCTCGCGGCCACCTTTTTTGCCGTGAATCAATTCGGCCGAGGCGGCAGCCTCATCGCCAAGGCAGCCGACATGGTGTACAACGCCCGTGAACTGGGACAGCGGGACGGCATCTGGGCCACGTCGTGGGTGATGTTCAAGAAACATCCCCTCACCGGCGTCGGTCTGGGGCACTACAAGTGGAATTACCTTGATGCCCAGCGCGACATGTTCGAAAGATTTCCTGACAAAAAATTCCAGTTCACCCTCTGGGCTCACAGCGAGATCTTTCAGTGGGGCTGCGAGTTCGGTCTTTTCGGCATCACCCTTCTTGCCGGGCTGGGCGGATGGTGGCTCGTCTCTTTCTTGCGGGCCATGGTCCGCAAGAAGGATCTTTCGTCGGCCGCCGTCTGGGCGGTGGGACTTCTCTTCCTTTTCTGGTTCGACGCTTTCTGGACGCGTCCCTTCCACCGCATCGAGAATGTCCTGTGGCTGAGCTTCGCCTTCGCTCTGGCCAACAGGGAGCTTCTGCCTCAAGAGACGTCCTGGTCCCGCATCGGGCGTCCCGCAATCCTCAGGGCCTTCGGTGGGCTTGCCGTCGCCGTCGCCTGCGCCGGGACCTTCCTCATGGTCGATTCCATGGTGGGAGACCGTAAAATTGCGGTTGCCATGGAAAACAGGGACGCTCAAACTCAAAGAAGGATGCTTGAAGATGCCTACAGGCACTTCCTCGTCCGTGACATTGCCCGCAAGCGTCTCGCCTATCATTACATCGCCTATGCGGAGGCGATAGGGAGTCGGGACGTGATGGTTGAGGGGGTCGACCTTCTTGACGAGGTGTTCCGCTACGAACCTCACAGCCAGGAGCTGTCGACTCTTCTCAAGTGGGAAGGGAAGCTGGGAAGGAAAGAAAAGCTGATGGAGATCGCCACTTACCTCAAGCCCGGGACCTACCGCGTCGGAGTCCGCTCCGCTTCCGGCGAGGGGCAATGAGCCCTGCGCGACGGCAGACTGGCATGAGCGGTACGAATCAGCCTCGATCGGATGGAGCAGGGGATTGAAGATCCGACAGCAGGGTTTCACTCTTGTCGAGGTCCTCGTCGTTGTGGCGATGACGGGCCTTATCGCCGTGACGGCCTTTGCTCCCCTGATCCATACCGTCGGTGTCCTGCGCGATCTGGAGCGTTCCTTCGGAGGCGCTTCGGGCCTTCGCCTCGCCTCAGCTCATATCGTCGGCGATATGCGCCAGTACCAGCAGGCGCCGCGTGGCCCCGCCTTCCGGCTGATCCGGCACGACCTTCTTGGCGGCAAGGCCGACGATGTCCTCCTGTTCTGGAGCATCTCTCCTCTCCGTCAGGGGCAGCCGGCCGGGACGGTTGTCTACCGGCTGAGTTCGAAGAAGGAGACGGCGGGCTCTCTACTGCGATGGGTCCTTTCGGGCGTCATCCCCCAGGAGGTCAACCCCGCCGCTCTCGACGAGCGGGAGGGGCAGCTCGTCCTTCAGGGAGTTGAAGCCTTTCGCGTGGCGGCCCTCCAGGGAGGACGGTGGGTCGACGAGTACGCCGGAATCCTGCCTCAGGCCGTCAGGCTGACGCTGGGTCGAGGGGAGGTCGAATCGGTCTATGAAGACTGGCTTCCCCAGGTGCGGTAGGCGGGAGGGATTCGTCCTTGTGGCCGTCCTCTTCGCCGTGACGGTCCTTCTCGGCGCCGCCACGGGCCTTGCCTGGTTCGTGCGGAGCCAGGTGCGGCAGGTCGAGCGGGAGAAAGAGAGCCTTCTGGCACGGAGCGTGGCCCTCGTGGCTGCCCGCCAGATGGCCTCGGGGTTGGCTTTCGATACCAATGACTATGATTCCGCTGAAGAACGCTGGTTCGGAGCTCACGTCATCCCCGTCGAGGAGATCGGCGGGGCCTTCGTCACCTTTCTTCCCGGCGACGACAAAATCTCTCTGGCCGGGCTTTTTCTCCCCGACGGCGAAACTCTTCGCCTCGAAATGGAACAGCCCTGGCGCCGCATCTGGGAGCGACTCGAGCGAACCGACCTGGAGCAGGTCGTGCTCGACTTCATGGACGGGAACGCTGTCCCCCGTCTGGGGGGGGCCGAGCGGGAGGGGTTCCCCAACCGGGTCCCGGCCGACCTTTCGGAACTTTTGGCCTGTCCCGGCGTCGATGCCAGGGTCCTTTACGGTGACCCTGACCGGGAACTCCCGGGGCTGGTCGATTTCGTCTCGCCCTGGGGAGGCAATCGGATCAACGTCAATGTCGCAGGCAGGGAAATCCTGGCCATCCTGGACGAGCTCATCACCCTTGATGTCGCCGATACCCTTATCGAGGCCAGGAGAGGAAGGCCTTTCAAGAAAGTGGAGGAGCTCAAGGAGCGCGGCGACGTGGCGGAGGCGGCTCTGCCCCGTCTTTCCAACCTTGTCGGTTTCAAGAGCGAGACCTTCAGAGCCGAGGTTCAGGTTCAGCTTCTCTCGGGCGCTCAGCGTTATTTCGAGATCCTGCTCCGCAAGCGGGGCAATACGACGGATATCATTCTCTGGAAGGAGCGATAGTCCATGGCCGATATGCCCAGGATATGCCTCTCTCAAAAGGGCTCCCTCCTGGAGCTGGACGGCGGGGGGAAAGGGAGGACTCTGTCTCCTTCAGGAGGAAGAGAGCCGCTTGTCGTTCTCTGCCCTTTCCGAACCTTGGCGATCCATCCCTATGAACTGCCCCTGATGAACCTCGCGCAGATCCGGGAGGCCCTCAAGCTCCGTTTCCAGCCCTATCTCGCCGGAGGGACTCTGGAACTGCTGCCGACGGTATTCGCCAAAGAGGCGAAGAAAAGCCGCGGCGTCGCCTGGCTTGTCTCCAGAGTCGAGAGGGATGCCCATGAACGCCTTCTGGGCGGTCGTCAGGCCCGTCTCATCCCGGCCGTGCTGGCTCTTGCCGCGGGAGGCGATCCGGACGGAGCCGTTCTGGGAGATGAAGATCACCTCTATTCCGTCGCCTTCCGGAACGGCGAGCCTTTGGCCTTTCGCTGCCAACCCCGGTCACGGCGGGACTTCGCCGCCGAGGCCGCCTGGCTCCGCGAATTTCTCGGCGACGGAGAGGCGGAGATCGTTACGGCCGACCTTGCCGATGACGAGGAAGAAACCCTCGCCAGGCTTCATCGAGGCGCCGAAAACCTTCTTGCTCCCGACCACCGGCTTGGTGCCGTCGATCTCTCGGGAAAGGCCATCGATGCCGCTCTTCGCGTCGACCGGTTCATGGCAACGACGAAGAAGGCTGTCTACGCCCTGGTTGCAGGCGGGACCTGTGCTGTCCTCGTCACGGCGGCCTTCCTTTTTTTTCTCAAGGCCGACATGAGGGATCTTCAGGAGCGGTCGGTGGCTCTCTACCGGGAGACTTTCGGTGACGAGGGTGTCATCCGCGATCCTCTAAGCCAGGCAAGGGCGCGTCTCATGACCTCTCAGGGGGGAAGCTCCGCTCCCGACTTGGCGGAAATCCTCTCTTCCGTCGGAGTCGCCTGGGCGGCGGGAGAGACTCTCAAGGCGCTTACCCTGGAGACGTTGCGGTATAATGCCTTCGGCTCCGACGTTGTCGGTGTCGCACCGGACGTCAAGGATATCGAGAACCTTCAGGCCAGGCTGAAGGAACAGGGGCTGGAGTCGCGTCTCGGCGACATCCAGCAGACATCGGGAGGGAAGCTCCGCTTCTCTCTTTCGTTGAGGTGGGAACAGCCATGAGCGTTATCGAGCGCCATCTTCGTCCCCTTATCGAGTATGTCAAGGCCAACCGTCAGGCTCAACGGCTGGCGCTCCTTTCCCTGGCGGGGCTCCTGCTCTGGATGACGGCGCTCAACCTTTCCGGAGAGGTTGAAGCTCTCCGCTCCCGAATGGCTCTTCAGGAGGATCGTTTCCGCCGCCTGGCCCAGGTCGTCCGGAGCTATCGAAACGAACCGCACCAGGAAACGGCGCCGGTGCCTACGGGGGACATCCTCTCCTCTCTCTCATCGCTCATCGATCAGGTGGGAATCAAGGATCGCCTCGTCCAGCTTTCCACGGGTTCCACTGGGGCCACGCTCCAGCTGGAGCGTCTCTATGGCGAGGAGCTGGCGACGCTTCTTCAGGAGCTGGAGCGCAGAGGGCTGCCGCTCCTTTCGGCGGAGCTCCGCTCCGTTCCTTACGGTGAGGCTCGCCTTTTCGCCTGCTCGCTTCTCGTTGGAGGGGGGAAATGATGAAAGCCTTGCGATTTCTCCTTCTGGTTTTCTCTCTTTTGATCGGCGTCGCTGCCGGACTCTGGGCCTTTTTCCCCTGGGATCAGGCGGTACAGGTCGCTTTCGATGAGGCAGCACGAGAGGCGGGGCGCCGAGGGGGGGAACTCTCGGCTCTGGAGATCTCCGGCAGCGGAGGCATGAAGCCGCTTTTCAGAGCCAGAGGTCTCTCGATGCGCCACTCCCTGCTCACGGTCAACGCCGCTCTCGTCGAGGCTCGTCTCAGCCCCTTCAAGTCGCTTCTGGCCCGATCGCTCGTCATGGATCTCAGCCTCGGCGCCGGCGATCTCCTTCTGCTTCAGGGGCACCGCCTCTCCTGGCGGGACGGCTTCCTCCACCTTGCGGCCGGTCCCGGGACATTCGACGTCTCCCGACTCGACATGACAGGCGACCTGACCGTGAAGGGCGGCTTCTCGATCGACCCCTCTACGAGCCGGCTGACGGGAGCCGCCCTCGATATCAGCGTTCCCGCCGAGATGGACTCGGCTCTGGCGGGGCTTCAGGCTCTGCTTCCCATCCGAAAAGAGGGAGAGGGACAATGGAAGGTGGAACGGCCATGAAAAAAATCTCCCTGTCCCGTCTCGAAGGGCTGCGTCAGTTTCCCTTGACGCCTTTTGCACGATGGGGTAAGGCTCTGCTGCTTCCGTTGGCCTTTGCCGCCGTCGGTTTCCTCGTCGGCATGGTCGCTTCCAGAGGAGCCGAGATCCTCTTCCGCCGTCACCTTCTTGACGGTGTCCATTCCTGGGCCCTGCGCACCGACGGTGTGGAGATTGCGCCGTCGACGGATCCTCTCAGCGAGGGGCTCAAGTCCTTCGTCGAGGCCAATCCCTTCGGCGTCGACCGGCAGGCCCGGAGTGCCGTATCGGACTCGGTGACGACTCATCCCGGTCGCGGCTCCTTCCGTGACGCCCGCCTCGTCGGCACCCTGCCGCCGGAAGGGGCTTTCGTTGTCTTTGAAGAGGCCCTGATCTTCCTCCTTCGTGGACAGAGCGAGGGCGGATACGAGCTCGTCGATGTCACGCCGGACAAGGCTTTCTTCCGTGACGGGCAGGATCAGGAGCTGATCCTGATCCTGGAATTCGCCAAGGCCGGCGCTCCCGTCACCGAAAAGGCCGCTCCCCAGGCGGAAGCGGCGTCGACGCCGCCTCCGCCTTCGGGCAACGTCACGGCGGCGGCACCGGGCAAGGAGGGAGCCGTTGACCGGGATCTTGTCAACAGCCTCCTCATGAACCCCTTCGAGGAACTTCGCAAGATCCGTCTTCAGCCCCACGTCAGGGATGGGCGATCCGTCGGGATCGAGGTCCGTTTCATCCGCGACAACAGCATCCTTCACCAGCTCGGCGTCTCACGGGGCGATGTCATTCAGGCCGTCAACGGCGTTCAGATCCAGAACATGAACGACGTGGCCAACGCCATCTCCTCTCTCATGGGAGGCTCGCGGTTCGATGTCTCCGTACTCAGGGGCGGCGAGTCCGTCGAGCTGAGCTATACGGTGAAGTGACATGAAGGCCCGAGGTTTCACCCTTATGGAGGTCCTCGTGGCCGTGGCTGTCCTGGCGCTTGCGGCGACGGGGGCGCTTCGCCTTGTGGCCATGTCTCAGCAGAGTCTGGCCGAGGTGCGGATCCAGCGGGAAATGCTCGACCTGAGCCGCAGTCTTCAGATCCGGGCCCTTGCCGGAGATCTTCCCTCTTCCGGCGTCGAGGGGGAGCTGGCCTGGGAGGTGCGCCCCATGACGCGGGAGCTGCTGGAGGGGCTTTGGACGATCCGATACGGCCTTCTCCGCGTCCGGTTTCAGGGCCGATCCATGACGCTATGTCTACCTTAGAGCGAGACGGAGGGTTTTTTATGGGAAGGACCACATGCTTTATCATTCTCTGCCTGGGGCTGCTCTTTGCGGCGCCCCTGTCTCTGGCGGCGCAGGAGCCCCCCGTTGTTGCCGAGGAGCTGACGGAGCAGAATCTCGTCGAGGCGGCCCGAGTGATGCGCGACGCCGGACGGGTGCAGCTCAATTTCAAGGAACTCGATGTCGTCAAGTTCATGCGTTTCATGACGGAGCTTCTTCAGGAGAACATCCTCGTCGATCCCGAAGTGAAGGGGACGGTGACTGTCGTCTCGCCCCGCGCCGTTTCACTGGAACAGGCCCGGGTTCTCATGGTCTCCGTCCTGGAGATGAACGGTCTCTCCCTTCAGAGCTATGACGGTTACAGCAAGCTTGTCCCCGCCAAGAAGGGACCCAGCTCGGACAATATCGTCCGCAAGGGGCGCGTCGGCCCCGGATCGGGCGATCAGACCGTCGTTCAGCTTGTTCCCCTCGACTATGTCTCGGCCAATTTCGTTGTCAACGCCGTCCAGACGTCTCTGGGCAAGGACGTTTCCATCGTCCCTCTGCTTTCGGGCAACGGTGTCGTCCTCTCCGGCGTTTCAAGCCGTGTGCAGCAGGCCGTGGGGATCATCCGCGCCGTCGATTCCCCCGAAAGCGTCAAGGTCAGCCTGGCCGTTCCCATCGCCAGCGGGTCGCCCAGGACGATCGCCCAGCATCTGACGCTTCTGTCGAAGGAACAGAACTCCCCTCTTTTCGGCATCTTCGTCGCCGCTGACGAGGCCAGCCGCAAGCTCGTCATCGTCGGTGACAGCGCTGCTCTCGCTGAGGCTGCCCGCGTCGTCAAGGAGCTCGATGTTCCGGCACGGGCCGGCGATTTTCACATCTACAGGCTCCAGAACGCCGATGCCGCCGCCGTCGCCGAGCAGCTGAGCCAGCTTCTGGCCGTAGCCGCCCGACTCGAGGCCGACAAGGAAGGCAAGATCCCCAACACCGTCGTGGCCGACACAGCCACCAACAGCCTCATTTTCGCCGCTCCCCCGAGCCAGTACGAGGACCTGATCAAGATCATCGAGGCTCTTGATACCCAGCCCAAGCAGGTTCTTCTCCGGGGGCTCATCGCGGAGGTCAATTTGACGCGGCTTAACAGCGCCGGCTTCGATTGGGCCGCCTTCGGAGGCGCCGAGCTGGGCAGCGATGCCATTCTCGGCGGTCAGATCCAGCTGGGCAATGCGGCGGTCCCCTCGATGATGCTCGACTACTTCAAGGACCTGACGACGCAGGAAGAGCTTCAGACGAGGGATGGCCAGACCTACAAGGTCACCAATACCGAGACCAAGGGTCTTCTCTACTCGTCGATCAACCTGCTCAACAAGTACGACGCCATCAACGTCCTCTCCATGCCGCGCCTCATGTGCACCGACAACATGGAGAGCCAGCTCCAGGTGGGGCAGGTCATCCCCCAGCTCACATCGAAGGCGTCGGATATCACCAACCCCTCGGCCGTGCAGAGCAGCTACGAATACAAGGACACGGGCATCGTCCTCAAGGTGACGCCCCATGTGCGGAGCGGCAACCTGGTTGCCCTCGATATCGAGCAGCGCACCGAGGATGTCCTCTCGGCCCAGACGTCGGATACGCCCGTAACAGCCAAGCGAGAGATCAAGACCACCGTCCTGGTCCGTAACGGCGACACCATCGTCCTCGGCGGGCTCATCACCGAGTCGGAGAAGTTCCTCAAAAACCGTGTCCCCGGTCTTTCCTACATCCCCCTGCTGGGCAACCTTTTCACGACGACGGCCAAGCAGAAGGAGAAGGTCGAACTCATTCTCCTGCTGACGCCGGAGATCCTGGAGACGCCGGAGATGGCCGGCAAGGCGACGCAGAGGATCATGGACGGAGAGGAGCATGACGGCAAGACCGAATCGGAGAAGGAACTGCAGCAGCGTTTCGAGGCGCTCTACCGCGAGGCGGTGAAAAAACAGTGACCTTGCCCGAGCCTTCCCAGGTTCTGGCCTTTCTGCCCGAAACGCTGAGCCTCGATACCCTGCGTCAGCAGGGGATGGTTCCCTTACGCCGCGAAGAGGATCTGCTCATCGTCGGGGCCGCCTCCCTGGAGGCCTTCCCTCAGGCCCA
Source organism: Synergistales bacterium (assembly GCA_018433595.1). Lineage (GTDB taxonomy): Bacteria > Synergistota > Synergistia > Synergistales > Aminithiophilaceae > Aminithiophilus. Next base: position 48,495 of record JAHDQY010000046.1, read on the forward strand.
GATTCTCGGGGCCTCTCTGGGCTGCCCCGTGGAGATCGAGATTCACCCCCGCGAGGAGATCGACAAGCTGCTCCGGGCCCTATACGATCTGCGCAGCGGAATCGCCGATGACGATGTCAGCGCCGTCGAGGCCGTCGACGACCTGGACGATCTGGCCCGGGAGGACGTCCTGAGCGACTCCGTCGATGTCCCCATCATCCGCCTCGTCAACGGCCTCATCGCCGAGGCGATCCGTGAGCGCGTCACCGATATCCACATCGAGCCCTACGAGGAGAGCGTGCTCGTCCGCTTCCGCGTCGACGGCGTCCTCCACGACAGGCTCCGTCTGCCCAAGGGACATCAGGCGCCTCTGACGAGCCGCGTCAAGGTCATGGCCCGCATGGACATCGCCGAGCGCTTCGTCTCCCAGGACGGCCGCATCGGCATCACCGTCGGCGGGCACGCCATCGACATCCGCGTCGGCGCCATCCCGACCCAGCACGGCGAGCGACTGGCTCTTCGCATCCTCGACAAGGGACAGGGGCTTCTCTCTCTGGAACATCTGGGCATGGCCGAGAGGGAGCGGACGATGTTGGAGGAGGTCATCCGCAAGCCCCATGGCATCGTCCTTCTGACGGGTCCGACGGGCTCGGGAAAGACGACGACTCTCTATGCCATCCTTCAGGCTCTGGCCCGGCCGGAAGTGAACATCCTCACCGTCGAGGACCCCATCGAGTACGATCTTCCCGGCGTGGCCCAGATCCAGGTCAACGAAAAGGTGGGGCTCACCTTTTCCGGGGCTCTCCGGGAAATTCTGCGCCAGGACCCCGATATCATCATGATCGGGGAGATGCGGGACTATGAGACGGCCCATATCGGCGTTCAGGCGGCCCTGACGGGACACCTCGTCCTCTCGACGCTCCACACCAACGATTCGACGAGCGCCGTGACCCGACTCATCGACATGGGCGTCGAGCCCTACCTGCTGGCGGGCTCTCTCAACGGCGTCGTCGCCCAGCGTCTCGTCCGCCGCCTCTGTCCCCGCTGCCGACAGGAAGAGGAGGCGACGCCCCTTCTGAAACGGAACGGCCTCGAACGTCACTGGCGGGCCCGGGGTTGCGATCATTGCGGCGGCACGGGCTATCGGGGCCGCGTCGGCCTCTACGAGCAGTTCGTCGTCGATGAGGCGGCCCAGGAGGCCATTTCCCAGTCGCTGGCTTCGTCGCGTCTGAGGACCATGGCCGTCGAAAGGGGACTGGTGAGCCTCTGGCAATTGGGGCTGGAAAAGGTCGCTTCGGGCGTGACGTCGATCGAAGAGGTCCTGCGCGTCACCGGTGAGGATCCGTCGTGACGACCTATCGCTACAGCGCCTACGACAGCGAAGGGAAGCTGCGGCGAGGACGGATCGACGGGGCCTCGTCGGAATCCGCCCTGAAGGAGCTCTCCCTCCAGGGGCTCGTCGTCGTCGAGATCGCTGCCGAAGAGAAGAAGCGGACCGTCTCGGGCCGCCCCCTCTCCCTGGCCTCTCACGTTCTTTTCTGCAAAAGCCTCAGCGCCTACCTCAAGAGCGGCCTGCCCGTCACGGATGCTCTGGAGATGCTTCGTCGCCAGACGCCGGACAAGCGCCTCGGTGAGGCCTACAGCGCTCTCCTTGAGGCCGTCCAGGGAGGGAGGCGTCTGGGGGCGGCCATGAGGGACCAGGGCGTCTTCCGCGAGGGCCTCATCGGGATGGTCGAATCGGGGGAGACGAGCGGCTCTCTCGTGGAGATCCTCCTCAAGGGGTCCGAGGTCTACCAGTCGGAGCTCCGGCTGCGGCGCAAGGTTCAGTCGGCCCTGATCTATCCCGCCGTCATGGTTGTCGTCGGGCTGGGAGTCATCGCCTTTCTTCTCACTTATGTCGTGCCGCGGCTGACGGCCCTTTTTTCCGACATCGGTCAGGCTCTGCCTCTTCCGACGAGGGTTCTCCTGGCCCTTTCCGCGGGAGCCAAGGTTGCGGGACTTCCCCTGCTTGTCGGCGCTTTCGTCCTGGCTCTCCTCGTCCGTCGGGGAAAGGTGAAGCTGCGCCTTCCCTTCCTGAGGGGGCTGAGGGAGCGGATCTCTCTTTCCCTCGTCTTCTCCCATCTGTCGACGCTCGTCTCGTCGGGGATCCCCCTCGTCCAGGCCGTCCAGATGACGGCGCCGATGGATGCGAACCGTGAGCGGTGGAAAGAGGTGGCCCAGAGCGTCCGCGAGGGCTACCGTTTCGCTCAGGCCCTGGATCGTCAGGGAAGTTTCCCTGACGATGTGGTCTACGTCGTCCGCGTCGGAGAAATGGGCGCCGAACTTTCCGAGGCGCTGGAGCGGGTCGCCGAAAACAGCTGGGAGATGGCGGAATCTCAGATGGAGCGCCTCGCCAGCCTCGTCGAACCCCTGCTGATTCTTTTTCTCGGCGGCGCCGTCGGCTTCGTTGTCGTCGCCATCTTGCTGCCGATTTTCGATCTCTCGGGATTGGTGAAGTGAGGGAAGGTCCCTTCCAAAACATTTGAAGAGGTGATGCAGGTGAAAGGTCGTCGCAGAAGTGCGTTTACCCTTGTCGAGGTGCTTGTCGTCGTCGTTATCATCGGCCTTCTGGCCGGTCTCGTCGTTCCCCGCATCGTCGGCCGAGGTGAAGAGGCCAAACGTACGGCCACCCAGGTTCAGATCCGTCAGCTTGGCCAGGCTCTCGACCTTTTCAAGCTCGACAACGGGTTTTACCCCACGACGGATCAGGGCCTGGAAGCTCTCCTTACCCGTCCCACTCTCCCTCCGGAGCCGCGGAACTATCGCGAGGGCGGCTACATGCAGAAGCTGCCCGTCGATCCCTGGGGAAGCCCCTATGTCTATCGTTCGCCCGGTGACCACGACGAATTCGATCTCTTTTCCTACGGTCCCGACGGGGAAGAGGGCGGCGAGGGTGCCAACGCCGACATCACCAGCTGGGAGTAGGCCGTGAAAGGCGTTGCGAGGCGGCGGGGCTTCACCATGGCGGAGCTTCTCGTGGTGGTGGCCCTTCTTGCCGTTCTGGCCGCCGTTGTCCTCCCCCGTCTCGTCGCCCCCGACCCCGATCCGGCTCTGGAGCTGGGGCGGATTCTCTCCGAAGGTGCCTTGACGGCGCAGAGGGAGGGGCAGGTGCACTTTTTCAGGGCCGAGGGCAACGAGATGATTCTCGTCCTTTCCGGCGGCGCTGCCGGAGAGGACGAGACGGAAGTCCGGCGCTATCCTCTCGGCGGCCGTCGTGAAGTGGCGCTCCTCCCCGAGAGGCTCCCCCTCTTTCCTGACGGTTCGTTCGGACCGTCGCGCATTCTCGTCAAATCCCCTTCAGGGGACCTTGCCTTTCACGTCACCGTCACGGGGCAGCTGCTGGAAGTCACTCAAGGGCGCTGATGAGGCGCCCTGTCCTTATTGGCTCTGCTCCAGAAACGAGAACCGTTCCTGAAGCTCTTCCCGGCCCGAGACTCCCGTCTTGCGGTAGATGTTTTTCAGGTGGGTCCGCACGGTATTGTTCGTGATATTGAGGGCACAGCAGATCTCGGCGTTGGAGCGCCTCTCCACGACGAGAAGGGCGACGCGGCTCTCCTGGCGGGTCAGATCGGTGTCGATAAGCTCCGTCCGGAGAAGCGGCTCCCGTGGCGGACCGTCGTCGATCCCGCTTTTCTGAAGGTCGTAGCCGGCAAAGGTCTCGCGGTCGTCGTCGAAGGCCAGCCCTGCCAGGAAAAGGAGGGCGATGCCGAGCAGGCTCAGGGAGGGGAGGAGGGCCAGCTCCGCCTTCTGAGCGGTGGCGAGGCCCCTTTCCGTCAGAAGGGCTCCGGCGAGGACCGAGGCGGCGACGATGAACTGCCCCCGGGCGACGACGGAGAGGGCCTTATCTCTTCCTGCCCTGGCGGCGAGGTAGGAGATCAGGACCCAGGAGTAGGTTCCGAAAATGCCGTAGCCGACCTGAAACAAGGAGACGGGAAGGAAGGGGTGTCCGCTTCCCAAGAGGAGGAGGAAGGCGAAACCGAGACCCAGAAGAGGCTGGGCCCATCGATAGAGATTGCGCAGATCCGTTCCGGGGGCGTACAGAATAAGGAGCCCTGTGGCGAAAGAGGCCGCGCTGTAGAGCACCTCCGTCATCTTCCAGGTCCGCTGGAGCTCGGGAGAGGACGACGAGAGCAGAATGGCGTGGAGGATGGAGCAGGTGAGAAAAAAGGAGGCGAACCGAAGGGCCAGCTTCGGCGAAAACGGGGCGATTCCCCAGCCCGGAGGATCGAGGGGGAGCGCCTCGCCGAGGCCGAAGGCATCCTTTGCCGGAGGAGACCAGAGCAGGGCGCCCAGGAAGGGGAGGCCCAGGGTCAGCCAGAGGAACGGCTCTCTTGGCAGCCATGAAAAGAGGATGACAAGGAGAGAGGCCAAAACGTTGGCGCTCCCCAGAAGAAGGGCGCAGCGTCCCGGCGGAAACTCGCTCAGTTTCCAGCACCAGAGCACCATGAGGGCTGTTGCTCCCAGGGCTCCAAGAAAGATCGTGAAAACCACCGGCTCCGTCGAGGTGAAATGCCCCGGGAAAAGGAGGGGGGCCAGAGCCGCCGAGGACAGGAGGGCTCCCAAGAGGGCGACACCCCGGGCCGGCCTTTCGCCGGCTCGGGAGATATAGCGGGCCGTCAGGAGCAGTGTCAGCCCGTGAAAGAAGGTGAAAAGCAGGAAGGCGTTTCGGGGGTCGAGGGTCTGGATCTCGGGAAAGACCTCAAAGAGATGTCCCTCAAGGAAGGTCAACCACCACCATGCGGTGACGGCTCCCAGGCCGAGAGAGGAGAGAGTCATCGAAGGACCTCCTAGGAAAGATCATCTTGTCTCTAAGATAGCATGGCCTGCTTTTTCTGCAAACCCTTACGGGATCTGGATCCCTTAAAGGGGGGGTGATGAAATTCACCCTTCCCTCAGGGCCCTTTTCGGGCTATCTTCCCGGTGTCGGATGGTGCCTTCAGGGGCCTTGTCGATCGCGGCCTCTCCCTAGAGACTGGTCCCTCTCGGGAGAGCGCCGGAGCCTGCCTCTCTCCCGACTTGGGGTAGGTCCCCGATCGGCCATCTGCGGTTTATCCAAAGCGCGAGGAGGTTCCTCCCTCAGGAACCTCCTCGCGTCGATGTCGACATCAGGCGTCGCTACTCAGCGTAAGGCGAAAATATCCCGATAGGTGGGGTAGGGCCAGAGGGAGAGGGCCACCAATCCCTCCACTTCGTCGCACATGGCGCGGAGTCCCTCGTAAAGGGGGAGCCCCTCTTCCGTCAGGCGGCGGGCCTGTTCCTCGAGGTCGGCGAAAAGGAGCGATTTCCTGAGGCTCTCCAGCTTCTGGGCTCCCGTCATGATGCTCCGGCGGAGGCGGACCAGCCGTTGCAGTTCTCCTTGCCACTCCCTCGTCTCCTCTTGCAGTGCCTCGGGGAGATGGTGCAGGGCCTGGGCCTCCTGCCCGATCTGCTGGGAGAGGGCGGGGAGGATTCCCTCCCAGATCATGGAGGAGAAAATACCCATTTCGATATCGACGGTCTTGAAATACTGTTCCAGGCGTGTCTCGTAGTAGGCCACGATTTCCCGGTCCGACATGATCCCCAGCGAATCAAGAAGTTTGCGGTGTTCGGGCACCAGATAGAGAGCCAGTGCCTCATGTGTCGTGTCGGCCAGGGGGAGCCCCCGCCGTTTTGCTTCCTCACGCCACTCCTGGGAGTAGCAGTTGCCGTCAAAGCAGATGAAGCTGCTTTCCCGATAGGCCTGGCGGACGGCGTCAAGGGCCGCGTCGGTGATGTCCCAGCCTCCGTCGGTCCGTTTTTCGATCATCTCGGCCATGCGTTCCATCCCCCAGCTCCAGAGGGCCAGGATCATCGTCACCGGTCCCGAGATGGACTGGGAGGCTCCTGTGGCGCGGAATTCGAACTTGTTGCCGGTGAAGGCGATGGGGGAGGTCCTGTTCCGGTCGGTGTTGTCGACCTTGACGGAGGGAAGCCGGTTGAGCCCGAGATCAAGTACCCCCTTGTCGGGCATGTCGCCGAAAGAGCCCTCTTTGATCTGTTCCAGAAGCTGGCTTAAGACCTCGCCGAGATAGACGCTCATGATCGTCGGCGGTGCCTCGTTTCCGCCGAGGCGGTGCATGTTTCCCGCCGAGGCGACGGAGGCCCGCAGCAGCCCGCCGTACCGGGAGACGCCGAGGAGGAAGGCGGTGAGGAAGGCCAGAAACTGGAGGTTGCGCCTCTGATTGTTTGACGGTTCCAGAAGGTTGCGCCCCTCGCTGTCGACAAGGGAGAAATTGGTATGCTTGCCGCTGCCGTTGAGTCCCATGAAAGGTTTCTCATGGAGCAGGAGGCGGAAGCCGTGTTTGCGCGCCAGCTTGCGCATGACGCCCATGGTGAGCTGGTTCTGATCCGAGGCCAGGTTGGCCTCTCCGTGAAGAGGGGCGAATTCGTACTGGCAGGGGGCAACTTCGTTGTGGCGCGTCTTGATGACGATGCCCAGTCGGGTCAGCTCCTCCTCGACCTCGCCCATGTAGGCCAGAACCCGGGGGTGGATGGAGCCGAAGTAGTGGTCCTCCATCTGCTGGGCCTTGGGGGGCAGGGAACCGAAAACGGTCATGCCGCAGTAGAGGAGGTCGGGGCGACGGCGGGCCACGTCCTCATCGACGAGGAAAAACTCCTGTTCGGCTCCGACGGTAACCTGGACGTTCTTGACGGTCCTGTTGCCGAAGAGCTTGAGCAGCCGCAGCGCCCGAGGCTCCATGGCGGCGAGGCTGCGCAGCAGCGGCGTTTTGAGGTCAAGAGGTGTCCCGTCGTGAGAGATGAAGACGCAGGGAATGAAGAGGGTGCCGCCTGCGCTGTCCTCCATGATGAAGGCGGGGCTCGTCGGGTCCCAGGCCGTGTAGCCCCGGGCCTCGAAGGTGCTGCGAATGCCGCCCGAGGGAAGGGAGGAGGCGTCGGGCTCGCTCTGAATCAGCTCGTTCCCCGTGAAGGTCTCCAGGGGGAACCCTTTGCGGTCCAGAGAGAGGAAAGCCATGTGCTTCTCGGCCGTCATCTCCGTGCGGGGTTGAAACCAATGGGTATAGTGGGTCACGCCCTGGGCGATGGCCCATTCCTTCATCGCCATGGCGACGGCGTTGGCTACGGACTCGCCCAGGGGCGCTCCGCCTTCGACGGCGGCCACGAGCTGATCGTAAATGTCACGGGGCAGGCGCTCACGCAGGGTCTGCCGATCGAAAACGTTGATGCCGAACATGGAAGAGGGTCGGGCAGATGGGGACAAGATCGTCATCCTCCTTGGGAAGAGCATGGAGGAGTTGTACCACGCACGGGAGGATCAAGCAAGCTTTTTTTGAAAAACGAAGAAACATGAAGCCGCTTTGGCCTTTTTGGCAGGGCTTAGTCGGTCTCCTGGCATGTTTTATCGGAAAAGGCCTGCTTGATCCTGAAGCTTAGCTTAAGAGGCGATAGATCAGCGGGACCGAAAGAGGGATGATCAGGCTGAGGATCACTCCGGAGACAAAGGCATGGACAGCCACCTCTTTGCCGGCGCTGCGGATGATGAAGGGAAGCGCCGTGTCCATGGCCGTTGCCCCGGCCGCTCCGAGGGCGCCGGCCTTTCCGAAATAGCGGACAAAAAGAGGCATGGCCAGGATGGTCAGGACCTCCCGGGCCAGGTTGGCGACGAATCCGATCGTGGCCGCCTCGATGCCGGCCGCTTCCTTGAGCAGAATCATGGTGATGCTGTAGTAGCCGCAGCCGGCCGAGGCTGATGCCGCCAGGCCGACGGGAAGACCGACGGTGATCCCTGTCAGGATGCCGCCGGCGACGCTTCCCAGAAGGGCAGCGACGGGCATCATCAGAGCCCGCCCCGAGAGCGAGCGAAGGGTTTCCCAGAGGCGGGGCTCCTTTCCCATGTCGAAGCCGATGGCGAGGAAAAGCAGAATCAGGGCGCCTCGAAGCAGGGGGCCGATGAGATCGTCGAAACCTTCCGGGAGATGGCCCATGGCGCCCAGGATCACTCCGGCAAGAAGGACAAGGATCGGTTTCGGATCAAACACCGCCGCCGCCTCCGACGATGCGGCAGAGAAGGGCGCTGCCCAAAAGACCTCCCAGACAGAGGGCCGCTGCCTGAACTCCCAGGCCGCTCATCTGTTCCAGGACGGATCGGTAGCTGCCCAGCTCGCAGCCGATGAGGAAAAGGAGAAGGTAGACGGCCGCCGTAAGTCCCCAGGAGCTTCTCGACGTCAGGTATGGAGGCAGCCAGTTCCTGTATCCGGCGGCGATGCCTATGGCCAGGCAGAGGGCGAAGACCAGGATGTCCACAGGTTCTTAAAGGACGGACTGTCCGGCCAGTTTGAGCTTTTGGAGCAGCTCCGGCTTTTTTGAGGCGGCGTCGGCTTCGAAAAGGCCGCCGAAGCAGAACTCTCCGGCGATGGCCATTTTCATGAGGGAGCAGGAGCGGCGGAAGCTGAAGAGGAGCCCTTGAAAGCAGTTTGAATCCTCATCGCCTGCGGCGCCGATGAGGACGGCCCGCTTGCCCTCGAGATTGAAGCCTCCGGGGTGGTCTCCATGGAGAGGCAGAAGACGGTCCCACAGGGTCTTGACGGGGCCGCTCCAGCTGTACCAGTAGAGGGGGGAGGCGAAAAGGAGGGTGTCCGATTCTTTCAACGAGGCGTAGAGGCCGTCCATGTCGTCGTCGATGATGCAGGGTCTGTTCCGGCTCCAGCATTGGCGGCAGTCGTTGCAGCCGTTGAGGGACATGCCGTAAAGGCGGAAACGGTCGATTCGCTCCGCTTTTCCCGGAGTCGAAAGAAAAGCCTCCGCAAGGGTCTCCGTGTTTCCGCCTTTGCGGGGGCTCCCGAGAATAAGGGTGACCTTTGTCATGAGTTCATTCCTCCTTCTTCCATCTTTGGGGGGTTGCCGTCGGCAATAAGCATACCATGTCGGCAGACGTGACGTTCCCTTTCATCTCCGTTCGCAGAGCCCTTTGAGGAACCAGAAAAGGACCGCCGCCGCCAGGGCCGAAGTCCTCCCGTCGACATCGAGGGGCGGGCTCATCTCCATGATATCGAAAAATCCGACCCGCTCCGTTCTTCCGGCCAGGTAGGCCACCTTTTCCAGGTCCTGGGCCGAGAGACCGTTGGGATTACTCGCCGAGGCTCCCGGAGCGTCGGTGCTTCGTGCGGCGTCGATGTCGACGGAGACGGCGACGATCCGGGTTCCCTCGCCCGAAACCTGGAGGGCCTGGAGAAAGGTCTCCATCGGTCGCCCCTGAAGAGATTTGAGCGTGAAGACGGTAGCTCCCGTCTTGCGGAGCCACTGATAGTACCAGGGCGAGTTGTGGAGCTCCTGAACGCCGAACTCCACGAAGTTGCCTCCCTTGAGAGGCTTCCCCGGTAGCTCTTCGAGGGCCCGGAAGAAAGGCGTGCCGCTGGTGATGCCGTGGCTCATGTCGCGGACGTCGAGATGACTGTCGACGTTGACGACGCCCAGCTCTCCTTCTTTCAGGCAGAGCCCGTCGACGAGCCCGTGAAGTCCGGGGAACGTCAGATCGTGGCCGCCGCCGAGGACGACGGGGAGTACGCCTCGGGAGGCGATGGAGGCCACAATGGCCCTGGCGCTTTCATGGACCTCATCGAGGCTGCGTCCCTCGGTCCGGACATCCCCGACGTCGGCGATGGACAGATCGCTCAGGGAGGGGCGGAAGCCCGGCGTCAGACGGTAGAAGGCCTTCCTGATGAACCGGGGGCCCAGCCGCGCCCCTTCCCGGCCTCCGTTGGCAAGGATGCCTCGATCCTCGGGGAGACCGATAAGGGCCACATCGTATCCCTCAAGAGAGTCGTCGGCGGCGAGGGGGTGGACGATCTCTCCCATGCGGGGGTCCTTCTCATCGTTTTTCGAGAAAAAAAGCTCTCTTTCAGGCGGTACAAGTTCGTTCCACATGGCGTTCACCTCGCAAGAATCGGTACAGGGTGTCGGACATTATAGGTCAGGCGGGCTGGTTGAACAACGGATCTCACGAAAGAGATTACTTCTGCTAATATAGGAAGGCTCATGGGGGAGGTGTCGGGGATGGAAACCCTTTGTTGCGACAGATCTTTGGAACGTGGCCGTGAGGTTGTCGCGCCGCTCTTTTCAGGGCTGCGGGATTTTGTCTTGAGGAGGGAACGAGCATGAGAGAGCAGGCCCTGACGGCACCGCGGGGCCTGGAACGGCTTCTTGCCCGTCATCCCTGGATTTTTCGGGGCGATCTGGCGGCTCTCCCCGAAGCTGCGGAAGGCGATCTCGTCGCCGTCGGCAGCGTTAAAGGGAAACCCCTTGCCTGGGGATTCTGGAACCCTCACTCCTCTTTGGCCCTGAGGCTTCTTCTCTGGGGAGACAGGAAGCCGGACCTGCCCCGGCTCCTTCGGGAGCGGTTGCGGTCGGCTCTTGCCCTCCGTCGCCGCTGGTGCCCCGGCGAGGACGCTTTCCGCCTCGTGCACGGCGAGGCCGATGGACTGCCGGGTCTGGTCGTCGACGTCTACGGCGATGTCCTCTGCCTTCAGCTTCTCTCCCTGGGCTGGCACCGGCGCAGGGAGCTCGTCGCTGACGCTCTCGTCGAGCTTCTCGAGCCATCGGCGGTGATCCTCCGAAACGATGTGCGCAAGATCGAACAGGAGGGGCTCGCTCCGGAGACGGCGCTCCTGCGCGGTCGCTTCAGCTCCGACGAGAGCCGTGTCGTCACGTCGGGCGATCTCAAGGGAGTCGTCTATCCTCTGGCCGGTCAGAAGACGGGGCTTTATCTCGACGTACGCCGCTTTCCCCGCCTCCTTCACTCTCTCTGTCAGGGGGCTTCCGTCCTCGACGCCTTCTGTTTCCAGGGGCAGTTCGCCCTTCATTCCCTCCTCTACGGAGCACGGGAAGTGACGGCCATCGATCAATCCTCGTCGGCTCTCGAGGCGGCTCGTCGGAATCTTTCTCTTGCCGGTCTGCCTCCGCGGGTGGACTGGGTCTGCGGAAACGTTTTCGATGAGCTCCGGCGCTACGAGGAAGAGAGACGTTCCTTTGACCTTGTCGTCGTCGATCCGCCTCCCTTCGCGCCCAGCCGCCGCCACGTCGATTCGGCCAGGAGGGGGTATAAGGACCTGGCTCTTCGGAGCCTCCGTCTTCTCAGCCAGGGGGGGACGCTCTTCTTCTTCTCCTGTTCTCACGCCTTCGGACGGGAGGCTCTTCTTGGCGTTCTGCATGAGGCCTCTCAGGATGCGAGGCGCTCTCTGAGAATCGTTGCCGAGCTTCATCAGCCGCCCGATCACCCCGTTCTGCCTCAAGTTCCCGAAACGGACTATCTCAAAGGTTTTGTGTTGGAGGTTTCGATGTGAAAGCAGCGATCCGGGTTCTTCTTTTCGATTTCGATCTGACTCTCGTCGACAGCAGTTGGGGGATCACCCACTGCCTCAATCTCCTTGCCTCCGATGAGGGATTGCGCCCTGTCTCCCGGGAGGAGGTCCTCCAGACCATCGGTGAGCCGATTTCCCTTGCATGGGAACGTCTTTGGGGGGTTTTCGACCCGCAATGGGTCGAGAAGTATCGGGAGCGCTACCGCGCTGAAGAGATAACGAGAATCCGCCCCTTCCCGTCGGCGATCCCCGTCCTGGAAGCCCTCAAAAGCGAAGGATTCCGTCTTGGCGTCGTCTCCAACAGGGGGAACGCCGGGATCGCCGTCGAGGGAGCCGGTCTGGCCTGGGCCTTTGACGTCGTTCTGGGGCTGGAGGCGTTCGAACGGCCCAAGCCCGCCGCCGATCCGCTTCTCAAGGCCATGGCCATCCTCGGCGTCGAGGCCGCTCAGACTCTTTATGTCGGAGATACCGACATCGACATGGCCACAGCTCAGGCCGCCTCGGTCCGCGGTGTGGGCCTGACGTCGGGGAACTTCGGCCGGGAGGGGCTTTTCGCCGCGGGAGCCTGGGCGGTCCTTGATGACCTCTCGGAGCTCTGTCCTCTCGTCAGGGGCGGGAAGCCCTGCCTTCCCGGCGCGTGATCCCAAAAGATAGGGCCTTGCCGGTTCTTGTCTGACTTCGCAGGAGGAGGAACTCATGGAAGAGCGGAGAAAGGTGGAGGTTCCCGCCAACGCCGTACCCATTCTTGAGCAGCGCTATCTGCGCAAGGATGAGGAAGGACAAGTCGTTGAGACGGTGGAGGAGATGTTCTGGCGCGTGGCCGAGGCCGTGGCCGAGGCGGAGGCCCGCTGGGGCGTCGCCCCTGAAGTCTGGGCCGAACGCTTCTACGACATGATGGCCCGCCTCGATTTTCTGCCGAACTCACCGACGCTGATGAACGCCGGAACGCTCAGGGGACAGCTCTCGGCCTGTTTTGTCCTTCCCGTCGGCGACAGCATGGAAGAGATCTTTGACGCCTTGAAATGGACGGCCCTTGTCCACAAATCGGGCGGGGGAACGGGGTTCAATTTCTCCGGCCTGCGTCCCGCCGGCGACGTGGTGCGAAGCACCCGCGGCGTCGCCTCGGGGCCCGTCTCCTTCATGGAGCTTTTCGACGGCTGCACCGAGGTGGTCAAGCAGGGAGGCATGAGGCGGGGCGCCAATATGGGGATCCTTGACTGCGATCATCCTGACCTCCTCGATTTCCTACAGGCCAAGACCCGTGAGGGGCGCCTGGCCAACTTCAACATTTCCGTGGCCTGCTCCGACGCCTTCATGGAGGCTCTTGAGGCCGACGAGGAGTGGGCGCTGATCAACAGGAGGACCGGTGAGATCGTCAAGGCGCTTCCGGCCCGTGAAATTTTCGACCTTCTCGTCGAGAGCGCCTGGGCTACGGGAGATCCCGGCCTCGTCTTCTCCGACCGACTCGAAGCCGATAATCCCACGCCCAGGGTGGGGCGCATCACGGCCACCAACCCCTGCGGCGAGCAGCCGCTGCTTCCTTTCGAAAGCTGCAATCTCGGATCGATCAATCTGCTCCACATGATCGAAGGCGGCGACTTCGACTGGAAGCAGCTGGAACGGACGGTCCGCCTGGCCGTGCGTTTTCTCGACGACGTCATCGAAATCAACGGCTTCCCGCTTCCCCAGATCGCCGAGCTTTCACGGGGCAACCGCAAGATCGGCCTGGGAGTCATGGGCTGGGCCGAAGCCCTCTTCCGGTTGGGGTTGCCCTACGACAGCGAAGAGGCCCTTCGGGCGGCGGAGAAACTGATGGGCTTCATCAATTCCGTCGGCCAAGAGGAGAGCCGTCTTCTGGCCGAAGAGCGCGGTGTCTTTCCCAACTGGGAGGGGAGCCGGTGGCAGGAGAAGGGGATTCCGCTGAGAAACGCCACGGTGACGACGATCGCGCCGACGGGGACGATCGCCCTCATCTGCGGCTGCTCCAGCGGTATCGAGCCGGTCTTCGCCCTGGCCTATCGCCGCAAGGTCTTCGATGATCAGGTGCTGACCTACGTCAACGTCATCCTTACAGAAGAGCTTCAGCGTCGGGGTCTCTACGACGACGAGCTGGCCCGACGCATCGCCGAGTCGGGATCGCTGGAGGGACTGGGGCTTCCCGAAGACCTGACGCGCCGTTTCGTGACATCTCACGAGATCCGGCCTCAGTGGCACGTCCGGATGCAGGCGGCCTTTCAGCGGCATACCGACAACGCCGTCTCCAAGACGATCAACCTTCCTCACGAAGCCTCCATCGACGATGTGGCCGCCGCCTTTCTCCTGGCCTATCAGGAGGGCTGCAAGGGGATCACCGTCTATCGGGACCGCTGCAAGGCCTCTCAGATCCTTTACCGCGGAGAGGAGAAGGGACGTGAGTCGGGGAAGGAAAAAGGAAAACGCGGTCCGGCCGGTCGGCCCGGCGTGCTCCGGGGCACGACGGTGAAGATCATGACCTCCTTCGGAAATCTCTATCTCACCGTCAACGAACTCGACGGGAAGCCCTTCGAGGTCTTCGCCACCCTGGGGAAATCGGGGAAGGATACGATGGCCCACACGGAGGCTCTGGGCCGGCTCATTTCCCTTGCCCTCCGCAGTGGCGTCTCGTCCCGTCAGATCGTCGAACAGCTCAAGGGGATCGGTGGCAGCCAGCCCGTCTGGGAGAGTGACGGCGTGATCCTCAGTTTGCCCGATGCCGTCGCCAGGGGGCTCGAACGGGCGTTGGGGGAGTCGTTCAGCGACTCCTCCCGGGAGATGTGCCCCTCCTGCGGAGCACCCCTTGTCGCCGCCGAGGGCTGCCTGAAGTGCGAAAGGTGCGGCTACTCCAAATGCGGCTGACTTCCCGTTAGAGAGGAACGCTTGAGATGATCCTGCCCCGGAAGGGACGCGACGTCGTCTCCTTTATCATCGCCCTTGCCATCGTCGGTTGCGGTGCCTGGTTCCTTGTGGCCTGGTGGGATCATTTTCAGGAAAGGCATCAGTCTCTCGTCCAGTCCCGCCCCTATGTCTATCACAACGATGTCCCCTTCAAGGCGGCTCTTCTCTGGGAGGAAAAGGTCCTCATCTCTCCCATCGACGGGAAAGTGTCTTTACCGGGCGGCATCGCCCCAAGGCGGGTTGCCAAGGGAGACCTCGTCGCCGTCGTGACCGGAGGCGAAGGGTCCCGGCGCCTCTTTGCCCCCAGCCCCGGCTATTTCGCCGCCTCTGTGGACGGGAACGAGGGCAAATGGCGTTACGCCGACCTCTGGCTTGATGAAAAACCCTTGCCTGACCCGGGGCGGAAGGCCAATATAGCTGAAGGGACGATTCTCCGGAAAGGCGACCCGCTGGGTGTTTTCATCCCTCAGCCGCAGGAGCTGCGGGCCATCGGGTACGTCGATCGTCTCCCTTCCGTGGAAGCCGACATGGGGCGAGGCTTCATCCGGCTTCGTCTGCGGGAGACGGACCTCCCCTTTCGCGCGACGTTGAGGGTGTCACGGGATCTCGGACCCCGCTTCAAGGTCTACCTTACGCTGCCTCTCTTTCCCAGCGATTTCCTCAAAGAGAGGATCCGAACCTTCATCCTCTCCGGTGAGGAGAGAATCGGCGTCGTCCTGCCCGAGGCGGCCGTCGTCCTTCGCCAGGGGAAACAGGGCGTTTTCGTCGTCCAGGGGCAGACCGTCTCGTTCCGTGAAGTGCAGGGGCTTCCCGTTCCGGGAAAGCAGTTCCTTGTCGTCGAAGGCCTACGGGCCGGAGAGGTTGTCGTCGCTCGTGGAGGGCGTGCGAAGGAGGGTAAAATCCGATTATGGTAGAGGGAGCGCGGGAGCGCGTGGCGTCGATCCGGGCTGCGATCAAAGAGGCGGCCCGTCGTTCGGGGCGGAAGAGTGGGGACGTCGCCTTGCTGGCCGTCTCGAAAACGCATTCCGTCGAGGCGATGCGGGAGCTTCTGGCCGGGCCCGTCGACGGGTTCGGAGAGAACCGCGTTCAGGAGGCTCAGACGAAGCGTGCCCTTTGGCCTGACGGCGGTGGCCTGCCCTGGCGGATGATCGGCCATCTTCAGAGGAACAAGGTCCGCAAGGCCCTTGAGATATTCGACTCCGTCGACAGTCTCGACAGCGTTGATCTGGCCCTCTCCCTGGAGCGGGTTCTTGCGGAGACGGGGCGGATGTTTTCCGTTCTGATCGAAGTCAACTGTAGCGGTGAGACGTCGAAGACGGGTATCGACGTCGAATCGGCCGAGTCGTTGCTCCTGTCGGTTCTTGCCGCCTGCCGTCACCTTCGTGTCGAGGGGCTGATGACGATCGGCCCCCTCGGAGAAGGGGAGGGCAGGGTGCGAAAGTCTTTTGCGATACTGAGAGAGCTTCGAGAGAGGTTGCGCATCGCTTCCGGCCTCGTCCTTCCTCATCTTTCCATGGGCATGAGCGGCGATTTTGCCTGGGCCGTCGAAGAGGGGAGTACCATGGTGCGCATCGGGACGGCCCTTTTCGGCGAGAGGGGCTATGATCGATGATGAAACGTCTTTTGGCCATGATCGGCCTTGCCGAAGATTCCGAAGAGAGGCTTGATGTCGTCCTCCCGCCTGATGAGATCCGCGAACGGGAGGAACGTCTCCGCCGCCCCATGCCCTCCGGAGCGGGTGTCCTGATCTGCCGCGGCCCGGAAGCGATCGACAGAAGGAAGGAGCTTCTCGAGGCCCTTCGCGGCGGGCGTGTCGTCATCATCGACCTTCGAGGCGTTGAACGCGAAGCGGGACAGGCCCTCCTGGATTATCTCAGCGGGGTCGTCGAAGCAGGTCGAGGTTTCCTGATGCGTCTGGCGCCGGCCGTCTTCCTGGTTGTCTCTCACGAATCGCTTGTTGAAGTTTGGGAACGGTAGAGGGGGATATGAACGTGACGGAACTGATGAGCGCTCTCGATGTGGCGAACAAGGTCTTCGGGAGGGGCTTCAAGGGATACAATCCCAACGAGGTCGATGCCTTCCTGGACCAGATCTCTGAAAGCCTCCACGGCTATGCCCAGCAGATTCTGGACCTTCAGCGGGAAGTCGATCTCCTTCGAGACAAGGAGGAGGGCTACGAGAAGCTGAAGGATTCCCTCCAGGGGACGCTTCTTTTTGCCCAGAAAAGCGCCGAAGAACGCGTTCAGGCGGCCGAACAGCAGGCGCAGGCCATTCTGGCCGAGGCCAGATCCCAGGCCGACAAGATGGTTGCCGCCGCACAGGGAGAGGTTGCCCTGGCAAGGAGAGACCTGAAGGGGCTCCAGGAAAAGAGGCAGGAGTTCCTCGCCGATTTTCAGGCTCTCCTCTTCCGCTACCAGACGCTCATTGGCGAGGCCCCCAAGGAAGAGGCGCTTTCTTGACGGAAGAGCTCTCCCTCGACAGCGATGTCCGCTTCATCAAAGGGGTGGGGCCGGGTCGGGCCCGGCTTCTGGAGCGGCTCTCGGTGCGAACCGTCAGGGATCTTCTCTATCTCTTTCCCCGCCGTTACGAGGACCGGCGTGAGCTGACCCCGCTTGATACCCTGAAGCCGGGAATGGCCGCCGCCGTCCTGGCCCGTGTCGTCACCGTCGAACGCAAGCCGACGAGACGGCCCGGGCTCTCTCTTGTCCGGGCCCTCGTTACCGACGGGAAGGGGTACGGCTACGCCCTCTGGTTCAACCGCCGAGGACTGGAGCGGCTTCTTCCGCCGGGGACGGAAGCCTCCTTTTACGGCCCCATTGAAATGCACGGAGGCAGGCTTCAGATCACCAACCCCGAGGTCGAGGTCGTCCGGGAGGGGGAGGCCGATTCGCTGGGGCGAATTGTCCCCGTCTACCCGGCGACGGAGGGACTCTCGCCTCTCTGGCTTCGCCGGCTTCTTCGCCGGCTTCTTTCCGTCGCCCGGGAGGAGCTCCGTGAGAATCTCCCTGAAGCGATCCGTCACCGTCGTTCCCTCCTTGACCTCCCTGTGGCCGTTGAGGGACTTCATTACCCCCTCGACGGCGATCACTGGCGGGCCTGTCGCCGCCGCGTCGCCTTTCAGGAGCTTTTTCTCCTTCAGCTCGGCCTGGCCCTGCGCCGCCATCAGGCCCGATCAGGCAGCCTCTCGCCTCGTCTTGCCCCTCTCGGCCCCAGGTCGGAGGCCTTTCTTGCTTCGCTTCCCTTTTCTCTGACGACGGCTCAGAGGCGGGTTGTCGAGGAGATCGGCGCCGACCTGGTTCTGACGGAGCCCATGAACCGTCTCCTCCAGGGGGACGTGGGGTCCGGAAAGACCGTCGTTGCCGTTTTAGCCATGCTTGCTGCCGTCGATGGCGGCTGTCAGGCGGCTCTGATGGTTCCCACGGAGGTCCTGGCACTCCAGCATCACCGTCGCTTGAGCCGCCTTCTGGAGCCACTTGGGCTGGAAGTCGCTCTCCTCAGGGGAGCCCTCTCGGCCAGGGAGCGGGAAGAGAGTCTGCTTTCCCTTCGGGAGGGACGTGTCGCCGTCGCCGTCGGCACTCATGCGCTTATCGAGGAGCACGTCGCCTTCCATCGTCTCGGCCTTGTCGTCATCGATGAGCAGCATCGTTTCGGCGTTCTCCAGAGAGGAGCTCTCGCTGCCAAGGGGACCTCGCCTCACGTTCTTGTCATGACGGCGACGCCCATCCCGAGGACGCTGACGATCTCCATTTACGGCGATCTCGCCGTCTCTGTCATCGACGAACTGCCGCCTGGGCGGCGACCTGTCGTGACGCGGCGGATCTCGAGTCGCCAGCGGCCCCGTCTGATGGAGTTCATTGAAGCCGAGATCGCCCGTTGTCGCCAGATCTACTGGGTCTGCCCCCTGGTCGAGGAGAGCGAGAGTCTCGATGTCGCCTCGGCCGAGAGCCGTCATGAAGATCTGGCCGCCCTTCTGCCTCATCGTCGCGTCGGTCTCCTCCACGGCCAGATGGCTTCCAGGGAGAAGGAGACGGTCCTGACGGCCTTCCAGAGGGGTGAGGTCGACCTTCTTGTCTCGACGACGGTCATCGAAGTCGGTGTCGACGTTCCCAACGCCACCGTCATGGTCATTGAAGACGCTCACCGTTTTGGCCTTTCCCAGCTTCACCAGCTTCGGGGGCGCGTCGGAAGGGGAGGGGAGGAGAGCTACTGCCTTCTTTTGGGCGGGGCGGCGACGGTTGAAGGACGGAAACGTCTTGAGGCTCTCTGCGCGACTCAGGACGGCTTCCGCATCGCCGAAATCGATCTTCGCCTCCGGGGCCCCGGCGAGGTCTGCGGCGTCCGCCAGCACGGCCTCACTGACTTTCGTGTCGCCGACCTCCTCAAAGACGGCAGGCTTCTCAATGAGGCCCGCCAGGAGGCTCAGGCCCTGGTCGCCGCCGACCCCTCCCTTTCCTCCGCCTCGGAACTGAAGCGGGAACTCTACGCCCTGTATGGCGAACGGCTCGAACTGGCGGTGACGGGATGAAGATTTCGTCGACGGAACACGAAACCTACCTTCTGAGGCTCCTTGAGAGGGGAGCCTACACCCGTTGCCAGCTCGAAGAGCGGCTCCGGAGGCGCGGTGCCGCCGCAGGGGAGGCCGCTGCCCTCCTTGATCGGCTGGAGGGGCTGGGCTACGTCGACGACGGTCTTTATGCCAGACTCTACGTCGAGTCCCATTCCGAGAGAGGGAGCCTGCGGCTAAAGGCGGAGCTTCGCCGGCGCGGCGTCTCCGAACGGCTTATTCGGGAGGCTCTGGAGGAGCGCTCCGAGGCGGCGGAGGCTTCATCCGCTCTGGAACTGGCACGGGAATGGCTCGATAGGGGTGTCGAGGGCCGCCTCGTCGTCGGGCGCCTTTTGAGGCGGGGATTTTCGAGAAGCCTTGTGGGATCGATCATGGAGCGTCTTGAGCGAAAGGCCCCCTGAGGTTAGAATATCTTTTGTATGGTTTCGCTGATTGCGTTGCACCGAATAGAGCAGCAGAAGCCGTACCTTGACAATCGAATAAGGGGTGATCGCAACCATGGTTTTTATGTACCTGGTGCTGGGCCTGGCTGTCGGCGCTGCGGCTGGAGCGGCTGTGGCCCTTTGGCACCGACGGAGATCAGACAGTCAATTGCGCGATGGAGCTCGGGGCGAAGCGGAACAGATCCTTCAGGAAGCGCGCTCCGAGGCTGAGAGAAGCAAGCGAGAGGCCCTCAACGAGGGCCGTGAAGAGGTTCTCCGGCTCCGCCACGATGCCGAACAGGAGATCCGGGAACGTCGCAACGAGATGCAGAGAGCGGAACGGCGGCTGGAGCAGAAAGAGGAAAACCTCGATCGCAAGATGGAAAAGGCCTCTCGGCGGGAGGACGAACTCAAGGGACGCCACGATGAAGTCGAGAAGCGTCTTGCCGAGATCGATTCTCTCCGCCTTCAGCAGGTGTCCCGCCTTGAGGAAATCGCCGGCATGACCGGAGAAGAGGCTCAACAGCTTCTCCTGGCTGAAGTGGAGGAAGAGGCCAACCACCGCATCGGTCTCCGCCTCAAGGATCTGGAGGAGAAAGCCAAACGGGAGGCACAACGCAAGGCCCGGGAGATTATCGGCACCGCCATTCAGAGAACGGCAGTGGAGCATACGTCGGAGGTGGCCGTCAGCGTCGTTCACCTTCCGTCGGATGAGATGAAAGGGCGCATCATCGGTCGCGAGGGGCGCAACATCCGAGCTTTCGAAACCCTCACCGGCGTCGATCTCATCGTCGATGACACGCCCGAAGCCGTCACCATCTCCAGTTTCGACCCCGTCCGCCGTGAGGTGGCCCGCCTCTCCCTGGAACGGCTCATCGTCGACGGCCGGATTCACCCGGCCCGCATCGAAGAGCTCATCGAGAAGGCGACCAAGGATGTCGAAGAGATGATCATCGAGTCCGGTGAAGAGGCTCTCCTCGAAACAGGCATCAAGAACATGCACCCCGAGCTGATGAAGCTCATCGGCCAGCTCCGCTTCCGGAGCAGCTACGGGCAGAACGCCCTGGCCCACAGCCTCGAAGTCTCCCATCTGGCCGGCATCATGGCCGCCGAACTGGGAGTCGATGAACCGCTTGCCCGCAGGGCGGGCCTGCTCCACGACATCGGCAAGGCCGTCGATCACAAGGTCGAAGGCCCTCACGCCCTCATCGGCGCCGATCTGGCCAAGCGCCACAACGAGTCCCAAGAGGTCATTCGGGCTATCGCCGCCCATCATGAAGACGAGGAGCCCCAGACCGTCTACGATGTCCTCGTCGCTGCGGCCGACGCCATCAGCGCCTCCCGGCCCGGGGCCCGCAGAGAGAGCCTTGAGTCCTACATCAAGCGCCTGGAGAAGCTGGAGACTCTCGCCACCTCCTTCCATGGCGTCAGCAAGGCCTTCGCCATTCAGGCCGGAAGAGAGATCCGCATCATGGTCTCGCCCAGTGTTCCCGATGCCGGGGGCATCCAGAAGGTGGCCTATGACGTGGCCCGCAAGATCGAAGAAGAGATGAAGTATCCCGGCCAGATCCGAGTCACCGTCATCAGAGAGACACGGGCCGTGGAATACGCCAAGTAGTCCATGCGCCTCCTTTTCATCGGCGACCTTGTCGGTCGCCCGGGCAGAAAGCTCGTGCCCTTGGCCCTGCCCGCTCTCAAAGAGGCTGAAGGCCCCTTCGATTTCGTCATCGCCAACGGGGAGAACGCCGCCGGGGGCTTCGGTCTCACGGAACGTGTCGTCGCTCAGCTTTTTGGCCTCGGCATCGATTGCCTCACGACGGGGAATCACATCTGGGATAAACGCGACTATGTCTCCCGCCTTCTGGAGGAGGACCGGGTCCTGCGCCCGGCCAACTACCCGGCCTCCTGTCCCGGGTCGGGTCTGAAGGTTCTCGAAAAGGAGGGGCTCCGCCTTGCCGTCGTCAACCTTCAGGGGCGGGTTTTCATGCCCGCCATCGACTGCCCTTTCCGCGTTGCCGATGCTCTCTTGGAGCAGCTTGATGCCTCCTGCATCTTTGTCGACTTTCACGCCGAGGCCTCATCGGAAAAGCGGGCCCTCGGCCTTTATCTCGACGGCCGTGTCTCCGCCGTCGTCGGGACCCACACTCACGTTCAGACCGCTGACGAGGAGATCCTGCCCAAGGGCACGGCCTATCTCACCGACGCCGGCATGACCGGTGGCCACGGCGGTGTCATCGGCATGGAGGCCGCCTCGGTTCTGCCGCGTTTCCTCACGGCCATGCCGACGAAGTTCGAGGTCTGCGAAAAGGGTCTTCGCCTCAACGCGGTCATCGTCGACATCGATGATGACCGCGGTCTGGCCCTCTCCATCAGACGGGTCATCTGGCGTCCCGACTAGGCCGGTCGAAGGCGGACCCTTGAAAGGACAGGCATAAGACGAAAGGTGGAGGGGCGTCGTTAACGACGCCCCTCCACCTTTCGTCTTATGCCTGCGAAGCGGCCTCCTCCGTTGTAGACCACTCTGGCCTTTTCGTTTACTCTTTATTCATGTTATTCATGAGAGGACGGAAGCGGCGGCGATCCCCCGGAGGAAAACCATCGATCCCCGGGAAGGGACGTGACGGAAAGGAGTCGTCTCATGGCTCATCTTCGTGTCGGCCTTCTCCAGCTCGCTCTGAAGCGAGCCGACCCTGAGGGGAATGTTCAGGATATTCTGGCCCTCCTGGAAACGACCTCGAGCGGTGACTGCCATGTGCTGGTCCTGCCGGAACTCTGGAATGCTGTCGTCCCTCTCGATAACAGTCTCTCCCTTCTCGAAGAGGGAGAACCGGTCCTCTCCCGCCTGAAACAGCTGGCGCGGCAAAGGCGGGTTGCCATCGTCGCCGGCAGCCTTGCCGTCAGGACGGCCCAAGGCAACCGCAACCGCTGTTACGTCGTCAGCCCTCGGGGAGAGCTGCTTCTTGCCTACGACAAGGTCCACCTTCATCCCAAACTGAAAGAGGAGCACGCCTTCATCGCCGGAGAATCGCTGGGCCTCTTCGACCTTCCCGGTTTTCGGGCGGGCATCCTCATCTGCTTTGACGCCGAGTTCCCCGAACAGGTTCGGGCGCTTGCATTACGGGGGGCTCAAGTCCTTTTTGTCCCCGGCGCCTGGGCTTCGCCCTACATCCATCTCTGGAGAACTCTCTTGGCAGCCCGGGCTCTGGAGAATCAGCTCTTCGTCGTCGGCGTCAACCGCTGCGACCGGGGGGAGAATCTCTCTTACGGCGGCCACAGCCTCGTCGTCAACCCTTTCGGCGATATTCTCCTCCACATGGATCACCGGCCGCGATTCGAGATCGTCACTCTCGACCTGGAGGCCGTCGAGCGGGCGCGCGACAAGCACGAGGTCCTCTCCTCTCTCCGCCCGGCCCTCTACCGGCGGTGGCTCTGAAGGACGGTTGCGGAAGTCTCAGAGCTGTGATAGGCTCAAATTCAAAATGTAATGCAATTTTGAGGAGATAACTTTTTCTTTGCCGCTTTTCGTGATTGTAAAGCTAAAGGGCGGCATACTATAATCTCCCTAATCTTCGCACGGAGAGAGCGGCAAAAGTCGAATGAATAGACGGAAGGGAGGTCTGAGTCTAGAGCGGAGAGGGTCCAGGAGAAACCGAAGACGAAAGGTCAAGTCATCGGATAGAGTTCAGAGGAGGGATACCATGAGCAATGGAGCAGAACGTGAACAGTGGGGTTCCAAGCTTGGTTTCATTCTGGCTGCGGCGGGATCGGCCGTCGGGCTCGGCAATGTCTGGCGTTTCCCTTACATTACGGGAAAATACGGCGGGGCGGCTTTCGTCCTTCTCTACGTTCTTATCGTTTTCATCATCGGTTTTTCCGTTATGCTTGCCGAAATCGCCATCGGGCGGAGCGCTCAGCTCAACGCCGTTGGCTCCTTCAAGAAACTGAAGGGCGGCGCCTGGCCCATCGTTGGTTGGATGGGGGTCGCGGCCGGGTTCATGATCCTCTCCTTCTATGGCGTCATCGGAGGCTGGACCATCGCCTACTTCCTCAAATCCTTCACGGGTCTCATGGCTGCGGCCGAATCGGGCGGAGCCGGAGACGTCTTCGGCTCCTTCATCTCCAACGGCCCCGTCGTCATCGCCTGGCAGGCGGCTTTCATGATCATGACGATCTGGGTCGTCTACCGCGGCATCGGCGAGGGGATCGAGCGCTACTGCAAGATTCTCATGCCGGCCCTCTTCGTCATCCTCCTCGTTCTCATCGTCCGCTCCGTCACTCTCGAAGGCGCCGGCAAGGGACTGGAATTCTACCTCAAACCCGACTTTTCCAAGCTGACGGGAGAGTCCTTCCTGGCTGCACTGGGGCAGGCCTTCTTCTCCCTCTCCCTCGGCATGGGTTGCATGATCACCTACGGCAGCTATCTGGGCAAGAAAGAAATCCTTCCCGGGTCCGCCGTCCAGGTCTGCCTCATCGACACGCTGGTGGCCCTGCTGGCGGGACTTGTCATCTTCCCGGCCGTCTTCGCCTTCGGCGTCGAGCCCGGGGCCGGCCCCGGCCTCACCTTCATCACGCTGCCCTCGGTCTTCGCCAAGATGCCCGGAGGGCCCGTCTGGTCGGGGCTCTTCTTCCTCCTGCTTTTCATTGCCGCCCTCACATCGGCCATCTCTCTCCTGGAGGTCGTCTCGGCCTACTTCATGGACGAGATGAAGTGGAGCCGACCCAAGGCGGCCTGGATCATGGGAGGCGTCATCTTCCTCCTCGGTATCCCCTCAGCCCTTTCTCTCGGAACGATGAAGCTCCAGATCGCCGGCAAGGACTTCCTCGACGCCATGGACTTCCTGTCCTCCAACGTCCTCCTTCCTCTGGGCGGTCTTTTCATCGCCCTCTTCGTCGGCTGGATCTGGACGGACAATGCCCGCAAGGAGGTCACCAACGACGGCATGGTTCCCTTCGGGATCATGGAGGCCTGGATCTGGGTCTGCCGCGTCGTTGCTCCCGTGGCCATCGCCTACATTTTCATCACTGGCCTCAAGTGGTAGGCGGGCCTCTGCAAGGAAGCCGTCTCCTGTAGAAAAAGGAGGCCCCGGGGGAAACCTCGGGGCCTCCTTTTTCATCGTTGACTCTCAACGGAAGGAATGTCAGAATGAAACTGAAAGCTGGATGAAGACCGCAAGAGAGCCCCTGCCTTTTTCTAAAGAGCAGGGCGCCGAAGGGGCAAGGCGCAGCGCGCTGAATCTCTCAGGCAGAAGGGATTGCGGTTCGACAGCTCTCTGGAGAAGGCTGCGGCCTGCCAATGGGGCAAGTCCCGGATCGTCAGGGCGAATCCCCAGGGCTTCCGGACAGAGACGATGTCCCGAAAAAGGGGGGTGACGTTCTGGTCCGGAATTTTTGTGTCTTTTCCAACAATCCGCTTCTGGGCCGTTCTCCTCACTATCGCCCTGTCTCGTCGCGGCAGCTGCTTCTTTCCGTGCGGGATCTCATCCATCGCGGCGCCGTGCTCGTCAATCACCCTCTCTACGGTAATTTCCGTCCCTACCAGCAGCCGTTTCGCACGCTTGTCGTCGAAATGCCCGACACGTCCGGCTCCGTTGATTTCAACGCGCTCTCTCTCATCGAAAGAGCCCTTGCCGTCTATGATGATCCCGGAGTGCGGGGTGTTCTCCCCGGGGAACTCGACCCGGAGATTGAGGCCGATTATGCCTATGTCGACGGCGAGCTTGTCCGCGAGAGCCTTCGCCGTTGCGGGCTTGAGGGGTTCCTCTCCGAAACGGAGAGGACGGATGAACAAGGAGATCAGGAGGAATGAGCATGATCGAACTCGACAAGGATAATTTTGAGGTGGAAACCGGTCGGAGCGACCTTCCCGTCGTCGTCGACATCTGGGGCCCCCAGTGCGGTCCCTGCCTCGCCCTGATGCCCAAGGTGGAGGAGCTGGCCGGAGAGTATGAGGGGCGAGTCAGGTTCTGCAAGCTCAACGTCGCCGGAAACAGGAGGCTCATCATCGGCCTGAAGGTGATGGCCGTGCCGACCTTCCTCTTTTTCAAGGGCGGCGAGCGGGTTCAGACCCTTACGGGTGACGCCGTCTCCCTGGAGGCGATCCGTCAGGCCACAGAGGCTCTACTTTAAGAACAGTGCAAGGGGGGATAACGATGAAACTGGAGCTTCACAGACTTAAGGTGCGTCGTCTCGCCTGGGGTTCCCGTACGGCCTTCGACAAGGGGCTTCTCTCCATTGATCGCTCGGCCCTGACGGATCTGCTGGCCAAAGACGGCCGTTTCCGCTCGGTGACGCTTGACCTGGCCCTGCCCGGCGAGAGCGTGAGGATCATTCCCGTCAAGGATGTCATCGAGCCGAGGTGCAAGCTTGATGGTCCCGGCGAGGTCTTCCCCGGCTTTATCGGAGATGTCGAGACCGTCGGCGAGGGGGCGACCCTCGTTCTGGAGGGCGCTGCCGTCGTGACCTGCGGGGCCATCGTCGGCTTCCAGGAGGGGATCATCGACATGTCCGGCCCGGGAGCGGATTACACGCCCTTCTCGAAGACGTGCAACCTTGTCGTGACCTTTGAGCCCGTCGATGGCCTGGAAAAACACGAGTACGAGGCCGCCTGCCGCATGGCCGGATTCAGGGCGGCCCGCTATCTGGCCGATTCCGTCCGAGACGTCGCCGCCGAGACGATCGACACCGTCCAGTGGCCCCCCCTGTCGGAAGCCATGACGGCTCATCCCGGTCTGCCCAAGGTGGCCTACCTCTACATGCTTCAGTCTCAGGGGTTGCTCCACGACACCTATCTCTACGGCGTCGACGTGAAGCGCATCCTGCCGACCCTGGTGAGCCCCACGGAGGTCATGGACGGAGCCGTCGTCTCGGGCAACTGCGTCTCGGCCTGTGACAAGAACAGCACCTACGCTCATCAGAACAACCCTGTCATCGCCGCTCTTCTGGCCCGCCACGGCAGGGAGATCAACTTCGTCGGCTGCATCGTCACCAACGAGAACGTGACCCTGGCCGACAAGAAGCGCTCTTCGGCCGCGGCCGTCAAACTGGCCAGGATGCTCGGTGTTGAAGGCCTCGTCATCTCCGAAGAGGGCTTTGGTAACCCCGATGCCGACCTGATCATGAACTGCCGACGGGCCGAGGCCGCAGGAATCAGGACGGTCCTCATCACCGACGAGTTCGCCGGTTCCGACGGAGCCAGCCAATCCCTGGCCGATGCCGCTCCCGAGGCGACGGCCGTCGTCTCTGTCGGAAACGCCAACGCGCGGGTCGTCCTGCCTCCCATGGAGCGCGTCATCGGTTTTCCCCGCGAGGCCAACGTGATCGCCGGCGGCTTCGACGGCTCGATGCGTGACGACGGCTCCATCGAGGTGGAGCTTCAGGCCATCACCGGGGCCACGAACGAGCTGGGCTTCAGCCGTCTCTCGGCTGTGACGGTCTAGCCGATCCGGGGCGAATTCAGGTTAAGGAGGAAAAAGACCATGACCTATCGTGTGGTCCACTATATCAATCAGTTTTTCGCCGGCATCGGCGGCGAGGAGCAGGCGGGCCAGAAGCCGCTCCTGAAGGAGGGGATCGTCGGTCCCGGTCAGGCGCTGGCTGCCGAGTTCGGTGACAAGGCGACCATCGTCGCCACCGTCGTCTGCGGTGACGGCTACTTTGCCGAAAACATGGACGAGGCGACGGAGACGATCATCGGTCTCATCGCCTCCTGCAAGGCCGATGCCGTCATCGCCGGACCGGCTTTCAACGCCGGACGCTACGGAACGGCCTGCGGCGCCGTCTGCACGGCCGTGAAGGATCGCCTCGCCATCCCGGCCCTGACGGCGATGTACCCGGAAAACCCCGGCGTCGACCTTTTCCGCAAGGAGACGATCATCGTCGAGACGGCCGACAGCGCCAGGGGGCTTCGCAAGGCCGTCCCTCCCATGGCCTCGATCCTGCTCAAGCTTCTTGAGGGCCGTGAGCTGGGTTTGCCCGCCGAGGAGGGCTACCTCCCCCAGGGACTTCGAAAGAACCTCTTCCGGGCGGAGCCGGGTGCCGAACGGGCTGCATCGATGCTCGTCAAGAAGCTGCGCGGCGAGCCGTTCGAGACGGAGTATCCCATGCCCGTATTCGACAGAGTCCCTCCCGCTCCGGCCCTAAAGGATCTCAAGGGGGCCAGGATCGCCCTCGTTACCTCAGGCGGCATCGTCCCCAAGGGGAATCCCGATCACATCGAGGCCTCCAGCGCCAGCCGCTACGGGGAATACGACATCTCCGGCGTCAGCGACCTGACCTCGGCCGATTACGCCACAGCCCATGGCGGCTACGATCCGACCTATGCCGACGGCGACGCCGACCGGGTCCTTCCCGTCGACGTCCTGCGCGAGATGGAGCGGGAAGGGATCTTCGCCAAGCTTCATGATCTCTTTTACACCACCGTCGGCAACGGAACCCCCGTGGCCATGGCGGCCCGCTTCGGACGGGAGATCGCCGTCAAGCTTCGCGAGGCCGCCGTCGACGCCGTCATCCTCACCTCGACCTGAGGCACCTGCACCCGTTGCGGCGCAACGATGGTCAAGGAGATCGAGCGTGCCGGCTTCCCCGTGGTCCATATGTGCACCATCATCCCCATCTCGCAGACGGTCGGAGCCAACCGCATCGTTCCGACGATCGCCATCCCACATCCCTTCGGGGACCCCACCAAATCGCCAGAAGAAGAGAAAGCCCTGCGTCGGGCTCTTGTCGAAAAGGGACTCAAGGCCCTTCAGACGGAAATAACGGAACAGACCGTCTTCAACGACTGACGAGCCTGTCTCCGATGCCATTGAAACCGACTCTGCCGAAGGAGGCTGAATCCCGATGACGACGGCGGCGATCAAGGCGACGGCCTACGCCCTGAACCACGTGCCGGAACTTGCCCTGCACTACGGCAACACGCCCTGGATCGAGAAGAGGACCAGGGGCATGACGGAATTTCTCCAGAAGCTCCCCGATCATCTCTGGAGCTTCGACCAGGCCGCCTCCTACGCTCCCCATCTGGCCTACATCGGAGCCATCGATCTCGATGGACTCGCCGGAACGGAAAAGCCCTGGCACGAGCACCTCTTCAGCGAGCCGAAGCGTTTCGGCCGCTACGGGGAGATCATGCCGGAGGCGGAGTTCCTGGGCCTTCTCGACATCTGCGATGTCTTCGATCTCGTCTGGCTCGAGGAGGCTTTTGCCTCCGACGTGGCCGAGAAGCTGGGCCGGCATCCTCTCGCCACCGAGGCGATGCTCAAACGCCTCGAAGCGGGACATGCTCCGGCCGAGATCGAGTCGGAGGTCTCGGAACATCACGCCCTCCCGCTGCACGTCGAAGGTAAGATCGTCGGCTGCGTCCGCCAGGGTCACGACATCGACGAATGTCTGGAGGCCTATGTTCTCCTGGAGAACCTGGCCTGCAAGGCCGGTGGCGTCCTGGCTCTCCTGCACCTTCTGAAAAACGCGGCCATGGCTCCCGAGGACGTCCACTTCGTCATCGAGTGTTCCGAGGAGGCTGCGGGCGACATGAACCAGCGGGGCGGGGGCAACTTCGCCAAGGCCGTCGCCGAGATAGCCGGATGCGTCAACGCCAGCGGGATGGATGTCCGCGGCTTCTGCGCCGGCCCCGTCAACGCCCTCATCGCCGGTGCTTCCATGGTGGCCGCCGGAGTTCAGCCCAACTGCGTCGTCCTCGGCGGAGGGGCCGTTCCCAAACTCTTCATGAACGCCAGGGACCACATCCGCAAGGATCTGCCCGCCCTGGAGGACGTCCTGGGCAACTTCGCCGTCCTCCTCGTCCCCGACGACGGAACGTTGCCGGTGATGCGCCTCGACAGCCTGGGCAAACATACCGTCGGAGCCGGCGCCTCGCCTCAGGCCGTGACGACGGCCCTTGTCCTGGAGCCTCTGACGAAGCTGGGCCTCTCCTTCTCCGACGTCGATCGCTACGCGGCCGAGCTGCACAACGCCGAGGTGACGCTGCCGGCGGGGGCCGGTGACGTGCCTCTGGCCAACGCCAAGATGATCGCCGCCCTGGCCGTCATGAAGGGGCAGCTTGAAAAGGCCGAGATGGTGAACTTCGTTGCCCGGCGCGGCCTCGTCGGTTTCGCTCCGACCCAGGGACATATCCCTTCGGGCGTCCCCTTCCTGGGACACGCCTGTGACGCCATCGCCGAGGGGACGATGGCGCGGGCCATGATCATCGGGAAGGGGAGCCTCTTTCTGGCCCGCCTGACCAATTTGGCCGACGGAGCCTCCTTCCTCGTCGAAAAAGGGCGCCCCAAAGAGGCGCCCCTGTCGGGGCTCGATCGCGACGCCGTCCGTCAGATGATCGTCGAGACGCTGGCCGAGATGGCCCGCGCCCTCAAGGGCGATTGAGGCGGTGGTAACGGTGAGCGAACAGACCCGTCGTCTCGTCGGTGAGCTGCTTGAGGAGATCCTGGCCCGAAAGGGCGGCCCTGGGCCGACGAAAATCGGTCTCATGGCCTTCGGTAGCGAGCTCGGCGCCGCCGAACTCGCCGAGGGCGCCCGCCGGGCCATGGAGGAACAGGACGGCCTGGAGGTGACTCTCATCGGGCCGCCCCTTCCCGAAAGCGGCGATCTCCGCTGGATCGAGACGGCCCCCTGCGAGGCCGATGTCGTCGCTGCCATGGAGAGTGCCCTCAGAGAGGGCGTCATCGAGGGAGCCGTTGCCCTTCATTATCCCTTCCCTCTGGGCGTGGCGACGGTGGGCCGCATCGTCGTTCCCGGGAACGGCCGGGAGCTGCTTATCGCCACCTCGACGGGAGCCTCGGCGACGGATCGCGTCGAGGCCATGGTGAAAAACGCCCTCCTGGGCCGGGCCGTGGCCCGCTCTCTCGGGCATTCCGCCCCCTCTCTGGGGGTCCTCAACATCGAGGGAGCCCAGGCGGCTCTGAGACTCCTCAAAGGGCTCGTCGAGGGCGGTTACCCTCTGAACTTCGGCAGGAGCGGCCGCTCCGATGGCGGTGCCCTGCTGCGGGGCAACGATCTCCTCTCGGGTGCCGTTGACATCTGCCTCTGCGATACCCTGACGGGAAACGTCCTGGTCAAACTCTTTTCGGCCTTCACCACCGGAGGGAGCCGGGAGGCGCTGGGCTGGGGCTACGGTCCCTCCGTCGGCGAGGGATGGCCTTCGGTGGTCTCCATCATATCCCGCGCCTCGGGAGCTCCCGTCATGGCCGGAGCCCTGGCCTTCACGGCCCGGGCCGTCCGTTCGGGGCTGCCCCGCCTCGTCGAGGAGGAGTTCGCTCTTGCCCGCAAGGCCGGATTGGACAGGCTCCTCCAGCGGGAGGCTCCCAAGACTGAAGAGACGGTGACGCCTCCTCCCGCCGAGCCGACGGACGAGGAGATTCACGGCATCGACGTCCTCCTTCTTGACGATGCCGTCCGCTCCCTCTGGAAGGCGGGGATCTACGCGGAGTCGGCCATGGGGTGCACGGGGCCGGTGGTCAAACTGGCTGCGGCGCGCAAGACGGAAGCCGAGGTGATTCTTCTCAAGGCCGGCTATATCGATTGAACGTTCCAATAAAATAAGGGCCCTCTTTTTTCTGAAAAACCATTCTTTCTCTGTAAAAGACACCGCAGCGGACGGCCCGGAAGGGCTGGGCGCCATGGTGTCTTTTACTTTGCCGGCAAAGGCTTTCCCCGGCTTTGCCCCGATGGTACAATATGCAAAATCGATAAAGACAGCATTAGAAAGGAGGAAAGAAACCTTCGAGAGGAAAGTTTCCGTCGGTGACAGTGAAGTTTGGAGAAACGACTGACGAGAGAGAGGAAGGTGAGAGTTCACCATGGAAACAGTGATGAAGATCAACGGATTTGTCAACGGCATCGTATGGGGACCTCTGATGCTGACGTTGCTTGTCGGGACCGGAGTCTATCTGACGGTTGTCCTCGGCTTTCCCCAGATCCGTTATTTCGGTTTCATGTTCAAGCAGGTTTTCAGCAGGGCGAAACATACCGAAGCCGAGGGGACCGTCTCTTCCTTCGCTGCCCTGGCCACGGCCTTGGCTTCGACGATCGGAACGGGCAACATCGCCGGCGTCGCTACGGCCCTTCATCTGGGTGGTCCCGGCGCCCTCTTCTGGATGCTCGTCTCGGCCGTCTTCGGCATGACGACGAAGTTCGCCGAAGTGACGCTGGCCGTCCGCTACCGAGAGAAGGACAAAGACGGCAACTGGCGCGGCGGAACGATGTACATCCTGGCGAAGGCGACGGGACAGAAGTGGCTCGCCTGGCTCTTTGCCTTCTTCACCACCTTCGCCGCCTTCGGCATCGGCAATGCCATTCAGGCCAACTCGACGGCCGAGGGACTCCATCTCGGCTTCGGCATTCCCCACATCGCCACGGGCGTCGTCATCGCCATCCTGACGGGCCTGGTCATCTGGGGCGGACTCAAGCGGATCGCTGACGTGACGACCTACCTCGTCCCCTTCATGGCCGTCTTCTACATCATCGCCGGCATCATCGTCGTCTTCATGCATGTCGATCTCATCCCCCTGGCGATCCGGAACGCCGTCTACTACGCCTTCAACGACCCTGCGGCCATGCCCGGAGCCGTCGCCGGATGGACGATCAAGCTGGCTCTGACCAAGGGAGTCGCTCGGGGCGTCTTCTCCAATGAGGCCGGTCTCGGCTCGGCTCCCATGGTTCACGCCACGGCCATCGTCGACCATCCCGTGCGGCAGGGAGTCTACGGCCTCTTCGAGGTCTTCGCCGACACCATCGTGATCTGTTCCCTCACGGCGCTGTCCATCCTCACATCGGGCGTCCTCACCGCCAATCCCGATCTGACTGGGGCCCAGCTGACCCTTTCGGCCTTCGAGATCGTCCTCGGCAGGCCCGGCGTCGCCATTCTCTCGCTGGGGCTGGCCATGTTCGCCTTCTCCACCATCCTAGGCTGGTACTGGTATGGAGAGACGGGGGCGACCTACATTTTCGGGAACAGGGTCATCCCCTTCTACAAGGCGATCTGGATCGTCGTCATCCTCATCGGCGCCTACGGCGGCGGCGGCAAATTCCTGGCCAACATCTGGGATATGGCCGACACGATGAACGGCCTCATGGCCATTCCCAACCTTATCGCCCTGCTCTGGGTCTCCAACGAGCTTCGCCGTCTGGTGAAGGATTTCGATGAAAAACGGCGCAAGGGCCTGCTTTAGATGATGCACTGGCGTCCGACCTGGATGGAGGTCGACCTGTCGGCTCTGGAGGCGAATTTCAGAGCCATCAGGGCTTTCGTGGGGCCCGGCTGCCAGGCCCTGGCCGTCGTCAAGGCGAATGCCTACGGCCTGGGCCTCATCGATGTCGTGCGGGCTCTCATCGGGGTCGGCTGTCAGCGTCTGGCCGTCGCCACGGCCGATGAGGCGGCAAGCCTTCGCGATGCCGGCATCAACGAGTCTGTCCTGGTCCTTGGACCGTCGCCTCTTGAGGCGGCTCCGCTCTTTGTGGCCGAGGAGATCACCTCGACGGTGACCGATCTGGCCTTTGCCAGAACCCTCTCCGAGGAGGCTCAGCGCCAGGGGAAGCCAGCCCGAATCCACCTCAAAGTCGATACGGGAATGGGGCGCCTAGGCTTTCTCCCCCAAGAGCTCCCCTCGGTGGTGGAAAGCCTTCTCGCCCTGCCGGGGCTCGACATGGAGGGCCTTTTCACTCACTTCGCCGCTGCCGATGAGGCCGGCGGAGCCTACACCCGCCTCCAGTTCCTTCGTTTCGGAGACGTCCTGGACGGCCTACGAAACGCCGGTATCGGCTTCCGGCTGCGTCACTGCTGCAACAGTGCGGCCCTGATGGCCTACCGGGAGATGCACCTCGATGCCGTCCGCCCCGGCCTGAGCCTTTACGGCATGTGGCCTTCGGCGGACGGTCCCCGTCCCATCGCTCTGCGCCCGGTCTTTCAGGTGAAAAGCCGCATCGCCCTGATCCGTCATCTTTCGCCTTCGAGCGGCGTCAGCTACGGTCTTACCTACATGACCCGCGGCGAGGAGCGTATCGCCGTTATCCCCATCGGCTATCACGACGGCTATCGGCGAGGCCTCTCGCGCAGGGCCGAGGTCCTGATCCGGGGAAAACGCGCTCCCGTTGTCGGAACGATCTGCATGGATCAGACCCTGGTTAATGTCACCTCCATACCTGAAGCTCAGATCGGCGACGAAGTCATCCTTATCGGTGAACAGGGCGGGGACGTCGTCACGCCCGAGGAGATCGCCTCTCTGCTGGGAACGATCAACTACGAGGTCCCCGGTTTCTTCACGCCTCGCGTTCCGCGTGTCATCGTCAGATCCGAAGGCAGGTGACGGGGAGGCGCCGACGCCGGGGGAGGTTCCGGGACCTGAGGGAATATTTCGTCAATAGGGTCTTCAAAAGGGGGGCGGCGAAATTGTCCCCCTTTTGATCTATACTTCTGATTGGCTCCGAAAGGGGCAATCCAGAACAGATGGAGGGCGATCTTCAAGTGGCCTTTAAAAAAATAGCTCTTTCCAACCACCCTTCCGGTCCCCTGGACGAAGACACCGATCGGATCCTTCGCGAGGGAGCCAGAACCTGCCGGCGCTGGGCCGTCACGATGACCACCCTGGCCGGAAGCGGTCATCCCGCAGGTTCTCTTTCAAGTATGGAAATGTACCTCATGGTCTACGCCTTCTCCGATGTCACCCCGGACAACGCCTGCGGGTTCGACAGGGATTTCGTCGTCGTCAGCCACGGCCACACGTCGCCCGGCGCCTATGCCGCACTGGCCTGGCTCGGCTTTTTCACCCCCGAAGAGGCCGTCGCTCATTTCCGGCAGGTCGGCAGCCCCTTCCAGGGGCACGTCGAAAGGGAACTTCCCGGCATCGACTGGGGAACGGGCAACCTCGGTCAGGGCCTTTCCGCCGCCGTCGGCTTCGCTCTGGCCCAGAAGGCCCGAGGCCATGACGGTCACGTCTATGTTCTCATGGGAGACGGCGAGCAGGTCAAGGGACAGCTCGCCGAGTCGAGGCGCATCGCCGTCAAGGAGGGGCTCTCTTCCGTCACGGCTCTCGTCGACCTCAACGGCATCCAGATCTCGGGCTCCACGCAATCCGTCATGGCCGCTGACATCGAAGCCCTTTGGAGCGCTGACGGCTGGAAGGTTCTCAGCTGCAACGGCCACGACCTGCAGGCCATCTTCGATGCCCTTCAGGAGGCCCGTGAAAGCGATAGGCCGACGGTCATCCTCTGCCGTACCCTCATGGGGAAGGGAGTCTCCTTCATGGAAGGCATCGCCGATTACCACGGCAAGGCCGCCGCTGGCGATCTTTTCCTCCAGGCGATGACGGAGCTCGGAGGCAACGGTCAGTGGCTGGAGGAGCTGCGGGAGTTGAGAAAGGGCTCCAGACCGGAGGGGCGCCATCTCACGAGCTACCCCATCTATCTCGAGATGGGTGAGCCCAGGACCTACGGCCCGGAGAAGAAAACCGACAACCGCTCGGCTTTCGGGGCGGCTCTGGCCGATGTCGGCGGTCTCAATTGCGGCGTCTCGGGAAGGACGCCTCTTCTCGTCTTCGACTGCGATCTCGCGGGCTCGGTCAAGGTTGACGCCTTCGCATCACGCTGCCCGCAAACGTTCGTCGAAACGGGCATTCAGGAGCATGCGACAGCCACCGTGGCCGGCGCCGCCTCGACTGCCGGTGTCATCTCCCTCTGGGCGGACTTCGGCGTTTTCGGCCTCGCCGAGGTCTACAACCAGCAGCGTCTCAACGACATCAACGGCACCAATCTCAAGCTGGCTCTCACTCATGTCGGCCTCGACGTGGGCGAGGACGGCAAGACGCACCAGTGCATCGACTACATCGGGCTCTTGCGGAACACCTTCGGCTGGAAGCTCGTCGTTCCCGCAGATCCGAACCAGACGGACCGGGCCACCCGGTGGGCTCTCGCCAACTGGGGCAACATCTGTCTTTCCATGGGCCGGAGCAAGCTGCCCGTTCTGGCCGACGAGGACGGCAACCCCCTCTTCTCCGGCGATTACCGCTTCCGCTACGGCGCCGTCGATGTCGTCCGCCACGGCAAGGACGTGACCCTGCTCGCCTGCGGCCACATGGTTCATCGGGCCCTTCAGGCCCGGGAGCTTCTGGCGCAGGAAGGCCTCTCGGCTCGGGTCTGTCACGCCGCCACCCCGCTTCACATCGATGACGGCGATCTCCTTGTCGCTGCTGAGACCGGGGCCGTCGTCACCGTCGAAGATCACAACGTGAACAGCGGTCTCGGATCGATCGTCGCCACGCGGCTTCTTCAGCTCGGCAGGCCTGTGGCCTTCCGAAGCCTCGGC
The DNA here is from genome assembly GCA_018433595.1 of Synergistales bacterium. Lineage (GTDB taxonomy): Bacteria > Synergistota > Synergistia > Synergistales > Aminithiophilaceae > Aminithiophilus. Next base: position 84,054 of record JAHDQY010000046.1, read on the forward strand.
GTGACCCGCTACGGCGACTCGGGACCCTCCGATGAGGTCTTCACGGCCATGGGACTCAGTGACGCGCATATTGCCCGTGCCGTCCTGGACCTTCTGCGCTGATATCTTTTCCGCAGGTTCGCTTTAGGGAGGTGAGGCTTTGGAACTTGCGCTCATAAAATCGGGCGGTCCCGTACTCTGGGTGATTGCCGTGCTTTCCGTGCTCGCCCTATCCGTCGTCGTCGAACGTCTCCTCTTTTTCCGGCGCAACGGGGCTGATGCCGCCAAGCTGGAGCTGGAGCTCTGCGGAGCCCTTCATGACAGGGACAAGGAGAGGGCCTCGGCGCTGGTCAGGGCTCGCGATACCTCCCTTCACCGCCTCTGTGCGGCCGCCGTCAATCACTGGGGCGTGGAGAAGGATCTCCTTGGAGAGCTTATGGGGCAGCAGGTTCGGCGGGAGCTCTTCCGATGGCAGAAGGGGCTGGGGCTTCTGGCCACCATTGCCCGGGTGGCCCCTCTTTTGGGGCTTCTGGGGACCGTCCTGGGCATGATCGACATCTTCCGGGTCCTTCCGGAAGGGGGGCGGGCCGACATGGCCTTTCTCGCCGCAGGAATCTGGAAGGCTCTCATCACCACCGTCGCCGGTCTCTCCGTAGCCGTGCCGGCCATCCTGGCCCACGCCTACCTTCTGCACCGTGTCGACGATGAAGAGGAGACGCTTCTGAGAACGGCGGACTTTCTCGTCCGGGAAAAAAACCTGGCCGGCAAGGAAGCGGATTGAACGATGACCAGGCGGATTCTCCCCCTTTTCCTTCTTCTCCTTTTCTCTCTGCCCCTCTGGGCGGAGGAGCGCATCGTCTCCCTGGCTCCGGCCGTGACGGAAGCCCTCTTCGCCCTCGGCGAGGGGGATTCCGTCGTCGGCGTCACCGATTTCGACATCTCTCCCGAGGAGGTCCTGGCCCTGCCTCGGGTCGGCGGCTATCTCGACCCCTCTCTGGAAAAGATCCTGGCCCTTCAGCCGACTTTCGTCATCGGGACGGTCACCTTCCACGGCGAGCTTCTCCAGCGCCTCGAAAAGATGGGGCTTCGAACGCTTGCCCTCTCTCTCCATCGCCGTCTCGGCGATGTGGAGGAGGCTCTTCTGGCGCTGGGAGAAAACCTGGGGAAAGAGGAAAATGCCCGCGATCTCTGGATCGATATCGATTTGCGCCTCGACGGGCTTCGACGGCGCGTTGAGGCGAGTTTCAGCGACAGCCCTCCCTCTCTCCTCGTCGTCGTCTGGACCGACCCGCTGACCATCGCCGGAGGCGTCAACTACCTCGATGACCTTCTCGACCGCCTGGGCATTCCCAATGCGGCGGGAGAGATTGTCTTCACCTTCCCTCAGGTCGACAGGGAGAAAGTTCTCGCCATGGACCCCGATATCGTCGTCATCGCCAGGGCCAGCCGGGGAATGACCATCAGGGCCGCCGACTTCATCTCTCTTTTCGAGGGGCTTCCCCTTCGAGCCGTCACGTCCGGATCCGTCACCGAGCTGCCTGCCGACGTGCTCTTCCATCCAGGGCCCGGCGTCGTCGATGCCGCGACGCTCCTTGTCGAGATGCTGGAAAAGGAGGGAAAACGGTGAGGCGCCGCCGTTCCGACGTCGAGGTCGATCTGACGCCGCTGATCGACGTCCTCTTCATGCTGATCCTCTTCTTCGTCCTGACAGCTGCCTTTGTCCAGGGACGTCTCGACGTCGATCTCCCGTCAGGAAGAGGGGAGACGCTGCCTGCCGATCCCGTCGTCATCACCGTCCGTTCCGATGGCTCTCTTCTCTGGGCCGGCGAGGTGACAACACAGGAGGAGCTTATCGAGCGGGCCTGCATCGAGAAGAGAAAGGGGACCCCGCTTCTTCTGGCAGGAGACAGGGCGGCGCCCTACGGTTTCATTGCCTCCCTTCTCGATGCCCTTCGCCTGGAAGGAGTCGATGAGATCAGCCTCGCCCTGGGAGGGGAGGACTCTCATCCTTGAGACAGTGGTTCCTGCCTCTTTTCGTCAGTCTTTGTCTCCATTCGGTCCTGGCCGTCGCTCTGATCCATCTTCCGTCCCCTGCTCCTGAGATCGTTCAGCCTCAACGACTGACCGTCCGGCTCGAGGCCGCCCCGACGCCGGCCCCGTCGAGAGCGGAAGCTGCGGCGCCTTGGAAAAGGACCACTGAAAGCGTCTCTTTGCCGCAACAGGAGCTTCAGAGCTCTCCCGTTGAACCGAAGCCTCTTCCGAAACCGGAACTCAAGCCGATTCCGAAATCGAAACCCGAACCGAAACCAGAGCCCAGGCCGGAGCCGCAACCGCAACCCAAGCCGAAACCGCAGCCGAAAGTTCAGCCGCCTGCGACGGCATCGCCGCCGTCCCCCTCTTCGGCTCCTTCGTCTCAAGCGCTCCCGTCGCTGCAGAAAAAAACCGGAACATCCGCTCCCCCCGCCGAGGGAGAAGACGAAGGGGGCGGCATGTCCGCAGAAGGCGCTTCCCAGGGGGCTTCATCGCCTTCCTCCATTGTCACGGCCCAGGCTGGCGACATCCTTCGTCGCGTCGAACCCGTCTATCCTCTGGCCTCCCGCCGCCGAGGGGAAGAAGGCGAGGTCGTCATCGTGGCTACTCTCAGCGGCGACGGCGGCGTCACGGCGGTGGAGATCGAACGGAGCAGCGTCTTTCCCCTTCTCGATCAGGCGGCCAGGAAGGCGCTCTCTCAATGGCGTTTCCGCCCGGGTCTCGGCCCGAAAGTGCGCATCTCCATCCTCTTCCGGCTTGAGGAAAGCTGACGGTTTTTCCTCTTCTCCCCGCTGCTGGTACAATAAGAAAAAGTTTCGTCGGTTGCAACGGCGGAAAGTTCTCAAGACGGGAGAGGTGACTCCCTTGCGGTTGCGTCGATTCATTCTCCCCTTTTTCGGGGCGCTGTTCCTGCTTATGGCATTGGTCATCGTTCTCCTTGGGAGTGTCGCCGTTCGAGACGAGTTCGGCGAGCGCGAACGAATGGCCCGCCTGCTGACTCAGACCGTCTACTCCCGCCTCATCCATCAGCTGAGGCACGTCGAGGAGATCCTGCCGTTCCTCCTCGCCCCCTCGGGGGAGACGGCGGCCCTTGACGTGGTGCTCCTTTCCTCCCTCGACGGGGGCAGAACGGGGAAAACTTTCCGGGGACCCTTGCCGGCGGGGTTCCGCTTGTCTGGAGCGGGCTATCTCTGGGCGACGACGTCGCTCTTCTCGCCGGGAGGCGAACCCCTCCTTCTGCGCCTTATCGAGGATGATGTGGCTTCCCATGTCGTCGGTGTCCACCTCGACCTGCAGGAACTCTTCGTCGAGGATGAAGGGAGCTCGACCCTGGAGGGGATGATCCTCTGCGATGCCAGGGGCAGCGTCCTCTGGGGCCTTCCCGATGACCCCTTCGTCGCCCGGGGTGCCGTGCCCCCCGCTGCTCTCCGCTCCCAGCCGCAATGGAGCCGCTCCCCCTGGGGGGAACTCCTCTGGGGAAGGGCCTACAGCCTTCCCTTGGCGGGATTGCGCCTTTTCGTCTACGTTCCTTTGAGAACATTCCTGATGGGGCTGGCGGGGAGGCTCTACCTTCCGACCCTCCTGGGGCTGACAAGCCTTTTCCTGTTCTGGGGGTTCTGGTCCATCATCTCCAGGCAGGTCCTGGACCCGATGGAACGGGCCCGTCTCGTTGCCGTCGAGATGCGGGACCGCCTTGATTCCGTCAGGGCTCCGGCCGATTACACGACGACCATCGAAGATCTGAGCAAGGGAATGTCGGCCTTCTCCAAAGACAGCGCCCTTGAGGAGGTGACGACCTTCGGTCAGGCTCTGGCCAGCTCCCTTCAGACCCTCGTGGCCCAGCAGGAGGAACTTGTCTCCTACAGCCAGGAGCTGGAGTCGATGAACGTCGCTCTGACGGAGACCAATGAAATCATCCGTCAGAGGGAGACGCTCTGGCGTTCCACCCTGGAGGCCTCCCGGGTCGTCTCCTACGACGAAGAGAGCGAGAGCCATCTGGGGCGGATCGCCGATATCCTCCTCGACATCAGCGGCGCCTTCGGCGCGGCCATCGCCAGAGTCGACGGCGACGATGTGGTCCTCCTGGTCGAGCGGGGCTATGCAGGATCACCTTCCTACGATCGGCTGCCCCTCGATGACTGTCTCGCCGGGCTGGCAGTCCAGGAGAAAAGGCCTCTCTGGTTCGCCGACGCGTCGGGAGAGGAGCGCTACAAGGAAACTCACGACGAGGTCAAAAGCGAGTTCTTCCTCCCCCTCATCCATTTCGGCCGTGCACTCGGTGTCATCACCCTCTCCTGGGACGATCGCCGCGAAGAGGATCCTCCTCTCGTCGAATCCCTTGCCCCTCTGGGTGCCTTTCTTGCGGGCGCCCTCGACGTGCAGCGCTCCATGGAGGAACTGAAGCAGTCCTACACCTACATGGCCGGCCGTCTCCAGCATCTGACGGCCCTCTATCACGACGAGACGGCCGAACATGTCTCCCGGACCGATGCCTACTGCCGTTTCCTGGCCCGGCGGTTGGGACGGAGCGACGAGGAGGTCGAGCGCATCGGTTTCTTCTCCCGTCTTCACGATATCGGCAAGCTTCGTATCCCCCGTCATATCCTGACCAAATCCGATCCCCTGACGGCCGCGGAGTTCGAGCTGATCAAGAGTCACTCGCTCTGGGGGGCCGAGATCCTCGGAGGGGCGGAGTGGCTCGCCATGGGGCGCCGCATCTGTCTCTACCATCACGAGCGCTGGGACGGCACGGGCTATCCCAAGGGACTTGCCGGAGGGGAGATCCCCTGGGAGGCCCGCATCATGGCCCTGGCCGATGTCTACGATGCCCTGCGCTCCCGCCGGTCCTACAAGGAACCCTTCTGTCACGGCAAGACCGTTCAGATCATTCTCGAAGGCGATGATCGGGTCAGGCCCGAACATTTTGATCCGGCTCTCCTCGAAATCTTCCGAGAGGAGCATGACAGAATGGATGAAATCTTCGACAGCTATCGGGAGGAAGATCGCTAAGGCCTTTCTCCGGTCCGATGACGGGAGGTACGATCATGTTGAACGAGGGGGAGCTGGTCCTTCTCTGGTCGCCCCACAAGGGCGACACCTATCTGTTACGCCTCAAGAGAGGGGCCTTTCAGGGGACCCACATGGGGACGATCCCTCACGATGCCGTTGCGGAAGCCTCCTACGGAGGTGTCGTTCAGACCCACAAGGGGCAGCCCTTCTACGTCCTTCGTCCCACATCGGGAGAATTCATGCGACGTCTCCGCCGCCAGACCCAGATCATCTATCCCAAGGATGCAGGACTGCTTCTCCTTTATCTGGATATTTTCCCGGGCGCCCGCGTCCTCGAATGCGGTACCGGATCGGGGAGCCTGACGACGCTGCTGGCCCACTTCGTCGGTGACGGCGGTCGCGTCTACAGCTATGACAGGCGGGAGGACTTCTCACGCCTGGCCCAGGATAACTGTGAGCGCTGGGGTGTTGCCCACCGTGTCACCTTCCGCATCGGAGAGGTCGTCGACGGTTTCGAGGAGCGTGACGTCGACGCCCTGATTCTCGACCTGCCATCGCCCTGGGAGGCTCTCGACGCTGCCTACGCCGCTCTGGCGCCGGGACGGCGACTTGCGGCCCTGGTGCCGACGACGAATCAGCTGGAGCAGCTTCTCGATGGCCTGAGCGAGCGCAATTTCGTCGACATCCAGGTGATGGAAACCTTTCTGAGGACCTACAAGACCAACGCCCGCCGCATCCGCCCCGAGGACATGATGATCGGTCATACCGGCTACCTCCTTGTAGCCACTTCGGTCCGTTCGCGGGGGGTCCCGGAGGCCGACGCAACGGAAAGAGAGCCCCTCTAGCATGACCGAAGGGAAGGGGAACGTGCTGCTCCACCTCTGCTGCGCCCCTGACGGCACCGTCCCCTGGCCGGCCCTGCTGGAAGAAGGCTATGATGTCGACGGCTACTTCTACGGGGGCAACATCCATCCCGAAGAGGAGTTCCTCCTCCGCCTCAAGGCCGCCCGCCTTCTGGCCGCCTCGGTGGGAAGGCCCCTCCATGTCCCGGATTACGACCCGATATCGTGGATTGCCGCAACGGAGCCCCTCTGGACCGAGCCAGAGGGGGGAAGGCGCTGCCTTCTCTGTTTCCACCTTCAGCTTGAGGCGGCCGCCGATTGTGCCGCTTCCTTGGGGATCTCCGCCCTGGCGACGACGCTGACCATCAGCCCCCACAAGGACGTCGACGCCATCAATGCCATCGGTCGTGACGTCGCTCGAGCCCGGGGCCTTGTCTGGATCGACCGGATCTGGCGGAAAGGAGGGGGATTCGTCCGCTCCGTCGCCGAGAGCCGGCGGCTCGGACTCTACCGCCAGAACTATTGCGGCTGTCTCTACAGCCTGAAAGGTGATGAAAAAGGTGAAACCCCCTAAGCCGCTTCTTCCTTCGGGCAAGCTTCCCCCGGAGCTTCTGGAGCGCCACGTTCTCGACTACCGCGGCACCGAGCGGCCCGAAGTCCTCGTCGGCCCCTGCGTCGGTGAGGATGCCGCCGTCATCGCCTGGCCCTCGGGCGACTTTCTCGTCGCCTCATCCGACCCCATCGTCGGCGCTTCGAGAGGGGCCGGAAGGCTGCTTGTCCAGGTCAACGCCAACGATATCGTCGCCAAGGGCGGCGAGCCCTGCTACCTCATCGTCACGATGATTCTCCCCTCTTCCCAGGGCGAAGGGGCGGCGGCGGTTCTCATGGCCGAAATCGATGAAGCCTGCCGGGAGCTCGGAGTCGCCGTCGTCGGCGGCCACACAGAATTCTCGCCGCGCTACGAGTGGCCTGTCCTCGTCGGCACCATGATGGGACGGGCCCGCCGCGTCCTTCGGGCCGAAAGGATGGCTCCCGGCGATGTCCTCATCATGACCAAACACGCCGGGATCGAAGGGATGTCCATTCTGGCCCAGGATCGTTCCGATCTGATTGTTCACTTCCTGGGGGAGGAGGCGCTGGAGGAGATCCGTTCCTGGACGGGCCTCCTCTCCGTTGTACCCGAAGGACGTCTCCTGCGAGACCTGGCCGTCTTCATGCACGATCCTACGGAAGGGGGGCTTTTGGGCGGATTCGGCGAGATCTCCCGTCTTGCCGGCCGAGGCCTTCGCCTCGATCGGCTCTCCGTTCCCGTTCACCGCCTTACGGCGAGGCTTGCCGAGGGACTTCGCTTTGACCCGCTGCGCCTCATCTCCTCGGGAGTGCTTCTGGCCGTCATCACCGAAGAAAAGCTGGAAGAGGCCGCGAAGAGACTGAAAGAAGCCGCCATCACCTGGGCCGCTGTCGGTCGCGTCGTCGAGGGGGAAGGAGACTGCCCCCCCTCTTTGGATGAAGAGCTCTGGCGCCTGCTGGACCTGTAACCTGAAAAGGAGAGAAACATTCATCATGGATTTTGGACCGGTCGTGGATCGCGTTGAAAAACTGCGGAGGCTCATGGACGGGATCGACTGTCCCGTTCTTGTCCTTCCCGTCATCGAAGGTTCCAACTGGGAGAGCCTCTTCTACCTCTCCGGCTTTCGGGGGACGAGTGGTGCCGCCATCATCACCCCGTCGGAAATGATCCTCATCACCGACGGCCGCTATATCGCCCAGGCGCGGTGTCAGTCGCCTTTCGATCTCGTCGAGCAGGAGGGGGGCCGTCTCATCGAAACGATCGGGGAAGTGTTGAAGCCTTTGGCCCCTCGCCGCATCGGTCTGGAGTGGGAGCGAATTTCTCACGCCCTCTTCTGTTCCTTCGAGGACCTGGGTTTTCCCTCCGTCGACGTCTCGTCGTTGCTCCCCTCCCTCCGTCGCCATAAGGACAAAGGGGAGATCTCTCTGATCCGAGAGGCTGCCGACAGGGCCTCCCAGGCCTTCCTTCGCGCTCTTGCCGGGTCGGGCGAGGGGATGACGGAGCGGGAATTCGCCGCCCTTCTCGAATTCGAGATCCGTCGCTGCGGAGCCGAGGGAGGGTGGGGCACCCATGAATTCATCGTCGCCTCGGGACAGCGCTCGGCCCTTCCTCACGGCCGCCCGACGGAACGGGCCTTTCGCCGGGGCGACTGGGTAACCGTCGACTTCGGCGCCCGATACGGAGGCTACCTGAGCGACATCACCCGGAACTTCACCGTCGGGCCCGCCGATGACTGGCTCCTCGAAATCCATGGCCTCGTCGGCCGCGCTCACGATCTTGCCGCCTCGCTGCTTCGTCCCGGCCTCTCCTGCCGCGAGGTCGATGGAGCCGCCCGATCGGTCATCGAAGACGGCGGTTACGGCAGGGCCTTCTCTCACGGCCTCGGCCACGGTCTGGGGCTGGAGGTTCACGAGGCGCCCCGCCTATCGCCTCGGTCCGATGATTTCCTGGAAATCGGTGACATCGTCACCGTCGAGCCGGGGGTCTACATTGAAGGCCGGGGCGGGGTCCGTGTCGAAAACGACTATGTCATCACCGAAAAGGGGGCTCTCTGCCTTTCCGGCAGCCTTGAATCCCGGCTATTTGAAATCTGAAGGGTGTTGCCGCGGTTGTCTTTATCCGGGTGGAATCGTATAATCGGCCTAGTTTCGACCTCAAGGATGGGAGGGTGCCCTGATGAAAAAGTACCTCTGCACCGTCTGCGGTTATGTCTATGATCCGGCCAGCGGTGACCCCGATGCGGGAATCGCTCCGGGGACGCCTTTTGAGGAGATTCCTGAGGATTGGGTCTGTCCCGTCTGCGGCGTAGGCAAAGACATGTTTGAGGTGACGGAGTAACCTGAAGTCGTTGAACTTTTCAGGTGAGAGTGATACGCTCCCTTGCGGGTGTTTTCTTGCGATTTGTCGAGAAACGACATATTAGTGTTTAATTGACCGAAAAGACTTTCTTTTTTTGAAAAAGACCGTAACTGTTGACATTTTCTAAAAGAGGCGGCATAGTCTCAGTTGGTTCTCAGCAGGTAGGACAGATTGATTCTTTCAGGTGAACGGGAAGTCCGGTGTGATTCCGGCGCGGACCCGCCACTGTAACCCCGACGAAGCCGAAAATCCACGGGTTCTCAACGGACCTGGAAGGGCGGCGGAGGAAGAAGGGGAGCCAGGAGACCGGCCTGAGAGAAAGACAGCAGACAGTTCGCGGAGATCGGACTTTCGCCGGGGTGGAGCCCTCTCTTTTTGGAGGAGGCACTGCTTCTTTGCGCCCTTGACGGGGGAGTCCGATAAGGATTCCCCCGTTTCTTGTCTGTTTGACCGAAAAAGTTTTTCAAAAAAAGACGCGGCCAGGTGAACGGGAAGTCCGGTGTGATTCCGGCGCGGACCCGCCACTGTAACCCCGACGAAGCCGAAGATCCACGGGTTCTCAACGGACCTGGAAGGGCGGCGGAGGAAGAAGGGGAGCCAGGAGACCGGCCTGACGGCGAGAAGGGTGAAGATTCGCGGTGTTCGAACTCTCACCTGGGGATGCCCCACCCCTCTGTCAAGGCGTGGAGGTTGCTGGTTGCGTGTCCTCGGGAGAGAGTCTCAAAAGGGAGGCTCTCTTTATTTTTTGTCCGGAGAGAACCGCCATCGTGGAGACAGCGGCATCAGGGGCGGCTCGAGGTCCAAAAGGGGGCGGGGCTGAATCGCGGTTTCCCTGAACAGAGGGCAGCCCTTGCGATGCCCCCGAAAGCATGAGGAGGGAGATCTATGGGAAGAACGGTTGCAGAGAAAATCATCGGGGCCCATCTTGTCGAAGGGGAAATGGTCAAGGGGCAAAGAATCGGTATCCGGATCGACCAGACGCTGACCCAGGATGCCACGGGGACGATGGCCTGTCTCCAGTTCGAGGCCATGGGCGTCGACCGGGTCCGGACGGAGCTTTCCGTCAGCTACGTCGACCACAACATGATCCAGGGGGACTTCCGCAACCCTGAC